>CACJZT010000001.1 GCA_902598015.1 uncultured Pelagibacteraceae bacterium
ACCCAAGCTATCTGTTCCAAACCAATGTTCGGCTGAAGGTGCAAGTAACATGGTATTTGGGCTAATAGCTTTATAATCGTATGGTGCAATGTAAGGGCTTATTAATGCTAAGATTACATGAAATAAAACAATTGTAAGTCCAATTAATCCAGAAGGCTTGGAGGCCATAGTTTTTAAAATCTCAAAAGCCTTTTCTAGCTTATTTTTTTGTTTATCTTCTGTAATTAAATTACTCTCCATTTTATTTTCTTATTTGTAAACTTTTTAATCTTGGATTAAGCATGAGTGTCATTAAATCTGCTATTAAATTTATTCCCACATAGATTGATGCCAATATTATTGCTAATGCTTGAACAACAGGTAAATCTCTATTTGATATAGACTCAATTACCAGTCTGCCTAAACCTGGATAATTAAAAACAACTTCTGTAACAACAACACCACCTAGTAACCAAGCAATTGTTAACGCCACTACATTAATTGCTGGTAATAATGCATTTGGTAGCACATGTCTAAATACCATTTTCCAATATGGAACACCTTTTAAAATTGCCATTTGCACATAATCACTAGCCATTACTTGAATTACACTTGAACGTACCATTCTTGCCATGTGTGCGGTCATAATCATTGAAATCGCAACAACAGGTAAAATTATATTTGAGAGTAATTCATAAAAAGTTGCATCCGATGGTATAATCACAATGCCTGGTAGCCAACCAAGCCAAATTGCAACAATTAAAATAAGCAAAGTAGCACTAATAAACTCAGGAATAGTCATTGAAAAAATTGTGATAGTTGAGATCATAATATCTGGAAGCTTATCTCTCCAAAGAGCAGTTATTATTCCTAATACGATTGCTAAAGGAATTCCTATAAGTATTGAAACAGAGGCTAAAACTAAAGAGTTTTTAACTCTTGGACCTAGTACTTCATTAATTGGCATTTCTCCACTTAAAGAGTAGCCAAAATCACCTCTTATAACATTTGATGCCCAGTCTAAGTATCTTTCATAAGCAGGAACATCTAGACCAAGTCTTTTTATACAAGCATCAAGAGCCGCTCCATAAGCTTCTCTTTCTAAATATGTTGTGCATGCATCTCCAGGCAAAACTTCAACACCTACAAATGTAATTAATGAAACTATAAATAAAGTGATAAGCCCTAGTCCAATTCTTTTTAAAATTAATAAAAGCATAAGATTAACTAGAACTTTTTAACAAAAATAAATTAAATAGAAATAAAATAAAGGCCGCTTATATGCGGCCTTTATCTAAATACTTTTAGTCAACTTTAACTTTATGCCACTGTATAGAAAAGTGATCTACAGCATCAAGGTTCTTAACTTTTGATGAAGTAACTACAAGTCTAGATACGTGGTATGGGATCATTGTTCCACTTTGTTCCCATAAAGTCATTTGAGCATTTTGATATGCTTTCTTTCTTTTATTAAAATCTAACTCACTTCTAGCATCTGCTAAATTTTTATCAAAGTCAGCATTTTTGAAATAAGACTCATTCCATTTTGCTCCACTATGATAAGCTTCATGCAAGATTGTGTCTGCTGGTCTTTGGTTCCAACGTGTCATTGAAACTGGTTTTTTCATCCATACCTCATTCCAATAACCTTTAGAAGGTACCATTTCAATGTTAACTTTAATTCCAGCTTTTGCAACTTGCTGCTGAACGACTTCTGCAATTGTAGGCCAAGTTGGTTCTAAAGTTGCTGGGTAAACAGTCAATTCAATTCCATTTGGATATCCTGCTTCTCTTAATAAATTTTTTGCTTTACTAATATTTTGAGGACAATCCATTTGTAAACGATATTGATCAGATGGCATTACAGGTGTATCACAAGACACAGTTGCTGCACCACCCATAACTAGATCTACTAGTTCTTGTCTATCAACTGCTAACCTAAAAGCTTTTCTCACTTTAGGATTATCAAATGGAGCAGTATCAGTTCTCATAACTACACCTCTCCAATTTCCAGTAGGAATTACAGTTGTTTTAAATTTAGAATTACTGTCAAATATCTTTTTTTGATTGAAAGGAACATATCTATTCATATCAATTTGACCCGTTAAAAGAGCTTGAATTCTTGCTTGGGCATCTGGTATCGCAATGACATGAACTTCTGCAACTCCTGGTGCACCTTCCCAATAATCTGGGTTAGCTTTTAGAATTGTAGTTCCTTCTGGATCAAATTTATCAACCATGAATGGTCCAGTACCAACTCCAGTTTGACCTATAGTATCTCCTGATCCTTCAGGTATCATTCTTAATCTGTAGTCGGTTAACAATAATGGAAAGTCAGCAAATGAAGTTGATAACTTCATTTTAACAGTGTGCTGATCAACTACCTCAATATCTTCAACTACATTTAAACTTTTTCTTACCGGAGATCCAATATCAGGATCTTTAGCTCTCATTAGAGAATATTTTACATCTGGAGCATCAAATGCCGATCCATCATGGAAATATATTCCTTTTCTTAAATTAAATGTCCATTCAGTTGCATCAGAATTAGCACTCCAATCTGTTGATAATGAAGGTGATGGAACACCGTTCATATCAGGTCTTACTAATCTATTTTGTGTTTTGATGACAACTTGAAACAAACGCCCCTTTGTTATGGCATCTAAGTTAGTATCTTTTCCAAATCCAAGATCATGTGATACTTTAAATACTCCACTTGATGCATTGGCAATAGAAAAAGATAATATCAGAGACATAAAAGTCACTGAAAAAACTTTAAGTATGTATTTCATAAGTTCCCTCTTTTTCTTTAGTTGTTTAAATAATCAAAAAGATAACAATTCCAGAACTAGATAACAACATGCAAAATGTAGTGATTCATCTACTAATTGAATAGATATTTTAATTAATATACACTTTTTCTAAATTTATAAATGCAAAACGAATTAAACAAAGTCAGATTTTCAGTAAAACCTTTAAAATCCAATGATAATAAAGTTGTTGAACTTGCAAGAACTGTAGGAATACATCCTCTAGCATATCAAGAACTTCCCTACGATCCTGAATATTCATTTTATGCAGGAAGATTAAATCCAGAAGTACTTTCACACGCTACTGCTGATGAAATGTATTGGAAAGTAAGACAAGAAGTAATATTTCGTCATACTGGTGAACATCCGTATGAAATATCTGGTCCTGATGCAGAAAAACTTTTACAAAAAATATTCACTAGAGACATTTCAAAAGTAAAAGTAGGAAGATGCTCATATCAATTTGCTTGTTACAATGATGGAGGTATGCTGACAGATGGAGTTTTACTAAGACTTGAAGAAAATAAATTTTGGTTTGTTCAAGCTGATGGAGATCTTTTTTCATGGTACAAAGCTCACACTGATAATCTTAATGTAAAAATTACTGACCCAGATGTTTGGGTTAGTCAAATTCAGGGGCCAAAATCTATGGATCTTTTAAAAGTTTTAAGTAAAGAAACTTTTCCTGAGAATTGGAAATATTTTGATTGGAAAGAAATAACTATACTAAATGAAAAGATAATCATAAGTAGATCGGGTTTTAGTAATGAACTTGGTTGGGAAATTTATTTTAGAAAAAAATAATAATACTGAAAAAGTTGGAGATTACATACTTGAAGAAGGAAAAAAAATGGGAATGATACTTACAGGGACCCCTGGTTTCAGATGTAAAAGAATAGAATCTGGATTATTATCAGCTGGGCAAGACTTTAACCATGAAACAAATCCATATGATGTCGGGTTAGGTAAGTATGTCGATTTAAAAAAAAAAATTATTTTATTGGAAAATCAGCATTGATGACTGCTGATAAAGAAAAAAAGATGTTGGGGAATACGAGTAGAAAATGGAACAGGTTTAAAAGGAACTTACATAAAATTTAATAATGAAATAATTGGAAAAATTACATCAAGCACTTGGTCACCTTTTCAAAAATGTGGTGTTGGAATAGTTTTAATGAATTCTACAAAACATAAACCAGGATTAATAGTGGATGTTAGTTGCAATGATAATAAAATTCATAAAGGTGAGATATGCACCTTGCCAATGTATGACTTTAAAAATGAAATTGTAAGAGGTTTAAAAATTGATATTCCAACAGGTCCTTCTCCGTGGTCAGGAATAAAAAAATAATAATAGCAATTGGTGGTGGTGGATTTACACATTCTTCTGATGAGGACTTGGATGAATATGTTATAAATCAAGTTAATAAATCAAAAATCAATATCGGTTTTTTACCTACGGCTAGCAATGATAATCAAGAAAAAACCGATCTTTTTTATAAAAGATTTAAATCACAAAAATTTAAATTATCTCATTTTAATCTCTGTTCAAGTGTGGAAGGTTTTAATGAATGGATGTTAAACAAAGATATAATTTATGTAGGGGGTGGCAATACCTCTGAAATGATTAATATTTGGAAGAGACATGATCTTATCAAAGTATTTAAAGATGCATATGAAAAAGGAATAATTCTGAGTGGAATAAGTGCAGGTGCTGTCTGTTGGTTTGATTGGATATTATCAGATTCAGTCAATGATGAGCTAAGTCCATTAAAAGGAATAAATTTTTTAGATGGGAGCTGCAATCCGCATTCTTCTGATAAAAATCGACTTCGACAATTTATTTCAGAAATTCAAGATGGGAATTTGCCGGATGGAATAGCTATTGATGATGGTGTAGCTGTGCTTTTTATTGACGGAGTTCCTTCAGAGGTTTATTCTTCGAGAATTAATCATGATGCTTATTATGTGACTAGACATGATAAGATAAGTTTAAAAACATATATAAAGAAATTAAATGGATAATATTAAAGCCAGTAATAAAATTTTTAGCATTGAAGACGCAAAAAAACTATCGAAGAAAAGATTACCAAAGCTAGTTTATGATTTTATTGACGGTGCATCTGGAGATGAAAAGTTATCAGAAATTAATAGTTTTGCTTTAGATCAAATACGTCTTGAGCCAAGAGTTCTAAGAAATGTAGAGGAAAGAAAACTAAAAAAAAATATTCTTGGATTTAACTATGACTATCCTTTTGGTTTTGCCCCAATGGGTATGACAAATCTTTCATGGCCAGGTGCAGACTCAATGCTGGCAAAAGAGAGTGCAAGAAATAATATACCAACTTGTGTATCGATGGCTTCCACAACAACCTTAGAAAAAATGTATGAGCTTTCAGAGGGTCATTCGTGGCTTCAACTTTATATTTTTCAGGATGAAGCTTTTGTCATGGAATTGCTCGATAGAGCAGAAAAAACTGGTTATGAAGTTGCTATACTTACTGTTGATGTTCCGGTTTTATCTAGGAGAACTAGAGATGATAAAAATGGATTTTCATATCCATTTAAAATTGGACCTAAACAATTTTTTGATTTTGCAACTCATCCAGTTTGGTCAATATCTACATTACTTAATGGAATACCAAAGCCAATGAACTACGAAACTTCAAAAAGTGGAAAAGGTATTTTTAAAAGAAAAGAAAGTAGAGGAAAAACAGATTGGGAAACTTTAAAAAGAGTAAGAAATAAATGGAAAGGCAAATTAATTGTAAAAGGTGTCATGTCATCTGATGATGCAGTTAAAATTAAAGAAATGGGCGCTGATGCTATTCAAGTTTCAAATCATGGAGGTAGACAATTAGATAGTGCCTCAGCAGCAATAAATATTCTACCTTTTATTAGAGAGGCAGTAGGAAATAATTTTCCAATTATTTTTGATAGTGGAATAAGAAGTGGAAGCGATATTGTAAGATCATTAGCTTTAGGAGCAGATTTTTCAATGATTGGAAGACCTGTAATGTATGCGATGGGTGCTGACGGAGCCAGTGGGCTAAGAAGAATTGTAGACATAATCAAAGAAGAAACTAGCACAACACTAGGTTTGGTTGGATTAAATGATATTAATGAAGTTTCTTCTGATATAATTGAACAGAAACTTTTTATGAATACAACTTACTGATATGGAAAAAAAAATAAGAGGCGGAGCATTAATTGCAAGAGCATTAAAAGATAAAGGTATTAATAAAGTTTTTACTCTATCTGGTGGGTTTTGTAATCCTGCAATTGAAGGTTTCATGGAATGTCAAATTGATGTAGTTAACTGTCCTCATGAACAAATAGCTGGGCACTTAGCAGATGGACACACAAGAATTACAAGAAAACCATCTGTATGTTTAGTTGGACCAGAAGGTTTTGCAAATGCAGTGCCATCTATGATGGAAGCATGGGGAGAAAGAACACCGATAATTTATATAACTGGATCAAGTAGTTTAAAAAGACAAGGCTCAGGTGGCTTTAAAGAAATTGATGATGTTTCAATAGCTGCTCCTCTTACAAAATATAGCGCAAGCATTACAGATGGAACAAGAATTAGAGAATTTGTTGACAAAGCTTACAGAATTGCAACGAATGGATATCCTGGAGCTGTTCATCTAAGTTTACCAGTGGATATAATGTTTTCTTCATTTGAAGAAAATGTTGGACTTGAAGAAAGACCATTTTCACATAAAGCAAAGCCAGTTGCTAAGGCATGGCCAGATCCAAATGCTCTATCAAAAATACTTGAGCTAGCATGTAATGCAAAAAAACCTGTCATAATTGGAGGACATGGTGTTTGGTGGTCAAACTCAGAAAAAAATTTAGAGACTGCGGGTGAAAGTTTAAATATTCCAGTTTTTAATGTACCATACCATCAAAAACTTTTGGGGGAAGAGGCAAATGCATATATGGGTTTAGCAGATATTCACCAATATCCACCCTCAGAATTTGCATTACATAATTCAGACTTAGTTTTAATGATTGGTGCAAGGTTAGATAACCAAATGAATTTTGGTAACCCTCCTTTCATTCCAAAAACAACAACGTTAGTTTGTATTAACGGTTCCCATGAAGAAATTGAGTTTAATAGAGCGGCTGATCATAACCTTTTATGTGATCCAGGAGTATTTTTGGATACTCTATGTAATTTAAAGAAAAATAATAAATGGAATTTAGGAAATAGTTGGTTTCAAGATAATAAAAATAAAAAAAAAGATTGGGTGGATAAATCTTTAAATGAATTAAAGATTGAAGCAGATAAAGCAAAAAAAAATGGAGGAAAAATTCATCCGCTACAATTAGCGTTAGATGTTCAAGACGCAATGGATGAGAAAGATTGGCTTGTAATTGATGGAGGAAATACTCATTTCTGGTCGGAGATCGCTATAAATTTAGCAGGAGCTCAAGGAAAAAAATTGGGTGGAATTTTACATCCAGGTACATTTAGTATGCTGGGTGTTGGTGTATCATTTGCATTATCTGCAAAAAATAATAATCCTAAATCGAATGTAATTTTAATTAGTGGAGATGGTGCCTTTTTATCTGGTGGCATGTCTATAGAAACTGCATTTTTTGAAAAGAAACCAATCGTTGTTGTTATTGACAATAATGGTGGCTTAGCATCAATTGGTCAACAACAAGAAAGACTATTTGAAAGCGGAAAAAGAGTTGCAACAGACTTTAGAGATATACCTTTCCACAGTATATTTGAAGGTTTTGGGGGTCATGGAGAATTAGTAACGAAAAGAGAAGAATTGGGTCCAGCACTAAAAAGAGCTATTGCAAGCGGTAAAACTGCTTGTGTAAATGTAAAAGCTAAACCAGTATTAAGTCCAATTGTTGCTGCTGTGGCCAGCAAGAGAGAGAAATCTTCAATAGAGTAAAATGGCAAAATTTAGCTCACATTTATTGAATGGTTCTGATGGAACTCATGCAAGTAACGTCAAAGTAAAGATTTATCAAATACAATCTTCAAAATTAAAAAAGCTTTTTTTGAATACAAAAACTGATGGAAATGGTAGGATTAATCAGCATTTTAATCTTAGCAAAAAAGATTGTAAATGCGATTATGAAATGATTTGTGATATTAAAAGATACTTTAAAAAGAAAAAAATTGTGGGTGAAATAGTCGTAAAATTTAAAATGACTGATAATAAAAAAAATTATCACTTGCCAATAATAATTTCTCCTAACAGCTATACAGTTTGGTGGTCAAAATAATATATGGCTTCGTTGATACAAAGCAAAATTAGCACAAAACTAAACATGTCTAGGAGAATAAGAAGAACTCCTTACACCAAGAGAGTTGAAGAATGTGGTGTAACTGATTTTACTGTTGTAAATCATATGCTCTTACCAAAACGATTTCAGAAATCTGTTGAGGATGATTATTGGCATTTAAATGAGCATGTTCAGCTATGGGATGTTTCTTGTCAAAGACAAGTTCAGATATCAGGTCCAGACGCTAGTTTATTAGTACAAAAAATGACGCCAAGATCATTAAAAAATATGGAGACTGGAAAATGTTTTTATATTCCTATGATAGATGAAAATGCTGGAATGATAAATGATCCAGTGTTGTTAAAGTTAGATGATGATATGTTTTGGATTTCAATAGCAGATTCTGATGTATTGCTTTGGGCAAAAGGTATTGCAGTTGGTTTAAATCTAAATGTGAGCATAACAGAACCAGATGTATATCCTCTTGCAGTACAGGGTCCAAAGTCTGAAGATTTGATGGCATCAATATTTGGAGAAGATATTAGAAAATTAAAATTTTTTAATTTTAGAATATTTGATTTTTTAGGAACTAAACAAGTTATTGCGAGATCGGGGTATAGCAAACAAGATGGATTTGAGATTTATTTTAAATGCTTTGAAGATTACTTTGACAAAAATGAAATGGGAGAAAAAATTTGGGATATAATATGGAAAGCGGGGAAAGAATTTAACATTGCTCCAGGATGCCCAAATTTAATTGACAGAATAGAAGCAGGATTAATGTCATATGGAAATGATTTTACAAAAGAAAATAATCCAATTGAATGTAACTTAGAAAAATATTGTAATGACAAAAGCGATCATGATTTCATTGGAAAAAATGCTTTAGATAATATTAAGAAACAAGGTGTAAAACAAAAATTAAAAGGGGTATTATTTGATGGTGTAGATTGTCCTCCATGTTCAATTCCTTTTCCACTTTATTCAAAAGATAAGAAATTAATTGGTAAAATTACTTCAGGGATTTATTCTCCAAAATTCAAAAAAAATATTGGTTTATCTATGATTTTAAATGAATTTTGTAAAATAGGATCAGAAGTTTTAGTTCACACTCCTGATAATAAATTAAGAAAAGGAATTGTGTCCTCTTTACCATTTTCAAAATAATAATTAGTAGGTATAAGTCTTATATGAAAAGAGCAGTTATAGCAGGATATTCAAGATCACCTTTTACAATGGCAAGAAAAGGTGAATTAATTGATGTTAAACCTGTAAATATGTTTGCCGAGGTTGTTAAAAATCTTGTATCTAAAACTAAAGTAAATCCTGCTGATATAGAAGATATTGTTGTTGGGTGTGCTTTCCAGGTTGGAGAGCAGAGTTTTAATATTGGGAAACTCACAACATTTTTATCTGGAATGGAAATACATACATCTGGAATGACAGTTGATAGATGGTGTGGTTCATCTATGGAAGCTATTCATGTTGCAGCAGGTAAAATAGCAATGGGCGCAGGAAAAGTTTTCGTATGTGGGGGTGTTGAAAGTATGACTAGAGTTACAACTGGCTTTGAACCAATACCTTATCCTTACACAGATAAAGAAAATCCAAATGTTTATTTTTCAATGGGAATAACTGCTGAAAATGTTGCCAAGAGATATAAAATTTCAAGAACTGAACAACAAGAGTTTGCAATTCAAAGTCATCAAAAAGCTAATGAAGCTGAAGTAAATGGTAAATTTAAAAATGAAATAGTTGAAATTGCTGGTTGCACAAAAGATGGAAACATACGTCCAAAAAGTAATCAAGAAACTTTGGATGGTTTAAAACTTGCATTTGATCAAGAAGGAACTGTAACTGCAGCAACATCATCACCTCTTACTGACGGAGCAGCGGCCACATTGATATGTGAAGAAAATTATGCAAAAGAAAATGGATTAGAAATTTTGGGTAGAATTGTTGCAACTGGAGTAAAAGGATGTGAGCCTGATGTAATGGGACTTGGACCTATAGGAGCAACTAAAAAAGCATTAGAGAGGGCAAATTTATCAATTAATGATATCGATATTGTAGAAATTAATGAAGCATTTGCATCTCAATCAATAGCATGTTTAAAAGATCTTGGTATCGATCAAAAAAAAGCTAATTTAGATGGTGGGGCTTTAGCGCTTGGGCATCCTCTAGGGGCAACAGGAGCTAGAATTACTGGTAAAGCTGCAGATTTGCTTAGACGTGAAAATAAGAAATATGCTTTATCTACTCAATGTATAGGTTTAGGAATGGGTATTACGACCATAATTGAGTCTGTTAATTGATTATCTATTAATTCCTCTCAAACGTTCTGATCTTCTCCTCAATAACTCTGCACTAATAAGTATTAAAGTAGATAAAACAATCAAACACGTAGCAACAGCTAAAATTGTTGGACTTAATTGTTCCCTCAATCCTGTCCACATTTGAACTGGGATAGTTGTATTTTCAAGTCCTGCTAAAAATAAAACTACTACGACTTCATCAAAGGAAGTTACAAAAGCAAATAAACCACCTGATATTACACCAGGCAAAATTAATGGAAGTGTTACTTTCATAAATGTATTTACTGGATTGCTGCCTAAACTGGCTGCTGCTCTCGTCACACTATGATCAAAACCTGATAATGTTGCAGTAACTGTTATTACAACGAAAGGTGTTCCTAAAATTATATGAGCTAAAACTATTCCTGTATGAGTTGCTGCTAAACCTGCCTTTGCCATAAAAAAGAATATTGCAACACCAGATATAATAAGTGGAACTATCATAGGTGAAATCAAAGTTGCCATTATTATTCCTTTAAAAGGCATGTGTCTGCTACTCAAACCTAATGCAGCAACTGTTCCTAAAATTACTGACCCTAAAGTTGCGAATATAGCAATAATAAAACTATTCTTTGCAGCAAGGCCCCATGGATTTTTTGTACCGTAAACCATATCTTTATACCATCTTAAGGAAAAAGCATCTGGGTCTAAATTCTTCATTCCTTCTGAAAAAACAAGGAACTCTTCTGCATTAAATGATAATGGAAATATTACAAACAAAGGTGCTATTAAAAAAATAAAAACAAAAGTACATATAGCAATGTAAAAGTAGTGCCAAATTCTATATCTAGTTTCTGTATACTTTGGTAATGCCATACTAACCCAACTTAATATTATCAACTCCAACTAATTTATTATAAAGCCAATAAATAACTAAAACTCCCCCAAGCAACATAAGTCCCATCGCTGAAGCAAAACTCCAATCTAATGTAGTTTTCATATGATATGCAATCTGGTTGCTAATTAAGGTTCCTGATGCTCCACCAACTAATGCGGGTGTAATATAATATCCAATTGCTAAAATAAAAACTAAAAGACAACCTGCACCAATACCTGGTATTGTTAATGGAAAATATACTTTCCAAAAAGCTACAAAAGGTGTCCCACCTAACGACTTACCCGCCCTCATTAAACTTGGCGAGATAGTTTTCATTACACTGTAGAGTGGTAAAACCATAAATGGTAATAAAATTTGTGTCATTGCAACATAAGTTCCAACTTTATTGTACATCATCTCTGGCCTATTATCGTCTGATACAAGCCCTATAATTACAAAGAAATCATTAACTACTCCTTGCTGTTGAAGTAAAATCATCCAGCTAGCTGTTCTAACTAATAATGACGTCCAAAATGGAAGAAGAACGCAAATCATCAATAAATTACTGTACTTCATTGGGAGTGTTGCTAGTAAATGGGCTATTGGGTAACCCATTAAAAAACAGAATACCGTGACAAAGAAAGCAACCTCTACTGTTCTCAACCATAAAATTCTATGTATTCTTCTATCCTCACTGACTTGAGTAATTTTGTTATCTTCATTCAAATACATATCCATAGCCTTTAAATATTTAGCTGATGTATAAGGAGGTGCAGTTCTTTTAATTGCTTGCCAATACTCTACATTTCTCCATCTCTTATGAACCTTCATTATTTGTTCTTTAATACTTTGTGTCTCGTCAATTTTATTTCTTTTTACCTGTCTGAATAATTTTTTTGTAATGGTGTTGAACCCATTTTTTTCTTTGTTAAGCCTTTGAGCTAATTTTCCATGTTCTTTTTTATCAACAAGAATTTTAAAATCAGATAAGAATGAAGCAAATACTTCTTCGGATGGAAGTTCTTTACCATCCCATGTTTCCATAGATTTAAATGTTTTTGGAAGCATGTTTGTAATCATTTTATCATCAATACTTCTTGTAAACATTTCTCCGATAGGAAAAATATAAGTAATAATCAAAAAAAGTAGTAGTGGAGCAACAAGTAAAAATGCTTTAATTTTATTTTTCCTTTCAGCTTTTTTTAAACTTATTTCTAAAGGAATTCCATCAGTTGTAAGTATTTGTTTTGTTTCGTTGCTCATAAATAAAAAGGGCGACTTAAAAAAGTCGCCCTATATATATTATATTATACTAGTCTTTTATACTATTTTTATAGACCAGCTTTCATAGCTTCCCACTTCTCACCAAGTTCCGTGCCGTTATCAGCCCAGAAAAATGGATCAACTAAAAAGTATTTTTTAGTGTTTGAAGGAGCAGTTGGCATTTCTGGCATCATTTCAGTTTTACCATCTTTATACCAAGGCTCATTTGCTTTGATAATTTCTAAAGATGATAATCTGTATGGAGCGTATGCAATATATTTAGCACTTCCAGCTAACATTTCAGTGTTAGTCATCATTGCTAAAGCTTTTTTAGCATTAGCTTCATCTGGTCCACCTTTAACAAGTGCGAAATATTCATAGTCAAGACCTTGTCCATCCCATACTTGTACAAGTGGTGCACCTTCACCAACTATTGCGTTAAAAAATCTTCCATTCCAGCCAGTTGCCATTACAACTTCACCACTCATTAAAAGTTCTGGTGGTTGAGCACCTGCAGACCAGAATACACATCCACCATTAGGATCTGTGCAAAGCTCTTTAATCTTGTTCATTGCTCTATTAACACCAGCTTCAGTTTCTAGTAATTTGTAGATCTCAGATCCACCTTTACCCATGTAAACTCCGTCACCAGCTAAAGCGATTTCTAGATTTGTAAGAGCAGATTTATAAATAGCTCTTTTTCCTGGAAATTTTTTAGTGTTAAAGAAATCTTTTATAGTTTTTGGTGTGCCGTCAACATTGTTACTGTTATAAGCATAATTCCAAGAATATAAAATATTTCCTACTGCACATTTACTTGGCATTGGAGCAAAGAAATCTTCACTTGCAGGAGTTCCATCTGGAGCTGCAGGGAAGTCTTTGTCAAAATCGAATTCAACGAAAATTCCTTCGTCACATCCGTTGATAGTATCAAATGCGAATACATCGATAATATCCCAAGTAATTGCACCTGCTTCTTTTTGAGCTTTAATCTCAGATAATCCACCTGAATAGTCTACCCAGTTGATATCAACACCAAGAGCTTTTGCAGTTGGATCACCATACCCTAACTTTTGAGACTCTGTATAAGCTCCACCCCAAGATGCTACTGTAACCGCAAATGCAGATGAAGTTATTGAAAGAGCAAAAGAAAGAGCAAGTAATAATTTACTTAATTTTTTCATTTATCCTCCGTTTAAACGTTTAATATAAATTAATTTATATAAGCGAAGTACAACAAAAACGATATTCAGAGTCAACAGGCCATTTTGTGATAAAAATACTTGGCTATTTGAGAAATTATTTAGGATCTAAAGCCCTAGCGTCCTGACTGTTCCATCCTACTTTAATCTCATTGCCTAATTTTAAATCTAGCTCGTTTGAGCTATTTGGAACTTTTAAAATAAATTCTTTATTACCTAAAAGATCTAATCTTAATCTAGTGTGATCACCATGGTAGATAACTTCTTCGATTTTTCCAGTTTGATTATTATCCATTTTATCTTTTGGATTTATTAATGCTCTCTCAGGTCTTATTGATACCGTAGTTTTGTCGCCTTTTGATTTTACTGAAATTGGATTAGCTAAAATTTCACCATTTTGTAGTTTAACTTTGCAAATGTCTTTTGAAATATCCGTTACTTCTCCACCAAAAGTATTATTTTCGCCAATAAACTCCGCCACAAATGAATTAACTGGCTCTTCATATAATTTATCAGGACTTGATAATTGTTGAACTTTACCATCATTAAACACTGCGATCCTATTTGACATTGTTAATGCTTCTCCTTGATCGTGTGTAACATAAACAACTGTCACTCCAATATTTTCGTGAATATGTTTAATTTCATATTGCATACTTTCTCTTAAGTTTTTATCCAAAGCTCCAAGTGGCTCATCCATTAGAACTACTGCTGGATCAAAAACGAGAGCTCTTGCAACCGCTACCCTTTGTTGTTGTCCTCCCGACAATTGTGCAGGCATCCTACTTTCAAATCCTGATAGAGAAACCATTGACAAAGCTTTATCTACTTTTTTATCAATCTCATCTTTTTGAACTTTTCTTACTCTCAATGGAAAAGCTAAATTTTCATAAACTGTCATATGAGGAAATAATGCATAATTTTGAAAAACCATTCCAATACCTCTTTTGTGTGGTGGAATATTTGAAATAGGATTAGAGTCTAAATAAATTTCACCATTGGTTGGTGTTTCAAATCCAGCTAACATCATTAAACAAGTTGTTTTTCCTGAACCAGATGGGCCAAGCATAGTAATGAACTCACCCTCAGAAATATTAAGATTTAAATCTTTTACTACTAAGACTTTACCGTCGTAACTTTTATCAACTTTATCGAACTTAACGAATTCTATATTTTTAGACATTTAGTGTTTAAAACATTTAAGAAGTTAATTATCAATAGCTAATAGTTCTTTATATGAAGCTCTTTTGGAAAATTACAGAATAATTCACAACCTTTGTCGGTAACTCGGATTGCTTCTGATGCTTCTACTCCCCAATCACCAAACTGCATTACTGCAATCATATGAAAACAAACATTTGGTTCAAGTATTGTCATATCGCCTTTATAAATATTTAAAGTATGCTCTCCCCAATCTGGTGGATATCCGATACCTATTGAGTAACCTGTTCTTGATTTCTTCTCGATACCATATTTATCTAAAATTTTCCAAAAAGCTTGGGCAACATCATTTGCTGTATTTCCAGGTTTGGTAGCATTAATTCCAGCTTGTAAAGCTTCTATAGTTTTATTCATTGTATCAATTTTTAATTGATCAGGTTTACCTAATAAAATTGTTCGAGCCATAGGTGCGTGATATCTTTTATAAACACCTGAAAGTTCAATTATAGTTGCTTCACCTTCAACAAATTTATCTTGGGTTGCTGTTAAATGTGATGCAGATGTACCTTTGCCAGTTGGAAGAAGCGTTGCGATACTAGAATATTCACCTCCAAATTCTTCTGTACCATAAAATAAAGACTTTTGAATTTCTCCAACAGCATCGCATTGTCTTGTACCAGGTTTAATTACTTCCATTGCAGTTTGCATTCCTTTTTGAGAAATTAAAGCAGCAGACTTCATATAATTTATCTCTGCATTAGATTTAATTAATCTAGCCCAATTAACTAGTCGATTAGAGTCAATAATGTTTGCATTTGGTAACCCCTGTTTAATCTTTTCATAACAAAAAGCTGTAAAATAGTGAGCATCCATTTCAACTCCAATAGACAGTTTATCCCATTTTTTTTCTTTAATTACTTTGGTCAAGTAATCATAGGGATGTTTTGGCCAAGTATGAATATAGCTCTCATCATAAACAATAATATTCTCTTTATTTAAATAGGTTTTTATGTATGCCCCACCTGCATCCTGATCTCTAACAAAGCAAATAGGTTCTTTTGAATCAATGTGTACTAATACACATTGCGCATAATAAAAAGACCAAGCATCGTAGCCTGTAAGATAATTCATATTATTTGTGTCGTGAGAAATAATTAAATCAATTTTTTTCTCTCTCATCAGAGATTGAACTTTTAATAGTCTTTGTTTGTATTCTTCATTTGAAAAGGACATAAATTAATCAAACAGTCTTCCAAATCCTTTTACAGATTTATTTTCACCTATGTTTTCTAAAGACTCCCAGATTAAAGCTTGATTGCTTGAAAGAACTGGTATTCCAAGTTTATCTTCTAATTTTTGTATTAGGGCAAGAACTGGTAAAGCGGTGCAAGATACAAATAAAGCTTCTGCCTCACTTACATCTAAATTTATTAGCACATCAAACAGATAATTTTGATCTACTTTACCAATCTCCATGTCGGAATGAATATCAAAGTATGAATTTGAGGTGATTTCAAAACCAGATGATTTAAAATAATCAACAACATCATCATTAACTTTTTTACTATAAGGTGTGAATATAGAAAGTTTTTTAATATTTAATTTTTTCAATGCTTTCAAAGCTGCTGTACTTGGTGTTGAAAGTTTTGCCTCAGGTTTTGCTGCTTGTATTTTATTTTTAATATTATCGTATCCTGCTGCTATAGTTCCTGATGTACAAGCATAAACAACACAGTCTAATTTTTGTTCTGGCAAGATATCTTTTGTTACTTGAGTAATATTCTCTGACATTTTGATCAAATTCTCTTTGGTTAAGGGGTTGTAACATTCTATTCTATTTACAAAAAAATCTATTTTTTTATCTTTAATTACACTTATAAAATCTTTTTCAATCACTAGATCGGTTGCTAAAGCGATGAGCCCAATACGTGGATTTTGGTTATTTTCAAACTTTGGTTCTATTTTTTGTGATTTCATAAATATAATATACCACCACTTATTGATTAATCATTAAAATTTAAAAACTGCATCTAATTTCTTGAATGGTAAGAGTAAATAAACGTATAATAAGAAAAATTAATTTTGAAATAAAAATGTTAGATAAAAAAAAGTTTTATATCAATGGCAAATGGGTTGAGCCAGTAAATAAGAACGAATGTGAAGTTATTAATCCATCAACAGAAGAAGTTTGTGCAATTATAAGTCTTGGAAGTTCTGATGATACAAATGCTGCAGTCAAAGCTGCAAAATCTGCATTTGAGACATGGAAAGAAACTTCAAAAGAAGAAAGGTTAAATTTATTAGAAAAATTATTAAAAATTTATAATTCTAGATGGGATGATATGACTGATGCTATTACTACAGAGCTTGGTTGTCCTAAAGATTGGTGTTCAGCTAATCAAACATCTTCTGGCGCAGGTCATATAGAAGACTTTATAAAAAGATTAAAAGATTTCGAATTCGAACCAGGCTTTGATAAAGGATCTACTAATCATATTGTATATGAGCCAATTGGAGTTTGCGGATTAATTACACCTTGGAATTGGCCTATAAATCAAATTGCTTTAAAAGTAATTCCAGCTTTTGCTACTGGATGTACAATGGTACTTAAGCCATCTGAAATTGCACCATTGTCAGGAATGCTATTTGCAGAGATGATAGATGAGGCTGGATTTCCAGCTGGAGTGTTTAATCTAGTGAATGGAGATGGACCTGGTGTTGGCACTGACTTATCAGGACATCCTGATGTTGATATGGTTTCATTTACAGGATCCACTAGAGCTGGAAAATTAATTACAAAGAATGCTGCTGAAACTATAAAAAGAGTTTGTCTTGAACTTGGTGGTAAAGGCGGAAATATTGTTTTTGCTGATGCATATCCTGATGCAGTTAGAGATGGCATTAGAAACGTAATGAGTAATTCGGGTCAATCCTGTGATGCTCCAACTAGAATGCTTGTTGAAAAATCAATTTATAAAAGAGCTGTTGAAGAAGCTGCAGACGAAGCTAATAAAATTAAAGTTGATCTTGCTTCAAAAGCTGGTGATCACATAGGACCTGTAATTTCAAAAACTCAATTTGATAAAATTCAGAGTTTAATAAATAGTGGAATTGAAGAAGGTGCTACTTTAGTAGCAGGTGGTCCTGATAAACCTGAAGACTTAAAGAAAGGTTATTTTATTAAACCGACGGTATTCACTGATGTTAATAATAATATGAGAATTGCTAAAGAGGAAATATTTGGACCAGTATTGTCAATAATTCCTTTTGAAAATGAAGAGGAAGCTATCCAAATTACAAATGATACAGAATATGGATTAGGAAACTATTTACAAACAGAGGATAAAGAAAAGGCAAAAAGAGTCTCAAAAAAATTAAGATCTGGAATTGTGTATGTAAATCATAAAGCAGCAGACTCTGGAACTCCTTTTGGTGGCTATAGACAATCCGGAAATGGACGTGAGGGTGGAACCTGGGGATTGCATGAATATCTAGAGGTAAAAACTATTACTGAATGGAAAAATTAAAATGCTTGGTTATGTAATGGTAGGAACTAATAACTTAGAAAAAGCAATAATTTTTTATGATGAAGTCTTAAAAGTTTTAAATCTAGAAAGAAATTATAAAGATGAAGTTTGCGCTGGTTACACAGAAAAAAATGGCGATGGAACTATAGAGTTTTATGTGACCAAACCTGTCAATATGAAAGAGGCAACAAATGGAAATGGAACGCAAGTTTCATTTATTACATCATCAAGAAATATAGTTGACAAGTTCCATGAGATTGGACTTAAGGCAGGTGGAAAAAGTGAAGGAGCTGGAGGTGAAAGACCAGAAGGTTCTGGAGTTTACTATTCTTATATTCGAGATCTTGATAATAATAAAATTTGTGCTTTCACAAACAATTAATGTCTTACACTATAATTCAAGAAAAAATCGATCAAGGAAAAATTATTTTACTTGATGGAGGTATTGGTGCTGAGCTTGAAAAAAAGGGAGCTAAAATGGATAAAAACCTTTGGTGTGGAAAATGTTCGGTAGATAGCCCAGGATTTCTAAAAGAAGTTCATGAAAATTATATTGATGCAGGAGCTGATGTTATTACAACAAATACTTATGCTACAACTCCAATTTCTCTTAGAAAACACGGATATGAAGACTCAATTGAATTATTTAATAAACAAGCAGTTAAAATTGCAAAACAAGCAATTGATAATTCAAAAAAGAACATCTGTTTAGCAGGAAGTGTTTCGAGTTATGGAAGTTTTCTTAAACTTGGAACAAAGAACATGAAGCCATGTTTTAATGAACAGATTAAAATTTTATCAAATGAGGGTGTTGATTTAATAATTTTAGAAGCAATGACATCTCAAGCAGAAATCGTGGAGACTATGCTTGAGTGTTCTTCAAATATAAAGTTACCTGTTTGGCTTTCTATTTCCTGTGTAATAGATCAGAATACAAAAAATATTACACTTGGCTATGATGATGTGAAGAATAAAACTGAAATTTACGAGGATTTAGAAGAGTCTTTAAAAAATTTTAGTAAATTGCATAAGGGGCCAATTTTAATTGCTCACTCAGATATTAAAACAACGAGTGCAGCTTTAGACACTGCATTAAAAAATTATAATGGAGTTATTGGTGCATACCCTAACAAAGGTTATTACGAAAAACCAAATTGGAAATTTGTGGATGATTTTTCACCCAATGATTATTTGGAAGTTGCAAAAAAATGGGTTAGCAAAGGTGTAAAAATTGTTGGTGGTTGTTGTGGTATAGGAGTTAAAGAGATAAAAGCTGTTTCAATTTTGAAGTAATAATATATTGTAAAATTATGAAAACTTTTATTGGTGGTATTGGTTGTTTTTGGGACGAAACTAAATACGATGGTATAAAAGGAATATTATCTACCGAATGTGGTTACTGCGGAGGTGATGATCCTAATGTTACTTACAAAGCAGTTTGTGGTGGAGATACAGGCCACATAGAAGTAGTTAAAGTTCAATATGATGAAAATATTTTAAGCTATGAAGACATGGTCAGATTATTTTTTAAACTCCATGACTCAACTCAAAAAAATAGACAAGGAACTTATGTAGGAATTCAATATCGTTCTGAAATATTTTATAATAATGATAATGAAAAAAATACAGCAGAGAAAATTTTAAAAGAGATGAATGATAAATTAGATGGAAAAGTTACTACAAAGATTTCCAAAGAAAAAAACTATTGTAAAGCAGAAGGCTATCATCAAAAGTACGAGAAAAATAAATCTCTTAAGTTTGGATAAAAAATACTAATTTGAAAAAAATTATTTCAGAAAAAAATCCAGAATTAGTTACAAGAAAAGATAATAAAGCTCAATGGAATCTCCCAAATAAAAGAAGGTTGGGTTTTAGAAATTTATATAAAATTAATAGATATGGAATATATCTTAGATCAGATTTTGTTCTAAAATTAAAAAAAAAAATTAATAAGAGAATTGGTAAATTATCTTCTGTAAAAAAATTAACTAAAAATAAAGCTTTTTGCTCTTTAATAGTTGGTAAAGATCAGGATATTTTATTCGAGCAGTACGCGAAGGACTTTTCTACAAATCAGCCTCAAACAATTATGTCAATTACAAAAATGTTTATACATTTATTTGTGGGAGAGCTGATAGACAGAAAACTAATAAACTTAAATAAGAAAATTTCATTTTACTTGCCAAAAATTGGCAGTGGTTATGCAAATGCAAAAGTAAAAGACGTTTTAGACATGAACATTGTAAATCTATATAGCGAAGATTATACAAAAGCTTATTCGTCTTCATTTTTACATGAGCCTGTGGGAGGATGGAGATTGCCTATTAAAGGTAAAAACATTCAAAGCCAGGAACAATATTTAAATTCAATTAAATCTTTAAAAAGCAGAGATTTAAAAAATTATACCGATCTGGCGCATTATAAATCAGCTAATACTGATGTTATTGGGTTAATTGTAGAAAAAGTAAGTAAAAAAAGTTTAAGACAATGGTTGTTGGAAACAGTTGAAGCAACAGGATTTGAAGAAGGATTGTATATAGGCACTGATAGATTTGGAACACCGTGGATGTCTGGAGGTGGAAGTTTAATTACAAGAGATTTTTTAAGAATGGGTTTACTTTTTTCTAGGTTTGGAAAAGGTATAAATGGAAAAAATATTGGTTCTAAAACTTTTTTGAGTAAAACTATTAATAGTGAGGGACCCAAATACATTCAATTATCTAAAGATAAATTTGTCTGTTATGTTAATTCTTTAATGAAATGCGGTAACTGGATTGGTCACTCTGGGTATGGGGGCCAATTTTTAGGAATAAATTTGAAAACGAAAGTTGTGGCTGCTTTTTTTTCAGTCTTAGAGACTAAATCTGCAACAAATGAAAAATATAAAAAAGATATGGTAAATATGATAGACCAAATAATTAGTAAAGATTACTAAATTAAGAAAATTTAGTTATTAATGATTTTAAATGTTTATCTGTGACGCCACAACACCCCCCAATAATTTTTACCTGATCGTCTATTAACTCAGAACACTTATCAACAAATTCAATTTCATTTTCAGTTATTAATGCCTGCATAGTACTAGTGTCAAATTTATGAATCTCTGGATAGAACATAATTGGCCCATTCCAATTTGATTTTAAAACTTTCATTCCCTCTTTTGTATCAATAAACCAACTATGCATTATGCCATAAACATCTCCACCGATAGATTTGAGTGAATTAATTATTTCAGCAAAATTAATAATTTTATCTTCAGGAAGGAATTTTGGCTCATCAGGATATTTTAAAGGGTCATATATAATAGATCTCTCTTTTTCTGCTCTAAAATTTCTACCTACTACGGTTTCATCAAATTTACTTATGCAGCAACTCAATCCAACCCAGACAGGCAAACCTGTTTCTAAAGCAGCATTTAACAAAATTTTAGCGTGATCAATATCTAAAAGCATTTCAAGAATAAGCACTTCGACTCCCTCTTCTTTTAATACCTTCGCTTGTTCTTTATAATTTTTTTCTTCTTTTGCAAATGATGGTACAAATTTTGTGTCAGGTCTAAATTCATTTTCAGCCAAAGCTAAATATGTTGACATACTTCCAGCAATTTTAATTTTTTTTCCAGAATTTTTGACTGCTTGTCTTGCTAACTTAACTGTATCAATGTTAATTTTTATAGTCTGATCTCCTAAATTTGAAGGCTCAAGACAATGTCTTGCAGTTCCAAAAGTATTGGTTGTTATCATATCACATCCAGCCTTTATATGACTTTCGTGTACTTTGATTACTATTTCTGGTGAGAAAACATTTGCTAAACCAGAAAAAGCTGGTCCCATTTTTCCACCAAGTCTCTGAATTTCTGAACCTGTTCCACCATCTAAGAAGACTTTTTTTTTTGATTTCAATAATTCATTAATATTCATTAAGCTAACTTCTTCTCTGATTTTGGAACATATACAACTTCAATTACACCGCCAAGAATTATTAGAACACTTCCTAGTGTTTCTCTCCAACCAAAAGGTTCATTTGTTAAAATACTAGCACTAACAACACCAACAATTATTTCAGCTAAAAATAAAATAGATGATAAGCCGGCTCCTAATTTACTTGGAGCCCAAAAGATTATTACACCTGTAGGAATAAAATAAAATATCGAAATAAGTAATAAAAAGGTGGACATTGACATGATAACATCCACTGATGGAACTGGTCCTAAATAATCAACTAAGAATAACCCAATAGGTATACTTGCTAAACCTCCGTAAAAAAAGAATGTGAATATAATTGGAAAGACGCCATCTGTTTTAATTATTTCCATTCTAATTAAACCAGCACCAAATAGTGCGCCTCCAGCAAGAGCCAACCAATCTCCTGCATTTTGAGGTAACGGAATTATATTCTCTTGACTGAATACAATCCATAAACCTCCTAGTGCTAAACCTAATGTGATTACCCTCTTCCAACCAAATTTCTTTTTTAAAAATATAATTTCAAATATTGTTGTCCAAACAGGTATCATGTAAAACATGATTAATGCTTTAACTACATCAGTAAGAAGAAAGCTAAGAGCATAACAAACAAATCCACTTCCAACAAAAAAACCAGTGAGAGGAAATTCCAATCCAATAGACTTTCCTTTTATAACTCTCCAAATTGCGACTGGTGATAATATTAATATTCCAACTGCCATTTGGGATATTGTTCCCCAGCCACCAGTCAAACCTCCATCTTCTAGTATTCTTTGAGGTAACCAATAAATTCCCCATGAACCAGCGGCAATAGCTAATGCAAATGAAATTTTAAAATGATGAGGGTGTCTGGTCATTATTATTGCATTAATTTTGGTTTAAATTTTGAAAAGTTAAAAATTTCTTCATAAGAATTGGCAAAGTTAATTACTTTATTATCTTCTTTAACATTTGCTATAATCTGCATTCCCATTGGTAGCCCTTTATTATTAAAACCTACTGGAATAGATATAGTTGGCAAACCAAGCAAACTTGATAATGTATAGACTTCCATATATCTATGATAAGTGTCAATTTTATTATTATTGATAAATTCAGGATTATTTAGGTTCTTTTCAAACGGAAATAATTGAGCCGAAGGTAATGCTAAAAAATCATAATGTTTAAATAGGTTTTGAATTTTATCCATATATTTATTTCTAATTTCTATTGCTTTTAAAACATCGTTTGTTTCAATGCTTTTCCCTTTTTTATATTCCCAATATGCTTGGGAAGGTAATTCATTTAAATTTTTTAAATTATATAACAAAAAGTTTTCATATAATGTTTTGGCTCTTAATGTTGTCCAAGAATACCATAATTCTCCTGAGTTAATTTCAGTTTTTAAATTTTCAACACTTAAATTATTTGACTGTAATTTTTTTAAAATATTTTCACATAAGTCTACAATTCCATCTTCATACTTATATTGTTCGTTTAGATCAATGCACCATCCAATTTTTAAATCTGAAAGTTTTTTATTATTTAAATGTTTAAGATCGAAAGATAATTTATCCTTTACATTCTTCCCTTTTATATAGTTAAATAAAAATTCCATGTCATTGGGAGTCCTAGCAAAACATCCAGTTGTAGATATTAAAGGAAAATCTTTTAAATTTTTAATTTCAAATCTATCTTCTGCAATCGCACCAGGTGTTGGTCTTAATCCATAAATATTTGCAAATGCTGCTGGGTTTCTACAAGATCCCATCATATCTGTACCATCTGCAAATGGAATTAAATTTGCTGCAACAGCTGCTGCTGCACCACCAGAAGACCCTCCCGCTGACTTACTATAATCATAAACATTGGAGGTGGCTCCATAAACTCTGTTAGTAGTATGACAACCAACAGCAAATTCAGAGAGATTTGTTTTACCAATTAAAATTGCGTTTTTTTTATAATTATCTACTAATAAAGAGTTCTGTTTTGGGATATTTTTTAATAACTCTTTATATCCATAACAAGTTACCTCATTTTTAATATCAAATAATTCTTTAACAGCAATTGGAAGACCATAAATATCATCTTTATCATTATCACTATTAAAATTTTCATCTTTTAATTTTGCTTCTTCAGTAATTTTTGTTTCATCTATATGTGAAATAATAGCATTTAATTTTGGATTGAATTTTTTTATTCTATCTAAATAGAAATTTAGTACCTCTAATATTTTAATTTCTCTTTTTTTTATTTTTGAAATTATTTGATGGACAGAAAAATTCTCAAGCACTTAATTAAACCTATCTTGCTTGTCTAATACTCTCTAAAACTAAAGTCTTGACCTCATCTAATGATGCCTTTTTAGGATTTTGTCCATAAGCTTGGTCTAACATTGATTTCTTTGCTATTCTCTCTTGGCAATCTTCTGGCACTCCTAATTCATTTAATCCTTTAGGGATTTTTAATCTATCTAGAATTATATTTAAGTTGTCTTGAAAACTTTCAATTGAATGGTTTTCAAATTGCATAGCCTCTGACATTCTTTTTACTTTTTCTTCTAATCCAGGTAAATTATATTTCATGACTGCAGGAAGTATAATTGCATTAGTCAATCCATGATGTGTATTGTATTCAGCACCAACCATGTGCGAAATTGCATGAACTAAACCTAGGCCTTTTAAGAAAGCTATTCCACCCAAATAAGATCCAATAATCATTCCTCCTCTCGCTAAAAGATTATCAGGTTCTTCGACAGCTGCATAAAGTGATTTTGAAATTAAATTTAAACTTTCTAATGCAGAACCATCACAAAGTGGATGAAACATAGGAACACTATAACCTTCAATTGCATGTATCATTGCATCTATACCTGTCCAAGCAGTAAGATTTGCTGGTAATTTTAAAGTTAGCTCTGGATCTACTAAAGCTAAACATGGTCGGGCATCTGGATGCCATAAACAAAATTTCATTCCTTTTTCAAGATGAGTGACCATGGCAGTGACTTCTGTTTCAGCACCTGTTCCTGCTGTAGTTGGAATAGTAATTATTTTTGGAAAAGGATTTTCCATAGTTAGTTTTGGCGGCTCTTTTTCAAATTCAAAATCCCATAAAGGCACACCGCTATCAACTGTAAGAGAAATTGCTTTTCCTCCATCCATTGCACTTCCACCGCCTATTGCAATTATTGCATCATGATTGCCTTCACGAAATTTTTTACATCCAGAATCTATTTCATCATCTCTAGGATTTGGCGATATATTTGAATAAATATCTGATTTGATTTTTGAGTCATTAAGTAAATTTTGTAAATCACTTATAAATGGTAAATTTACACTACCACTATCAGTAACGATTAATGCATTATTTATTTTAAAATTTTTACAAAACTTTCCAATTTCTTTAAATCTTCCAGGTCCATAAGCTGTAAAAGTTGGGAATGTCCAATCCTGATTATTTAATAAAAATTCTTCATTAAGCTTAAAATTTTGCATAATATTTTAAAAACTTATACTAATTTCAATATTATTAAATGAAAATTTCATCTGAAAAAACAGATCTAAAAAAAACATATTTAGCAATTGCTACAATGCTCTTAGCAATTTTATGTATAGATCTTTACATGGTTATTATTAAATTTTTAGGTGATGAATACTCAATAATTCAATTAACTTTATTTAGAAATGTAGCAGCAATTATACCTTTGTTATTATTGATCTTATTCACAAATGAATTTTCAACAATATTCAAAAACTTAGGAAATAAGTTTTTGATATTGAGTTGCTTGAGAGGAATATGTTTTCTTTCTATGAATGTATTCATTTTTATCTCAGTAGTAAATCTGGAATTTGCAACAGCAATGACGCTAACCTTTTCGTCACCTTTCTTCATAGTAATACTATCAATAATTTTATTGAGTGAAAAAATTGGTATTTACAGATGGTCAGCAGTTATAATTGGTTTTGTTGGTGTGGTTATGATAATGAAACCAACAAGTGAAATTTTTAGTTTGTACTCAATTTTTCCAATTCTAACCGCTATAGCATGGGCTTTCACTGTCATAATTTTAAAATTCATTCAAGGCAATCATTCAACTGCAAAAATTCAGTTATACACATTAATATTTAATGTCATTGGTGGTTTACTTTTATTTTTTGTAACTACAGGACATGTTGAAATTAAAAATTTTAAAGATTTTATTTTGATGACAATGACTGGAGTTTTGGGTGGTACAGCAGCAATATTGTTTATTTATTCTTACCGTTTAATTTCAGCAAGTAAAATAGCTTCATTTGAGTATCTTGGTATACCGTCATCTTTTATTCTTGGTTGGATTTTCTTTAATGAAGCTCCATGGAGCCAACTATTTCCTGGAGTAATAGTAATTATTTTTGCTGGTATGATTATTATATGGAGAGATAATATTAAAAAGAAATCAATAGAAGGTAATAAGCAAATTTATTGATTTGATCTCATAGATTTCATTACTATTACTCTATCTATCTCACCTAATAGCTTTCCACTTTCATTACAAACTACTGGATAAGTTTTATCATTATCAATTAGCCTATCTATTAAGTTTTCAATTTTAGAATTATCTAAAATATTATCTTTTCCATTCTCAAATAAATTTTTTGTTTCATTGCAGCACTCAGTTCTCATGACTTTGCCTGCACTTAATACTTTATATTTAGGAACATCTTCACAAAAATCTTTAACATATTGATCTTTTGGATTAGATACAATTTCTTCAGGTGTACCTACTTGAGAAACTTCTCCATCTTTCATAATTGCTATGTGGTCTCCCATTTTAATTGCCTCTAAAAAGTCGTGAGTTATAAATACCATAGTTTTTTGAAGCTTTTCTTGGATCTTTAAAAGCTCATCTTGCATCTCTCTTCTAATCAAAGGATCCAATGCTGAAAAAGGTTCATCAAAAATTAATATTTCAGGATCCACAGCTAATGCTCTTGCAAGTCCTACCCTTTGCTGCATACCTCCAGATAATTCTCTTGGATAATTATTATGCCAACCATCTAAGCCAACCATTTTTAAAACTTCCATTGACTTTTCTGTTCTTATATCTTTTTTTGTTCCCCTTACTTCTAATCCATAACCAATATTTTCTAGGACTGTTCTATGAGGAAATAAACCAAAATG
This sequence comes from uncultured Pelagibacteraceae bacterium, assembly GCA_902598015.1. Classification (GTDB taxonomy): domain Bacteria; phylum Pseudomonadota; class Alphaproteobacteria; order Pelagibacterales; family Pelagibacteraceae; genus Pelagibacter. Next base: position 27,474 of record CACJZT010000001.1, read on the forward strand.
TTGGAAAACCATGCTCATTTTATTTCTTCTTAATTCTAGTAATTCACTTGCACTCATTTTTGTAACTTCAACATCATCCATTTTCACTATGCCAGCTGTTGGCTCAATCAATCGCGAAATACATCTAACTAGTGTTGATTTTCCACTACCAGATAATCCCATTACTACAAATGTTTCACCTTTTTGAATTGAGAAACTGACATCTTTTACAGCAACAACGTGTCCTGTCTTTTCTTGAACTTCCTTTATACTTAAATTTTTATCAAGGTTTTTAATAATTCTTTTTTCGTCTGGTCCAAATAACTTCCATATATTTGTACAGGTGATTTTTTGTTCTACAGACATTTTTAATAAATAATATTACTCCAAAAATAGACAATATTTTACTTTAAATGTAAAATTATTTATTTTAATTTGCGAACATGGCTACTAGAACTGATTTAATAGATAAATCAAATCAATCAAAAAACATAATAACTTATGTAATTATTGGAGTTGTTTTTTTGGTAGCACTCTGGCTATCTACTCAAAGTGAAGGGCCTTCAAAATTTCCTAAAGAAGTCACTGATAAATTTACATTTACAGCTTGGGTGAATGATGGAGAAGATTATTTAAAAAAAAATTACAGATGGGTCACTAAAATTATAGCAAGCTATATAAAAGAAACTTATTATTTTTTAGAAGACTTTTTGCTTGAGTCTCCTTGGATTTTAATAGCAGCAATAATTGTAATACCTTGCATAATTGTGGGTGGTTTGCGATTGGGAATTTACTCTTCTTTTGTAGTTTATTTTTGGGGAGCTACAGGAATGTGGGAACCATCCTTACAAACAGTGGCATTGATGGGTCTGTCAGTTTTATTATGTGTATTTTTTGGATTTATACTGGGTGTCTTGTGTTCACAAAGTAATAGATTTGAAAATTTCATGAAGCCAGTATTAGATACTATGCAAGTAATGCCAGCATTTGTATATTTGTTCCCAGCATTATTTTTTTTTGGGATAGGAGGCGCGCCAGCAATATTGGCTACCATGATATATGCAATGCCTCCAATAATAAGATTGACAAACACTGGTATAAGACAGGTGCCAGCTCAAACTATTGAGTCTGCAACTTCCTTTGGTTCAAGTAAACTTCAATTGTTATTTAAAATTAAAATTCCATTATCTTTACCAAGTATAATGATGGGTATTAACCAAGTAATAATGATGGCATTGGCATTAGTGGTTCTTGCATGTTTTATAGGTGCCGAAGGTATTGGTGGGCAAGTTTGGCAAGCAATAAGAAGATTGGATGTTGGTTGGGCAATGGAAGGTGGGCTATGTATTTTATTTATGGCGATAATGTTTGATAGATTTAGTTTAGCGTTTAGTAAAGATGTAGAAAGACTTCCTTCAGATGTTCAAAGATTTTATTTACTTCCACAAAGTTGGGAAAAATATCAAATCGCAAAAATTTTAGAAATGCCGTTAAGTTTTGGAAATAAGATTTTAAAAATCATATGTCAAACAGTGACATCTGCTATAGCAATAGTATTTAGAGTTTTAGTTTCAATTTTTAATAAATCTACAGCTGAAAACATCGGTGAATTTATTAGCAAAAGATATTATGTTATTCCTTATTTTTTAGTTTTATTTCTAATTGCATTTATAGATCATTACTTTTTAGAAATAGGAACATTTCCAAAAGAATGGAAATTATCAATAAGACAACCAATTACAAATGCAGTAGAAAGCCTGACTGTAAATCCAGGATTTATTTCTTTTGCAAAAGGTTTAAGAGCTTTTGTTTATTTAAATTTGTTAAGACCTTTAGATGTTTTTCTAACTCAAATACCTTGGTGGTATACATTAGCAGTATTTTCGGCTTTAGGTTATGTAACTGTTGGAATAAGATTTGCAATAATTACTGCGGTACTTCTTCTATTCATTGGTGCATGTGGAATATGGACACAATCAATGATAACTTTATCCTCAGTACTTGTGTCTGTAGTGCTGTGTTTTGTTATAGGAGTTCCTCTTGGAATAATTGCATCTTACAATGAGAGATTTAGAAATATTCAGAACGTAGTGTTGGATGCAATGCAAACACTTCCTTATTTCTGTTATTTAATTCCTGTTCTAATGTTTTTTGGTGGTGGAACAGTGTCAGCTGTTCTTGCAACTGTAATATATTCAATTCCACCAATAATTCGATTAACATCACTAGGTTTAACACAGGTTTCTGGCACTTACTCTGAAGTATCGAGATCATTTGGTGGAACACTTATTCAAACATTAAATAAAGTTAAGTTCCCGTTAGCTATTCCAAGTTTAGTTATTGGATTTAATCAGACTGTAATTATGGCTTTTGCTATGCAAATAGTTACACCACTTATTGGTGGTAAGGGATTAGGTTTAGAAGTATTTAATGGTCTTGCGAGATCAGATACTGGAAGAGGATTAGCAGCTGGTATCGGAATAGTATTACTGGCTATTATTATTGATAGAATTACACTTGCGTGGACTAAGAAACAAAGAGAAGCTTTAGGCTTAATAAGCTAAGACAAATAGTACTATTTGCGTGGTTTACATACCAATACATTTTGATCTAAAATGTGTTTTTAATTAATTAAAAAGAGAGGAAATAAATGAAGTTATCAAAAAAGATATCAGCACTAATTCTTTCTGTAGCTCTGTTAATTGGAAGCTTTGGTCAAGCCAATGCAGCCAAAAGACTTCACGCAGCTATAGCAGATTGGACTGGTGGGATAATTACGTGCGAAGTTGCCGTAGCAATTCTTGAAAGAGAAATGGGATACAAAATTAAACAAACTGTATTTCCTTCAGGAACTGGTCTATGGGAAGCAATCGCTGCAGGTGAGTTAGACTTCGCGTGCGAAAGTTGGCCAAGTTACGCTGAAGCTGACACTGTTATGTTAAAAGAGGACTTAATATACGAAGGTAAAGTCGTTGGGACATACAATGGTGATGGAAGTGTAGATTTACTTGGAACAGCAGGAATAATCGGTATGTCAGACTACTGGATACCAAGATATGCTGCTGAAGAACTAGGTATTAAAACTTGGAAAGACTTAAATAAACACAAAGCAAAATTTGCAACAATTGAAAGTGGTAAGAGAGGTAGACTTATTGGATGTCCGGTTGCAGGTTGGAACTGTCATGACCAAAAAAGACTTGATCTTTTAGGAATAGACTTCCAGGCTGATGAACTTGGAACAGAAGCTGCTGCTATCGCAGAAGCAAAAGCTGCTTACATGCGTAAAGAGCCATTCCTACTTTATCTATGGTCACCGCATTGGTTCTTTGGTGAGTATGATATGGTTGGTGTACAACTTCCAGAACACAAAACTTGTGACAGCTTCACTGAAGCAAATAACTGGAAAGATTGTGGAACTGCTGCGTGGCCAGCAACTGGTTGGGCAAAAGATTACACTATGAACTACGGAAACCCAGCTACTTTTGCTAGTGCAGAACATGCTGATGCTAAAAAGTTCTTTGAAAAAATGTCTTTACAAAATATTGACCAAGCTAAAATGTTAGTTGAAGTTGATATTAAGAAAAGAGATGTAAAAGAAGTTGTTAATGAGTGGTTAGACAATAATCCAGATAAATGGAAAAGTTGGCTTCCATAATAACTTTAAAATAAATTAGATAAAAAGGGCTTTGAAAATCAAAGCCCTTTTTTTTTATTTCTTAAGATAATTTAATCTACCCACAATTTCATCTCTATCCATGTAATAACCTTGTAGGTGTCTGTGTCCAGAATTTGGATCAAATTCAGTCCTTCCATGAAGCACTCTTCTATTATTGAATGTATATATATCTCCTGGTCTTAGCCTAAATTTTATTTGAAAATTGTCATCGTGTAAAAGTTTTCCGAATTTATGATGAGATTTATAAACTTTATCCATTTGATCTGGGTGACAATCTAATGCATCCATGGTTGCAGTACTAAATCTAACATCATTATAATCACCATCTTTTGTTAGACTTATTGCAGTGCCATAAAAGCTTCTATGAGCTTCTTGTGTGTAATCTTTGTCTCTAAACTTTAAAGGTATTGTTGTTAACGTATCAAAAGTATCTTTATCGTTTTTCTTTAAATATTCTGCAACAGCGAATGCGTCTACTGCAGATGAGTCACCACCTTTTGCAGAATTAACTAAACAATGTAAAAATTGATAACCAGGAGGATTTTCAAACCATGGTAAATCCATATGATTTTGAAGTGCATGAGCTGTATAAGCTGAGTTATTCGGTTTTGGTATATTTATAACTTCAAAAGGTGTTTTAAAAAATGTCTCTCTTGTGTGACTAATTCTATTTAAAACACGGAACGCTGAATTTTTTTCTACTGGAGCATTATAAACTATGGCTATTCCTTTATAATGAAGAAGTTCTAACCATTTTATTAATCCCTGTTCAGAAGATATTATTTCATTATGATCTATGTATATACTATCAATATTTTTTTCTAAACTGCCATCCCACAATTGATAGGGTGATTTGTATTCTTCGTTATTTTTTATTGTGTAGCAATTTTCTCTTAGCCAATTAATATCATAATGGCTTACATGATTTCCCTCACTCCACTCTATTTCTAATTTACCATCACTATTAAGATTATATTTTTTTGGGTTTATATTTTCTGAAACATCTAAAATATTAAACATTCGATGCCTAGAATCTTTATCGTGTGCTGTTGGACAATTATCTCTCAGCCACATATAATTAAATTTACTTTCTTTCCCATCATCCCAAATTACTTGGAGATAAGTCCCATTTTTTGAGATTTTTGAAATTGAGTGCATAAATAATGATTATATAAAATAATTCACATTTCAATTCAATTAATAGTTGACTTAATATTTTTTGAGAGATTTATTAGCGTTAAGTTATTTGTTAAGATAACAAATAAGTTTGTTTGAATGTCTAAAATTGAAATAAATAATGTATTTAAAATATTTGGTCCAAAACCATCCAGTGTTTTGCAGATGGTCAAAGATGGTTCAAGTAAGGAAGAAATTTTAGAAAAAACAGGTCACACAGTTGGACTAGACAATGTAACTCTAAAAATTAACGAAGGGGAAACATTTGTTTGTATGGGTTTATCGGGTTCAGGTAAATCAACTCTCATAAGACATTTAAATAGATTAATAGATCCAACTGATGGTGAAATCCTAATTGAGGGAACTAATGTAATGAGCCTTAAAAAAGAAGAGCTAATTGATTTTAGACGACATAAAATGAGTATGGTTTTTCAAAGGTTCGGTTTGTTTCCTCACAAAACAGTATTGCAAAATGTTGGATATGGACTTGAAATGCAAGGTGTAGAACTTGAAAAGAGAAACAATGTCTCTATGGAAAAAATTGAATCTGTTGGATTAACAGGTTTTGAAAATCAATTTCCAAATCAGTTATCTGGAGGTATGCAACAACGAGTTGGACTAGCAAGAGCATTGGCAACTGATACAGATATAATGTTAATGGATGAAGCTTTTTCAGCTTTAGATCCTTTAATTAGAAGTGATATGCAAAAACAGTTACTAGCTCTTCAATCGGAACTAAAAAAAACTATTGTATTTATTACTCATGACTTAGATGAGTCATTAAAGCTTGGTGATCACATTGGAATTCTTAATGCTGGCAAGCTTGTTCAAGTTGGAACCCCTGTAGATATTATTATGAATCCGGCTGATGATTATGTTGAAGCTTTTGTCAAGGATGTAAATAGAGCAAAAGTGATTAAAGCTAAAATTATAATGAAATCAATAAATGAAACAACTAATGAAGAAAAAAATAATCTTATTAAAATACATGAAGACCAGTTTATTGAGGAGTTTTTGCCACAAGTTGTTTGTAATAATGCCAATTGCGAGGTGGTTGATAAACAAGGAAATGTTAAAGGATATATCACTAATAAAGAGCTACAACACTCTTTGAGTAAATCTTAAAGTTATGAGTATAGATTTAAAAAACAAAAGAATAGTTATATCTGCTGGAGGTTCAGGGATAGGCTGGAGTTCGACTAAAATATTTTTAGAGAAAGGTGCAACAGTATATCTTTGTGATATCAATGCCACTTTTCTTAACAAATGCAAAAAGCATAAACTAAATAATAAAAAATTATTTGTTTTTCAATGTGATGCCTCAGACGAGAACCAGGTAAAGAATTTTTTTACCAAAGTATTAAAAAAAACAAAAAAAATTGATGCTCTTATTAATAATGTTGGAATTGCCGGGCCAACTGGAACACTCGAAAAATTAAAAAGTAAAGATTGGGAAAATACTTTAAAGGTGAATGTTATAAGTCATTTTTATTTTTCAAAATATTCAATTCCAATGCTTAAAAAAAATAAAGGCGGAGCAATAATAAATTTATCATCAACCGCAGGTATATTTGGATTTCCATTAAGATCTCCTTACTGTGCAAGTAAGTGGGCAGTTGTTGGTATAACCAAAACATTGGCAATGGAACTAGGAAAATTTAAAATTAGAGTAAACGCTATTTGTCCTGGAACAATTAAGGGAGATAGAATGGGTAGAGTGATAAGGGATAAATCGAAGTTTTTAAATGTTTCAAAAAAATTAATAGAAAAAGAATTTGTTTCAATGACTTCAATGAATACCTGGGTTTATGAAGAGGATATTGGAAGAATTTGTAGCTTTTTAATTTCGAATGATGCGCCAAGGATATCGGGACAAGTAATTGCTGTGGACGGCAATACTTTAAGAATGCATTAGTTATTAAACTTTAATATTTTTTTCGCTTATTTCCATAAATGGAAAATGAGACTCTTTATAATGTATGTTCTCTGCTTTATTTAAAAAACTAATATCGTCTAGTAAACCTGCATATAAATAGTATTTTTTATACTTTTCTACATAAGTTAAAATAGGAGCAGCACATTTCCCACAAAAATGTTTTTTAATTTTATTACCACTGCCACCTTCATGTTCATAAATTTTTAATTTAGACTTATCTATATCTATTGCTCCATCTCTAAGTAGTATAATTGTCATTATTCCACCTATTTTTTTTCTACAATCAATACAATGACAATTGAAAACTAAAGGGACTTCATCAAGCTTAACATTAAAAGTTATATTTCCACAGATACATCCACCAGTTTTATTTATAAAAATTTTTTCTTTCATCAATTTCTAATTTTATTCTCATATTTTTTTCTGATTTTTAATACATCAACTAAATATTGGTCTCTAATATTTGAAAGCATATTAATTGATTTACCTTTAGCTTGTTTTTTTGTGCCTGATATAAGTTTATCAGATAATTTATTTGTTAACTTTGGAGCTTTTAATTTTGTCCAAGGTAATTTTAAGGCTGGACCAAATTGCTTTAACATATGTTTCATTCCTGCATTACCTCCAGCAAGATGAAAGGTTAAAAAGGTGCCCATTATTGAGTATCTAAGACCTGGTCCATCTTCTATTGCACGATCTAATTCCTGAGTTGTTGCATAATTTTCGTTAATTATATGCAAACCTTCTCTCCACAGTGCTTCTTGAAGTCTATCTGATAAATAACCTGGTAGTTCTTTTTTAAGCATAATTGGTTTCATAGAGATTGATTTGTAATAATTGTTTGCATCTAAAAGAAACTTTCTTGTAGTTTTTTTTCCAGGAACTATTTCAACTGCTGGCAATAAATACGCTGGGTTAAATGGATGTCCAATTATGCCTCTTTGAGGATTTTTACTCTTAGAAAAAATTTTAGAGGGCAAAAGTCCTGACGAACTTGAAGAAATAATTACATTTGATTTTACATATTTAGAGATTTTTTGGATTAAATCAGTTTTAACTTTATAATTCTCTAATACACTTTCTTGAACAAAATCGACATTTACAAGAGCTTTTTCAAGTGAATTAAAAAATTTTAAATTTTTAATTAAAATCTTTTTTCCAAAAAGTTTTTTTATACTTTTTGAAGTTCTTTTTATTTCTTTTAAAACATAATTTTTAAGATTTTTGTTTTGATCATATGCATGAACGATTTTATTGTGTGCTAAATTTCTTATTATCCAGCCAGTCCCTATGACACCAGTTCCAACTATTCCTACAGTTTTAATTTTTGACATTACTTGTGTTTTACAAGCTTTAATTTTTCTCTTGTTTCTGAAGGTGACATAATCTCTACACCAAGATCTGTGACGATCCTTATAGCTTTCTCAACTAATTGAGGATTTGTTGCCAATTTACCTTTGGATAAATATAAATTATCCTCTAAACCAACTCTTGGGTTACCTCCCATTACTACAGTTTGAGCAACATATGGCATTTCGTTTTTAGATATTGCAAAACCTGACCATATACCTTCTTTAGGCATTATATCTTTCATTGCTTGCATAGCTAATGGTGTTGCGGGTGCTCCCCACGGAATTCCTAAACACATTTGAAAAAGAGGTGGATCACTTAATAATCCCTCTTTATATAACTGAGCTCCAAACCACATATTTCCCAAATCAAAAGCTTCTATTTCGGGTTTAACTTTTATTTCCTGAAGCTTTTTAGCAGCTTTTCTTAAATCGTTAGGTGTATTAACTGTAATAACAGAACTGTCTCCAAAATTTAATGTACCACAATCAAGTGTACATATTTCTGGAAGAAATTGTTCAGCATTGGCTATTCTCTCCATTACATTTGCCATGTCTGTCATTGGACCAAATTCTAAAGGGTTTTTGCCTTGGCCTATATCTAAATCACCACCCATTCCTGTTGTAAGATTAAGAATTACATCAGTTTCAGATGATCTTACTCTATCAACTACTTCTTTATAAAGCTCGAGTCTTCTACTTGGAGTTCCATCTTCTTCTCTAACATGAATATGAGCAATAGCAGCACCAGCTTTCGCAGACTCTATTGCTGCTTTTGCAATTTGCTCTGGAGTTTTGGGTAAATCAGGATGTTTGCTTGCTGTATCACCAGATCCTGTAACTGCGCATGAGATGAAGACTTTATTGTTCATTTTTATTTATAGAAAAATATAATATCATAACATTAATAATTATAGGAAATAAAATTAAATGGACTTAAATAAACTAAGAGTAAGACGTAGTTTTATATTTACCCCAGGTCTTCAACCAGAAATGTTTCCAAAAGCCTTAGCTTCAGGTGCTGATATGGTTTGTATTGAATTAGAAGATGGAATAGCCATGAAAGATAAAGATGAAGCAAGAAAAAATACTATTGATGCATTAAAGTCACTAGAAGTAAAAAATGATGTTGAATTAGTTGTTAGATTAAATTGTCAAAGAACTAAACATGGACTTCTAGACTTAGAAGCTATTGCTTCAAATAAACTAAAAGTTAAAGCTATCATGTTACCTAAAGTTAAAACGCCTGACGAAATTACATTTATTGATGACATGCTTACTGATTGTGGTTTAGATACTGATCTTCATGTTATAATGGAAACTAATCAAGCTCTTGAAAGTATTTATGATATTGCACATTCTAGCGATAGAATAGTTGCTCTATATTTCGGAGGAGAAGATATGGCAGCAGAATTGAGAGTGGAAAACAAATTAGAGAATTTAGTTTATGCAAGATCAAGATTAGTTCATGCTGGTGCAAGTAAAGGAGTTGATGTTATTGATGTTCCGTATTTAAATCTTGAAAATATGGAAGGGATGAAAAAAGAAGCGCAGTTTGTTAAAAACTTAGGTTTTACAGGAAAAGGATCTATTCATCCAAAACAAATAAGTATTTTAAATGAAATTTTTACTCCATCAGAAGAAGAAATAAGTAAAGCTAAAAGAATTATGGATCAATTTAAAAAAGCTAATACAGGTTTGGTTGTAATTGATGGCAAATTAATAGAAAGACCAGTTTTACGAGAGATGCAAAGAAAATTGTTAGTAGCAAATAAAATAAATAAAAGCTGATAAAATGTCATTTCATTTGGCTTCGAGAAAAATAATTAAAGATTGGACAGATTATAATGAGCATATGAACATGGCTTATTATGTTTTAATTTTTGATGAAGCTTGGGAGACGATGCTTAATAAATTTGAAATGGGTGGAGCTAAAGCACAAATTAATAAAAGAAGCACAATGGTGGTTGAAACACGAACAACTTATAACAACGAAGTTAAAGAGAATGAAGAAGTAGATGTTTATTGCACTTTTTTTGATCATGATAAAAAAAGATTACATTTAAAATGTGAAATGATTGAAAAAAAAACAAAAAAACTTGCTGCAACAACAGAAAGTCTCTCTCTTTATATTGATCTAGATAAACGAAAAGTTACAGAATTTGAAGAAGATAAAATAAAAATTATGGATGATTTTATCAATGAGAATAAAAATAATTTTAAAACTGATAATCTTGTACTTACAGATAAATTAAAAAAATAAATGCAAATTGTAGAAGAAATTATTTATAATTTTGAAAATAATAAATCTTTATATATAGGTGAAAATATAACGATAGCAGATCACATGATTCAATCTGCAATGCTTGCAGAAAAGGCAAAATGTGACGATGATCTAATATGTTCTTGCTTACTTCATGATTATGGACATTTTGTTATCGATGATCCAGATAAATTAGTAGAAAATAATAAAGATGGTGAACATGAGGTAATTGGATACAAATTTCTAAAAAAATATTTTAGCAACAAAGTTGTAAAACCAATTAAATATCATGTTTTAGCCAAGCGATATTTAGCAAGAGACAAAAGGTATTATAACAAATTGTCTAAAGCATCAAAGATTAGTCTAAAACTTCAAGGGGGAATTTTGAATGATAAAGAGTGTGAAGATTTTGAAAATAAAGATTATTTCAAAAGTTCCATACTTCTCAGAAAATTTGATGAAGCTTCAAAAAAAGTTGGTATTAAAATGAAAAATATCAATCAATATAAAGATTTAATAAAATTAAAATTAAAATGAATTTTGATTATATAATAATCGGTGCTGGCACAGCAGGTTGTGTTCTTGCAAATAGACTAAGTGAAAATGGTAAATTTAATGTTGCTTTATTTGAAGCGGGTGGATCTAGTGATATTTGGAAGGTTAATATGCCTTTGGCAATTTTGTATGCAATGCATGATCCAAAATATAACTATAAATATTATTCGGAACCAGAACCTAATTTAAATAATAGGAGATTATTTTGCCCAAGAGGAAAAATGATAGGTGGTTGTTCTGCACATAATGGGATGGTTTACGTTCGAGGAAACAAAAATGATTATGAAAGATGGGCTTCATTTGGTCTAAAATCATGGTCTTATGAAAATGTTTTACCATTTTTTAAAAAAATTGAGACATGGTCTGAAGGAGAGAATAAATTCAGAGGTGGGAAAGGAATTTTACCAGTAAATCAATCCAAAAACAAAAATCCATTGTTTAGTGCTTTTATTGATGCTTCTGTCGAAGCAGGATATAAAAAAAATGATGACATGAACGGAGAAGATCAAGAGGGATTTGGAATGTATGACATTACAATTCATAAAGGACAAAGAGCTAGCGCTTCTAAATATTATCTAGAACCAGCAAAAAAAAGAAAAAATTTAAAAGTCTTCACAAATTCGTTTGCTGAAAGAATTATTTTTGAAGGAAAGAAAGCAGTCGGAATAGAAGTAAATATAAAAAATAAAGTCACAAAAGTTTATGCAAATAAAGAAGTTGTGCTGAGTGGAGGTTCAATCAATTCACCACAATTATTGATGTTATCAGGTGTTGGACCTGAAAAAGATTTAAAAGATAAAGGGATTAATGTTATCCACTCTTTAGAAGGAGTGGGTCAAAATTTACAAGATCACTTAGAAACTTACATTCAGCAAGAATGCAAAACTAAAGATACGCTCTATTCTTATGTTAGCAAAATAAATATGCTTAAAATTGGTATTCAATGGTTTCTTTCAAAAAGTGGCCCATGTTCTACTTCATTTTTAGAAGCAGGTGGTTTTTGCAAATCTTCAGAAGATAAAAGCTATCCGAATATTCAATTTCATTTTTTTCCAGCATTTGTAATCGATCATGGATTAGTTGACCCTGACAGACATGGTTATCAATTACATGCAAGTTTGAATCAACCTAAAAGTAGAGGACATATTAAATTAAATAGTTCAAATCCATACGATTACCCAAAAATTCAATTTAATTATTTAGAAGATGAATATGATTTAAAAGAAACAATTAAATGTGTTCGTGTAGCTAGAAAGATTTTAGGTCAAGACTCAATGAAGCCTTATGCTGGAAAAGAGATTGGTCCAGGTGAAGGCGCAACTGATGATGAGCAAATTACAGAGTATATTAGATCAAAAGCCGAGACAGCTTATCATCCATCCTGTACATTAAAAATGGGTTTAGACAAAATGGCGGTAGTTGACGAAAAATTGAAAGTTCATGGTTTAGAAAATTTAAGAGTTGCAGATGCTTCTGTTATGCCCGAGATTACAAGTGGTAATTTAAATGCACCAACTTTAATGATAGGTGAAAGAGCAGCTGACTTTATCCTTAATTAGACTCGAGATATTCTTTATATCTATCTAAACTTTCTTTAGGCCAAGCAATTTTAGGATCATACATTTCATCATAGCAAATATCTTTGTTTACAATATTTATCCATGGATCTTTACTTTTAACAAATATGTGTGCTTGAGGTGGAAAAAGCTCTGGATTAGATAAAGTATTTGTTCTGATACTTATCCTTTTAACAGCAAATTCATAGTCAGAATAAATGTAAACACCACACTTTTTACAAAAGTAAATTTTGCAGCTTTTTCCACTGCCTGCAATTAACTTCTTTTCTAAAAGCTCACCTTTGATATCTAATGAACTTTCAAAGATACTTGTATTAACAACGAAAGATGATCCTGTTATTTTCTTACAATCTTTACAATGACAAGCATGTGTAAATAAAGGCTTAGATTTAACAGTATATTTAATTTCTCCACAAATACAGCTACCAGAAATTGGTTTAAAATCTTCCATAAATACTTTTAAGAGTATCTTATTAATTATGAAGGTTAAAGTTTTTTTGATATAGGTGCGATATGCAAACAAACGATAATACAAAAGGTATTTTGTTTATTATGACTGGAATGGCCTTTTTTTCCATTCAAGACTCATTAATAAAATTCATTTTTGAAGATATTGCATTATTTGAGTTATATATGGGAAGAACTTTAATACAGGCGACTATTCTCATATCTTTTTTTTTAATAACAAAAAAAAAATTTACTCTTAAAACCCATTATCCTTTTTTAACTTTGGTTAGGGTTGTTTGTTTCTTTTTTGGATTTGCTTTTTTTTATATTTCTTTAACCTTTATGTCCTTGGCGATGGTTAGTGCTTTGTTTTTCTCATGTCCTTTTTTTATGTCTATGTTTGCTAAATTTTTCTTAAAGGAACAAATTGGAATTAGAAGATGGAGTGCAATTGTTGTTGGTTTTATAGGAGTATTAATTGTACTTAATCCAACAGTTGAAGAATTTAATTTTTTCAAATTAGCACCCGTTGGGTGTGCACTTTGTTATGCGTGCTCAATGACAATTACAAAATATACCTCTGATAAAGATAATATTTATACTCAAATGACCTTACTTTATATTTTTGCTGTTGTTGTAAGTTTAATTATTTATCTTATTAGTGGAGACGGAAAATTTAATAATTTTTCTGATCCTACTTTACAATTTATTGTTAGAGAATGGTTTACTAACCCTTTAGCTTCATGGCCTTATGTTTTTGTAATGGGAGTGGTTGCTTCTATATCTTTCTTTTGTGTCTTTTCAGCTTATAGTATTGCTTCACCGTCAATTGTATCTTTGTTTGAATACTCTTATATAATTTTTGCGATGATTGCAGGATATATATTATTTGAAACAATACCTGAGCCAAGAACGTTTCTTGGGGCATCTATTATTATTTCTGCTGGAGTATATATTTACTTTAGGGAAAAAGTCAGAGGTCAAATGATTGCGACAGACACTCCAAATAGATAATTGTTTAAATTATAAGTATTTGTTCGAAAATTGAGATAATTTTCTCATTGAAATAATAATTTAATAGGATTTAATTTTGATTATATAAATTGTTAACAATTAAAGGGAAAATATGAAAAAATTACTAATAGGTATATTCGTGTTTATCTTAAGCTTTACTTCAAAAGCTTTTTCAGATGGGCATGGAATTAAAATGGGTATTATTTTAGGATTTACTGGTCCTATTGAAACCCTAACACCTGCAATGGCTGCTTCTGCTGAACTTGCTTTTAAAGAAGCTTCAGATTCTGGCTCATTACTTGGTGGAAAAAAAATATCTGTAGAAAGAGCTGACTCAACTTGTGTTGATTCTGCTGCTGCTACAACTGCTGCTGAAGGTTTAGTTTCAGGTGGTGTAGTTGCTATTATGGGTGCTGATTGTTCTGGTGTTACAGGTGCAATAGCAACTAATGTTGCCGTACCAAATGGTGTTGTTATGATTTCACCATCAGCTACATCTCCAGGATTAACTGATCTTAATGATAATGGTTATTTCTTTAGAACTGCTCCATCAGATGCTAGAGGAGGACAAGTCTTAGCGGATATTACAAAGGACAGAAAAGTTAAATCATTAGCTGTAACTCATACTAACAATGACTACGGAAAAGGTTTAGCTGATGTTTATGTAGCTGCAGTTAAAGCTCATGGTATTAAAGTAACAGCTGTTACAGCACACGAAGAAGGTAAAGGTGACTATGGTGCAGAAGTAGCTACACTTGCAGCAGCGGGTGGAGATGCTCTTGCTGTTTTAGGTTACTTAGATCAAGCTGGTGGTAGTATAATTCAAGGATCATTAGACTCTGGATCATTTGATACTTTTGTTCTTTCAGATGGAATGATTGGTGACTCTCTTACTGACAGATTTGGAAAAGATTTAAATAAATCATTTGGATCTTTACCTGGATCAATGGGTAAAGGTGCTGGTATATTTAAAGAAGTTGCTAGTGCTGGTGGTATTGATTCATCAGGTCCTTATACAGGTGAAAGTTATGACGCGGCAGCCTTGATCACACTTGCAATGCAAGCTGGTGGAAAAGCTGACAGAATGACTGTTCAAAAAAATGTAATGTCAGTAGCCAATGCTCCAGGAACAAAAATTTATCCAGGTGAATTAAAGAAAGCACTTGATTTATTAGCTAAAGGTAAAGCGGTAAACTATGAAGGTGCTACAGCTGTTGAATTTACAGATGTTGGTGAAGCTTTTGGATCTTTTATTGAAAAAGAAATAAAAGGTGGAAAGTTTAAAGACAAAAAGCAAAGATAATTAGAAATTAAAACCCCAGTTTCTTAACTGGGGTTTTAAAATAAATATTTGTCAGATAAATAAAATATTAATCCTAAAACAATACCTAATAAAATATAGTACATTATTGTTTGATGATTTTTTCTGGAATAATTCCTTGTGGTCTATAACGCATTATTAAAAGTAAACCAATTCCAATAACCAAGAATCTAAAATATGGAGCACTTTCAATTAAGTGAACTCTAACTGCATTAGTTTCTGGCAGATGGGATGTAAACAAATTAATTAAAAATAATGCAATTGGAGCAGCTTCGACCCATAAAAACCAAACTACAAATCCCCCCAATATTGCTCCGAAATTATTTCCTGTTCCACCTACTATAACCATAACCCAAATTACAAAAGTATATCTCATAGGTCTGTAGCTACCTGGTGTAAACAAACCGTCATTTGTAACCATCATAGCTCCAGCTAAGCCAACAATTGCAGATCCCAAAATAAAAATAAGAAGATGCTCTTTAACAATATTTTTACCCATTGCACTTGCCGCCTCTTCATTATCTCTTATAGCTCTCATTTTTCTTCCCCAAGGTGAATAAAGGGCTTTCTGTGTCACAATTAACAAGATAATAACAACAGTAAGAAATAAACCTGTAAAACATAATTTTACATAGACCGATGAAGCATCAATAACCATTTGATTTAGAGCTTCTTGCTTATCAGAGATTGAATTAATCAAATTTAATTTTGATGAATTAAATTTTGTAACTAAATTTATAAACCATTCTGAAGTTTGTAGATCTATTTCGTATGGTGCTGGTCTTTTTAATCCTATTACATTTTTTACACCTCTTGCCAACCATTCCTCATGTTTAATAATTGAAACGATAATTTCTGCTATTAATAATGTTGCAATAGCTAAATAATCTGCACGAAGACCTAATGCGATCTTTCCTATGACAAATGCTAAACCGCCAGCCAAAAGCGCACCGAAAATCCAGGAAAATAAAACGGGTAATCCCATGCCACCGAGAAATCCTGTCTTTGCTGGATCAACTGACTCTATAGCTTCTATCCCTGGTGCAGCAGTTACTCTTAGTAAAATTATTCCACCCAAGATTACAGAAGCTACTGAGTAATTTCTTAATTTAGACTTATCAAATCTATTAAGTATAAATTTAACTATAAAGATAATTGCAACAATTATCCATATACAAGCTAAAATATTTAAACCTCCAACTTGCCAAGCTTTTTTGACTGGTTCAACCGAAACTAAAACTACAGCTAATCCTCCTAATGCTGTGTATCCCATTATACCAAAATTAATTAATCCAGCATAACCCCATTGTATATTTGCTCCAATTGTCATAACTGCAGAAATTAAACAATAATTTAAAATAGTTAATGCAATAGACCATGATTGAAATATCCCAACCAAAATTATTAAAAATATCATGATTGAGTATGCGGCAATGACATTTTTGTAATTCCTCATATTACTTTTCCTTTAAAGATACCTGACGGCCTTATTAATAAAACAATTACTAAAATTGAGAATGAAACTGCAAACTTGTAATCTGTCGATAATAACTGGAGTAAAGAGTCTGGCTCAAGATGTTCAGGTAATAGATATGAAATAAATCTTTTGTATGCGTAAGTTACAAATATTTCTGCAAAAGCTATAACATACCCACCTAGGAAAGCTCCAAATGGATTTCCGATTCCTCCAACAATTGCTGCGGCGAATATTGGAAGCATATTGTTAAAATAAACAAAAGGTCTATAACTTTTATCTAAACCGTATAATACTCCACCAATAGTGGCCAAAATTCCTGCGATTACCCATGTTATCAAAACAACTCTCTTAGGATCTATACCAGACAATAATGCTAAATCTTCATTGTCCGAATAAGCTCTCATACTTGTTCCAGTTTTAGTTCTATTTAAAAACCAAAACATTATTGAAACAATAATTAAAGTTACGATTATTGTTATTGCTTGTGTTGATTTTAAAGTTATACCTTCTGCAAGACCAGTCATTTCTTTAAATTCTGTTGCTTTAATTATAAATTTTTCACCATCTAAAAATCTTCTATCAGATGGTCCAATGATTATTCTAATTAAGGCTTGAGTGACAAACATTACCCCTACACTAACCATTGCAAACTGAACTGGAGGACTTTTTTTTATCCTGTAATAACTGAAAACAAATTTGTCTATGATTAACATATATAAAATCATCATTAGGATGGCGAAAGGAATTGTTAAAAGTGCTGTTGGTAGAACACCTAATCCAAAACCTAAGGACTGAAAATAATATGTTAGAATAACTGCAAACATTGTTCCAAAGGACATCATGTCTCCGGTTGCAAAATTAGCAAATCTTAAAACTGCATAAATTAAAGTAACAAAAATAGCACCTAAAGCTAATTGTGAACCATAAGCTAAGGCTGGTATTACTGTGAAATTAAAAAGTACAATTATTGCATTTAAGAAATCCATTATGCTCCCAAAAATGATCTACGAACCTCAGGATCCTCAAGCAAATCATTACCGGATCCCTCAAATTTATTTTGACCTGTTACCAATACATAGCCTCGATCTGAAATACTTAATGCTTGCTTTGCGTTTTGCTCAACCATAATAACGGCAACATTTGTTTTTTTAACTTTTATTATATGTTCAAACAATTCATCCATTACAATTGGAGAAACTCCAGCTGTAGGCTCATCTAACATAAGAACTGATGGATCACTCATTAAAGCTCTTCCAAGGGCGACTTGCTGACGTTGTCCACCAGATAATTGTCCGACGACTTGGGATTTTTTTTCACTCAAGATTGGAAATAAACTATAAATACTCTCAATTTTATTTTCTAAACTCCCTTCTGTCAAAAAGCCACCAATCTCTAAATTTTCTCTTACAGTTAATTCTGCAAATACATTTCTTGTTTGTGGAACAAATGAAATACCCTTTTTTACTCGATCTTGAGGATTAATTTTTGAAATATCTTCACCGTTCAAAGTTACAGAGCCTGATTTTAATTTTAATAATCCGAGCATCGCTTTCATAGCTGTTGATTTGCCAGCTCCATTGGGACCTAGAATGGCAACTATCTCTCCCCTATTGGCAGTTATGGAGCATGAACTAATAATATCAGGACCATCCCCATAACCTGCAGTCATTTTTGCTCCTTCAAAGTATGCCATTAATTTTCTTTTTTTGTTAAGTTTGACTTTCCAAGATAACTCTCAATTACTTTTTCATTTTTTTTGACTTCTTCAGATGTTCCTTCAAATAAAACTGAACCATCTGCCATTACTATTACCGGATCACACATTCTGCTTATAAAATCCATATCATGCTCTATCATACAAAAGGTATAATTTTTTTCTTTATTCAATTTTAATATTGCAGTTCCTAGATCTTTTAAAAGTGTTCGATTAACTCCCGCTCCTACTTCGTCAAGTAAAACCAATTTTGCATCAACCATCATAGTTCTTCCTAATTCTAATAATTTTTTTTGTCCTCCTGAAAGATTTCCAGCTCTTTCATTGGCCAAATGTGTTAAATTAAGAAAATCAACAACCTCATAGGCTTTTTCTCTAATAACTTTTTCCTCTTTTTTAACTAGTCCAGGTTTAATAAGCGCATTTAATAAATTTTCTCCACTTTGATTTGATGGCACCATCATTAAGTTTTCTAAAACTGTTAAATTTGAAAATTCATGTGCAATTTGAAATGTCCTTAATAATCCTCTGCCAAATAACTCATGTGATGGTATATCGGTAATATTTTCATCATTAAATATTACCTCTCCATCATTAGATTTTAAATTTCCAGCTATTAAATTAAATAATGTTGTTTTTCCTGAGCCGTTTGGGCCAATTATTCCAGTGATTGAACCCGATCTAATATTTAATGAGCAATTTGATACTGCTGCTAATCCTCCGAATAATTTTGTAAGATTATTTACCTGTAAGATATTGTCAGACATTTTACTTACTTTTTTTTAATCTATTCAAGATGCTATTTGCTGTTTTATTCAGAGATTTATAAAATCCAAGTTTTCTTAATTCTTTAACAGCTTGTTCATTTAAACCTTTTGGAGTTTGCGAATTTTTAACAAGTACTTTTAAATCTTTATTTGAATTAATTTTTGCGTCCTCAGATAAAGCAATAAATAACGAGGTAATATACTTTTGAGAGTCACTTCTATTAATTCCCTTTTTTACTAACCATTCACTCAGAGTTTGTAGTAATTCATAAAATGGTGCCATCATTGATGAAGTTGACCAAAAATTTAGTGATAGGTTTTCATTTTTTATTTCGACAGATGTGCCAAGCTTATTAAAAAAATTTCTAACTTGTTTATCTGGTGGAAAAATTGGTACTGGTCCTTTTCTAAGAGAAATTGGAGGCAAAGGAATTGCTCTAATAATCTTAGTTTTAACTTTAATATATTTTTTTAATTCAGTCATTTTTATTGTTGATATAAAACTTATTATCGTTTGACCTTTTTTAAATTTTAGTTTTGGAAGAATAATTTTTCCAATCGTTGGTGTTACTGCTAAAAAAACCCAATTTGATTGATTTATAATATCTTGATTATCAGCAGATATTTTTATCTTTTTACTTTTTCTTTTAAGTTCACTTGAAATTTTTGAATTTCTTTTTGAAACAATTATTTTATTAATTTTTAACTTTGATCCCAGTATTCCGTTGATTACTGATTTTGAGATATGTCCTGTACCAATAAATCCGATTTTCATGATAAACTAAGTGATTATTATCACTAAAATTAATTAATTAGTAAAAAAAGAACCTCTAATTCTTAGTAATTCTCTTGATAATTTTTTATTTTCTACAAATGGTTTTCTACCATGAAGCCAGAAATAGTTATTTGCAACTACTGAAAAGCCAACTGGTAAAGGCATTACAATCTTTTTTTGACTTCCCTCTAAAGAGTCTGATAATTTTTGCAAAAATAGTCCTTGTTCCATATTTTTAGGCTCAGGAAATTGGTCTATGTAAGAAATTTGTGGCTTTCCATTTTCGTCTTCTGAAAAAACAGGATGTTCTACTTTATAGTCAACATTTTTACTTTTTGGAGAACCCCATAAAAAATTTTGTTTTCCAACTTTATCATTAGTTAAGCTATCTAAATGTTCCCAATCATCAAGGTGTAACATTGCAGTTTCACCTCCTTGAACATTTTCTTCCTCCATTTTTAACATTAATAACCAATCTGTTTTTTCTTTAACGTAAGTTCCATCAGTATGAAGATCCATATTAGTATATGCTTTTCTAAGATATGAGTCGCTATTGTCCTCATGTTTAACATGAAATCTCGCATAATATTTTCCAGCCATTGAATCAAAATTTGGATTACCTAGTAAGTGTGTTACAGCTGTTGATAGTTTAATAAGAAAATTATTATCGATTTTTTTAGATTTATTTTTAGGTCCTATAATAAAACAACCTGTGTCTCTATCTCTTAATACAGAGTTTATAAATTTTCCTAGCTTTCCACCTGTTGAATCATCTAAAGATTTTGCAAGTGTAAATCTAGTAAAAGGTTTATATTCAAGAGCTGTAATATCAAATTTTTTAAAAGGAAATATTAGTTTATCTATAATTTCATCTTCAATTTTAATATTGATTATTCTTTTGGAGTAGTCACTAAATGAAATATCAAACCCTTGAATAGTATCTAAGCTATCCATTATAATTATTTGTTACAAACTCCAATTGAATTTGGTCCACATGTTTCACCATTAGTCCATGTTGCTCCAATTAAATTTGCTCCATCAAAATTAGCATTGGTCATATTTGATGAAGTAAAGTTAGCTTCCATTAGATTTGCATTTTGAAAATTTGCTTCGATTAACGTTGAACCCATAAAATCAACCCTTGTCATATTTGCTCCTGTAAAATTAGCTTTTTCAAAATTTCCACCAACTAGAGTTGACTCATATAAGTTAGCTCTTACAAATGTTGACTCTGGAAAAGTTCCAAATGACAAATTTGATGTCATCATAATACTTTTATCAAAATTTACTTGTATAAAACTTGCAAATGATAAATTTGAGTTAGGCAAATAACTGCCTTGTAAATCTTGTCCATCTGAAAATCTACAGTTAGTATAATCAACACCATCGGTTAAAGGATCGTCACATGCTGCTTGAGAAATACCTGGTATTAAAATTATGAACAATAGTAAAATAATTTTTTTCATTTATATCGTAAAGCTACTTAATAAAAACATAATGATAGCAGAGAATAAAGTTGGGTAAACTAAATTATTTCTAGTTAATTTAAAAATTATTATTGCTAAAAGCACAACAATAAATCTAGACAAATAATTACTGTCAGAAAGTGCACCAGCTGGAAATATTATCATTCTAGAAATTAAAGCAGCCAATGTCGAATAGGCTAAATAATTAAACCACCTATATATTTTGGTATTTTCATCTATTATTTCAGATGTAAAAGCTCCTAAAAACCTTGAAATATAAGTAGCTAAAGACGTAATAACTATTATTAAAACAATATTAGCTGACATTTTTCTCTCCTATTACAAAAGCAACAGTTCCAGCTACAAACCCGCCAATCAAAACACACCAATCAGGACTAATAAAATAAAATAAAGGTCCTAAGATAGCTCCTAAAATTATTGAAACATTTAATTGTATAGACTTCATCACTCCTATCATTGTGCAAGTAAAATAAATTGGATTAATTATAGCTAATCCAATCATCATTTCTCTATTTAGGAAATCAGCAGAGTAATAACCTAAGATAGTTGAAAAAATTGCTATCAACCAAGTTGCAGTTCCAATTCCTATCCAAAAATCGACTCTATATTTTTTTTCAATATCTTTATAATTATTTTTAAGAATTAACCACGAAGATACTGCAACAAAATGACATGAAAGATAATACTTCCATCTTGGTTGACTTTGGTGCTTTAACAATGGCATTAAAGATACAGTCATCGGATACAATCTTGCATTAACTAACCAAACTGCAAAAAATAAATTTAGTAACGAAACGCCAATCAAAATCGATTCTGCCATCACAAGTGAGCCAGGTAATGCATAAGTTAAAAAGGTAGAAAAAATACTTTCTTGAATTGTAAAACCTAAATTTTTTAATAAAGCACCAATTGCTAAAAAGCTTAAACCAAGAGCAATTGCGGGGCTATCGAATTCTTTTGCACAAAGAATTCCTTTAAAAAAATATTTTGAATTAATCATCCGCCTAGGAATAGACGTCCAACATCATCATTTTTAAGTAAATCATCACCTCTTCCGGCTATTGCCGTTTGGCCAGATACTAATACATATCCAATATCAGAAAACTCTAAACCTTTTTTGGCATTTTGCTCAACTAGAATAATTGTTTTCTTTTCATTTTTTTGTAAGTCTCCCAAAATTTCAAATACCATATCAATATATCTTGGCTCCAATCCAATAGAAGGCTCGTCAACTAATAGAACAGAAGGTTTCATTACTAAAGCTCTAGATATTTCTAATAATCTTCTTTCTCCACCTGATAATACTTTTGCCGGTTGATTTCTTCTATTCCTTAATCTTTCATATTTATCTAAAATCTTTTCTGCTTCTTGATATGATTCTTCTGTTTTATCTTTGATAAAACCACCCATTAACAAATTTTCCTCAACAGTCATATCTGGAAAAACTGAATTATCTTGCAGAATATAAGCTATACCAACTGACTTTAATTTTTCAGCTGGAGTTAAATTTGTTATTTCTTTTCCATCAATTTCTATTTTACCAGAAAAAATATTTGTAAATCCATATATGGAATGAAGTATTGTTGATTTACCTGCTCCATTTGGACCAATTAAACATAATGATTGTGCTTTGCTTACAAATAAATCAAAATTATGTAAAATCTCCATTTTACCATATCCAGCATTCAAATTTTTTATTGTTAAATGAATATCTTCAGAAGATAAGTTTTTTAAATCTTCTGCACCAGGTGCTTTTCCTAAAACTTCATATTGATTAGACATTATTGAGCCCCCAAATATGCATCAACTACTCTTTTATCATTTTTAATCTCTTCTGGAGTGCCATTTGCAAGCATTTTACCGTGAGCAAGACAAAATATGTCTTGAGCTAATTGCATAATTACTCTCATATTGTGCTCAATAACAAGTAATGTTATTCCAAAATCTTGATTAACTTTGATTAGTCTATCAATAATTCCATTAATTAAAGTAGGATTTATTCCTGCTGTTGGCTCATCTAATAATAGCATTTCTGGTTCATTCATCAATGCCATAGCAAGTTCTAATAATTTTTGCTGGCCAAAAGATAAGTCTCCTGCTCTTAGTTTTCTTTTTTGATACAATCCGACAAAATTAAGTAAGTTTTCTGCTTTTTCTGTGAGCTCCTTTGGAATTTTAGAGAAAATTTTAAACAAACTTTCATCACTGCCTTTGTGACTGATAAGCATGTTATCTACACAATTTAATTTTCCATAAATTCTAGTTTGTTGAAATGTTCTTAATAATCCCAGTTTTGCAATTACTGGAACAGGTAATTCTGAGACTTCTTTTCCATTAAACTTAATTGAACCATTGTCTATTGGATAAGTTCCAACTATTGAATTAAATAAAGTAGTTTTTCCTGATCCATTAGGTCCTATAAGTCCTACTATTTTCCCTTTTTCAACTGACATAGAAATATCAACATTAGCTTTAACACCACCAAATGATTTACTTACATTGTTGACTTCTAAAATACTCATTTTAACTCTACCTGTGCTTTTCGATCTGCTTCATCAACAACTTCACCAAATCTTTCTGGATATTTTTCTCTTAACCATCCCATTAATCCCTCTGGGAAATAAATTACTATCACTACGATTAAAACTCCTAACGCAACATACTGCCAGCCTAAGAAGAATGTCCAAAAACCCTCTTTAAAAAAGTGAAATAAAGTTGCACCAATAATTGGGCCCCATAAAGTTCCCTTGCCTCCAAGGATTGCCATTAAAACCATAAAAACACCCATCTCTCTCCCGTCGAATGCAACATCTGTTGAGTCGATATAACCAACTAGACCTCCCATTATTCCTCCAGCAAGACCACAAAAGAAAGCTGAAATCATCCATCCAGTTATTTTGTATTTCATAGTCTCGATTCCCATTGCTTCAGCTTTGTCTTCATTATCTCTGATTGCATTAAGAATTAATCTAAACCTCGTTGTGTAAATTGCTCTTACAGCAATAAATGTTAGTACAAGTGCTCCAAAACTTAAAAAATAAAAAAATTCACCTCTTGCCTCAAGACCTCCTATGTTTGGAAAAGGAGGAGTGGTAAAGCCCTGTCCAGCTCCAATAATTTCAATACCTCCAGAAATTTCTCCTGCTGCAACTCCTAAACCTAATGTACAAATTGCAAAGTAATGACCTCTTAATCCTAAAATTGCATAACCAATTAATCCAGCAACAATTGTAGGAACAACTGCTGCAACTACCAAGCCAACTGCCATGCCTTGAAAGAATTGTGAAGGTGTGTGAACGAAAGTTTTTTCACCACCACTTTCTGTCCATTCTGCCAATGGGAAAAACATACCAACTTGAACTGATGCGCAAAGATACATTCCCAAACCATAAAAAAGAATATTTCCAAATGTGTTGTACCCCATTTCACCACCTTGGATATTCCAAGTAGTTGCAAGGACAATTAATACACACAGAATTGATAATTGAACTTTAAAAGCTGGAAAAATAAATGGTGCGACTAAACCAAACACTAAAATTCCTATGTACAAAATCCAACTATTTTTGTTCATATAAACTCTCTATTTTATCTCTAAAATCATTATCAACTGTAAAATAATGTCCATTTTCTTCATGAAGACTAGATCCTGTTGAATGATATTCGTCTAAATGTTTTTTAAATTTTTCAATATCTATTTCTATAAGTTTGCCATTATCGTCTTTAATTTTAGCTTTTCTCACTTTAAATACTCTCTCTTTCTTGAAAGTTTAAATCTTCTGTAAACTAAAATTAAAACTAATAATAAAAATACTGAACCAATTCTAAATTCTGTACCAAGAATGTAATCTGCAAATTCTTCAAATATTCCCAGTCCCATACCTGACATAGCTACTCCAGGTAAATTTCCTAATCCTGCAACAATTACAATCATAAATGATCTTATAGTGTAAGGTAATCCCATATAAGGGTGGATCGTAAATGTTATTGAAATTAAAGCTCCAGCAACACCACATAGTGCAGCATTTATACCAAATGTTGCTGCATAAACTTTTTCTGTATCAACTCCTAAAATTTTTGCTGCTCTTGCATTTTGAGCTGTTGCTCTAATTGCACGACCTAGTTTTGATCTTTTCATATAAACTACTAAACAAATTGCAAAGACAATACTTATAAAAGCGGAAAATATTTTAGAGTTTGGTAAAACAACATTATTATCAAATAGCATTGTAGTTCCATAACCAGAATTAGCTAAAACAACGTCTGCTCCAAAAGCGAAGTTCATTAACTGCATAAACAGAATACTAATTCCAAAGGTTGCTAATATTGAAATAAAAAGATCTCTGTCTACAACTTTATTTATAACTAATTTATAAATTGCAATTCCAACAAAATACATAATTATAGGAGAGACAATTACTCCCCAGGCTGGATGAATACCATAGAGATACATAAAATATGCAATGTAACCACCCAATATAACAAGGTCTCCCTGTGCAATATTAATTATATTCATAACACCCCATTGGAGTGCCATTCCATAAGCTATTAATGCAAATAATATTCCAAGTAAAAGTCCATCAAGACATGCTTGAATAGTTATCATTGGATATTGGAAGACTAAAAAATCCATAATTAATTTTGATCTCTATAAAAAAAAGCCCCCTATTTCTAGGGGGCTTAAATATTTTTTTTTATCTTTCAGACCACTTTGGTACTGGGTGTATTAACTCAGCTGAAGCCCATTTTAATGGAGCAACAACTTTATTTTCACACTTACCAGCATCATCACACATTACTTGGAAAAGTACCATTGGTTTGTCAACATTTTGACCACCAGGTGCAAATTTAATATTTCCATAGAATGTTTGCATATTAGTTGCAGCAAGAGCATCTCTTACTTTTTTCTGATCAAAAGTATTTGCTCTTTCAAAAGCATCTTTAAATACTAACAATGCAGCTGAAGACTCTGCAGATTGATATGGTGGATCATAGCCAAATTCTTTTTCAAAATCTGCAGCATATGTCATACCATCTTTAAAGAAATCATCTTTGTAAGTTAATGTTTTATGCCATTGTGAAGCGCATAATGCATATTGTGAGTTTTTACCATGTTGCTTTGATAATTTTGCAGCATCACAGTGAGTCATTGCCAACATTGGAACATCAACTTTCATTTCTGAAATTTGTCTTATAGCTGTTAAAGCTCCTTTTGTATGACCTGAAACAACCAATACATCTGGCTTCATTTGTTTTACTTTAACTAATGTAGCAGCCATATCATTAAGCTCTTTTGGAAGTTTATCATCGATTATAATTTCAGATCCAGTTTCTTTAGCAGCATCTAAAATACCTAATCTTACGTCTTGTGAGAATGCATCTTGCTCAAAAGCTTGTGCAATTCTTACACCTTTACCACCATTTAACTCAACAGCTGTTCTTATTGCTACATCAAGATATAAGTTTGCTGGTGCTAGTACTGCAAATAGATATTTGTAACCTTTTGTAAACAAAGATCTAGAAGCACCGTTAGCCTCAACCATTGGTACACCATATTTTTCAGTTACTGGTGCAATCGCTTTTGTCAAACCTGAACTGTATGGCCCAAGCATGAACTCTACTTTATCTTGTGAGATTAATCTTTCTGCAAGCTGAGCTGCTCTTTTTGGGTTTGACTCATCATCATAATAAATAATATCAAACTTATAAGTTTTTCCTCCAACTTTTACTCCACCCATGCTGTTAATTCTATCAACAGCCATATTATAGCCGTTTTGAGTATGAACACCATTAGATGAATATTTTCCAGTTAAAGAAATTGCAGCACCTAAAATAATCTTATCTCCAACTACTTTTGCAAACGATACAACTGAAGTTGAAAATAATAATGCTATTGCAGAAACAAATGTAATTAAAATGTTTTTTATTTTCATTTATTCCCCTTTAATTTATTAATTAATAAAGCTTAAATTAATAACAAAAACTATTTAATTGCAAGTGGGAGTAGTAACGCAATATACCTTAGTATTGTTGAGTAAATGCAATAATTATAGCTATCAAAATTATCACACAAGCTGAAATTGTATTTATAATTTTAGGATTAGCTTTGATCCAAACAATTAATTTATTAGCCAAGATTGCATAACCAACTAAAGACAGAAAATCTAATACTACATAAGTTGTAATTAAAATAATAAACTGAATAATATAATTAGAATTAAAATCAATAAATTGTGGAAATATAAATGGAAAAAACATCCATGCTTTAGGACTTGTTCCTGCAACTAAAAAACCATCTTTGTAAAACGAAAAAAAACTTTTATCTAAAATATCTTTTGTATTTATATCTTTAGGTCTCGATTTATAAATATCATAAGCGAGATATGTTAAATAGGCGATACCTAACCATTTTAATGTATTTAATATTGTTGGATTGTCCGACAAAAAAGATCCAATAACAAAAATTACTAAAGTTGCCTGAATTATATTTGCAGTTACGTCTCCTAACGCAGTCCAGACACATTTTTGAACGCCGTAGTTCATAGAATAAGAAATAATTACAATTCTAGGTGTGCCTGGAGTTATAAACATAAAAATGATGATCTGTAAAAAAAGGATAAAATCTATGGGAAGCATTTCAAGGATAGTCCTAAAAAACCGGGAGCTAAAGATGGCTAGATAGGACTATCTAAAACTGATATTATCATAGGCTTAAATATTTGCATTAAAATAATTTTAACAATTTGTTGAATTTTGATGAAAAAAAGTCACAGACCCACAACCAGAGTTAAAAATCCAGAGCCATCTCTTGATAGTCCAGATTGGGTCATCTGGGCAGCATGGGCTGACCGGATTACTTTTGAGGAAATTGAAAAAAAAACTGGAAAGACTGAAGGTGAAGTTATTAAAATTATGCGAAGATCTTTAAAACCCTCATCATTTAGGCTGTGGAGAAAAAGAGCTAGCTCTCAAAGTATAAAACATAGAAAAAAATTTGAATATTCAAGAAAACAGATTAAGTCAAAAATAAATAAAAATGATTACTTACTATAGTAATTTATGAAACATCACTTATATATTGCCTTATGAAAAATATAACTGTTTACTCTGGTCCAATGTGTAACTTTTGTGATGCAGCAAAAAGATTATTATCTAGAAATAATCTTAATTATAACGAGATAGATATTTCAACAAAAGAAGGCCTAAGAGACGAAATGACTAAGAGAGCGAATGGACGAAGAACTATTCCTCAAATATTTTTTGGTGACTATCACGTTGGAGGCTATCAGGAATTAAGAGAATTGGAGAAAACTGGAAAGCTTTTTAGTTCTTTAGAATAATTTTTTAATCAACAAACGATATTGTCATTCCCGGTTCATTTGCATACATAACATTACCTGTGCACGCAGCTGCACCACCTGTGGCTTCACCAACTGCATTTGAAACATCAAATGCAACCTTTACTGTTGGAAAATCACCAGCTTTAACTTTTAAACCGCCTCCTGAAATAATTTTTCTATATTGAAAATACTCATCACTACTTCCTATTTCACCATCGTCTGAAACAGATGCGCCCAAAGAGTCAACCGAACCGTTCATATGATCATCATAAGAAGTTCCATCTGGAACATATAAAGTTGAAGATCCTGGAGTACCTCCAGTTTGTCCTTTTGCATCTGTGGTTTTAGATCCTGACTCACCAGCTTTGGTTGCGCAACTTCCTGCTGTTCCGGTCATTGAAAATTGTCTACTCATAGTAATTTGAATGTAAGTATATAAGGTTCCTATTTTTGCTTTTGCAATATTTCCATAAGATCCAGCTGTGGCTCCTGCGTCCACTGATGCGATATCTACAGCACCTGATGTTCCTGACGGTGATATAGTTAATGCATTTAAACAATTTGCTGTAGTACTTCCAGTTTCGCACAGTTCAAGTTTTGTCATTGTAACTTTATATTCTGTTGCGGCTCCTGTTGCTGCATATGTATTAACTGAATAAAAAAAGATAAATAAAATTAAAATTGATTTGATTAAATTTCTCATAAATTATTGCTTAGTTAACACTACTGCTCCTTGAACTTCTATTGTCATAGCGTTTCTTCGTCTAACTTTATCTTTCATTTTTGCTTCTACATCACCTTTTTCAAATGCAGTTGATGATAAAAATCCATCTTGAAGTGATGATTTATTTCTTGGTGGATTATAATACACAATTTTGAAATTCTCCTCATCTTCAACCCCGGTAGTATCTATAAAATTCTTTGACGCCTCAATTTGAATACTTGGAGATAAATTCATTTCAAGAGAAACTAAATTACCACCTGTATTCTCAGAAGCTTTATCTTTTTCAAAATCATAATTTTGCAAATTTAATCTTGTCCACGGCATGTATGGTAATTGTGATGATAAGTTTATTTCATGACCATCTAATACTTTTTCTTTAACGCCATTAATAGTTTCAACTCCTGACAGACCTAAATAATAGTTTCCAGTAAGTTCTAAAATTGGAGCTTTTGCCTCAAAACCTAAACTTGTTCTAGAATGTCCTTCTATATCGTAATCAATAAACCCATTTATACCCGTGATCATCGATTTGTCTGAAGATATATATCTTTGACCGTAGCCTAGATTTAAAATAAATCTGGTATCATCGTTTACCTCTTGTGTATGTAAACTTAATTGTGAAAATGAATTCTGACCATCCGAGCTATCTAATTCTTTAAATTTTAATATTTCTAATTCAACATCATCATCTTCAGGAAATTCTAAAGAGAATTCAGTGTCTCCACCTAAAGTACTCTCAACAAATAATGAAATTTTGTCTGAAAGTCTATCAATTATATCATCAGCTGTATCTGCATATGCGAAAGTTGTAAATAAAGATACCCAAATTATAATAAAGAACTTATTTAATATTTTCATACACGTAGGTTTATTTTATTTTTCTTTTAATATCAATTAGTTATGTGGTTTGAAAACTAAACAAACTCCGTTATTACAATATCTTTTTCCTGTCGGATGTGGACCATCATTAAATATATGTCCATGATGTCCTCCACATTTCTTACAATGATACTCTGTTCTAGCATAACCGATATGGTGATCTGTTTTAGTCTCAAAAACATCTGGAAGAGATTTATAAAAAGAAGGCCAACCTGATCCACTTTCATATTTCGTTGATGATTTAAATAATTCAGTATCACAGTTGGCACAGTGGTATGAGCCCTCTCTTTTTTCAGCATTTAATTCACTTGAACCAGGAGGTTCAGTAGCTTCATTAAATAAAATATTTTCTTGTTCTGGAGTTAAATTTGAATTTTTTTTCATTATAAAAATTTAGCACATGTTTTATGTAAACTGGAATGTAATTCTACTAGTTTATTAAAATCTTCGTTGTATCCACCTCCCAATACTCCACATATAGGAATTTTATTTGAGAAGAAATTATCAATTACTAATTGATCTCTTTCAAATATACCATTATCAGATATTTTTAGTTTACCCAACCTGTCATTATAGTGAATATCAACTCCAGCGATATAAAAAACGAAATCAAACTCTTCCTCATTCAAATATTTTAGGTTATTTTTTAAAATATCAATATATTCTCTATCTTCTAAATTTTCCTCTAATTCAATATCTAAGTCACTTTTTGATTTTTTTGCTGGATAATTAACTTTCGCATGCATACTAAATGTAAAAACTTGAGTATCATTTTTAAATATTTCAGAATTGCCATTACCCTGGTGAACATCTAAATCAATAATTAAAATTCTGTTTGCCAGACCTCTTTTAGTTAAATATTTAGCTGCTACTGCAACATCATTAAAAACACAAAATCCAGCACCTTCATTAGATGTTGCATGATGGCTGCCTCCAGCAGTATTGCAAGCTATTCCATAATTTAGAGCTAGTTTTGTAGCAAGCACTGTGCCTCCGGTTGCAATAAAAGACCTTCTAACTACACTTTCAACTAAAGGAAAACCAATTTTTCTGATCTCGTTTTTATTTAAAGTTTTATTTTTTATTTTATTTATATAGTCTTCTGTATGTGCCTCTTTTAGAGTTTCTACTGAGCATTGCTCTGGGATATAGAATTTTTTAACTATTTTATTTTTAATTAACGCTTTAGCTAATTCTCCAAATTTTTTTATAGGAAATTTATTGTCATCATTTAATTGAGCTTCATAATCTTTATGATTGACGACAGGTAATTCCATAAAAAATTAGTAGGGACTATATTTCCCAAGGATTATTTTTGTTATTATTGAGATTATATTTACTAATCGCTTTTTCTAATGTTTGTAATGGGATTTTCTTATCTTCATAAAGTGTATACAAAGAACTGACGACTATATGTTTGCTATCTACTTCAAAAAAGTCTCTTAGATTTTTTCGAGTATCACTTCTTCCAAAACCATCTGTCCCCATTGCTAAAAACTTATTATTAATGTGGCTAGAGATCAATTGTGAGTATGCTCTTACATAATCTGAAGTAGCAATTATAGGGTCGTCATTAGAAATTAGCTGCTGCAAATAGTTTTGTTTTTTATTCGCAGGAGACAATGTGTTTTGTCTTAAAACTGATTTAGCATTTTTTTCTAACTCTGAATAACTTGTTATGCTGTATAATCTTGAACCAATTCCATATTCATCTTTAAGTATTTTAGAAGCTTCAATACATTCTCTAAAAATTGGTCCAGATCCTAATAAATTTATGTTAATTTTATCATTAGAGTTATCTTCAAAAAGATAACCACCTTTAATTATTCCATCTTTATTTTTTATATCAATTTTTGGATGAGAGTACTTTTCATTATTCACAGTAATATAATAAAATTCATCTTTGCATTCTGTCATCATTCTTTTCATTCCTTCATCAAATATAATTGCAAGCTCGCTTGCGAAACAAGGATCGTAGGATTTTAAATTTGGAAATGTTGAAGCAATTATATGACTTTGTCCATCTTGGTGCTGCAATCCTTCTCCAGCTAAAGTAGTTCGACCAGCTGTTGCACCAATTAAAAATCCTCTAGGCATTTGATCAGCTGCCGCCCAAATCAAATCTCCAATTCTTTGAAAACCAAACATTGAGTAAAAAATATAAAACGGCATCATTGGAAAATTATGATTGCTATAAGATGTAGCTGCTGCTAGCCAAGAAGATATGGCTCCGGCTTCATTAATTCCTTCCTCTAACAATTGTCCTGTTTTTGATTCTTGATATTTCAAAATTGAAGTCGCATCTTCAGGTTCATATAACTGACCCTCTGGTGAATATATTCCAATTTGTGAAAATAAATTAGCCATTCCAAAAGTCCTAGCTTCATCAGCAACTATTGGAACAACTCTTTTTCCAAACTCTTTATCTCTCATTATGTTTCCTAAAGATCTAACAAGTCCTGTTGTTGTTGAATATTCTCTATCACTTTCTTCGAATAAAAAGTTAGAATGTTTTTCAATTTTTGGAGTAACTAATTCAACTTCTTTGAAGCTTCTTTTGGGTAAAGATCCTCCTAAAGCTTCCCTTCTTTTTTTTAAATATTTTATTTCCTCAGAATTTTCATCTGGTTTATAAAACTCCATATTTTCTAGTTTGTTATCTGGAATATCTAGTTGAAAACGATCTCTAAACTCTTTTAATGCATCAAGATTTAATTCTTTTTGCTGGTGGTTAGTCATTTTTGACTCGCCAGCTTTACCCATTCCATAACCTTTTTTTGTTTTAGCTAAAATAACTGTAGGTTTTCCCTTAGTTTTAATAGCTGCATTAAAGGCAGCATAAAGTTTTTTAAAATCATGGCCTCCCCTTTTAAGTTTATCAATTTCATCTTTACTGAGTGAAGAAACCAATTTTAAAACTTCTGGATCCTCTGCAAAAAAGTTTTTAAGATTATACTCTCCATCTCTTGCACCTAACGTTTGATATTTTCCATCAACGGTTTTAGCAAAACGCTTTAACAACAAATGATCTTTATCTTGTTGAAAAATTTTATCCCATTCAGATCCCCATAGAACTTTAATTACATTCCATCCATTAGCTTTAAAGACTGTCTCAAGTTCTTGAATTATTTGTCCATTACCTCTTACAGGTCCATCTAATCTTTGTAGATTGCAATTTATAATAAAAGTTAAATTATCTAATTTTTCTCTTGAAGCGATAGATAATCCAGCCAAACTTTCAGGTTCATCCATTTCACCATCTCCAAATAAACCCCATACTCTTTTATTTGTTTTTAATAAGTTTCTATTTTCTAAATATTTCATGAAACGAGCTTGGTAAATTGCATTAACTAAACCTATTCCCATCGATGATGTTGTAAATGTCCAGTAATCTCTCATTAGGTATGGATGGCAGTATGAAGACAGTCCTTGCTCGTTTAATTCTTGTCTATAATGTTCCAAATGATTTTTAGTTAATCTTCCCTCTAAAAAAGATCTTGCATATATCCCAGTTGTACACTGTGATTGATAAAAAATTAAATCTGCTTCATCACCGCCTTTAAAAAAATGATTAAATCCTGTTTCAAATACCTCGGCAAAAGATGCATAGCTTGCTATATGTCCTCCAAGCCCACCATAATTTTTATTTGCTTTCATAACCATGGTTAAAGCATTCCATCTTAAAATTGCTGTTATTTTTTCTTCAATTGCTAAATCTCCAGGATAAATTCCTTGATCATATTGAGATATGGTATTTCTATATGGTGAATATGGAACTGGTGAATATAATACTCTTAAATCTTTTGCTCTTTTCTCTAGTTTTTCTAAAATTATTTTAGCACCTTCTCTTCCATGATTTTCTACAACAGCATCTAAAGAATCTAACCAATCATTTAATTCTTGATTATCAAGTTTTTGATTTTGAGTAGCTTTAAATTCTTTGCTCATCAGACTAATTATACACAAAAAATTTAAATTTATATCTGTAAAAATTGTCTTAATTTAATTTACTGAATGATCCTTTTTGGTTTACCAGAAACAAAACTATCAAGATTTTCAATCATTTGATTATAGAAAGTTACATAATTTTCGGCAGTTACGTAACCAATGTGAGGAAGCAAAAGAGCATTTTGTACGAATCTAAGTTTATGACTTTCCGGCAAAGGTTCTTTTTCATAAACATCCAAACCTGCTCCAGCAATAATATTTGTTGATAATGCTATAATTAAATCATCTTCATTAACAATTTCACCTCTTGATGTATTTACTAAATATGAGGTTTTTTTCATTTTCTCAAATTCTTTAATAGTAATAGAATTTCTATATCTATCTCCTCCTTGAACATGGATTGACAGAAAGTCAGAATTTTGAATTAAGTCATCTTTGTTACACGGCAAAACATCAAGCTCTTTGCATTTATCTAAGTTTAAATTTTCACTCCAAGCCATAACTTGCATACCAAAAGCTTTACCAATTTTAGCAACTTCAGAACCTACTCTACCCAATCCAAGCAAACCTAATATCTTACCTTTAAGCTCCACTCCAATAGTTGACTGCCAGTAACCTTGATACATATTATCTATTTCCGTTTTAAAATTTCTTGCAAGTCCTAAAATTAATGCCCAGGTTAACTCTGGTGTTGGGTTACTATTGATTTCAGTACCAGTGACCACAACTTTATTTTTTTTAGCTACTTCTAAATTTATAGATTTATTTCTCATTCCACTAGTGGCAATTAATTTTAATTTTTTTAAACTCTCTATAAGTTTTTTTGTTATTTTTGTTCTCTCTCTCATTATAAAAAGAACTTCAAATTCTTTTAATTTTTCAATTGCATCATCCTCGTTTTCAAATGGATCATTAAATACCTGAAATTCATATTTTGAAGATAATTTTTTAAGATCAATAAAATCTTTTGCGATATTTTGATAATCGTCGAGTATAGCTACTTTAAGCATTTTTTTTGTTTGAAAGTAATATCCCTGAAATAATAAATATTCCACCGATATAATGATAAAATAGCAATACTTCATCAAATATTATCATTGCAAGAATTGCTGCAAGAATTGGCATTAAATGTAAATAAATTCCTGCTCTATTAGCGCCTATTAAAGCAACGCCTTTTATCCAGAAAAAGAAAGAAATGATTCCAGGTAACAAAACAACATAAGATAAAACAAGAATGAAATTTGTATTAATTGTAATTCGATTACCAATGTAAATATAATCTATTGCATACATTGGTATAAGAAATATTACACCAAGACCAATAACAACTTGAAGTAAAGTTATAGGAGATAATCCATAATTTTTTTTCTTTAAAAGAGCAGAATAAAGTGACCAGGATATCATTGCAAATAATGCAAATAAATCTCCTTTTTCAAAAGCTAAATTTTTAAAGACTTCAAAATCTGCTTTTGAAATTATAAATAATACACCCAACAAAGAAAATGCAACTCCCAATACTTGAAAGGTATTTGTTTTTTCTATTTTTAAAATTATAGAAAATAAAATGATCATAACTGGAACAGTTGAGATCATAAGCACACCCGTAATTACTTGTGTAGTTTTTAAAGAATAGAAAAGTGCTGAATTAAAAATACTGACTGCCGTTATCCCTAGAAAACATAAGAGATAAATATTTTTAAAAATTAATTCTTTTTTTTCTAGCATCTCTTTGTAAGTAAAAGGTAGTAAAATTAGAAACGCCAGTGACCACCTTAAAATATTTAATGATATTGGAGGTATTTCATTTAAACCTGCTATCTTTCCAACAATAAAATTTCCTGACCAAAACAAGGCTGCTAAAAAAAGCAAAATAGATGCAATTATTATATTACTTTTATTTTCAAGCATTAAATAGAGTACTATAAAAGATTACTTTTAACTAAACCTTATTGAGCTGTATGGTTGTAGATCTAAGTTAGTATTCTCACCTGAGATCATTTTAGATATGATTTTTCCTGATATTGCACCAAGTGTCCAACCTAAATGATGATGGCCAAATGAATAAAAAACATTTTTATAGTTTTTTGAAGGACCTAGAACTGGGAGAAAATCTGGTAATGTGGGTCTAAATCCAAGCCATTCATCTTTATGCTCCGGTAAACCATCTAGCATATCTTTTGCGTTTAATATCAAGTTTTTTATTCTCGACTTAGATGGGGAGTTTTCTAAACCTCCAAATTCTACTGTACCAACAACACGTAAACCCTGTTCCATTGGTGTCATTCCAAAACCTCTATTTGCATAAACAATTGGTCTTGAAATTAAATGATCATAATCTTTGAAATGAACATGATAACCTCTTTCAGTATCTAAAGGAATATTTTCATGTAACTTATCAGTTAATCTTTTTGAAAATGCTCCACATGCTACTACAAGTTTATCAAAAATAAATCTTTGTGTTTCCGTTCTAAGAACCGGTTTTTCTTCATCAAAATCTATATCTTGAATATTTAATTTTAAAAATTTTCCACCTTTGTTTACAAAGTTCTCAAACAATTTAATTAAAATTTTTCTTGGATTTCTTGCATGCCTAGCGTAGTCATAAAATACACCACCATGATAGAATGGTTTTAAGTTTGGTTCTAAATCGTGAATTTCTTTTTTATTAACCAATTGTTGCTTTACTCCAAGCTGATCTCTAATTCTAATTTCTAACTCTCTGCTTTTCATATTTTGATCGGTCCAAACATAAAGAATTCCGTTATTTTCAACTAACCCATCTAAATCAATTTCATCAAATAATTCATCAAACGCTGGTAATGATTGATCTAAAATTTGATGCATATTTTTAGCAGTGTGCATCATTTTTTCTTCTCTACAATTTAATATAAATCTTGCAAACCAAGGGATCATCTTTGGTACATAGTTCCACTTTAAAGCTAATGGTCCTCTTGAACTAATTAACATTGAGGGAACGTCTGCTATGACATCTGGTCTGTTTAAAGGAACAGACGCATAAGGAGAAAAGTGACCAGCGTTTCCATAAGATGCTGCACTCCCAGGTTCTTCTCTATCAAAAAGAGTTACCTGAAAACCTTTTTTTTGAAGAAACAAAGCATTACAGACACCTTGTATACCAGCGCCAATAATTCCAATTTTTAGATTTTTTTCATCCACAATAGAAATATATTTTCTAAGATATGCTTATTATATATGATATTTGATCGCGGGTTTATTTAACTTAAATTGTTATTTGCCTATAGATATTAAGGTTAAGTCGTCGCTTAGCTTGTTATCCCCAGCAGTATTAATTACCGTATTTGATATGTCTGATAAATGTTTGCTAGAATCTGTATTAAAATTTTGCTCTATGATTTTTAATGAACCATCTATCCCTATTTCTTCGCCTGAGCTATTTAAGCTTTCTGACAAGCCATCAGTGAAAGCATAAAACCTATTATTTTCCAACTTAATTTTATGAGTTTTATAAATTGATTTGTCTTTTTGAAGTATTACTCCCATAGGTGGTGAATTGCTTTCAAATTGTTCGTAGTTTCCTGATGATGATCTAATTATAGCTGGTTGATGACCTCCATTTACCCATCTTAATTCGTCAGTCCTCATATTATATTCTCCTAATATACTGGTAACAAACATGCCACCCGTTTTAGTTAAAAACAGATCATTATTCATATGAAATATCATTTCATCTGGATCCACTTGATCTCTAGACATGATTTCAAATAAAGTTGATGCTTTGGCCATGACCATTCCAGCATGAATTCCTTTGCCAGCGACATCTGCGATTATAAAATAAACATTGTCATTATGAGGATAAAAACTAAAGAAATCTCCTGAAACTTCTCTGGCTGCAATATTAATTCCATGCACAGGGTAATTTTCCAAATTTCTTTTTGGTAAAAAGTTTTCTTGGACTTTAACCGCAAGTTTTACTTCATTTGAAATTCTGTCTCTCCATACTTTCTTTTCAGCTTCACTAGTTTCTAGTTTACTCATCAATCTATTGTAATAAAGACCGATTACTCCTCCAGCAGTAAATGGATCTTGAGGTCCTCTTATTGTTAAATCTCCAGATTCTGATTGTTTTTCTAAAATTGTAATTAAATCATGTTCTACAGAAGTTGCATTATGCTCAGCAATATTTAAACCCAGTTCTTCATGTAAAGGACTTACTCTTAATGGATAAAAGTAATTCAAAATTTTCAATAAAATATATGATCCAAAAAATGAGAATGCGCCGATTGAAACAATTCCAATAAACTGTGCTTTGATTTGTTCTAATCTAGTTAATCCAGTTCCAAGTATTTCAAGGTCACTAAATAACCCAACTGCAATAGTTCCCCAAACTCCTGCTGCCAAATGAACAGGTACAGCACCAACAACATCGTCTATTTCAAATTTATTTAAAAATTCATTTACAAAAATTGCAACCACTGCTCCTATAATTCCGACAAATATTGAAGTCACTGATGTCATCGAATTACATCCTGCTGTAATTGCAACCAATCCTGCAAGTGGTCCAAGAATTACATAATAAGGATCAGGTTTTTTAAATAATGCGAATGAAATTGCAAGACCTGTCAATAATCCAAAAGAGGCAGCTAGAAATGTATTTATTAAGATTAGTGGAACCGCTTCATCCATAGCACCGTTACTCCCACCATTAAATCCGAACCAACCAAACCACAAAATTAAAGTTCCTAATACTGCTAGCGGGAAACTTGATCCTGTGAACTTCCCTTTATTAGCATCTGAATATTTTCCAATTCTTGGACCTAAAATTAAAACTGCAGATAATGCTATCCAACCTCCAACTGAATGAACAATTGTACTTCCTGCAAAGTCAACAAATCCGATATCTGTTAGCCATCCTGTTGTTTTAACTTGTCCCGTTACCGCGAGTAATTGTCTTGTAGCATCAATATTATTTAAATAACTTGATGACCATGCCCAATGACCAACAATTGGATATATAATCCCTGTAGCTATTATTGTAATGATTAAATACCCATTAAATTTCATTCTTTCTGCAACAGCACCAGAAACAATTGTAGCTGCAGTTGCAACAAACATTGCTTGAAAGACAAAATAAGTCATGTATTCAGCTTGATCAGTTTTAAAAAAGAATAAATCGGTACCAAAATACCCATTAAAACTTTTTCCAAACATTAAACCAAAACCAAATAGCCAAAAAATTACAACCGCGAGACCAAAGTCAGCAGCATTTTTAAGAGCAACGTTAATGCTATTTTTATGTCTTGATAAACCTGTTTCCATGCACATGAAACCTGCTTGCATTATAAAAACAAGTATGGCGCAATCTATAACCCAAAGAGTATCTACAAATGATTTTACTGACTCCAAATCTACATTCTCCATTTTAGCCTCTCCAAGTTATAGTTAATTTAAAGTGCATGATAGAAAATAGATGTTCAAAATAGGTTGGTTACTCTTTTTTTTTCCAAATGAAATAAAATAAATAAGGAGATAGAGCAGGAACAATCCCAAACCAAAACCATTCATCCCATCTAAAGCTTTTATCTAACATTGGACTTCTTAACCCGTTCCACCAAGTCAAGTACCCAATAAAAATTATCCATGCTAAACTAAGAGTTGCATAGATCTTAAAATTTTTTGAAAGATCTCCAGAAAAAACAAATTTAATTTTTTCTAAATATTTACTAATCTCAATGTTCATTATTAACAATTTGTTCGTGTCCAAACAGACTTATCTGTATATTCAATTTTGCATGGTGATTTAGCTCCAGTTTCGTGAGCAATAATTGTATAAGTTTCCGCGGATCCTTGAGAACAAAATTCATAACCAATGTCAGGGGTAATAACGTCGGAACCACCAAGTAGTTTTGTTTCTAAAGTAGTCGATGTTGAATTATTAGGTCCGCATCCAGGAGTAAAATATTCATCCTCATCGGAGTAGAATTCACTTTGTGCTAAGGATATTTGTAAAATTATATTTTCTGCAGATTTCCTTTTTGCAGACGAAACGTAACCGTTATAACTGACTATTCCTATAGCCGAGATAATTCCAAGAATTGCAACAACAACCAAAAGCTCAATTAGGGTAAAACCTGAGCTCCTGGTTGTCATAAGAATTTTTTTACTTTATTCTATGGTAACAGAGCCTGACAGCAAAGTGGCTCCACTGACTTCACAAGATATAATTTCTACTTTGGTACCATTATCTGTGACACTTGTATAACCTTCATCACCTGTACCACAAGAAGTTAATTTGGTTGTTTTGATTGCAGAATTAGATGTCGTATAAGGATTTTTAAATTCTGATCCTAAAGCATTATTTGTAGCCTTCGCAACTTCACCTGATGTTTTTCTACTTGAACATGTCAATTTATTTGAATCTTTAACCATCACTTCAGTCTCTCCAATTTCACATTTTTTAAGCTCAGCAGCTACATACTTGAGCACTGCTGCTTGGTTTGACTTAACTGCTGATTTTTTTGCTCCCTTTGTGTAACCAGAGTAAGCAACAACTCCAACCGCAGCTAAAATACCTATGATGGCTACAACAACTAATAATTCTATAAGTGTAAAACCTTTATTATTTTTTTTCATAATTTATGATCCTATTTTAAATAAAAAATATGTATATACATAATAATTATATCTTTTGAAAGTCAATATCTACATACATAATATATTCAAAATGGGTCATTTTTGTTGATTTAACAGGGAAATTTAATAAATATTAATATTTATGTCATACAAAGTTACAGAAGAAGGAGAAATATCAATTGTTCACCTTGATGGTGAAATTGATATGGATGTAACAGAAAAAGCAAAAGAGGTTATAATGCCTCTTATTGAGGCAAAAAAAGAAGTTCATTTAAATTTAAAAGAGGTTCAGTACATGGACTCGTCTGGGATATCTGTATTAATTGAAAGTCATCAAAAAGCAACTGAACTTGGAACAAAAGTCATTTTAAAAGATATTAGCAAATCAGTTTTAAAAGTAATCATGATGGCTAAACTGGAGCAAATTTTAAACTTAGGATAAATAATGAATAATCTTGCTCAAATATCAGAACAAAGAGATTTTGTTGTAAGCTCATCTAGCCTTAAAGATGTAAGAAGTTTTTCAAGAGAAGTTTTTGAAAAGGTAAATATAGATCAAGACTTAAAAGACGAACTAGTATTAGCAATAGCAGAAGCGGCGCAGAACATTGTTAAACATGCTTACCAAGGTGAAGATACTGAAGATAAAATGGAGATTAAAATTTCTTTATCAAATGGAAATTTAGAAATTGGTTTTTTTGATAAAGGTAGGCCAGTTGAAAAAGATAAAATTAGACATAGAAAAATAGACGATATTAAACCAGGTGGACTTGGAACTTTTTTTATTCAACAAATAATGGATGCAGTAGTATTTAAAGAAGGCGAGAAGCCTTGGATCAACCATTTAATTTTATCTAAAAAAATTGATTATTAACTTCCAATAATTGCACCAACATTGAAGATTGGTGAGTACATAGCTATCATTAAACCGCCGATCATTGTACCCATAAATACAATCATAATCGGCTCAATTAAACTCGACATATTATCTACAGCTGTATCAAACTCTTCTTCATAATAAGATGATACCGACGTAAACATTTCATCTAAATTTCCCGTCTGCTCTCCAACAGAAATTAGCTGGCTAAATGTTGCAGGAAAAACTGGTTCTTTTAAAAACAATTTTGTTAAAGTGTCCCCAGAGAAAACACCTTTTTTTACATTTTCTAAAGCTTGAGTGACAACATCATTGTTACTTACTTGTTTTGCAATTTCTATACTTTCAAGCAAATTTACACCTGCAGAACTAAGGTTACCCATAATAAGAGATACTCTTGCAATTAGGGATTTTAAAATCATATCTCCAAAGACAGGCATTTTTAAAACTCTATAATGCCATTTATATCTTACTGCTGGTATTTTAGTTGTTGTGTATTTAAAGATAGCAAATCCTATTGCTAAAACTAAAAATAAAGTTAAACCACCCGCTCCTCTCATAAAATTACTGGCATTCATAATAACTGCTGTAGGCGTTGGTAAAGGTACTCCCATTC
Organism: uncultured Pelagibacteraceae bacterium; assembly: GCA_902598015.1. Classification (GTDB taxonomy): domain Bacteria; phylum Pseudomonadota; class Alphaproteobacteria; order Pelagibacterales; family Pelagibacteraceae; genus Pelagibacter. The sequence goes on from CACJZT010000001.1 coordinate 69,980, forward strand.
CTTCATACATTTCAGCAAATATTGGAACAACTTTAACTAACATGAATACCATTACAGTTATTGCAACTGTAAACATGACAACAGGGTACGTTAATGCACTTTTAATTTTCTTTTTAACTTTTTCTCTTTTTTCTAGTGAATCTACTAATTTGAGTAAGAAGACATCTAATTTACCACTTGCCTCACCTGCTTTTATTAAGTTTATATAAATATTGTCAAAAACCTTAGGGTATTTTTCAAAGCATTTTGAAAGTGTGATACCTCCTTCTAGACTTTTTCTAATATCCTCAATAATTTCTTTCATTGTTGGATGCTCAATTTGATCACGTAACATTGAAAGTACATTTAAAATTGGAAGACCTGCCTTAACCATGGTTGCAAACTGTTTTGAGAAAATCATTACATCTTGAGGCGTAACTTTTTTCTTTCCAAAGGAAAAACCGCTTTTTTTACCTTTTTCTTTAGCAGCTTTTTTCTTTTTAGTTTTAACTAAATTGGTGATTATTATCTTTTGTTCTTTTAGCTTATATGACGCTTCTTCCTGATTTAGGGCCTCTATTTCGCCCTCAATATATTTTCCTGCTGAAATGCCTTTATATGTAAATGTTTCTGAAGACATTTATTAATCCATAGAAAGAACCCTATCAAATTCTCTGAAATTTAAGTCTCCAGTTAATATAAGTTCTCTTCCCATATCTTGCATTGTTCTGAAACCTTCATTAGATGCAATTTCTTTTAATTCTGGTGTTGTAGCTTTTCTTAATATTGCTTCTTTTATTGGTTTTGTAACATTTAATATTTCATAAATTCCCATTCGACCTTTGTAACCAGAATCTTTACATTTTGGACAACCTTTTCCTTTTTGTACTTTTGCTCTTGAAGCTTGCTCAACTGTAAAACCTAGGTCAGCTAGCGCTTTTGGAGTAATGTCATTGTCTGGCTCTCTACATTCTGTACAAGTTTTTCTTGCTAGTCTTTGTGCTAAAACTAAACTCACAGCCGCACTTATTAAATAATCTGGAGTACCCATATTTTGTAATCTTGTAATCGTGCTTGGGGCATCATTTGTGTGCAGTGTGCTGAAAACTAAGTGTCCAGTAAGTGCCGCTTTTAATCCTATATCTACTGTTTCTTTATCCCGCATCTCTCCAACTAAAATTATTTCTGGGTCTTGTCTTAAAAAAGATCTCAATGCGGTTGCGAAATTAAAGCCAATATCATCTTTAATTTGAACTTGTCCAACACCGTCTAGTTCATATTCAACTGGATCTTCAGCTGTTAAAATATTTAGATGAGGCTTAGATACTTCTTTAAGAATACTGTACAATGTTGTTGTTTTTCCTGATCCGGTTGGACCTGTAACCAGTACTAAACCTTGTGTGCCGTGAATAGCTTTTCTTAAGTTTTTAAGATCTGTTTCTTCAAAATTTAATTGCTCTAAACTTATATCTCCTGCATCTTTGTTAAGAACCCTCATTACAATTCTTTCATTCGTTGCAGTAGGTAAGATAGACAAACGTAGGTCCACTACTTTTCCATCAATTTTAAATGGTATAGCTCCATCTTGTGGAAGTCTTCTTTCAGCAATATCCAATTTTCCCATAATTTTAAATCTTGTAACAACCGCACCATAATTCGAGTGTAGAAATTTTTTGAAATGCTCTTGCTCTGTAAGTATGCCGTCTAATCTATATCTAACTCTTGAAGAAAATCTATATGGTTCAATATGTATATCAGATACACCTGATTTAATTGCATCAGCAACAACAGCTGTACTAAATTTAATAACTTCAGACTCGTTTTCTATTGCCTCAATATCTTCTTCAGGTTGGCTTTCTAAAACTTCAGCTTGTTCATCTACATCATAGTCAAAAGTTTTAGTTTTTTCGGCTTGAGTTTGTCTAATGTCTGAGATGGTTTTTTCACCATCTGCTAAAAGTTTATCTACAAAATTTGAAATATCTGAAACTTTTGCTGCATGAAGCTCGATATCCATTTTGGTAATAGTTCTTAAGTTTCTCATTAAACTTAACTTTGAGATATCAGAAATTGCAATATGTAAAACTTTTCCTTCAATTTTAAATGGCGCTATAAAATTCATATTTATATAGTTAGAAGGAAGAACGGCCTTTAACTCTTCGGTCACTTGTATTGCTGATAAATCAACAACATCTAATGATTGATCATGAACTAATAAATCTAAAATTTTTTGTTCATCTGTTAGATTTAATTCAAATACTGCATCTAGTTGTGATTTATTTCCATCGCTAGAAACTTTTTTAATTTCAGCTAAATCTTTTCCAGAAATAATATCTTGGTCTATCAAGATATTAATTAAATTAATCTCGGATTCTCTACTAATGTTAATCATTATAATATTCTTGGCGCTATAAATACCAATAATTCATCTAGGTTATCAGAATTTGCTTTACCTTTAAAGAGGTTACCGATTACAGGCATATTTCCAATGCCTGGTGTTTGATTTTTGCTTTGAGATACTACATTTTTCTTAATTCCACCGATTACAACAATATCTCCATCTGCAACTAATAATTTAGTTACAATTTCCATTTTATTAATTGGAGGTTCATCTCCTCCAGCTGATCTATTTGGTGTATCATTATTTACTTTTATAGTTAAAAGAACATTTCCATCTCCAATGATACTTGGTGTAACTTCTAATTTTAATGCAGCTTCTTTAAATGAAGTAGAGGTTGTTCCATCAGATGTTGTTTGATAAGGAATTTCTTCACCTTGTGTAACAGTTGCTAACTGATTATCTAAAGTAAATACTTTTGGATTTGAGATAGTTTTTCCCATACCCATACTTTCTAGAGCAGTAATTTCAGCTTTAAGAACTCCAGATCCTGTTCTTCTTAAAATGCCTATTCCGCTTGTTGCACCAGTTACAGGGAAATTAGCCAAACTATCAGTTGCAGCTCCTAGACCAGCTGCTGTATCTAAATCAGTTCCAAATGCACTTCCACTACTAGTGCTTGCTGTACCACCAGATATATTGCCTGATCTATTATAATAACCACCTAATCTGGATCCAAGAGCTCTCTCAAAATCCGAATTAGCTTCAACAATAAAGGCTTCAATTAATACTTGTTTAGTTCTTATATCTATTTCTTTAACAACTTTATCAACTACATCTAAATCTTTTTCTTTTCCTCTTACTATAATTGAACGAGTTGTAACTTCTTCTGTAATTTGTATTGGTGTGTAAGAACTATCACCGGAAGATTGTGTAAACAATTCTTCAATTGTTTGTTTAGCCTGAGCAGGTGTTATGTAATAAAGCCTAAATATTTCAGAATAAATTGGTTCAACACTATCTTCTAATTCCACTTTCTTTTTAACGGCCTGGGCTCTTTCAGACTTGTAAGTTTCTTGAGCTGTCAATGTTTCGGGTGAGTGTATTCTAATTAGGTTACTAGCTACATCAACATCAGATGCAAAATTCTTCATATCTAATAAAGCCTGAAAAGCCTTATCCCAAGGAACATCAATTAACTCTGCTGAAATTGCTCCAGCGACTTCATCACCAACTAAAATATTAATTTCACCAATTTTACCCATTAATTTCATTGTTTCTTTGTAATCCAGGTTTTTAAATTTTAGCGTTACTCTTTGTTTTAATAATGGATATTCATCAGAGATGATTAAATAGTTTCTTTGAGCCTCAGATGATATTTTTTTTCTTTTGCCTAATTTTCTAGAGTCTCCTTCTAATGGCTTAGGACCCATCTCTAAAGTTTTAGCAACTTCAGATTTTCCAGATTCGACTATGTTTTGATCTTTAATTAATGGAGTGTTGTGTTTAAAAGGCTTGTTATATTTTTTTCCAAATTGTGAGTTTGGACCACAAGCACTTAATAAAAATGCAAATAATATAACTAGAATAGTGTTGTAATATTTTTTAATAATCATCCGCCTCTCTAACTTGATTGTTAAAATCTATGATCATAAATTTTCCGTCTTCTTTTTTAAAAATAGCCTCAGTTAATCTTAAATCAACAAGCTGAATTTTCCCCAAATATTGACCAAGAGAAAGTGTTAAGACTTCGCCACCAGAATTAACAATTGATATATAGCTATAATCTTTTCCAGATATAAGGCCTGCTAGTTTAAAATTATACAAACTTAACTCATTTTCCTGCTCATCTTCAGGTATATTTCCAGACATCGAGCTTGTTCCCTCATTTCCTGCAAAAGGATCATTGAGAGGAACCTCTTCATCATCTTCCATTTCTTTTGCAATTTCATTTACCTGTTCTAAAACTTCTTTCTTTTGATCATGGCTATCAGAAAAAGAAATCGTAGGTATTAATATTAAAGATAAAATAATTAATATTTTAAAAAAACTCATCTGGCATTCCTACTATTGTTAACTCACCTGTTGCAACTATCGCTCCAGTTGAATCATTTTGTACTACACTTATTGTCTCTTTGTCAAAATTTAACATTTTCTTTTGCTTAGATACTGCTCTTTTGAACTTTATATAACCCAAGAAATTTCCTTTAATTTCATAGTCTACTGGAATTTTATAATATGAAACCATTTCCTTTTGAAGATTATTATCTGATTGTTCTGTAACTCCAACCTTTAAAACCGGTTTTGGTTCTTTCTTTTCTATTTTTGAAATAACTAAACCATTGACTGCCGCGTGTTTACTTAAACTTTGGTAAAGATCTTCAACTTCAGCTTTAGAATGAAACAAAGTTGATGTTTCTTCAAACTTCGGTTTCATTTTTTTTATTGTTTTCTTTAAAGATATAATATTATTTTCAAAATCAACTATTTCTTTCTCTTTTTGAATTTTTTCTTGGTATTTTGCTTTTCTCTCATTAACCATCGGATTTAGGACTGCATAGTAAATAATTAAGAAGAGAATAATTGCTCCAAATCCTATTCCAAATTTTATAAGTGTCTTTTTATCTATAGTAGAAAATTTCTGTTTTAGATCGTCCATTGTCATGTTCTTTAAATCCATTATACGTTCTCCAATATACAGGCAATTTTAAAGCCCTTCATAGTTTGTGAGCCTTGTTGTTCATTTGGCAAAGTCATACTAGCAAGGGATGCTTGGGAAATTAATTTTTTATTATTTAAATTGCTGATTAATTTTAATATATCTTGATCACTAAATGCTGATCCTTGAATTATAACTAAATCTGAACCGTTATATTCAATTGAATCAAATTTAACTCTTTTGGGCACTGCTGAAGCAATTTGAGCTAATACTCTAAAACTTATTGTTTTATTTGATTTAATTGAATTGCTTAATTCTAGAGATTTATCCATTAATTTTTTTTCTTTCATTATTTCATCAAATTTATTTGATCTATCTTGATGAGTTTGAACGACTTGTTCATAACCTTCGACTTTTTTATTTAAGTCTGTAATTTGCCAGAAAGCAAAACCAAATAGTACAATATATATAGCTGCAACAATTCCAGCTATTCCTTTAAATGCAAAATTAGAAAACGCTTTAGCTTTTTTCTGCGCTATCATATTTTCTCGATTAGGAAGTAAGTTAATATTTTTTACCGCAGTTACAAATTTATAATATCCAAAAACATCAAGCTTTCTAAATGCTAACCCCATAACTGTAGAAAAGTAAGAAGGGTTACTTAATTTAGTTTCATTTTCTATTTGAGCAGGTATCTTAATTCCGTCAAATGGATTAAAAAGATTGTAACCAGTGTTAACCATATTTTTTCTAAAACTAGCTAAATAATCTTCTACATTTGGTAAGTTAGATGTAACTTTTAAATTTCTAATTCTTTTTTCATATTTTGTTTCAAAATCTTGAACAGCTTGTTTAACCTGAGTCATATATCTTCTAACCAAAGCATCCATTTCTTCTTGATTATTACTTTCAGATAAAGTTTTTCTGTCTTGAGCTCTTATAAAAATATCAGTGATGATTGGATTATTTTCATAAAGTATCATTACATAATTTTCATCAAGTCCGAATTCTAGAACTGCTGTCAAATTTGAGTCTTCAATTGATCCAGCTATTTGATTGATTTGGTCTACTGCAGATTTTAAAGCAAAGCATTTAACATCGATGATTACAGCATTTAGTCCACCTTTTTTAATGATTGCTGTATAACTGTTAATGTCTGAAAGTTTTGAAGCAACAAACAAAATATCCATCGTGTTAGCTTTTTCATCTTTATTAATAACCTGATGGAATATTGAATATTCTGCTAAGTTATCTGTTAGTTGAACTAAATTTTCCCAAAGTGAGTCTGTATCAATCGCTTTTTTTAACTCTTCTTCTGTCATCAAAGGTGCAGTCACCACTCTAATGATCGCACTAGTGACTGGAATTGCTATTGCAGCGTTTGTTGTTGATACTTTTGATTTTAATAAAGCTAACTTTAGTTCTTCAGCAATTTTATCTTGATTTTCTAAAACAGTGCCACCATCAGGAACTCCCTCGAATTTGTGAACAAAAAATTTATCTAAAACCCATTGGTTTGCTTTATTACTTGATACTTGAGCAAGTCTAATTTCGCTTGGTGTCAATTCAACACCTAAAATTTCCTCACCTTTTATTGAAGATTTTCCTAATCTATTTTTTAAAAGTTTACTAAAAAAACCCTCTTTCTTTTTACCCGCATCTGGCTTTGGTACAGGTTTATCTGGTTCACCATCTTTACTCTTTTTCTTAAAAAGATTTGCAAAAGGATTTTTCATAATTTTATAATTTGAATTTTATCTATATACTCAACTTTTACTAGAATAAAAAGCCCGAGTAGTACATAATGAGTTTTTTTGAAATAAATTACTAAAAATTACTAATATTTATAGTATCAATATTAAATGTTTGAAAAATTAGAAGAACTGGCAAAAAATAACAAGAAGATTTCTGATTTTCATATTAGAGCTGGTGCTCCATTAGCTTACAGACAAACAGGAGAGATTATTAAAGTACAAGAAGTAATGGTTACAGCTCAAGATATAAAAGATTTATTATCAATGAACTGTAATGAACATGAATTGAATAAATTTGATAAAACGCACGAACTAGATACTTCGGTAACATTAAGTGGATTAAGATTTAGAGCAAACTTTTATAAAACAATAAAAGGACCAGCATGTGTTTGTAGAAGAGTAGAAAGTAAAATTCCTGATATGGAACAATTTAATTTACCACAATCTCTATATGATATTGTGGATTTTCATAAAGGCTTAGTTTTGGTTACAGGTCCAACAGGTTCAGGTAAATCAACTACACTTGCAGCAATTGTTAATGAAATAAATAAAACAAGAACTGCAAACATTATTACTGTTGAAGATCCTGTTGAGTTTATTCACCAAGATAATAAAAGCATTGTATCTCATAGAGAAGTTGGAAAACAAACTGAAACATTTGCTGCAGCTTTAAAGGCAGCTCTTAGAGAAGATCCTGATGTAATTCTAGTTGGTGAAATGAGAGACTTAGAAACTATTAGTTTAGCATTAACTGCAGCAGAAACTGGTCACTTAGTATTTGGAACTCTTCATACAAGTGGTGCACCTAGTACAATAAATAGAATTATTGATGTGTTTCCACCTGAACAACAAGAACAAATAAGAGCTCAAATTTCAACATCTTTAAAAATGGTTGTCACACAAAGATTATTAAAAACTAGAGATGGTGCTGGTAGAGTTGGTGCATTTGAAATTATGAAATGTACTGCACCAATACAAAACTTAATCAGAGAAGCTAAAATTCATCAAATTCCTAGTATCATGCAAACCGCAGTAAGAGATGGTATGATAACAATGGAAAAATCTTTAGAAGAATTGGCTAAAGCAGGGAAAATAGATCCAGGTGCTGCAAGATCAGAACATTAAAGGTTTTACATTACTTGAATTGCTAGTTGTTATCTCAATTGTAGCAATAGTATCGGCTGTTGGTATTCCAAATTTTATGGACTATAACAAAGATAGAGTTTTAAGAGCTTCCACTGAAAAAGTTGTTAATATGATTAATTCAATTAACACTCAATCACAAAGAGGCTCTCTTCCTTTTGTGCAAGTTTACATCAAACCTAATGGTAGTAACTCAACACAAATTATAACAAGAGGATTGTCTAGAAGTGCTTACACTAATAGATTAAATAGTGGCAACCCAATGGATTGTTACACATCAAGTTCATTTTGGACTTCAGAAGTAGATAATAAAACGTATGATGTTGCTATTCACATAGATAGGGAAAGCTCAATATGTTTTTCTCAAAATGGAACACATTACAAAACCTTAGGTAAAATCAAAAACCAATTAAGAGTTACTTTAGACGAACCTTCAAATGCTACTGATCAATATATTATATTGTGTACATTTGATAACGCTAAAAAAAATGGTGGAAAGTGCCCTATTAGTAATGCTAAAGGATTAGAAAAACCTGCCTACTTAGTTGAATGGACAAGATTTGGTAATGTAAATAAATTTAAATGGAGTCGTAATGGTTGGACTAGAATGTAAATTTTTTAAAAATCAGAAAGGGATAACCCTTATAGAGGCTTTAGTATCAACAGTTATAATAGGTATTGGATTTGTCGCTATTTTTCAGATGGTTCAATACTCTGTAAGATCTATTGACGTATCAGGAGAAAGAACAAAGTCAAATTTACTAATATCAATGGTAGCAGAAGACCTTATTTCAGAAAAAAACTCAACTTCTCCTACAAGTAAAGTTTCTTTTGTTGATTACTTGGTGTCTGAAGAAAAAAAAGGTAAAGCATCCTGGAATTCTGCAAGTTGTAGCACGGGATCATCATCCTCTAAAACTTTCACAAACACTTTAGATGCTAAAAAATATAAATGGGATAATAGATTTTCTAAGAGAAGACTAAAATGCAAGGGAGCTCATAACAGAAAAGCATTGAAAGTTTATGATATCTGTAACAATGCGGCAGCTGGAAATAGTTGTACTTATAATAATAACAAAAACTATAAAGGTACAGGAATTTATGATCAGTGGGTACTTGGTAGAATGGAAGTTAATGTAAGTACTGGGCGTGTTGATGCATCTGGAAATGCAAAGCCAAAGAAAAAATATTTATATTTTCAAATTAAATAATGAGAAAAAAGTTAAGTAATATTGCTGGAGTTACCTTAATTGAAATTTTAATTGGTATTGTAATTTCTGTAGTAATGATGGCGGCAATGTTTACTTCATACAATGTTGTAAATAATTCTTACTCACAAGTAACTGATAGAGCAAAAATATCAAGCCAAGGAAGAGATGTTATTGGAATGATGATGAGGGATATAAGAAATGCAGGCTACAAATATTATGGTGACAATGTTAAAACAAATAATGAACATGCGCCCATAATAATTACAAAGTCATCAAATTTTAATAATGACTGTGATAAAATTGATATCGTGTATGGCGATGTTGATTACAATAAAAACAAAACTCCAAAATATGTTTATCAAAGATATAAAATTACATATCATTGCGAAAAATCAAAATTGCCTAATAAAAATGCTAAACCTTTACCTGGTGGTAAACAGCCTCCGATAGATGCTTTTGCAATTTATAAAACTAAAGTTATTTGGGACAAGAATGCTAATAACTGGAAAAATCCTGAAACAGACGGAGTTGATGCAACATATAAAAAACAACTGATCGCAGATTATATTGAAGACTTAGTATTCATACCTATCGATGAAGAAGGAAAAATAATAAATCCTCCTCCAACCCCAACGAATGCAACAAAAAGTAAATTATATAAAATTAAAACAATTGATATCGCTTTAACAGTTAGATCAACAAAAAATTTTTTTAGAAATATTAAAGCAAGATTTCAAGAAACATTAAATGATCAAACTAGAAAAAAAGTTAAGACAGATAGATACTTGAGAGAAAGTATTGTGGTAACAGCTCACGCTAGAAATTTAGGCATGCAATAATGAGAAAAAATGAAAAAGGTTTTGCATTAGTTTTATCATTGGTATTAATGCTTGTTATGTCTTTGATGGGTGGAGCATTGATAGTTATTTCGGCAGGTGATCATCAAAGTAATAATAGAAGTGAAGATTATCAACAAACTTTTTATGTTGCTGAAACCGCTTTATTGGAAGGTGAACGTTATATTCTTAATCAGTTCCTTGGACCTTGGAATACTTCTACTCATAAAAGAGATACAGCAAAAAGAAATTTGCCAGCAAATCAAACATCTAAGTACACAGGAAATATGACGCAAAAAAATTATAACTCGAGATCTCTTGGAAGAGATGATTATTTAAGTCCAAGTACTATCTGTTACAACTCATTTTCAGAAATAGATAAAGACAGCCTTAAAGTTGTTACAGCTGAGAGCTGGAACTTTGGAGTAATAATAAGAGATAGTTTTTCCTCAAAAGGCGGAACAGTTGAAAAAGAAGAGGCCCAAAAATTATTAAAATATTATTATCAATTTTTTGTAACTAGAATTGGATCAGCTCCTTATAGAGGCTCTGGGTCTAGCGTTAAAAAAGGTGCAAATAACACAGGAAATGACGGTATGGCTTATAGAGTTTACGGGTGTGGCATTAAAAAAGAAAAAGATCCAATGGTGGTTGCGCTTGAAAGCGTTGTTGTGCTTCCAAAATAAATATGTCTAAAATGGTTTTTAGAAATAAATTATCTTTAAAAATAAGGTATAATTAATTTATGAAATTAATAACTAAAATTATATTAATTTTAATTTTATCTATTACTTATTCATATTCAGCATGTAACTTTAAAGCTGAGCTTGGAATTAAAAGAGCAGAGTTTGAATCAAAGGAAATTGTTGGTGCACCATTACCTGGAGAATATGAAAATTTAGATTTTTATGGAATATTAGCTGAAGACATTTGTCCTGAACAAAATTTAAAAGATATTGCTATTGAATACAAATTTTTAAATGATGAATTAATCGCAATTAATTTAATTGCTCTAAATGATGAAACAAACTCTGTTTCTGAAAAACTTACCCTGATGAATTATATGAAGAAAAATTATGGTCAATTTGATACGACACAAAATCCCAAATCATTTACTGGTTATGAGATAGTAGACAAATCAAATAAATTTATAGTTTATCAACGTATACCTAATGACCAAGGAGTTATTGACGAACAAATTTATATCTCAACTCCTAAACTAGATGAAAAATTAATGAAATATATGCAAGATATGGAAATGCAATTAATGAAGGATAGTCAATGAAAATAAAAAATTTAATTTACTCAATTATTTTAATTTTATTTGCGTTATCAAATCAAGCTTTTGCAAAAGCACTTCCTCCAGGATCTGGAATTGGTGATGTACCTGCCAATGTTTTAATAATGCTAGATAAATCTGGAAGTATGGGATGGAGGATGAGTGGTGGTACCGCAAGTATGCGTTACCCATACGATGCTGATGCTGATAGCAATGGCGATGTTCTAGTATCACAATATAATAGAGATGGTGTTAAAAAATTTCTATATGGTTCTAAAACTCTAGATACAGGATTTGGAAACAAGGGTGTTTCTGGAAAAGGGAATAGAACTTACGAAGGTAATTCAAATTGCAGAACATCTTACTCTTATAGTGGAGAAACTTATAACGATGTTTATTACACAACAGCATATTGGGAAAAAGCAGTTGTGGCCATACGAGCGAGTGATGGTAGGTGTTTGAAGAAATACTCCCTTGGTATTTATCCATACAATATGACAATAGATAAAAGTACGGGTTATTTATATGTAGGTGGTTCTTGGGGATATAAGACGATCAATCTTTCAACTGGAACGATTTATAATTGTAGTACAAACATCAATATGGCTTATTCATTTGGTGCTGCAATTTCTGGAAATAAAATAGTCTACTCAAGATACAATCGTTTATATACGTTTCAATTAAGTACACATAACCACAAATGTCCGAATACAAGTGGATATTCAACTATGATTTATAATTCTGGAAGTTTTACTGGTCTTCAGTTCAATCCTAATAATAACCAAGAATTATGGACACTATCTTGGAACAACAGCCGAATGGAAAAATTGACAATGAATAGTAGTCTTACGTCAATAACTTCTACTACTAGATTTGGTAGTAGAAGTAGATCAAATAGCTCTGCATCTGCTACATTCTTTTATTATCCTTGGGGATTGGGATGGGATGATGGAAATAATTTATTACTAGCGGCGGACTTAAATAAAGGTTCAGTTCAAGTTTTCGATTCAAATGGAACATGGATACAAAATTTTGGAGGAGCTCCACAAACTAGGATGCAGGCAGCACATTCCGCTATATTTTCGTTGGTAACAGATGCTTCTTTAACATCTGGTGTTGATTATGGTTTTGCTCATTGGGCACATGGTACCGCGGGTTTTTCTAGGTGGAGTGGAGGAAATATAAAGACAGGAACAGGAAAAGCTTCCCCATGTAACGGTTTAAATTGCTTAAGAGTTCCAATATATAAAGGCGGTGCAGCTGCAATTGCTAAAATGATTAATTCTGTAAACCCTGGAGGCGGGACTGATGCTGATGCATTTATGAAAATTGCACAACAGTATTATCTAAATGGAACTTATTCACCAGTAGATAAAAACTCACCATGTCAAAATAGTTATGTATTAGTTATTGGAGATGGAGATTGGTACAATCACAGCAGGGCTATGTCCAAAGCAAGGAATTTATTTCAGCAACATAAAATAAAAACGTTTACTGTGGCTTTTGGAACAGGCATTAGTAGCAGTGGACTAAGAAACTTTAATCAGCTTGCTAATGCAGGAGGAACATCAAAAGCAATTGTTGCAACAACAGCTGAGTCTTTAAAAACCCAATTAAAAGCTGCGATCTCACAGATCATCGCCTCAAAACTTTCATTTACAGCACCTTCAATTACAGCCACAATTGAACAAGGTGGATCAATGTATCAAGCACAATTTGATTATAGACAAAATAAAGAATGGGCTGGAACTATTACTAGAACAAAAATAAATCCTGATGGCTCACTTGATACAAAAGACAAAGGAAATTGGTCAGCAGTTGATCAAATGCCAGCGCCAGATAAAAGAAAAATTTGGAGTGTAATTCCAACAACTGATTACAAAACAGATTACAATAACTTCAGAGATACAAATGCGACTGCGGTTGGAAATTTAATTGCAATTTATGCGAATGATATTCTAGATTATCATAGAGATAGTAATAATGCAGATGGATCTACTAATAATAGAAGGTGTGCTAATTCCCCGGGTGTAATTGATGGAACTACTGATGATCTAAAAGGTTTAATAAACTTCGTAAGAGGACAAGATTATTTTGATTATGATTCAGATTGTAAGTTAACAGAGACAAGAAAAAATCCTTTAGGAGATATTTATCATTCTCAATTAGTTGTGGTTGGTGCTCCGTCTGCTGAAACTGCATTTGTTTCAACAAACCAAGAAGCATATTACAGAAAATTAAAAGGTTATGATGCATGGGCAGCATCACTAGCAAGTAGAAAAGAAATAATTTATGCAGGATCAAACAGTGGAATACTGCATGCTTTTGATGCTAAGACTGGTAAAGAGGAATGGGGTTTTGTTCCACCATTATTAGCTCCTAATTTACCAAATGTAATGAATACTAATTTGAACCAACCAGGCCAAGGAGGAACTAATGCTGTATTTGGAGTAGATGGTTCAATGGTAGTCCATGACATGTATTTCAAAAGTCCACTTGGAACATCAAAAAAATGGCATACGATATTATTTGTTCCATATGGAAGAGGTGGTCCTGGATTTAGTGTATTAGATGTAACTAATCCTTTAAAGCCTTTGCACCTATACTCTATATATAACGATATTATTAATAACAGAATTTACAGAATGGATCATAATCAAGTTGTTTCAACATTTGATTATATTGCTAGGTCTTATTCTTTGGCTGCAATGGGACAATCAATAAAAGTTGCGGATAATTATAACGATGACTTTAATGGTTCTGGAGTTGACGCTAGCAAGAAAAAATGCGCAAATAATGAAGATAATTATTGTTATGAAGGAAAATCTTGGACTTTCCCAGTACAAGGAATTTCTAAGAACGATATAAGGATTATTAAAAATGGTAAGAATTATACTAATTTTACTGTAAGCACTGATTCTGCTAATGATACTATTATAAACTTTGCACAATCTATAAAATATTCAGCTCATCCAGACATAGAATCTTCAGAAGTAGGATTTACTATTAAGTCAGGAGCTAAAGCGACTGGAGTTCAAGCTCCTCATGATATGTACGATTATAGTCTACTCGGAGAGACATGGTCTGATCCAAGAATATTTAGAATTCCAAACAACGGTGCTGGTGATGCAAACATTGAAGATGATATTTACGTTGCGGCTATGGGAGGAGGATATGGAACACAATTTGAAGGCGTAGGTTCAAACTTGACTATAATTAATTTAGAAGATTCATCTAATCCAGGAAGCCTTTACAAAGTTATCGAGATAGAGGATTTAGCATCAAGTGACATTGTTAATTCAACACCTGGATCTCCTGTATTAATTACACCAGATACTGCAACAGGAATTACATTTACAGGTGGCTTATTATATTTAAGTGACCTTGAGGGTAAAATAACTAAATTTAATTTATCAAACTTATCAGATGATGGTCTTGGAAATAGAATTAAAATTTTTGATAGCACAACTTTATTCACTGCTGGTTCAAATAAAACAAATGGTAGATACATGTACCATTCAATGGACGCAACAATAGGTGGTACAACAAATGAATTATGGTTGTTTGCAGGAACAGGAGACTTTGAGAGAATTAATGATACAACACGTGGGGTAGAAAACTATCTTCTAGGAATAAGAGATAAAGATTATCCTTTATATAGAGAAATTGCTAAACCTACAAAAGCTGATGATATAACTAAGTGTAAAAATACAACGAATGATACTACTGGATCTAAATGTCCTCAGAATGCAGACAAAGGTTGGTACATTGTTCTAAAAGATTTTGCAAAAATTACAGCAGAGCCAACGGTATATAAAGGAACTGCCTACTTCCCAGTTTATGAACCAACAAAATCAGTTAATAAATGTAGCTTGGGTAATGCATATATTTGTGGTGTTGATGATGAGTGTGGAACTAATACTTCTTCTCAATTAAATCAAACTATGGGTAAATCAAATAAATGTGCTTATGTTGGACAGGGTGTTTTATCTAAAATTGTAGTATTCGCTGATAAGTTATTTGCAAACATTGCTGGACAATCTACTGGTAGCAAAAAAGACTTAGTAACTCTTCAAGCAGGACAAGGTCAAACTGGAATATATAGAAGTTCTTGGAGACATAACTATTAATAATTTTTATCTTTTATGAAAAAGATTTTACTTAGTATTGTCTTCTTTTTTTTATTTACATCAATAAGCTATGCTGGTCCATGTTTAACAACAATTGCTAGTGCATCAACGAACCAATTAGCATGTGCAGATGATGATATTTTAAATGTTACTTCTGCTGGTTCAATTACTTACAATGATCATAAAGCTATTGATCTAGAGGATGAAACGGGAGTTCAGATTACAAATGACGGAACAATTGAAACAGAAGATGGAACTAATAAGCAAAAAGCAATTCATGCTGAATCATCTTTAAATACAACAATAACAAATAATGGAACTATCAACTCAGACAATAATGAAGGGATTTATATAGATTACGCAGAAAATATAACAATCACAAACAATACAGGTGCCACTATTAGCGCTGAAGCAGGAAATGCGATTGAGGGTCGAAATGTTGGTTGGTGTGATAAGGCTGGTAATAATGAAAATTGTCAATCTAGTTTATCATCCTCGGGCTCTACTGAAGTTGGGCTAATATTGCATAATCACGGTATGATTAGTGCAACACAAGGAACAATTTTGTTAGGCACTGGAGGAGGAGGAAACCCACGAAGTCGAGGATCTAAAATTTATAACTATGATGGAGGAACAATCAAATCTACATCAGGCAATAACCCAATTATCGCAAAATATCTTACGAACAGTGAAATTATAAATTATAAGGGAGGAACAATCGAGAGTGCAGGTAGATATGCTATACTAACTGAAAATGGATCAAATATTACAATAGATAATCGTGGAACAATAACTTCAGATAGAAATACTATTTATTGTAGAGAGTGCTCTGGAGTTACATTTACAAATTCAGGAACAATCAGCTCAACAAATACAGGTAGTAATACAGGTACGATTCTTATTGATAGACAAGGAGATAGTGATGCTGCTCACACCATTACTAATAGTGGCACAATTGAATCAGCGTTTGGAGCAGCAATACAAATAGCTAGAAACACTGGTGGAACAACTATCGACAATACTGGAACAATAAAATCATCAACAGCTGCTATTGGAGCTGGTAGAACAAAGAACCTTACTATAAATAATCATGGAACGATAACGTCAACAGGCGAGCATAATGAAAATCACTTTGGAATTGGATTTGGAAACGACTCAACATCTGTAGAAGCTGGTGAAAATGTCGTTCTAAACAATTTTGGAACTATTAGTGCAGCTACTGGTGATGCAGATGGAATTAAAATTGGAGATTATCACGCTAATAAAAACTTTAATGGCTTAACAATTAATAATTCGGGAACTATTTCAGGGGGTGACAATTCTATTGTCATGGCAAATTCAAATAATACAGGATTAGAAATAGTTACTAAAGGTGATGGTACTTATGTTGGTGAAATTGAATTAAATAGTACCACTACCACAATGACATTAGATTGTAGTATTTCAAAAGATCAAAAAATAGAAATTCATAATAAGACAAATATGGTTGTCACAGATAATCTTTGTGGAAATGATACCTATGAAATATTAGATAGCAACAGCGATGCAGATGCAGATAATTCAGAAACAAATGGTTTTTTATATGTTTATGGTGAAGATCTAGATATTGATAGCCATAATAAAAAATATAGATCAGAAATATTTTTATCTAATTTAAATGATATTTTTAATTCGGTTTCAGAAGAAAAAAAATCTAGTGCATATTATTCTGTAAAAAAAAGAGATAATATTTATAAAAATGCAACAATAGGAGTTACTGGAGACTTTGAAATTGAAAATGATAACTTTACACCCTTCCTAAGTTATTCAAGTCAGCAAGCAAAATTTAATAATGGCGAAGCTTTAGATAGTGAAAACTTGGCTGTTGGCATAAAAAAAGAAAGCGGATATGAAAAATTTAAATTTTCTGTAGTTTCAATAGTGGGATTAACACAAAATAAATATTTAGATCTTGAAACTGAAACACAACAAATAATTTTGAAAGAAAATCTAGGTCAGTTTGCTGCTGTAAATTATAAAGCTTCAAGAGAATTTGAGATAGATAGCAGTCAAAGTTTAAATATTGAAGTGGATGGTAAATATGGTCTAAGAAGACTTCCAACTTATCTAACATCTTTTACAGATGGAGATCTTTCTGTTGATGATGCAGTGGATCAAGTATTATCGACAGGTTTTAATGTAGAATATTCAAAATCTTTTGAAAATGGCTTTGTGCTTAAACCATATACAGGACTAGCTTTAAATCAAACTTTGAGTAAAAAAATTGACATTGTTGCAGATGGTGAAAGAAAAGACATGGCCCATTATATGGATGATGATTTAGCAGTAAAAGCTGGTTTAAATATCAGCAAAAATACTGATAATTTTGGCCTAAACTTTAATTTAGAGTTAAATGAACAAAATGGACTTAAAGACAGCCAAGTAAGTATTTCATTAACGAAAGTAATTCAGAATAATATTGGCAAAAAAATAGAGGGTCTACCTATTGATCCAGAACTAGAAAAATTATTTGATCAATTACAATTAGCTAGAGAAAATGAGAGACTAGCTGAGATAACTGGTAGAGCAGTTGAAGAGAATAGAATAATGAAAGAAATGATTATTCAATTGATTAAAGAAAACAATAAACTCAAAACAGAGAGAAATCTTTTACTAAAAAATTGATTTAAAAGATTTAATAATACTAAAGTTTATGTTTGAATATTTATTGATTTCAAATGCTTTAAAAAATTTATTATATTTACTTTTTTGTATTTCTGGTAACTTTAAATAAATTTGTTGAATTGTATCAGACTTTAATATTTTAAATTTTTTTCTTTTTCCAATTAAAATTAAATATAAATAAAATCTCATTATATTTTTACTATTTAAATTGAATAATAATTTAAATATTAAAAATAAAAATAAAGGTACAAATACCCAAATGTATATTTTAGAAAAGTTAAGATTTAACAATTCTTTAATAAAGTTTTTTCTCTCATTGTCATCATATGATAATAAATGCTGAGTCCATACAAAATCAGCATAATTAAAGTAATAACTCATTTTTTTAAAAAAATTAGATGAAAACAAACTTTTAGATGCAAATTGTTTATTTGAGAAAATATTATTAAGTGTGTTTCTAACATTACTATCAGGAATGGCTCTTGTTGGATCTATTCTTACCCAACCTTTATCATCTAGCCAAACTTCTGCCCATGCATGCGTATCTTTTTGCTTGAATTTGTAAAAATCCCCTACATCATTTAATTCACCTCCATAATAACCTGTTACAATTCTACTTGGTATATTTGCAAGTCTTGCAAGAAGAACAAATGTTCCAGCATAATATTCGCAATACCCTTCTTTAAGATTAAAGAAAAAATTTTCATAATCATTTCCAGATAAATTTTGAGGGCTTAGATTATAATAATAAGTTCCATCAGAAAAATTATTGTATAACTTCTTTAAAAATTCTGTTGGTGTTGAAGTATTGTTATTTAAAACCCATTTTTGAATTCTATTTGATATATTAGATGGAATTTTTGTATAATAGTCTTTTAGATCCTCTCCTAAATAGTAATTAGTTTTATATCTTTTAAAACTTATTTGTTTTTTTCGATCAATTAAATCTCTGCTAACATAAATTTGATTAAAATAATCTTCCGATATGTCAATATTATTAGAAATTAATTTTGAATTTTTTAAACTTGGAATCCATTTCTTTTTAAAAGGTTCTAAAATTATCTGATAGGTTTGATTTAGATCTCTACCATCTTTAACTTTAAAGGATGATTTGTATTTATCAAATAAGTAGTAATTTGAAGATGGTCTCCAAGATTTGTCTTCTTCCATGTAATCAAAAATTTTTACTCTAAAATAGAGCTCTTCCTTTTTAAAGTTGTTATTTATAAGGGTAAAAACATCCTCATCGGAATTTGAAAACTCACTGAATGATCCAAGATTAATGCTATCTGGAATACCTAGAGAGCTTGATGCTGGATTGAATAGTCTAAAATTTATTTCTGCACGTGGGAAAACTAAGTAAAATATAATAATAAATGGGAAAATACTTAATCCAAATCCTAGATATTTAAATACATTTTTAATATTAAAATTCAACAATTCCTTTTGCTGAATTAGATACATATTTATTATAACCAATATTACAATGGTAAAACTTAATAAGGTGCTTAGTATATCTTGACCTTTAATAAGACTTGCAACCGATATTATTAAACAAATCAAGCTGAATGAAAGCTTGTTATCTTTATTTTTTAATTCTGAAAACTTCATCATCAATAATATTGCTAAACAGTTTAGGAAAAATTCTTCTGAGAACACATACTGATTAAAAATAAGCTGAATATAAATCGCGCCTATTGCAATAATACCTAAGATTAAACTTTTTAATTTGATATTAATTTGGAAAAATAGAATATTGAAAATAAATATAACAAACCAAAATATTTTATTATTTACTGATAAATCTGCTGATAGTGAAAAAGTACACAAAAGTAAAAGCAGAAAAGTAAATACTGATAAATTGTAATTCTTAATTTTTAACATTGGCAAAATATTTTAATATTCGATTTAAAGATTGATTGTTGTCATTTAGGTATAACTCGTGTTTTTTATGTTTTATCTTCAAGTTCAATTTTTTTTCATAACAATGATTAACTATATAAGATGCGTAATTTAGTAATTTTTCAAATTCAATATTTGGATATTTGTCTAAATCTAAAATTAGATTAGACAATTTTTCAGTATCACTAAAAGTTTTTACATATCTTTTGTCGCTAATTATCGATTTTTTCCATGCAATTTTAGAAAAACTATCTCCATTTTTAAATTCATCAATACCATCAAATTCATCTGCATTAATGATATTAATTATTTTAAATTCTTTTAATAATTCGTCGCTTGGAAGAACTTTTTTTGGGTAAATAATTATTTCACTCTTTGGATTAAAAATAACTTTAGTTCTCATCACTCCAAAAGGATAAATCGATTTAAGTGTTATTGGATTAAAATATGATATGCCTCTAAGTTTACTTTTATACTTTATTTTAAAAAAATTAAGTCTGTCATTAAAATTATAATTACCAACATTTTTTTTATTATATTCTATATCAATATTAATTTTTTTTTCTTTTGATGAATTTAAGATTTGAAAACTAATCGAATTTACAGTTTCTGCTTCAACTAAATACTCGTCTTTGCATATAAAATCGAGTTTACTTATATTTTGATGTGAAATAAATATTGATATAAAAAAAACAAAGAAAATTACTATTGAAACTAACAGTCCTGAATTATTTTCATAAAAAACTGAGATTAAAAAACAAAAAAAAATAAATAAGGCCAAGCCTAAACCATTAAGGTTGGGATAAATATAAATTTTTGCATCCTTTTTAAGATTAAGTAAACTTTTGAAATTAAAGCTAAAAGTTCTTGATTGGACTTTCATTATCCAATGTTAATTTTTTCAAGGATTTCTTTATTAACATAACTAAGTTTATCACCTTGATTTAAAAACTTTATTCTATGCCTTAAAATATAAGGTATTGTGTCTTTTATATCTTGGTGGGAAACATACTCTTTCCCATGAATAATTGACCAACCTTTGGCTAAGTCAATTATTTGCTTCATGCATCTTGCTGAAATATAGATATTTTGTTCTAAAGCTTTGATTGTTTGTTCTATTTCAACAACATATTGATAGATTTCGTCTTTTACAGTTATTTCATTTTTTTTACCATTAATTTGAGACCAATTAATTGGTTCATTTACAGAATTTGAAAAAGTAATATTCTTTTTTAACATTATAATTTTTTCGTTTTGACCTAGGTCTGATAGTGAATAAGAGATCATGAAACGATCCAATTGTGAATCTGGTAAAGAACTTGTTCCAGAGGTATCCATAGGATTTTGAGTTGCAATGACAAAAAACGGTTCTGGTAAATTATAGCTTTCGCCATCTATCGTTACATTTTTTTCTTCCATTGCTTCTAAGAATGCGCTTTGAGCTTTTGGACTTCCCCTATTTAGTTCATCTGCCAAAACAATATTTGTAAAAATGGGGCCTTTCTGAAATTTTAACTTATCATCAGATAAAATATTAAATCCGAGAACGTCACTGGGTAATAAATCAGATGTAAATTGGATTCTTTTAAAGTTAAGCCCTAAGCTTGATGTTATTGCTTTAGCGAATGTAGTCTTTCCTGAACCTGGATAGTCTTCAATTAAAATACTTCCTTCAGAAATAATTGCAGCTAAAGTTAATTTAATCTTCTCTTCATTTCCTACAATTACTTTTGATATATCTTCAATTATTTTATTAAACATAATTTTAATTATAAAGGTTTTCTTAAATAAATTGAAAAATTATTATTAAAAGCATCATCACTACTTCTGTAGTGTTCATATGATGCATTTATGGTTAAATTATTGTTGAGTTTTGCCCCAAATCCTAAATTTAATAATAAATGTTCAGAATTTTGATCTCCTATGGCATTACTAAAAATTTCAGAGGCATTGTTAATATAATAAGCCTCTGATAACGAATTAATTGTTTTATCTTTTCCTAGTTCAAATTTAAATGACGGTTCAAATATACCTTTGTTGCTCTCAATAACTTTGCTTAAATTTAAACCTACAGATAGAGATGCGCTTTTAACATTTTGTTTATTGTAGCTAACAGCTGTTCCATCGCCTGTTTCTGTATATGCCTTTAGTTGAGTAAATCCTAAATCGAGTCTAGAATAATAATTTAAATTTCTACCTACAATTTCAACATCAGGCTCTAATAAATAAGTGAAGCTTCCAAAAAGTTGGTTTCCTTTTCTATCTCCTTTATTTTTTCCACTTGTAACATCCCTGCTTAAATCTATATCCATTTCTCCAATGCCAGCAACCATTTCAAAAAATCTTTTGTCTTCAATTTTAAAACTTGTGTAATTCATAATACTTATTGTAGCAGCATCCATATTTGCTTCATTGCTACCTACTTCAGTTTCTTGCCATGATTTATTGATTGCAAAACCAATAGTCTTATCTTCATTTATTTTCTTATCAATTCCAAAAGTAATTCCATCACTATGGATATCTTGACCTAAATTCCCATCTTGCTGCCCTATTCTACCAAATGATATACTACCTTCACTCCAAACTCCCCATTTTTCAGTCTTTTTTTCTTTTTTAATTAGTTTAGCCGAAAGTGAATTTATTTGTTGAGCTAATAGTTGATTATCAAAGTTCATTGCTAATCTTATGTTTTGATTTGAGGAATTATTATTTGTAGATCTTATATAATTCATTCTTCCTGAAATTCTATTTAAAGACTGGTTTAAAGAATTTATAGCAGCTACAGTTTGATTTTTTGTAAGAGTTTTTACAGTCTCACTAAAAACTTCTCCAGGTTTTGTAGAAAAATTTAAAGCTGTTGTGCTTGATATACCAGCATATGAATTTCCAGCAGTATCATCAAAAGCAGTAGCATCTATTAAAATATAATAATCAATATCGGCTGTTAAATCTGTGCTTGGATTAACGGTAATTGCTGTTGAGCCACTACCACTGACTTTGGCTCCGGTAACATCAATTGTTTCAATAGTACTATCATCCGAAGTCTTTTTAATAGTAATATTTCCACTTTCAGCATCAACTGCTTCACTAAAAGTTAAAACTATATTAGCATTTGTTGCAACTTCTGTTGCATTATCAGATGGACTTGAAGATGACAAAGTTGGAGCATCATTATCAAAATTTGTGACAACTAAATTCCAATTTGTGCTTCCTGAGGACGTTTCCGTAAGTGTCCAATTAAACTTTCCATTTGTTACTGTTACTGTACCGGTAGATCCGGCAGTAAATCTACTTGAAGAGACTCCTGTTATTACAGAGGTATATGTTCCAGCTGATAAAGCAGAATCTGTACTAATACTAAAAGTAGTTGCACCATTTTGACTATCAACAGCTAGCTTACCATAATCAGTTGTGCTGTTTGCAAGAAACACGTAATTTACAGGAAGATATCCCTCCAATTTCAATGCATCATTCCCTCCTTGATCATTTGTTAGTGATTCAAGACCTACATTCGTTGTCACTATTAAATCGTGATTGCTAGAACCACTTGATATTGTTCCTTTATTTATAATTATATTTCCATTAGAACTATTTTCGCCAATATTGTAAATTGCATCTGCTGTTGCAGATATAGTACCTGTATTAGTAATAGTGACATCATTTACATTATTAATTTCAAAGCCGTTTCCTCCTGTTGCACTGATTGTCCCAGAATTTGTAATAGTACCAGCTGAATTGTCAGTTCCTGATGAATATATGTAGAGAGTATTAGCTCTACCAGAAATAGTACCAGAATTTGTTATTGTCCCTGCATTAGCATGTTGACCAAAATTTATTGTCCTATCTTTTGAAGATGTAATATTTCCAGAATTATTAATTGTTACTGTTCCAAAAGAAGGATGTAATTTAATAGTGTCTGCACGTTCAGACTCTAAAGTTCCACTATTTACAATAGATACTGTTCCTCTAGATTGTAACAATGAAAGTGCTGATCCAGGACTATTAGCATTGTCAGTCACTGATACTGTTCCTGAATTATTTATACTAAAATCTGTAGATTGGTCAGCTTCAATTCCTTTAGTTGTTCCAATAATTGTACCGTTATTAGTTATAGTAGTTGAGCCTGTTGAAAAAGTATGACCTTCTAATTCTACAGGTTCTGCGGCACTTGTATCAACGGTGACACCACTTTCAACAGTAAGCGTATCATTGTTTGACATAACAATTTGACTAGAGTGATTAGATGAAATTGTTATATCTTCAGCTTTGGCAATATTTAAAAATATTTGATTATGAATAATTAAAGTTAAAAATATAAAAAAATATTTCATATATATATACTTAAACATTTTTAATGGATTAGTTCTAGAGACCGTTTGTCATTAAAATCTTTAAAATAAAAGTGATTTAAAGCTATTTTCAAAAAAAAGATAAACTAATGTTCCAATAATTATGTATGGTCCAAAAGGAATTTGTGAAGACATTGATTTTGAATTTTTCAACAAACTTGGAATAACACTTAATAAAGCAATTATAGATGATAAAAATATTACAAAGGGTATTGAGATCCATCCAAACCAAAAACCAATTGCTGATAAAAGTTTTGCATCTCCTAAACCCATTCCCTCTTTTTTTCTTATTTGTTTGTAAAAATAAATTATAGACCAAATAATTAGATAACCAAAAATTCCTCCAATTAAAGAGTTTATAAAATTTGGAAAAATTGGATTTAAATTTGGATCAAAAGACTTTATGAAACCAATAATCATCAAAGAAAAAGTTAATACATTAGGAATGATATAATGATTTAAATCTATAAAGAAAATTATAATAAAAGATAATCCTAAAATTAAAAATAATAAGGCAGTTATGGTAATGCCGAATAAGTAATAAACTGCTAAAAAGTAAATAATAGTAATTAGCTCAATTATTAAATACTGAGGTGAAATTTTTTTTTTACAATTTCTACATCTGCCATTTAAAAATAAAAATGAAATTACAGGAATATTATCTTTCCAAGTAATTAATTTTTTACATTTTGGGCAAAATGATCTTCCAAAAACAACTCCTTTATCCATAGGAAGTCTATGAATACAAACATTTGCAAAGCTACCCCACAAGCCCCCTAGAATTATTACAAATATTAGATCCACAAAATATGATTATAATTTAATGTTCGATGTAATGTGAATTAATCCATCTATTACATACTGAACCATTAGAACTGCATCTTGTAGGTGAATGTATAAATTGGGTGTATTAATTATAATCTCCATTGTTGAAAAATTTACCAAAAATTGCTTAAAATACTAGTTAAATAAATGTTTCTATTTAAATCAAAAAAACCGATTGAACCAAAAAAAGAAGCTGAACAAGTTAATGTCGACTTAGAACTTGTCACGAAAATGAATCAAGACTTTGCATTATCTCTTGATTTAAATGACACTCTCATGAATGCATTGCGAGTTATCATTGCAAGACTAAATGCTGAAGCTGCAAATATTTTTCTAATTAATGAGCAAAAGAAAAAATTTGAATGTATTGCTTCACTTCATCAAGATTATTTAGATGAGTATGAATTAGATTTAAAAGATGGTGTTATGGGTAAAGCTGTGCAGCAAAGAAAATGTATTCGTGTAGGTAATGTAAGAAAGGATGTTCGAGAGATAGCAGAATTTTATTTTGATTTAGATAATAAAACAAATTTTACAACATATTCAGTTTTATGCTCACCTTTGATTGCAGCAAATGAATGTATTGGGGTTATTCATTGTTTAAATAAGAAAACCCAAGATAAACTATTTATAGAAGATGACAGAAAACTTTTAGAAACACTTTCGGCTCCTGCTGCATTAGCAATTAGGAATGCAAAAATGGCAAAAGAGATGGTTGAAAAAAATAAAATACAAAAAGAAGTAGAAATTGTTGGAGAAATTCAAAGATCTTTATTATCTAAAAATAAAGAGAAAGACTTTCCTATTTCTGGAATAAATATCCCTGCTAAGGTTGTTTCAGGTGACTTTTATAATTTTTCTGATTTAGGAGATGGAAAATATGGATTTGGAGTTGCAGATGTATCTGGAAAAGGGATTAAGTCATCACTCTTAATGTCTAAAGCTTCTAGTTTGTACAGGTGCTTAAGTAAAACCAATTTTTCTGCATCTGATTTATTGTTTCAGTTAAATAATGAGATTTGTGAAACTATATCAAGAGGTATGTTTGTTACTATGTTAATAGGAATATACGACTCAAATAAAAAAGAGCTATTATTATCCAGTGCAGGTCATGAACCACCATTAATATTGTCTTCAGATGGAACTTTTAGTAATTTTTCTGAGGCTGGCCCACCATTAGGTATAATGCCAAAAACAAAATACCCAGAACACACTATTCCTTTTGAAAATAGCTCAATGTATATTTTCACTGACGGAATTACTGAAATAAAAAATCCAAATGGAGAGATGTTGGGTTCTGAAGGTTTTGAAAATTATATTAAAAAATACCAATCAACTGCTATCAACGATAGACTTAAAACTATGATAGATGATATTTTAGGAGCAGGTCACATACAAAAAGATGATTTAACAATTGTCGCCATAGATGGAAAATAGCTAATAAACTGATATTTGTTCCTGATTATATATTTTACAACTCATAACAATACTTAACCCCAACATAATAGACAATAATGAAGATCCACCATAAGACATTATAGGTAATGGTGCACCAACAATTGGTAGCATTCCTAAAACCATTGCTATGTTTACAAATACATATAAGAAAATTGCTGTAGCAAATCCAAAACAATATAATTTTGCAAAGAAGCTTCTAGAGACTAGGCCAACATTTATTATTCTATATATTAATAATATGTATAAAAATAAAAGTATAATTGACCCAAGAAATCCAAATTCTTCAGAAAATAGTGTGAATATAAAGTCTGTATGTTTTTCAGGTAAAAACTCTAGATAGCTTTGTGTACCTTTTAAATATCCTTTTCCAAAAAAACCCCCAGATCCAATAGCTATTTTTGATTGAATTATTTGATAACCGGCCCCCAAAGGGTCTCTATCTGGATTGAAGAAAGTTAGAATTCTTGACTTTTGATAAGGTTTTAAAATGGATATAGCAAAAGGCAGTGAGACTAACAATAATAATCCTGAATAAACAAAATATTTAATATTAAGACCTGCCAACCAAATTATAGCGATACCACTACCTGCGATTAAAATAGAAGTTCCTAAATCAGGTTGTTGAATAACAAGATAACATGGAATAATTAAAAGTATAATTGGTTGAATTAAAAATTTATAGCTTTGAATATCTGAACTTTGAATTCTATGATAATATCTAGCAAAACATATTATTACTGCAATCTTCATTAACTCTGAAGGCTGTAAATTTAGAAAGTATAAGTTTATCCATCTTGTTGCTCCTGAGGCTGAAATTCCAAAAAATAAAACTGTTATTAGTAAAATTAATCCAACAATATAAAATAAGTAAGCATTTTTATACCAGGTAGAAATTCTGACAAAAGATAAAACTAAAAATAAACTAAAAAATACGGATAATCTTATAATGTGATTTTTAGTATAAAAAGAAAATTTTCCTCCTTCTGTTGAGTAAATTGCAAATACACTAATTGATCCAATAGCAATAATTAACATTATTAATAAATAATCAATAGATCTTAATTTATCTAAAAAACTATAATTACTAGCTTGTATTCTTTCTCTTAACATTATGCTAAACTTGTACTTCCATTATTAAATTGTTCTCTTAATTTATGTCTATCAATAATTCTTTTAATCAATTTACTTGCAAGTGGAGCAGCTGCTTTACTTCCAGAGCCTCCATGTTCAATAATAACACTTATTGCATATCGTGGATCTTTATATGGCGCAAAAGCAATATACAATGCATGGTCTCTTTTTTTGTATTCAATTTGTTCAGTATCTAAATCTAATTCTCTATCAAGATCAGTTATTCTTCTAACTTGCGAAGTTCCTGTTTTACCTGCAAATTGATACTTTGGATTATCGTAACGAGATTTGTATGATGTTCCATATTGTTCATTTGTAGAACCAAACATTGCATCTAAAACGAAATTTATGTTAGATTTTTTGTGATACATTCTCTGATAATATTCAACATTTATGTCATCTAAGTAATTTCTTTCATGCAAAGGAAAATTTGATTGATCCAATTTAATTTTATTTATTACACCCTTATAATTTATCGACTCGTCTTTTATGATATGAGGTTTTATTTTGTATCCTCCGTTTGAGATTTGAGCAGTCATAAGACAGAGTTGCAAGGGTGTAGTCTGAATATAGCCTTGTCCTATACCGTTGATTACAGTTTCTCCTAAGTACCAACTTTGCTCTAATGCACGTCTTTTCCATTTTGTATCAGGAACCAAACCATTTTTTTCATCATTGTAAATCTCACCAAGCACATTAGTCCCAAGACCATATCTTTTTGCAATTATTGATAATTTATCAACCCCAAGTAATCTTGCCATTTCATAAAAATATATATCGCAAGATTGTTTGATGGCATTTCTGAGCTTCATGTATCCATGACCTTCTTTTTTCCAACAATGATATTTTACTCCATATAGTTCATATGGATGCTTATGACCTTTGCATCTTATTGTTTTATTAGGGTCTAATATTCCATATTCTAGAGCTGCTAGAGCAACTAGTGGCTTAAAAGTCGAACCAGGAGAATAAAGTCCTGCAATAGACTTATTAATTAATGGTTTTAAGGGGTTATTTCTGATTTCTTGCCAATCTTTTTGATTAATTCCGTGTGTAAATTTATTTGGATCATAAGTTGGTGATGATGCCATTGCAACAACTTCTCCAGTATATATGTCCATTGCGCATATTGAGCCTGCTTTTCCTTTAAGCAGCTCTTGAGCATATTTTTGAATTTCTATATCTATAGTTAAGTTAACTTTATTACCTTGTCTTTCTTTAATATAATCTATTTGACTTATTCT
Source organism: uncultured Pelagibacteraceae bacterium (assembly GCA_902598015.1). Lineage (GTDB taxonomy): Bacteria > Pseudomonadota > Alphaproteobacteria > Pelagibacterales > Pelagibacteraceae > Pelagibacter. The sequence continues at coordinate 98,882 of CACJZT010000001.1, forward strand.
TTTTCCAGATGCATTAACTTCATATCTTTTAATACCGTAATTACCTATTAACATTTTTTCTTGTGAATTTTCTATTCCATATTTTCCAACTTTTAGACCTGGAACAAAATTTTCTTTTATCTCAGGTTTTTCAAGATCATTTGGACTAGCATCACCAACATAACCAACTATATGTACCAAGTCATTCGCATAGGGATAAAACCTAGATGTGGATAATACAGGTTTTGCACCTTCTAATTCATGTAAATATAGATTAATTTTCGAGAATTGTTCCCAAGTTAAATTATCTGAAACTACTAATGTATCCCAAGGTTTTAATCTCTCCTTTTTTTTATATAATTTTTTAATTTGAAACTGATCTAAACCAATTAAATTTTTAATTTTGAATATTGTTACATCAAAATCATTAATCTCATCTAATATTAAGTGTAGCTGAAACACCCTATCGTTACTTGCTAGTACTTTATTAAATTTATCTACTATTATGCCTCTCTGAGGAGGAGTTTTCCACTCACGTATTCTATTTTTATCAGATAAAATTTCATACTTTTCTCTGTCAGAAATTTGTAAATTATATAACCTTGAAGATATACCAGCAAAAAGTAATATTTTTGCTGCAGCCAGAATAAACATCCTCCTTGTTATAACTCTACCCTTTTCTATGTTTCTTCCTCTATTCAACATTTTCTTGTCTTAAACCTAGTAAGTAAATTTGATTAAATATTTTTGCCACTGCTGGGTAAATTAAAAATGAAAAGAAGGCTGTTGACATTAAAGCCCCATAACTAATATTTCCATCAAAGAAAATTGCTAATACTGTAAAATGAATTGAGCTAACAATTAATATTGCGATAAAAAATAGTATCCAATCATAAATTAAGTTAGGAACTAAAGTTCTTGCCCTAAAAAAAGATGCAATAACACAGAGTAAAAGATAATTTATTGATGAAACTCCAATTGGTAGGTTTTGAACAACATCATTAATAACACCTGCGAAAAAAATAAGTCCATAACCAAGCATTTCAGGTTTTCTTAAAACCCAATAGAAAACAATTAAGTGAATAATATTGAAAGAGATATTAATTTTAAAAACATTAAATGAAAATGAGTAGCCTGTCAAAGCAAAGAAAAATAATAAAATAATTGGAAAACCATTTAATAGGTATTGATAAATTTTTATATCTCCTCTGGCCATTTTACTTATTCACCTGCACATAATTAAGTTGATTTAAATTGCTAAAAAACTTCACATATTTTTTATTTTCCTGAATAATTATTTTTCCGACAGGAATTGATGGTGGAATTGTGCCATCTGATCCAGAGGTATATACAATTTCGTTCTCTTTTATTTCGTTGTCTTTTGGTAAGTACTCTAACTCTGCATACTCATCATTTCCGTTCCCTGAAAGAATAGCATTTATTCCACTCGGTTCGATAATGATTGGGATTTTGCTATTAAGGTCGTTAGCTAGTAATACTCTTGAGCTTAAAAAGTTAACATTTACAACCTTTCCAATGTAATATAGCCGATCTTTAACAGCTGATCCTAATTTAACTCCACTTTTTTGACCTTTGTTAATTATTAAAGACTTTAAATAAGGACTTTGTTTGTCCAATAAAATCTTAGTCAACATGAATTCTTTAGAAAAAAGATCTCTTTCTTCTATCAATTTTTTTAAAAGAGCATTTTCTGATTTATAAAAATCAATTTCTTTTCTAAGTGAGTCAAGATCGAGATTCTTATTTCTTAGGACTGAAAACTCTTCATACATTCTCATATGATCTTGAAAGAGGAAGTATTTGTCTTTTACATATTTAAATGGGCTAGATACGACATATGAGCCTCTAAATATTATATCTTTTGTAATAGACCTAAATTGCTCAACTGGACCAGTTTTAAAATACTCTAATGATAAAACTAGAATAGATATGATTAATAGAGTAAATAAAGAAAACTTTTGTCTGTTTCCTTTTTTTAAAAATGCTGAACGAATAGCAATAATAAAATCATCTCTACTCGATTCTGTTGACATAATATTTAATACTCAGATAGCACAGTAGAAAATATTTCTTGATCGTCTAACGCCTTTCCTGTTCCTATTGCAACACATGACAACGGATCATCAGCAATATTTACTGGTAATCCAGTTTCTTTAGAGAATCTTTTATCTATATTTTTTAAAAGTGATCCTCCTCCTGTCATTGTTAAACCCATATCAACTAAATCGGCTGATAACTCCGGGGGTGTATTTTCTAATGCTTTTTTTATTCCAGATACAATTTCTTTAAGTATCGGGTTTAAAGCTTCTGAAGTATCTTGTTCTGAGATATTTACCTCTTTAGGTGTTCCTGATCTTAAATCTCTACCTTTGACTGCATAAGTATTATTATTTGTGGGTATTGCAGTACCAATATCTTTTTTGATTTTTTCAGCAGTACTATCTCCAATCATTAGATTATATTCTTCTCTCATATAATCTTTCAATGCATTATCCATTGCATCTCCTGCTACTCTTAGCGATTCAGAATAAACAACACCACCTAAAGACATAACAGCAATTTCTGTTGTTCCACCACCAATATCTACAACCATTGATCCTGTTGCTTCTTGGATTGGTAAACCAGCTCCAATTGCTGCTGCGATTGGCTCTTCAATTAGCTGAACTCTTCTAGCTCCAGCTGCTAATGCACTGTCTTGAATAGCTTTTCTTTCAACTGGTGTTGATCCTGTTGGTACACAAATTAAAATTCTAGGGTTTGCAATTGTTTTTTTATGAACCTTTTTTATAAAATGTTTAATCATTTCTTCTGTCACAATAAAGTCAGCAATCACACCATCTCTCAAAGGTCTTATTGCCTGAATATTACCTGGTGTTCTACCCAACATTGTTTTAGCTTCATCACCTACTGCTAAAACTGATTTTTTTCCTTTATTATCAACAACTGCTACAACTGATGGTTCATTTAAAACTACACCTTTGCTTTTTAAAACAACTAGTGTATTAGCTGTACCAAGATCAATTGCCATATCTTGGCTCCAAAACTTTCTTAAATTCGCAAACATTGACATTTAACTATATTCCTTTCACTTTTTGATGTTTAATATTTTGAGATGGTGCTTTTTTCTCACGTTTTATAAGCATTTTATTTAATGCATTTAAATATGCGTTTGCTGATGCAACTAAAGTGTCTGTATCAGCTGATTGGCCTACTGTAGTCCTGTCATTTTCTTCAATTTTTACACTGACAGTTGCTTGAGCATCTGTACCTTCTGTTACTGCATGCACTTGATAAAGAGATAATTTTACATCGTGAGGAAATAATTTCTTTATACACTTAAATATTGCATCAACTGGTCCATCCCCTGTTTCAGTTGTATTCTTAATATCACCATAAACATCTAATGTCATTTCAGCTTTTTGTGGTTCTCCTGTACCAGCAAATACTTTTAAAGATTTTAAATTAATTGCATTTATTTTATTATCTACAATTAAACTATCATCAACTAAAGCAACTATATCTTCATCATAAATATGTTTCTTTTTATCAGCTAATACTTTAAATTTTCCAAAAGCAGCTTGGATAATATCATCAGTAAGATCTGAATAACCTAAGTCAGATAATTTATCTTTAAAAGCATGTCTTCCAGAATGTTTACCCATAACAAGAGAAGTTTTCTTAACACCTACACTTTCTGGTGTCATAATTTCATAAGTCTCTCTATTCTTTAACATTCCATCTTGATGAATTCCTGACTCATGAGCAAAAGCATTTTTTCCAACTATAGCTTTATTAAATTGAACTGGAAAGCCTGTTGCATTTGAAACTATTTTAGAGGCTTTGCTTATTAGTTCTGTTTTAATACCAGTATTGTAAGGCATTAAATCATTTCTAGTTTTAATTGCCATAACTACTTCCTCTAAAGCAGCATTACCTGCTCTCTCGCCTATTCCATTAATTGTACATTCTATTTGTCTTACGCCCTCCGAAACTCCAGCTAATGCATTTGCCACTGCTAAGCCAAGATCATTATGACAGTGTGCAGATAATATTGCTTTATCTATGTTTGGAACGTTATTTTTTAAGTGTTTAATTGTTTTTGCAAATTCTTCGGGTATAGAATATCCGACAGTATCTGGAATATTTATAGTCTTGGCTCCACATTTAATTGCAAGTTCTACAGTTTTACACATAAAATCCATATCAGTTCTTGTACCATCTTCGCATGACCATTCTACATCATCTGTAAAATTTCTTGCATAAGTAACACTTTCTTTAATTGCATCTAAAACTTGATCATTTGTCATTTCAAGTTTGTGTTTCATGTGTAGTGGGCTTGTGGAAATGAAAGTATGAATTCTAAATCTTGGAGCATGTTTTAGTGACTCGTGACATGCATCAATATCTTTTTTTAGTGCTCTTGAAAGACCGCATGGAATTGAGTTTTTCATTATTTTACTTATTTCAGAAACTGCTTCAAAATCTCCTGGTGATGCTATTGGAAAACCTGCTTCAACAATATCTATTCCCATTTCATCAAATACTCTAGATATCTGAATTTTCTCTTCGACACTCATAGATGCGCCTGGCGATTGCTCACCATCTCGCATAGTCGTATCAAATATAAATAATTTTTCTTTTTCTGACATTATAATTTTTAGCTCGAGCATAATACATGCTCTCGCTCAGATTGCAAAATAATTTGGGGGAATTAGCCCAATTTTAACATCAAGTTATTTCTTATCACTATCAACAAGCTTCTTCTTGGCAATCCAAGGCATCATTTCTCTTAGAGTTGCACCAACTTTTTCAACTGGATGCTCTGCTAGTTTTGCTCTCGTAGCTAGGAAATTTTTCTGACCATTTTTACATTCATCCATCCATTGTTTGGTAAATTTACCAGACTGGATATCAGATAAAACTTCTTTCATTCTCTTTTTTGTCTCTTCTTTATTTATAATCCTTGGCCCTGACTCGTATTCTCCATATTCGGCAGTATTAGATATAGAATAATTCATATTAGCTATTCCGCCTTCATAAATTAAATCTACAATAAGTTTAACTTCATGAACTGTTTCAAAATAAGCCATCTCTGGTTCGTATCCTGCTTCAACTAAAGTTTCATATCCATTTTTAATTAATTCAACAAGACCACCACATAATACTGTTTGTTCACCAAATAAATCTGTCTCTACTTCGTCTTTAAATGTTGTCTCAATTATACCTGATCTTCCACCGCCTATAGCTGAAGCATATGACATTGCTAGGTCTCTAGCTTTGCCTGATCCATTTTGATGAACTGCAAATAAACATGGAACTCCACCACCTTTTTGATATTCACTTCTAACTAAATGACCTGGTCCTTTTGGTGCTACCATAAATACATCTAAATCTTTTCTAGCTTTTATCAAATCATAATGAACATTTAATCCATGAGCAAAAGCTATGGATGTACCTTCTTTTACACGTTGCTCAATATGATTTTTATAAATAGTTGCTTGTAATTCATCTGGAGTTAAAATCATCACAACATCAGCCCATTCAGCAGCATCCGAAAGGTTCATAACTTTCAAACCTTTAGACTCTGCTTTTTCAATACTTGAAGATCCTTCTCGAAGAGCAACAACAACTTCTTTTACCCCACTATCTTTTAGATTTAAAGCATGAGCGTGTCCTTGGCTACCATATCCAAAAATTGCGATTTTTTTATCCTTTATTAAATTTGCATCAGTATCTTTTTCATAAAACATTTTCATTTTTTTCTCCTAATTAATTATTTAAATATATCTGCACCTCTTGTCATAGCTACGGCTCCTGTTCTTGAAACACTCACCAATCCAAATTTTTTTAAATCCTTTGACATCTTGTCTATTTCTCGTCTTAAAGCTGTTATTTGAATAACATTTGATTTTTTTGTTTTGTCTAATATTACAGGATTATATTTTTTACAAGCTTTCAATGCACTTTCTAATTTATTGTTAGGACCAACAATTTTAAATAATGCCATCTCCTTAAAAATGACTTCTTTATCTTCTCTTTTAAAATCTGCAACTTTATGAACAGGCACAAGTTTTCTTAATTGAAGTTTAATTTGATTAACAACTTGTGGTGTTCCAGTAGTTACAATTGTTATCCTTGATATATTTAACTTTTCATCAACTTGAGCAACTGCTAAAGACTCAATATTATAACCTCTACCAGAAAATAGACCAACTACTCTAGCCAACACACCGGCTTCATTATCCACCCAAACGACTATTATATGTGTATCAAGTTTCTCTTTTTTATTTGAAAAACTATACGCTGATTTTGAATTAGGCATTAAACTAAGGACTTACCTTTGCCAGTAATCTTCTTACTTTCTTGATCTTTAGGCCCTAAAATCATCTGATTGTGAGGCTTTCCTGATGGTATCATTGGAAAACAATTTTCTACTTTATCAACCATACAATCAAATATTACAGGTCTATTTGTGTTTAACATTTCTATAATTTTATCATCTAACTCTTCTGGTGTTTTTGCTCTAATACCAACACAGTTGTAGGCTTCAGCTAATTTAACAAAATCTGGTAGAGCGGCAGTGTAACTTTCAGAATAGTTTTTATCATGTAAAAGTTCTTGCCATTGTCTAACCATACCCATGTATTGATTATTCAATATAAATATTTTAATTGGAAGGTTGTATTGTACAGCTGTAGACATTTCCTGTATCGTCATTAACACTGAAGCCTCTCCCGCAATATCAATAACTAATTTTTTTGGATGAGCGACTTGTACTCCTACAGCAGCTGGTAAACCATATCCCATAGTTCCTAAACCACCGGAAGTCATCCAACGATTTGGTTTATTAAATTTATAGTGTTGTGCAGCCCACATCTGATGCTGTCCAACCTCAGTTGTAATATAGGAGTCTTTATCTTTAGTTAATTCATATAATCTTTCAATTGCATATTGGGGTTTTATAGTCTCTTCACTTCCAATGTAATCTAAAGATCTAACTGATCTCCATTTTTGAATTTTTTCCCACCATTTAGAAGTTTTTTGTTTATTCGATTTTAAAAATTTTGATTTTTTTTGTTTTAAACTTTTCAAAGTAGATGAAAGCACAGTTTTCACATCTCCAACAATAGCTAAATCAACTTTAACATTTTTATTAATAGATGATGGATCTATATCAATGTGAACTTTTTTTGATTTTGGAGAAAATTCATCTATTTTCCCTGTTATCCTATCATCGAAACGTGCACCAATGTTGATCATCAAATCACAATCATGCATTGCATTATTTGCTTCATAAGTTCCATGCATACCTAACATTCCTAAAAATTGATTATCATCGCCTGGGAAAGATCCTAATCCCTGTAAAGTTGATGTGATAGGAAAACCTGTTGCATAAACAAGTTCTCTTAAAAGTTCACTAGCCTTAGGTCCAGAATTAATTACTCCACCACCAGTATAAAAAATAGGTTTTGACGATTTACTCATTAATTCAATTAATTCATCAATACTATTTTGATTAAAATGGTTGTGAGATTTACCGTTAAGTTTTTTTTCTTTTTTTGGTCTGTTATATTTTGTTTTTTGAAACTGAATATCTTTTGGTATATCAACTAAAACTGGTCCTGGCCTACCAGTAGTTGCTACTTCAAATGCTTTATGTATTGTGCTAGCTAAATCATTTATATCTTTGACTAACCAATTATGTTTAGTGCAAGGTCTTGTTATTCCAGTTGTGTCACATTCTTGAAACGCATCTGTACCAATTAAATGAGTTGGAACTTGTCCAGAGATACAAACTAATGGAATAGAATCCATATATGCATCAGTTAAAGCTGTAACTACATTTGTTGCGCCAGGTCCTGATGTTACTAAAATTACACCTGGTTTACCTGATGACCTTGCATATCCTTCTGCTGCATGGCCTGCGCCTTGTTCATGTCTAACTAAAACGTGTTTAATTGATTTAAAATTTTGTAATTCGTCATAAATTGGAAGCACGGCGCCGCCTGGATAACCAAAAATATGATCAACATTTTGGTCCTCCATACATTTAAATACGATTTCAGCTCCAGAGTATAATTTTGACATTCAGACAATCTAGCTGAAGTTGTGCTAATAGGTCAAGCAATCTATGCGGATTTAGGAAATTTTTTTATAAATGATTTAGTGCTATCAAATTTTATTTTTTGCCAATCAGACATTTGTCCTCTTGCCCAAGTAGACTGTCTCTTAGCATATTGCCTTGTTTTTATTGATATTTTTTCTTTAAGTACATTAAGGTTTATTCTTTTTTCCAGATAATCTTTAATCTCACTTAGACCAATAACTTTATTTGATGATAAATCTTTCCTTACTCTTAATTTATAAAACATTTTAGCCTCTTTTATTGCCCCATCTCTTAACATTTCATTTGTTCTTATAGTAATTCTTTCTATTAACTTCTCTCTAGGATAATCGATATATAACTTTATGAAATTGTCTTGAGTAAAATCAGAGTATGTTTCACTATACCAATCAAACAAAGATTTATTTGTAAACTTTTTTACTTCATAAGCTCTTATTGATCTTTGAGAATCATTTTTGTTAATTTTTTTTTTGCAAAGTGGGTCTAGCTTAATAAGTTCAGAATAAAATTTAATTTGTCCTATTTTTGACTGTCTTTTTCTTATTCTATTTCGAATAGTGAGTGGAATATTGGGAATTTTAACAATACCATCGACAAGTGCTTTAAAATATAAACCTGTACCACCAACAAGAATCGGAATCTTTTTCTTTTTCTTAATATTATTAATTTTTTTCTTAGCATCCTTAAGCCAATTTCCTGTGGAATAATTATCCTTTACACTTTTAAATCCATATAAATGATGTTTTATATTTTTTAAATCATTTCCCTGTGGTCTTGCTGTAAGAATTTTTAGTTCTTTAAATATTTGCATACTATCTGCATTTATTACTTCACCATTAATTTTTTTCGCAAGCTGAATAGCGAATCTTGATTTTCCAGATGCTGTTGGTCCTGAAATAAGAATTATTTTGGACTTTTGGTCCATTAATTTAGTTTAACACCAATATATCTTCTTTGGTTATTGTTATTGTAAATTGCGATAAGTAAACTTTTATCATTACTTTTTAGAGCTAGTTTTACAATGTTATCTAAATCTCCAATGGTGTTAATCTTTTTCTTTTGTGCTTCAACAACAATATTATTTACTTGAAGATAATTAACCGGGCTATCTTTATCGATCTCAGTGATAACTAATCCTGTTGTATTTTTTGGTAAATTTCTTTCTTTAATATCATCTTTATTTAGCAATCTTACTTTTATTTTCAATCCTTCTATTGTATCTTCTTTAGGTTTTTCAGTTACTAAACCTTGAGATTTAAAATCTTCAGATGTTTCCAGTCTTCCAAGTATAATTTCTTTTGTGATTTCTCTTTTATTTCTCCAAACTTTGAGTTTTACTTTTTTTCCAACTTCAGTTTCTGCAACTATTCTCGGAAGCTCACTCATTTCATTAATTTTTTTGCCATCAAATTCTAAAATTATGTCTCCAGCTTTAATTCCTCCCTTATCTGATGGACTATTCTCAGCTACACTAGCAACAAGCGCTCCTCTTGGTTCATCTAATTTTTCAACATCTGCAATATCTTTTGTGACTGTTTGTATTCTAACACCTAGCCATCCTCTTTTAGTTTCACCAAATTCAATTAATTGATTAATTACTTTTTGTGCACTATTAGAAGGTATTGCAAAACCAATTCCAATTGAACCTGATTGACCTAATATTGCTGTATTAATTCCAACTACATCTCCATCCATATTAAACAATGGACCTCCTGAATTACCTTGGTTAATTGATGCATCAGTTTGAATGTAGTCTTCATATCTAGAAAGACCAATACTTCTGTTTCTTGCAGAGATTATTCCTGCAGTAACTGTTCCACCTAAGCCAAATGGATTCCCAATTGCAATAACCCAATCACCAATTCTTGCAGTATCAGAGTCTCCAAATTTAACTGGGGTAAATTTCTGATCTGACTCTATTTGAAGAACTGCCAAATCCATACCAGGATCAGCTCCAATTACTTTTGCCTTTATATTTTTTTCACCATTAACTCTAACAAAAACATCCTCTGCACCCTGTATCACGTGATTATTTGTAATAACAATTCCTTTTTCATCTATTATAAAACCTGATCCAAGCGCACTTGTCTGTCTTTTTTGAGGAGTTCCATAATCTTTGAACATATCTTCAAAAGGAGATCCAGGAGGAAATTCAAATGGAAATGGATTAGACCTTGTTGTTACTGTTGTTGTAGTCGAGATATTTACTACTGACGGCATTAATTTTTCAGCTAGATCTGCAAAAGACGCAGGCATATTTGCTGCGCTGGAAATATTTTGGATATTAATTGAAAATAATATTAGTAGTAAAATCTTTATGTATCTCATCTTTTTAAGTACCAAATAATAAAAAAACCAATCACTGCAAATATTAATCCACCAGTTCTTAACTGATTATCAGTAGCATCTTTTAATTTCATTATCATATTTTTCATTTTTGATGGAAATATGGCGTAAAGAATACCTTCAATAAAAAGGAATAGACCAAATGCTATGATCAATTCTCTCATGAAATTTACTCTACTTTTTGATCAATATTTCCGAAAAATTTAAAAAATTCACTATCTGGTGAAAGTATCATTGAAGTCTCACCGCCGATTAAAGCTTTTTGGTATGCCTGCATAGCTCTATAAAATGCAAAAAATTCAGGATCTTGTCCAAAGGCTTCAGCGAAAATCTTGTTTTTCAAACCATCGCCTTCACCCTTCATAATCTCAGATTTTTTTTGTGCATCTGCAAGTATAACGGTTACTTCTTTGTCAGCAGTTGAGGTAATTGTTACTGCCATCTCTGCACCTTTTGCTCTAAATTCTTTTGCCTCTCTTTCCCTTTCAGTTTGCATTCTTCTAAAAATTGCGTCACTGTTTGCTTGAGGAAGATCTGCTCTTTTAATTCTTACATCAACAATACTAATACCAAAATTTTCTGCTTCATTATTTACACCTTCTTGAATTAAAGACATCTGTTTTGTTCTATCTTCAGATAAAAGTGTTTGCAATTCTTGTTGACCAAGTACGTTTCTTATCCTTGAATTTATAATTGTTGCCAGTCTTGATCTTGCAACTCTTTCATTTCCAACAGATATATAAAATTTAAGAGGATCAATTATTTGAAACCTTGCAAATGCATCGACTATTAATCTTTTTTGATCTGATGCAATGACCTCTTCTGGTGGTGTATCTAGATTTAAAATTCTTTTATCTAGGAATACAACGTTTTGTATGAATGGAATTTTAAAATTAATTCCTGGTTTTGATATAATTCTTTTAGGATCACCAAATTGAAGAACAATAGCTTGATTAACTTCTTTTACTATAAAAACTGAAAAGTAAATTGTTGCAGCGATTAGTATTATTATTGGTAATAAAAATTTTCCAGCTTTCATTTTAATTAGTTCCTGTCTTTAATTCTTGTAATGGTAGATATGGTACTACACCTTCACCTGAATTTTTGTCTATTATTATCTTATTAATATCAGCTAAAACTTCTTCCATTGTCTCAAGATACATTCTTTCTTGAGTTACTTTTTTAGCTTTTGCATACTCATTATAAATTGATAAAAATCTACTTGCTTCTCCTTCTGCCTTAGCAACAACTTCTTTTTTATAAGCTTCTGCTGCTTGAAGAATTTTTGCTGCTTCTCCTCGTGCTCTTGGAATCACATCATTAGCATATGCTTCTGCTTCATTCTTTGATCTCTCCATATCTGCTCTTGCAGCTTGGACATCTCTGAATGCATCAATAACTTGGTCTGGTGGATCGGCTTTTTGGGTTTGAACTTGTGTAATTTGAATTCCACTTGTGTATTCATCTAAAATTCCTTGTATTATTTCCTGAGTGTCAGCTTCTATAAGAGATCTACCTTCAGTCAGAATTGGTTGAATATCAGATCTTGCAATAACTTCTCTCATCGCTGTTTCAGCAGCTGCTTTAACTGTTCCTTCTGGATCTTGAATTTTAAATAAAAAATTACCAGCATCTTTAATTACCCAAAATACTGAGAAATCTATGTTAACTATGTTTTCATCTCCTGTTAACATCAAACTCTCTTCTGGAACATCTGCAACTCCACCAGAGGAAAATCCACTGTCTCTTTCAGACCTAAACCCAATATCCATCCGATTAACTTTTGTAACTTTAGGGGTTAATACACTTTCAATTGGAAAAGGAAGATGGTAATTTAATCCAGGTTGTGTAGTTTTAACAAATTTTCCAAATCTTAAAACAACGCCTTGCTCATCAGGTAAAACTCTATAAAGACCACTTAAAGTCCAAACTATTAGAAGAATAATAAGACCAATTATTATTGGCTTAGCGCCACCTTTACCTCCACCCAAAAATCTATTTATTATTGATTGTAGTTTACTTATAACTTCATCGATATTTGGAGGAGTAGGGCCTTTTCTAAATCCACCATTTCCACTACCACCTCCTCCTGGAGGTGTTCCCCATGGGCTTTGATTTTTAAAATCACTCATAATACGTCACTCTATATAGTGTCTTTATTATTAAAAACAAGGTAATGGTAAATCATGGACAATAAAAAAGTAGGTTTAAGTGACACAACAAAGGCAAAAACTGAGCCAAAAACCTTTAGAAGGAACCCGATTATTGGAACAAAGTTTACAATTGCAATCTCAAGTGCAAAAGGAGGAGTAGGAAAATCAACATTTGCGTCGAATCTTGCTTTGGCATTAAAAAAAATGGACTTAAATGTTGGTTTGCTTGATGCAGATATATATGGACCATCATTGCCAAAATTATTCTCAATAAACGAAAAGCCTGAAAGTGACGGACAAAAATTAAAACCAATTTTAAAATATGGAATTCAATGTATGTCCATAGGATTTTTAACAGAAGAGCAAACACCAATGATTTGGCGAGGTCCAATGGTAATTTCTGCGATAAAAACTTTTACACAAAAAGTTTTGTGGAAAAATTTAGATTTTTTAATTGTTGATATGCCACCAGGAACTGGTGATACACAATTGACTTTTGCGCAAGAAATTAACATGGATGGAGTAATTATTATATCTACACCACAAGAAATAGCCTTACAGGATGTAAAACGTGGAATAAGGATGTTTGATAAACTTAAAGTAAAAATATTAGGACTTATAGATAATATGAGTCATTTCATTGGAGATGATGGAAAGAAGTATGCAATCTTTGGCGAAGGAGGTGTCAAAAAGACTGCTGAAGAATTTAAAAAAGATTTTATGGGTGAAATACCAATTGATCCTGAAGTTGGAAAGCAAGGAGATTTAGGTTTGCCGATAGTAGAAAGCAAACCAGACCATGTGATATCAAAAAAATATTTTAAGTTTGCAGAAAAAATTAAATCAATTTATCTTTAAGATCAAAAGCTTCCATAAGTTCGTTCCATTCTCTTTTCGATAATCCTGTATCATCGATAGAAATATTTTCACCTTTTATAAGTTTTTGAATAATAATTTTTCCTTTTGCCGAAACTTCTGTTCCACCAACCCTATAATCCATAAAGGCTTCATAAGTTATTGGAACCCATTTTTTTACAGTATCAAGCATAGCATCTGCGTAAGCTCTTATTTCATATTGTGCATGATGATCTGCTCTAAGCCTCAAAAAATTCATCAGATTTAATAAATCTGTTTTCCAATACCATTGGGTATAAGTATTTAATGTTAAGTTCATTCTAGCAAGCTCTCTTGCTAAACCTACAGCATTCTCGTCTATAGTTGATCCATCATATCTTTCATTAAGCATAGTTTCATAATTATTATAAGTTTGTTCAGCGTCTCCTTTCAATAAATTCAAAACTCTTTTTGCTTTTTCTCCATCTAAAATATCGCCTCTACCTTGTCTATTACTTTGTGATTGAGCAGCAAGATGTTGTGGCTCAGGTAGATAAAATTCTTTATCTAAGATTGAGTATCTTGCAGAGTATTCATTTACATTTGCTGTTCTGTGTCTAATCCATTGTCTAGCTATAAATATAGGTAGCTTTACATGATATTTTATTTCACACATCTCGAAAGGAGTACTATGCCAATGCCTCATTAAATATTTTATTAAACCAGAGTCTGTTGAAACTTTTTTTGTGCCTTTTCCATAAGAAACTCTAGCTGATTGAACTACAGAAGTATCATCGCCCATATAGTCAACAACTCTTATAAAACCGTGATCTAATATTGGAATTGCATCGTACAGAATTTTTTCAAGTTCTGGAGCTGTTACTCTTTTTGTTGAATTTTGCTGAGATTGCTGATCTTTTATTTCTTTTATTTGTTCGTCGGTTAACTTCATGAATAATTTATTGAATCTATTGAATTTGGTTTTATATTATTAATGTTGGTTTTCCAACTATGACGATAAACGAATTTCGTAATAACCATTACGGACGTGGGGGCAGTACCCACCACCTCCACCATTTTCAACTTATGGGGGTGAATTAGGATCGACGGATGACTAAAAGTTATTCTTTCGTTCGGTATTGTTCCGCCGTGAAGGGCTAATTTATAAATGCTAACGAAAGTTACGCACTTGCAGCTTAATTAATTTATTAATTAAGTTACGGGGTTTGGGGCACCTGGCAACAGAACGCCCCTTAATAAATATTTGTTTTTGGTGCGGTCAGAGAGACTCGAACTCTCATGGGCTAGGCCCACACGGCCCTCAACCGTGCCTGTCTACCAGTTTCAGCATGACCGCATGTTATGCGGCAGATTAAATGAATGACAATTCTAATTCAAGTTGATAAGTTTTTTTTATGGAATTTACAAGTGAAATTAAAAAAGCAACAAACTCAATTTATAACAAAGTATCAAAAAAAATTCCTGAGATAGAATGGGCTACACATGCACCATATATTTATAAAATTAATAAATTAAAAAAAGAGAAGAATGCAGTAATTCTTGCTCACAATTATCAAACACCAGAAATTTATCACGGCATTTCAGATTTTTCTGCAGATTCTTTAGCGTTAGCAGTAGAGGCTGCAAAAACAAAAGCAGATATAATTGTGATGTGTGGTGTTCATTTTATGGCTGAAACTGCAAAACTAATGAGTCCTGAAAAAAAAGTTTTACTACCAGATATGAAAGCAGGCTGCTCACTCTCTTCATCTATAACAGGTGATGATGTTAGAAATCTGAAAAAACAATATCCTGGCGTTCCAGTGGTCTCGTATGTAAATACATCTGCTGATGTTAAAGCCGAAACTGACGTTTGCTGTACATCTGCAAATGCAGTAAAAATTGTAGAGTCATTAGGAGTAAAAAAAGTAATATTTTTACCTGATGATTTTTTAGCTAAATATGTGGCATCACAAACTGATATAGAAATTATTTCTTGGAAGGGAACTTGTGAAGTGCATGAACAATTCAATGATCAAGAAATTAATGATATTAGAAAAGCTAATCCAGGCATAAAAATAATAGCACATCCCGAATGTCCTCCTGATGTAATACAAGCATCTGATTTTGCAGGTTCTACAAGTGGAATGATTAAATATGTGAGAGATAATCAACCAAAAAAAGTTATGATGGTCACAGAATGCTCGATGAGTGACAATGTCCAAATTGATAATCCAAATGTTGAATTCATTAGACCATGCAATCTTTGTCCTCATATGAAAAGAATTACTTTGCCTAAAATATTAGATTGTTTAGAAAATGAAACCAACGAATTAATTATGGACAATGAGACAATTCAAAAAGCAAGAAAATCTGTAGAGAGAATGGCAGAAATAGGCAGATAAAATCTGTGTCTAAAATTCAATTAAGTAAAAATTTTATAAAATCTTCATGTAAATTAGCTTTGAATGAAGACTTATATCCATCAGGCGATATTACCTCAGAATTAATTAATAAAAACATTAAAAAGAAAGTTAAAATGATAAGTAACCAAAAAGGTATTTTGGGTGGTATAGAATTTGCAAAAGAAACTTTTAAATTAATTGATAAAAAAATAAAATTTAAAAAAAAAAAAAAAGATGGATCTCGAATTAAAAAAGGAGATGTAGTTGCGACTATTGATGGTTACTTAAAAAATATTTTAACTGGCGAGAGAGTAGCACTAAACTTTGTTTCTCATATTTCTGGAATAGCAACGAAAACAAATATGTTTGTAAAAAAGGTAGGAAAAAAAACTAAAATATGCTGTACAAGAAAAACGATTCCAAATCTTAGAGTAATTCAAAAATATGCTGTTAAATTAGGTGGTGGAACAAACCACAGATTTAACTTAAGTGATGAATACTTAATAAAAGATAATCATATAAGTTCTGAAAAAAATTTTGAAAATTTAATTAAAAGAGCCATCAAAAATAAGGGTGGAAAAAAAATAACAGTAGAGGTTGATAATTTATCTCAGTTAAAGAGAATCTTGGGTCTGAAATTTGATAGAATTTTATTAGATAATATGAACTCAAAAAATTTAAAAAAAGCAGTCAAAATGTCTGGGAAATTTTATGAAACTGAGGCATCAGGAGGAATTAACTTAAAGAATGTTAAAAATGTTTCTTCTACTGGAGTAGATAGAATTTCTGTAGGATCTCTAACTCACTCAATGAATGCTTTAGACTTAAAATTAGAAATCTAGAATTTAATTTTGTTTTTTAATTGAGCTTGAGCAGCAGCAAGTCTTGCAACAGGCACTCTGTAAGGTGAACAAGATACATAATCTAAACCAGCACGTGCACAAAAGTCGATACTTTTAGGATCACCTCCGTGTTCACCACATATGCCAAGTTTAATTTTTTTGTTAATTTTTTTACCTTTTTTTGCTGCTATTTCTATCAAATCCCCAACTCCGTCATCTATAGAAACAAATGGGTCGATATCGAAAATTTTATTATCAATATAATCATTTAAAAACTTGCCACTATCATCTCTGCTAATTCCAAAAGTTGTTTGTGTTAAATCATTTGTTCCAAAACTAAAGAATTCTGCATGTCTAGATATATCATCTGCTTTAATTGCTGCTCTTGGGAGCTCAATCATTGTCCCCACTAAAAAATTTAGTTTTGTTTTGGTTTTGTTTTCAACTTTTTTTGCAACTCTAATCACTAAATCTTTCATTATTTTTATTTCTGCTTCAGTAGATACCAAAGGTATCATGATCTCCGGAATAATAGATTTTATCTTGAGATTTTTACATTCAACTAATGCATGAAAAATCGCAGTACACTGCATCTCATATATCTCTGGGAACGATATACCTAATCTACAACCTCTATGACCCAGCATTGGATTTTGTTCATGAAGTTCTGTTATTCTACCTTCTAATTCTGAACTTTTGATGTTTAAAGCATTTGCTACATCGCTAATTTCTTTTTGATTTTTCGGTAAAAATTCATGAAGCGGTGGATCTAATAATCTAACTGTAACAGGTAGACCATTCATAATTTTAAAGATATCAATAAAATCCTTTTTTTGAAAAGGAAGTAATTTCTTTAAAGCACTAGCCCTATCTTCTTTTGATTTTGATAAAATCATTTCTCTTACAGATAAAATTCTCTCTTCATCAAAAAACATATGCTCTGTTCTACAAAGACCTATTCCTTCAGCTCCGAATTCTCTAGCAGTTTTACTATCAAGAGGTGTTTCAGAGTTAGTTCTAATTTTTAGTTTTCTAAATTTGTCAGCCCAACTCATAAGTTTAGAAAAATCTCCCGAAATTTCGGGTTTAACTGTTTTAACTTCTCCTTTTATAATTCTACCAGTTGATCCATCAATTGTAATTAAATCACCTTCTTTAATTTCATTATTTTTTGTTTTAAAAATTTTATTTTGGTAATCTATTTCTATTTCGCTTGAGCCAGATACACAAGGCCTACCCATTCCTCTTGCAACTACTGCAGCATGGCTGGTCATTCCTCCTCTTGCAGTAAGAATTCCTTTAGCTGCATGCATTCCATTTATATCTTCAGGTGATGTTTCTACTCTTACTAGGATTGTATTTTGCATCATTCCATTTAATCTTTCAGCTTCATCAGATGTAAATACTACTTTTCCACTAGCTGCTCCTGGAGAAGCTGGAAGGCCTTTGGCTATTACTTCTAAATTCGCTGCTTCATCTAAAGTTGGATGAAGTAAAGTATCTAATGAATTTGGTTGTACTCTAAGAACAGCCTCTTTTTTTGTGATGAGTTTTTCTCTTTCCATATCGACAGCAATTTTGACTGATGATTTCGCAGTTCTTTTTCCTGATCTAGTTTGCAACATCCACAACTTATTATTTTCGACTGTGAACTCCACATCCTGCATATCTTTATAATGTTTCTCCAGTTTTATAAGAATATTTTTTAGATTTTTGTAAACTCTAGGCATAGACTCTTCCATTGAAAGAAGTGTTTCTTTTGCATCTTTTCTTGCTTTCTTAGTTATATGTTGGGGCGTCCTTGTTCCCGCTACAACATCTTCTCCTTGAGCATTTATTAAATACTCGCCATAGATTTCATTGAAGCCATTGGATGGATTACGCGTAAATACAACACCTGTCGCACAATCATTACCCATATTACCAAAAACCATAGACTGAACATTTACTGCAGTTCCCCAATCTGACGGGATATGATTTAATTTTCTATAGACCTTTGCTCTATTGCTCTCCCATGACAAAAAGACTGCACTAATTGCACCTAGTAATTGTTCATTAATATTTTGAGGAAAATTTTTTTTTGTTTTTTCTTTTACAATATTTTTAAAGTCTTTAATCAATCCATCCCAATCATCTTCATCCAAATCAGTGTCTAGCAAAACACCTTTTGTAAGTTTGTAATTTTCAATTAATTCTTCAAAATTATAACTTTCAACACCCATAACAACATTTGCATACATTTGTATAAATCTTCTATAACTATCTTTTGCAAATCTAATATTTGATGTTTTATTTGCCAAAGCAATCACAGTTTTGTCATTTAGTCCGAGATTTAAAATAGTATCCATCATTCCTGGCATGGATACTCTTGCGCCAGATCTTACAGATAATAATAAAGGATTTTTCAAATCTCCAAATTTTTTACCAGAAGCTTTTTCAATATTTTTTAATTCTTTATTTATTTCATTTATGATTTTTGGCTTTAATTTCTTTTTATTTTTATAAAATAAATGACAAACTTCAGTAGAAATCGTAAATCCAGGTGGGACAGGCAAACCCATCCTTCCCATTTCAGATAAATTTGCACCTTTACCTCCTAAAATATTTTTTGGGTTTTTTATTTTTTTTGTGTCTTTAGATTTAAAATTAAATACTAATTTTGGCATTTATGCTTCTATTTTAGAAAAGTTAAAATAATTATCGAAGCTTTTACACAACATTTTTAAAAGTTCTAGTCTGTTTTTTTTAATTATTTCCTCTTGATCATTAACTATGACATTATCAAAAAACTCATTAACCTCTATTTTGGCACTTGAAAGTGTTTTAAGACTTTCATCATAATTCTCGTCTCTACCTATACTTGAAAAATACTTTCTTATAGTATGTATTTTTTTATAAAGATTTTTTTCATAATCATTTTTAAAAAGACCAGGATCGGCAGAACCTACAATTTCTAGTTTTGATTTACTTTCGCTATTCAAAATATTTGCAGATCTTTTATAAATTGCAATAACATCGAGACCAATATCTTTTTTAATATTTTTATTTAAATTTAATGATTTATTAAAAATTTTCAGTAAATCATCTATTCCATATGAATTAATGGAGCACTCAATAATATCCGACCTAATATTTTTTTCTTTCAAATAATTTTTTAATCTTTCTAAAATAAAATCTCCCAATTCATCATTTATCAATTTTGAGTCAAAAGAGTAATTTTGATCTTTGTATAAATTTATTGAATAATTTATCAGATCTCGTAATTTTATTTTTTTTTGATTTTCAATTATTAACCTTAATAAACTAATTGCCATTCTTCTTAAGGCATAAGGATCTTTTGAACTAGTTGGTTTGAGATTAATTCCAAAAAATCCAACTAAGGAGTCTATTTTGTCGCTTAAAGATAATGCTATGCTGTATGGTTTTTTTGGAACTTTACTATCAATACCACTTGGTAAGTAATGCTCTGAAACAGCTAAACTTATTTCTTCGTCAAAACCTTGCTCTCTTGCAAAGTATCCACCCATCACGCCTTGCAATTCGGGAAACTCTCCAACTAAATCTGACATCAAATCTACTTTGCAAATTGAGGAGGCAATTTCTATCTTTTCTTTACTTATTAAAAGTTCATCTGATATTATTCCGCTTAGTTTTCTTACTCTTTGTATTTTATCAAAATAACTTCCCAATCCTTTAAAATAATTAATTTGCTTCAATCTAGATACCTGTTTAACTAAATTTTGAGACTTATTTCTGTTCCAAAAAAATTCTGCATCTGCCAACCTTGCATTTACAACATTTTGATTTCCTAATTTAACTAATCCTTTTTTGTCCTTACAATCTGCCACAACTATAAAATTATTTGTTATTTTGTTTTTACTATCAAATGTAGGAAAATATTTTTGGTGATGTTGCATTGTTATAATAAGTATTTCTTGTGGAATTTCTAAAAATTTCTTATTAAACTCACATACTAAAATTTTTGGTTTTTCAACAATATTTATTATTTCGTCTATAAGTTTTTCATTAACGTTTATATGAATTTTTTTTTGATTAGTTGCTTTATTTATTTCTTTAATTATAAATACTCTCCTTTTATTTTGGTCAATTGTTACTCCATTTTGTTTAAAAAATTTTATATAAGATTTAAAATCAACAAAACTTTTTACTTCATCTTCTAGATCTTTATTTGTAAAAGTTTTATTTGAACTCAGTAAATGGTTTAATTTAAATTCAATTATTTTTTTATCAAATAAAGCTAATATTGATTTTAACGGTCTTCCCCAATATAAATCATGATTGCCCCATTTCATTGATTTTTTCCATGAAATTTTTAAAAGCAAACTTGCAATATTTTCTTTTAATAAATCGTAAGTTTTTATTTTTTGTGATGGTTTGTTGTAGAAGTAGAATATGCCTTTTTCAGTGCTTTTTTTGAAAACTTTTTCTTTACTTATCTTATTGGATTTTAAAAATCCTTCCAAAGCCTTTTCTGGAGCATTTATATTAGGACCTCTAATTTCCTCTGCTTTTTTTATTAAATCTTTAGGTATCTTATTTATATGAACAATGAGCCTATTTGGAGTTGAATAAGTATTAATTTTACCTTTAACTATAATTTCATTATCGTCAAAAAATTTTTTTAAAATTTGTGTTAATTCATTTCTAGCATTGATTTGTAATCTGGAAGGTATTTCTTCACTAAATAATTCAAGGAAAAATTCAGACATTTTAATTTTGTGTTTCTACCCAAATTTTTCCAATTTCTCTTGTTAGATCTCTTATCCTTGCAATATATTCTGATCTTTGAGCAACACTTATAACTCCTCTAGCATCTAAAATATTGAACACGTGACTTGATTTTAAACATTGATCATATGCTGGAAGAGAAATTTTCTTTTCAATTAATGATTTTGCTTCTTCTTCGAGCATATCAAAAATTTTAAATAATTTATCTGTGTTTGCATACTCAAAATTATAGGCTGAAAATTCTTTTTCAGCTTGATGAAAAACATCTTTGTATAAAACTCCCTCATCATTCCAAATTAAATCAAAAACATTTTTTTTACCTTGAATAAACATACATAATCTCTCTAAACCATAAGTAATTTCAACAGATATTGGATTGCATTCCATACCTGCCATTTGTTGAAAATAAGTAAATTGAGTAACTTCCATACCATCACACCATACTTCCCATCCAAGACCAGCAGCACCTAAAGTTGGACTTTCCCAATCATCCTCTACAAATCTGATATCGTGCTCTTCATATTTAATACCTACTGATGAAAGGCTATTAAGGTACATTTTTTTAATATCTTTTGGTGAAGGTTTTATTAAAACTTGAAATTGATAATAGTGTTGCAAACGATTAGGATTTTCTCCATACCTTCCATCTGTTGGTCTTCTTGATGGTTGAACGTAAGCTGTTTTCCATGGTTTAGAACCTAATGATCTTAGAGTTGTTGCTGGATGAAATGTTCCTGCTCCAACTTCTAAATCATAAGGTTGTAAAATAACGCAACCTTTTTTTGACCAGTACTTTTGAAGATTTAAAATTGTATCCTGAAAAGAAATAAATGATTTTGAATTTTTTGTTTTTTTTTTAGAAACCATATTTTTGCCAAATAGATCTTTCTTCTAAAACACTTATCAATTTATCCGCATGGTCTTCTGAAGACGAAAGTTTTTTGGCAAGCCACCCTTTGGACTTTTCAAATTTTTTAATTTCAACATCTTCACCAAATTTTTCTCTTAGTATTTGTTCAGCATTCCCTATTCCATCTATCAAACCAAGTTTTAAAGATGTTTTGCCAGACCAAAATTCTCCAGAAAAAAGTTCAACATCAGTTTTGTTTAATTTTGTTGATCTACTTTCCTCTACAACATTAATAAATTCTTGGTGAAGTTCCAGTTGAATATTTTTTAATCTTTGAATGTCCTCTTCTTTCTCGTCTAAAAAAGGGTCCAGAGTACTTTTATTTTTTCCGGCTGTATAAACCCTTCTTTGAACCCCTATTTTTTGAATTAAATCTTTAAAACCAAAAGAAGAATAAATTACTCCTATTGATCCGATTATAGAACTTGCATTAGCATAAATCTCATCACCTGCGCATGCAATTAGATATCCTCCAGATGCAGCAACATCTTCGGCAAAAACTATTACTTTTTTTTTGTTTTTCTTAGACTGTTCTCTAATAAATTTATATATTAGATGTGATTGAACGGGTGAACCACCTGGTGAATTAATTGAAATTGCAACAGCCTCTGCTTTTTTTACTGAAAAAGCTTTTTTTATCATTTCTTCTTGAGAGGAATATTCTATTCCTTGTTTAAACTTTCCAACATTTCCTATGACGCCGGTAAGTCTTAAATGACTAACAATTTTTTTTTTTTTAAAAAATGAAAACATACAAATGATTATAAAAATTTTACTTAATTATAAAGCTACTTATAGTTGAAGAATTAGGTGCGTCAATTGATAAGTATATTAATAAACTTAATGTAATATTTTGAATTTATGGGTTCAGTAGTTCAATTAAAAAAGCAAATAACTAATGCGTATACAGATTTAGTAAATTCTGTTGATGAAAAGCTAAGTTTAGTTGAAGACAAAATTTCTTATAAATTAGATAGTAAAGTTGAGCTAGTTAAAGAAATGACTGCTTATCACATGACTAGTGGTGGTAAAAGATTAAGAGCATTGCTTACTTTGGAAAGTGCTAAATTGTGTGGATATACAAAAGGGATTAGAGATGTAAACCTAGCTGCATGTGTTGAGCTTATACACGCAGCAACTCTTATGCATGATGATGTAATTGACAGTGCAGATTTAAGAAGAGGCAAAAAAACTACAAATAAAATTTGGGGGAATCAGTCATCAATTCTTGTTGGGGACTATTTATTAAGTAGATGTTTTGAAATGATGGTTGAGGATGGAAGTATTGAAGTGTTAAAACTTCTGTCTTCTACATCGTCAACTATTGCTCAAGGAGAAGTTTTGCAGTTACAACATAAAGGTGACTCTGAAATGTTGGAAGAAACATATTTGAATATAATTTCATCTAAAACTGCAGCTTTATTTTCAGCATCTTCAAAAGTTGGGTCGATAATTACTGATAAAGAGAATAAATTTAAAGATGCACTAGAATTCTATGGAAAAAACCTTGGATTAACATTTCAGATTGCAGATGACACACTTGACTATAACTCAGAATTAAAAATGTTTGGTAAAGAGATAGGGAAAGATTTCTTTGAAGGCAAGGTAACTCTCCCAATTATTCTATTAAATCAAAAATTATCTTCAGATGAAAAATTAGTTTTAAAAAAAATATTTGAACAAAATATCAGATCTAAAGAACAATTTGAATATGTACTTAAGTTGGTAAAAAAAAATAATATAATTAATGAGTGTTACAAAAAAGCGGAGCACTATATAAGTTTAGCATCAAATTCATTAAGTATATTCCAAGATTGTGAAGAAAAAACTATACTTAAAAATTTAACTTCTTTTAGTATTAATAGAAAATTTTAAGGTGATAAAAGAATTTTTTTCCAATCATTATTTTCTTTAATATATTTTAACCTTTCGTGAATTCTATTTTCACCATCTAACCAAAATTCAATTTCGTGGTGTTTTAACCTCCATCCTGACCAATGATCAGGTCTTGGAACATTATTTTCATCTTTATAGAGATCTTTAAATTTTTTTATAGATTGGTTTAGTTCTTCTCTATCTTTTAAAATTGAACTTTGATGTGACGCCCAAGCACCAATTCTACTTCCATAACTTCTGGAATTATAATAATTATCAGCTTCTTCATCTGAAACTTTTTCAGCAGTTCCAACTATACGAATTTGTCTAAGTAAACTTTTCCAATGAAAGCACATTGAAATATTTGGATTACTCTTTATTGAGTTTCCTTTATTACTATTAAAGTTAGTGTAAAAAACAAATCCATGTTCTCCATAGTCTTTGAGTAATACCATTCTTACATTCGGATAACCTTTTTCGTCAATAGTGCCTAGAGCTAATGCATTTGGATCATTTATTTCGGTTTTCTTTGCCTCGTTATACCATTCAGTGAATAATAATATTGGATTATCGAGTTCTCCAAAGCATTTATCTAATCCTAAAGAATTTTTTTCGTTCATAATTTAAACAAAATAACTTATATAATAATATAATGTCTTTTAATACATTTGGAAAATTTTTTCGTTTTACTACATGGGGTGAGTCGCATGGACCAGCAATAGGATGTGTTGTTGATGGATGTCCTCCCAATATTAAGCTTAATATCAGCGACATACAGTCAGAATTAAATAAAAGGAAGCCTGGCCAATCTAAATTCACAACTCAAAGAAAAGAGGACGATAAAGTAGAAATTTTATCTGGTACGTTCGAGGGAAGAACAACCGGCACGCCAATTTCAATGATTATATTCAATAAAGATATGAGGTCTAAGGACTATAAAAATATCAAAGATAAATTTAGACCTGGTCATGCTGACTATACATATTTTAAAAAATATGGAATTAGGGATTACAGAGGAGGAGGAAGACAGTCAGCAAGAGAAACTGCCTCACGAGTTGCAGCGGGGGCAATAGCAAAACAAGTTTTGCAAAATATTATTGGGAAAAAATACAGTGTAATTGGAGCAGTAACACAATTAGGAATACTGGGATGTGACACAGAAAAATGGAATGACAAATTTATCGCAAAAAACCCTTTATTTTGTCCTGATAAAACAGTTTTAAAATTGTGGGAAAAATATTTACTTGGAATAAGAAAAGCTGGCTCATCATGTGGGGCTATTATTGAAGTAAGAGCAAGAGGTGTGCCTGTCGGATTAGGAGCTCCAATTTATTCTAAATTAGACATGGATTTGGCATCAGCTATGATGAGTATTAACGCTGTAAAAGGGGTTAACATAGGATCAGGCATGAACTCTGCTCAACTTTCTGGTGAACAAAATTCTGATGAAATGTCCCAAACAGGAAATAAAACGAAATTTAAATCAAATAATGCTGGAGGAATTCTTGGAGGAATTTCTAGTGGTCAAGAAATAATGGTTTCATTTGCAGTAAAACCGACTTCATCAATTCTTTCTCAAAGAAAAACAATTAATAAATTTGGAAAAAATACTTCAATTTCAGTTAAAGGTAGACATGATCCGTGTGTTGGTATTAGAGCAGTACCTATAGGTGAAGCAATGATGCATTGCGTAATTCTTGATCACTACTTAATGAATAAAGCTCAATGCGGTAATTAATTCGTTTTTTTAATTACAACTTTAGAATTTAAAGTTTCTAAAACCTTTGCTTCAATAGATTTAGCGTCTAAACCAGCTTCTTTATACATTTCTTCAGGTTTATCTTGGTCTAAAAATTTATCAGGCAAAATCATTGATCTAAATTTTAAATTGTTATCTAATAAATTCTTTTCATTTAAGAAATGATTCACATGGGCTCCAAAACCTCCAATAGAACCTTCTTCCAATGTAATAAGCACTTCATGATTTGTTGCAACTTGCCACATAAGATTTTCATCAAGAGGTTTTGCAAATCTAGCATCTATAATTGTTGGATTAATTCCCATTTTTTTTAAACTTTCTTCAGCCAATAGACATTCTTTTAATCTGTTTCCAAAACTTACTAGGACAACTTTCTTTCCTTCGGTTATAACTCTTCCTTTTCCAATATCTATTTTTTCGTTGATATCAGGTAATTCTAAACCTATTCCATTTCCTCTTGGATATCGAAATGCACACGGTTTATTATTAATATCTACTGACGTATTAACCATTCTTACTAATTCTGCTTCATCACTTGCTGCCATAACAATAAAATTAGGTAAAGTTGATAAATATGTAATATCAAAAGCACCTGCGTGAGTGGCTCCATCGGCACCAACTAAACCAGCTCGATCAATTGCAAATCTTACTGGTAAACTTTGAATTGCAACGTCATGAACTACCTGATCATAAGCTCTTTGTAAAAATGTTGAATAAATTGCTGCATAAGGCTTATAACCCTCTGTGGCTAAACCTGCAGCAAAAGTAACAGCATGTTGTTCAGCAATTCCAACATCAAAAGTTCTATCCGGGAAAACTTTACTAAAAGTGTCCATTCCTGTGCCAGACGGCATAGCTGCAGTTATACCTACAATTTTACTGTCTTTCTTTGCATGCTCTACTAATGTATTTGCAAATACCTTTGTAAAAGCAGGAGCTTTAGTTGTTGATTTTTGTTGAACTCCAGTTTGAACATCAAATTTTGAAACTCCGTGATACTTATCATCAGATTTTTCAGCAAAACTATATCCTTTGCCTTTTTGAGTTTTTATATGAATTAGTATTGGACCATTATGATTACTTTCTTTTGCATTTTTTAAAATTGGCAATAAAACATCTAAATCATGACCATCAATTGGACCAACATAATAAAAACCTAATGAATTAAATAATGTACCACCTGTGACAGCCGATCTCAAAAAATCTTCAGCCTTTCCAGCCTTTTTGCTAAATCTTTTTGAAAAGGATGAAATAATCATTTTAACTGTTTCTCTGAAACTAAAATAAATCTTACCTGAAAAAATTTTAGCAAGATAAGATTTCATTGCGCCAACTGGTTTTGCAATTGACATATCATTGTCATTTAAAATTACGATCATTTTAGTTTTAGAATCTCCAGCATTGTTCATAGCTTCATATGCCATTCCTGCACTCATAGCACCATCTCCAATAACTGCTATAACCTGATCTGATTTGTTTGATAATTTATTTGCTGTTGCAATGCCAAGTCCAGCAGAAATAGAAGTAGAACTATGAGCTGCACCAAAAGGGTCAAATTCACTTTCTGATCTCTTTGTAAAACCAGATAATCCACTTCCTTGTCTTAAAGTTCGTATTTTATCTTTTCTTCCTGTTAAAATTTTATGAGGGTATGATTGATGGCCAACATCCCATATCAATTTATCCTTTGGTGTGTCAAAAACATAGTGGAGTGCTACTGTTAACTCTACAACACCTAAACCTGCACCAAGATGACCGCCTGTTTTTGAAACAGCATCAATCATTTCTTTTCTTACTTCATCTGATAGAGCTTTTAATTCTTCATTATTCAGTTTTTTTATATCTGAAGGAAAATTAATATTATTTAAATATTTATAATTCTGCATTTATTTATTTCTACTTAATATAAATTCAATTGTCTCTTTTAAATCACCAGCATTATTTCCATAGCTAACTAAACTGTTAAATATTTCTTTTTTTAGTTTTGATGCATATTTAATAGCATTTTTATATCCTAGTAAACTTATTAATGTTGCTTTTCCTCTTTTTGAATCTTTATTTGTTTTTTTTCCTGCAGTTTTTGATGTACTGCTATAATCAATTAAATCATCTGCAATTTGAAAAAGTAAACCAATTTTTTCACCAATAATTAAGAATTTTTTTATTTGATCTTTTTTATTTGTCAAAATAACTGGAGACAAACAGCTGAATGAAAATAATTTTCCAGTCTTTTTAATCTCCATATCTATAACTTTTTGTTTAGAAACTTTTTTTCTTTCATAATTTAAATCCAAAAATTGACCTCCAGCTATTCCTTGGTGACCTGATGATTGAGATATTAGATTTATTAGGGATATTTTTTTATTGTTATTTATATTGAACTTTGGATCAGATAAAATTTCAAAAGCTAATGTCAAAAGGGAGTTTCCAGCTAAAACTGCAGTTGATTCTCCAAATTTTTTATGTGTTGTTAATTTACCTCTTCTAATATCATCATCATCCATACAAGGTAAATCGTCATGTATTAGTGAATAAGCGTGTATACATTCAACGGCTGAACTTAAATATAAAAGATATTTTTTTTCTATATTAAAAATTTTTCCAACATCAAAAATAAGCTTAGATCTTATTTTTTTTCCTCCAGGAAATAAACCATACTTCATAGGCATAATTAGATCTGTTTTTTTTTGTTTTGCTAAGTAATTTTTTAAAAATTTATTTACTTCATTAACGGTTTTAACTAATTTTTTTTTCATTTTTTTGAGCTTAATTCTTCAATTTTTAGTTTAGTACTTTCAGATATATTCTTTGAGTCTTTTTGAAATTTTTTCTCTATTAGATTATTTAACTTTATTAAATATTGATAATTATCAATAGATTCTTCCAAATTTTTTTTATTTTCTAATTCTTGAATTAAACGTTCTGCTATATCTGTGAGTTCACTCAAAGATTTTGATTCAATATCATCTGGCAAAATTTTTTCATTCATATAATAGTTTGTAATATTATATGAAAATTAACGATTCAAATATTAAAAAAGCAGTAAAATATTTAAATAATAACGAATGTATTGGGATACCAACAGAAACTGTCTATGGATTAGCAGCTAATGCCTATTCTGATAAAGCTACCAAAAGAATATTTAAATTAAAAGGAAGGCCTGCTGATAACCCCTTAATAGTTCATTATTATAGTATTAAAGATTTGGAAAAAGATTGTGAGACGAATAAATTATTTTATAAACTCTATAAGTCATTAAGCCCTGGACCAATCACATTTATATTAAAACTAAAAAAAGAAAGTAAAATTTCAAAAAACGTTACAAATAATAAAAAAACACTAGGCGTAAGATTCCCAAGTCATCAAACTGCTAGAATATTATTAAAATCTTTAAAATATCCTTTAGCAGCTCCAAGTGCAAATATCTCTGAAGGGATAAGTCCAGTAACAAAAGATGATGTATATGATGAATTTGGAGAAAAAATTAAATTTATTTTAGAAGGCGGAAGGTCAAAAGTTGGTGTTGAGTCCACGATAATAAGTTTAGTAAAAAAACCCCAAATTTTAAGATTGGGTGGATTAGATATTTCTATATTAAGTAAAAAATTAAAAACAAATTTAAAAACTAAATTACATAATAAAAGCAATATAAATTCTCCAGGGAGAAGGGGAATCCACTATTCACCAGGTATACCCATTAGATTAAACGCAGTTAAAATAAAAAAAGATGAGGCTTTTATTCTAATTAAGAAGAAAAAAGAAAATAATAAGAATTATTTTTACTTAAGTAAGACAAATAATCTAATGGAGAGTGTTAAAAATTTATATAAAACATTAAGAAAAATTAAGAAGTTAGGCTACAAAAAAATTGCTGTTCAAAGAATACCAAACCAAAACTTTGGATTAGTAATTAACGATAGACTTCTTAGAGCATCAAAAAAATGAAAAATTTAGTAGAAGTAAAAAATATAAAAAAAAATTATGGAAAGAATGAGGCTGTCAAAGGTATAAGCTTTAGCATAGAAGAAAACGAAATTTTAGGCCTATTAGGTCCAAACGGGTCAGGCAAAACCACTACTATTGGAATGTTGTTGGGACTTTTAAAACCAACAAGTGGAGAAATATTTATAAATGGTCAAAAATTAGAGGGGAATAGAATTGAAATCTTAGAACAGATTAACTTCATATCTCCATATATTGAATTACCCAAAAAACTTACAGTTAAGCAAAATCTGACTGTTTACGGAAAATTATACAAAATAAATAATATTAATGAGAGGATCGAATTTTTATCAGAGAAATTAAGATTAGAAGGATTGCTTAATAACATTACAGGTGAATTATCATCTGGACAAAAAAATAGAGTAAGTCTAGCAAAAGCATTAATTAACGAGCCGAAAGTATTATTATTGGATGAACCAACTGCATCATTGGATCCAGAAGTAGGTGATTTTGTTAGGTCCTTTTTGGAAGATTATAAAAAAGAAAAAAAAATATCCATACTTCTTGCTTCTCATAATATGAATGAAGTCACTAGGCTTTGTAAATCAATTTTAATGATGAAAGAAGGAATTATAATTGACAAAGGAAATCCTGAAGAATTAATCAATAAACATGGCAGAAAAAACCTCGAGGAAGTTTTTTTAAAATTATCTAGGAGTAAAAATGAGCTTAACTAGGATGTACGGTCTTTTTTTAAGACATTTTTATTTAATAACTAGATCTTTCCCAAGAGTTTTAGATCTCGTTTATTGGCCAACTATTCAAATTACTTTGTGGGGATTTATCTCAAATTTTTTTGCTACACATACAACATATTATAATAATGCGGTAGGAGTTATATTAACATGCGCAATCCTTTATGATTTTCTTTTTAGAACAAGCATTGGATTTAATATGCTATTCCTTGAAGAAATTTGGAGTAGAAACTTTACAAATTTATTTATTGCACCAATGAAAATTGGTGAAATATTAACTTCACTTGTTGCTACAGCATTAATTAGAGCTCTTATAGGTTTAATACCAGCAGTGCTTTTAACTTCACCATTGTTTGGTATTTCTATTTTAGATTTAGGAATATTTTTATTCTTTTTATTTTTGAGCCTATATTTATTTGGAATAACACTTGGCATCCTGGTATCGGCTGGTCTATTGAGATATGGACCCTCTTTTGAAAATATAGCATGGTCTACAATGTTTTTATTAGCTCCATTTGGATGCATTTATTATCCAATTGAAATATTGCCAGAAGTGTTTCAGAAAATAGCTTACTTATTACCGTTGGTATATATTTTTGAGGAGGCAAGAAATATTTTGATTAATCAAACTGTAGATATCCAAAATATCTATTATGCATTCTTGTGGAATGGGGTTTACTTTGTATTATCAATTGTATTATTCTATTATTCATTCAATGTCGCAAAAAATAAAGGGACGCTTATTAATATGGGTGAATAGTGGTGCGCCCGCAAGGAGTCGAACCCTGAACCTCCAGAGCCGAAATCTGGCGCTCTATCCAGTTGAGCTACGAACGCATGCTAATTTAATATAATAATTTATGAAAAATATCATCAATTTTATTGTTAAAGAAGAAGATAATAACAAGAGAGTAGACATAATATTAGCAAATCATGATAAAAGCTTAAGCAGAACTAGAGTAAAAAATTTAATACTAAATAGTAAATTAAAAATTAATGAGAGAATTGTCCAAGACCCTTCAATTAAAACTAAATTAAATGACAACATTGAACTTGAAATTATTGAACCTAAGAAACAAAGTTTAAAACCTTATGAGTTTAAATTAAATATAATTTATGAAGATGAAGACTTAATCGTAATTGACAAACCTTCTGGAATTTCGATGCATCCTGGTGCTGGTAATTATGATAATACAATAGTTAACGCACTAATGAATTATGATAGTAAAAATTTATCTAACATAGGAGATGAGCTTAGACCCGGAATAGTTCACAGAATTGATAAAGACACATCAGGATTAATTGTAATTGCAAAAAATAATCCAACTCATGAAAAATTATCAATTCAGTTTTCCGAACACACTATAACAAGAGTTTATCAAACTTTAATATGGGGAAAATTAAGACCTCAAAAAGGAACAATTGAAACATTAATAACTAGAAGTTCAAAAAACAGACAAATGATGGAAGTGTCATCTAGCAAAGGTAAAAAGGCAATTACGCATTACGAAACTTTAGAGCTTTTTGAGAATGATAAAGTTCCAACTTTAAGTTTTATACAATGTAAATTAGAAACCGGAAGAACACATCAAATTAGAGTTCATATGTCATACAAAGGTAATAACATTCTTGGAGATAAAAAATATAAAAAGAAATTTAAAAAATTTAAAAACATTGATGAAGATCTTAATAATAAAATTTTAAATCTAGATAGACAATTTTTGCATGCAAAACAGTTGGGATTTGTCCATCCTAGATTAGAGGAAAGATTAGAATTTTCGTCAAATATCCCAAACGATTTAAGTGATATCTTAAAAAAACTAAGAAAATTAAGTAAATAAAACGATTGTAAAAAAATATTTCTCTATTACATAAATACTTCCAATGAGCAATGACACATACAATTTGCCTACTCTTTCGAATGAAGGTGGTTTGGCAGCATACCTGGCCCAAATTAAAAAATTTCCTATGCTAGATGCTGAAGAAGAATACATGCTTGCTAAAAATTGGAAAACTACAGGAAATGTTAAATCAGCTGAAAAACTTGTTACAAGTCATTTAAGACTAGTTGCTAAAATAGCGATGGGTTACAAAGGCTATGGTTTGCCTCTTAATGAAATGATTTCAGAAGGTAACGTAGGTTTAATGCAAGCTGTTAAAAAATTTGAACCAGAAAAAGGTTTTAGACTTGCAACTTATGCAATGTGGTGGATTAAAGCTTCTATTCAAGAATATATTCTAAGATCATGGAGCTTAGTAAAAATGGGAACTACAACAGCTCAGAAAAAACTTTTTTTCAATTTAAAGAAACTAAAAAATCAAATTGCACCTAGAACAGAGGGTGACTTACGTGATGAACACGTAAAAGATATAGCAAACAGATTAGATGTTAGTGAACAAGAGGTGGTATCTATGAATAGAAGACTATCAGGTAAAGAGCAGTCATTAAATGCACCAATTGGAGAGGACGGTGATGAGTGGCAAGATTGGGTTGTGGATAATGATATGGATCAAGAACTTAAATTTGCACAAAATGAAGAAATGGAACAACGAAAAGATCTTCTTCAGGATTCGATTAAAATTTTAAATGAAAGAGAAAAAGAAATTCTTTACTCTAGAAGATTGACAGATGATCCGATAACTTTAGAGGACTTAAGTAAGAAATTCAAAATAAGCAGAGAAAGAATAAGACAAATTGAAAATAAAGCTTTTGAAAAACTTCAAAAACATATGCTTAACTCTGCTAAATCAAAAAATTTACTACCCGCAAATTAATTCAGTTTTTTATTAGCAGTAGAATGGATCTACTAATAGAATGGTATCTTTTCTCTCAGGGCTTGTTGAAATACTAGATATTTTTGTCTCAATGAATTCTTCAATAGCTTTTACATAAATCTTTGCATTATTAGGTAAATCTTCAAATTTTTTTATTCCTTGAGTTTTAGATTTCCAACCTTTGAATGTTTTGTAAACCGGTTTGACATTTAACTGATCTTCTACGGCAGCAGGGAAATAATCTATTTCTTTTTCATTCAGCTTATAAGCCACACAAAGATTTATTTCATCAAGTTCATCTAATACATCTAATTTAGTTAATGCTATTCCATCAATGCCTGAAATCTTTATGGTTTGTCTTACTAGAACTCCATCAAACCAGCCACATCTTCTTTTTCTACTGGTTACAGTTCCAAATTCATGTCCCTTTTCACCTAAATGATTACCAATATCATCTGTTAATTCTGTTGGGAAAGGTCCCTCACCTACTCGTGTTGTGTATGCTTTTGTGATACCTAATACATAGTTTATTGAGTTTGGACCACACCCAGATCCTGTTGCGGCTGAAGCTGCTACTGTATTAGATGAAGTTACATATGGATATGTACCGTGATCAACATCAAGTAGTACTCCTTGAGCTCCTTCAAATAAGATTTTTTTATTTTCTGATTTAAATTCATCTATCTTTCTCCAGACAGGTGCAGAATACTTTAAAATATTTGGAGCTATTTTTAATAAGTCCTCAACTAGTTTATATTTTTCATATATTGGCTTACCCAATCCCTTTCGGATTGCATTGTGATGCTCAAGCACTAGTGATAATCGATTTCCAAGATTTTGTTTTGATGCAAGATCCATTACTCTTATAGATCTTCTTCCTACTTTATCTTCATATGCTGGACCAATTCCTCTTCTGGTAGTTCCAATTTTCGATTTACCTGCAGAGTCTTCTCTTATTTCATCCATCTCTCTATGAAAAGGTAAAATTAATGTGGCAGCCTCTGACAATATCAGATTATTTTCATTAATTTCTACACCCTTGGATTTAGCTTCTTCAATTTCGTCTAAAAGCGCCCAAGGATCTACAACAACTCCATTTCCTATAATTGAAATTTTATTTTTTCTTACAATTCCAGATGGTAATAATCTTAATTTATAAGTAACACCATCTATTACTAAGGTATGACCAGCATTATGTCCGCCTTGGAATCTAACAACAACATCTGCTTCGCTGGATAACCAATCAACTATTTTACCTTTTCCTTCATCTCCCCACTGTGATCCAACAACAACTACATTATTCATCTAAATTTTTTTTCTATAGTAAAACTATTTAAGTGATTAATTGGTCCATTTCCTTTTCCAAAATTTGGTCTTGTCTTTATCGCATTGTTTACATATCTAATACCTAACTCACAAGATTTCTTTAGACTTTTTCCACATCCATAATACGTTGCAATTGCACTTGATAATGTACATCCAGTTCCATGAGTATTTTTTGTTTTAATTTTTTTATTTGTAAATATTGCAGTTTCTTTTTTATTTACAAAAATGTCTTTCAGAGCTTGAGTGCTTAGATGACCACCTTTAATTAAAACGTTATTAGCACCCAAATTTAATAATATTTGAGCAGCATTTTTCATATCCAACATAGATTTAATTTTTATTTTAGTTAGTATTTCTGCTTCAGGAATATTTGGTGTTATTAAATCAACTTTTTTTAATAGTTTTTTTTTCAGGACTAAAATAGCTTTATTATCAATAAGTTTAGCTCCACCTTTGGCCACCATAACAGGATCTAGTATTATTTTTTTTAATTTTAATTTTTTTATTGATATTAATACTGAATTTATAACTTGTGCAGAATGTAACATCCCAATTTTTACTGAATCTGGTTTGATATCTTTAGATGTGAATTCAATCTGACTGGAAATTTCTTTACTTGGTATTGGTATTATCGATTTAACCCCAGTTGTATTTTGGGCTGTAACTGCTGTAATTGCAGTCATTGCGTAAGAACCAAGTGATGTAACAGATTTAATGTCTGCTTGGATACCCGCTCCACCAGAAGAGTCTGATCCTGCAATTATTAATATTTTAGATTTGATTCTCAATTTACTTAATAGACTTTTTAATTATATTAACACACAATTTATTTAAACTTGAATTTTCTGACTCGCTCATAATTCTTATTTTTTGCTCGGTACCGGATTTTCTTACTAATATTCTACCTTTATCTTTAATTATTCTATTTGCATCGTTAATTGCTTTTTTACATCTCGGGGTATTAATAATTGATTTGTCTTTAACTTCTACATTTTCCAATATTTGAGGGGTGGGTTTAAATTTATTAAAAAGTTGACTTGCTTTCTTTATTTTTCTCAATGAAAAAAGAATTTCTAATGCAACCAGTAATCCATCTCCTGTCGTAGCAAATTTTCCAAGAATTATATGACCCGATTGTTCTCCACCTAAATTAAATTTATTTTTTTTCATTTTTTCTTTTACGTATCTATCTCCCACATCTGATCTTATAAATTTAATGCCTTTGTTTTTAAAAAAATTTTCTAAGCCATAATTTGACATTAATGTGCCGACTACACCTCCTTTTAAAATTTTTTTTCTTTTCCATCTCTCACCCAACATTGCAAGAATTTTATCTCCATCAATAATTTTTCCTTTTTCATCACAAACAATTACTCTGTCTGCATCTCCATCCAATGAAATGCCTATATGAGCTTTATTTTTTTTTGTCATTTTACAAATTTTACTTGGATAAGTAGATCCAGATTTAAGATTTATATTTAATCCATTTGGAGATGTACCGGTGTTATATAATTTAGCACCTAGTGATTTAAATAAATCCGGACCAGCTCTATAACCAGCTCCGTTTGCACAATCTAAAGCAATTTTAATCCCTTTTAGACTAAAAGAAGATGGAAAATTTTGTTTTAATATTTTTATGTAACTTTCATTAGCATTTTCTAATCTTTTAACTCTGCCTAACTCAATTGGTTTTGATAGATTTTTAGTAATATTTGAATCAATTAACTTTTCAATTTTTTTTTCGATTTTGTCTGAAAGTTTGAGTCCGTCAGGTCCAAATAACTTTAAGCCATTATCGTGATATGGATTATGCGATGCAGTAATCATTATACCCATATTTGCTCTCATTTTTTTTGTTAACATTGCTAGACCATTTGTTGGTAGTGGTCCTAAAGTATAAACATGCATTCCTGCTGATGCCAATCCAGACACTAATGCTGGTTCAAGTGTATAACCTGATAATCTTGTATCTTTTGCAATAATTGCAGTTTGTTTATTTTTTTTTAAATTTTTAAAATATGTTCCAGCAGCTAAGCCAAATTTAAAAAACATTTCACCATTTATTTTAGACCCATTAACTTTTCCTCTAATTCCATCTGTGCCAAAATATTTTTTAATCATTATTAATTTCGTAATTCTCTAAAAACTTTGAATGCCTGATTTATTTCTTTAACATCATGAACCCTTAGAATTTGAACCCCTTGAAGATATGCTTGAATACAAGAAGATATAGTTCCACCAATTCTATCTTTAGTATCATTCTCTTTTGATATATCTTTAATAAATTTCTTTCTAGACAAACCCAACATTACAGGAAGACCTAATGAATGAAAAATAGAAATATTCTTTATGAGAGTAATATTATGTTTCAAATTTTTTCCAAAACCAATTCCAGGATCTAATATAATATTATTATGCTTAATACCTTGTTTTCTCAAATATTTTAATTTTGTTTCAAAGAAGTCATAGATGTCAAGTAGTACATTTTTATATGTGGGTTTAATTTGCATATTTTTTGGCGTTCCTTTCATATGATGAATTACAAAAGGTTTTTTAGTTTTTTTTAAATAATTTATAGTTTTAGAGTCGTAAGTTAATCCAGATACATCATTTATAAGGTCTATTTTTAATTTAGAAGCTTTCTCCATGACAAAACTTTTTCTGGTATCTAACGAGACAAAACTTTTTTTATTTTTTAAAATTTTTAAAATATTCTTAATTCTATCCCATTCTTTCCTAGGGTGAATATCATTTGCACCTGGTCTTGTAGATTCTCCGCCTATATCTATTATTTTTGCGCCACTAGATAATAAACTATTAACACGTCTTTTAGCTAAATTTTTTTTATTGTATTTACCACCATCGGAAAAACTATCTGGAGTTAAATTAATTATACCCATTAAAATTGGTATATTGGACAAGTTTAATTTTTTAAAAGTTTTCTTTTTTTTTATATTTTTTAAATCGCTATTAACTTTAATTTTTAGTTTATTGTTAAGTTTAGTAATATCTTTGAGATTAATAATCTTACTTTTTTTTCTATCTATGATTTCTATTTTATCAAAAGAGATATCATTATAGCCATTAAGAGGAATAGACTTTTTTTCTTTAATATATTTTTTTGATGTTGTTCCGTAATAAAAATTACACGCTCTAGTGTAATATTTATTCATTAGTGCTTAGTGCACTATCTTTGGTTTTAAGCCCATCGAACCAAGTGCTGAGCTTTGATCATCGTCTTCTACTTTTAGATCTTCTTTATTTTTTGGATATATGTTTTTATTTATTAAATCCTCAATTTCTGCACCTGTCAAAGTTTCATAAGTTAATAAAGCTTTTGCTAATTTGTGCAAATCATCAATTTTTTCTGTCAATACTTTTCTTGCCCTCTCATAGCCCATATCAACAAATTTTCTAATTTCACTGTCTACTTTTCTAGCAGTTTCCTCTGACATATTTTGTTGTCTAGCAACAGATCTTCCCAAAAATACTTCCTCTTCGTTTTCTCCATAAGCAACTGGTCCCATTTCCTTACTCAATCCAGCTCTCATAACCATAGCCCTTGCTCTTTTAGTTGCTTGTTCAATATCACTTGCTGCTCCTGTAGTTACTTTGTCATCTCCAAAAATTATTTCCTCTGCAACTCTTCCACCCATAGCAATGGCCATTTGTGCATGAAGCTGTTCCCTTGTTTGAGAAACTTCATCTCTTTCAGGTAATTGCATAACCATTCCTAGAGCTCTTCCTCTTGGTATTATTGTTGCTTTATGTATAGGATAAGCGGCTTTTTCATTTATTGTTACAATTGCATGTCCAGCTTCATGGTAAGCAGTTAATTTCTTTTCCTCTTCTGACATAACCATAGATCTTCTTTCGGATCCCATCATTACTTTATCTTTAGCCTCTTCAAATTCTTGATATGTGACAATTCTTTTATTTTTTCTTGCAGCTAGCAATGCTGCTTCATTAACGAGGTTTGCTAAATCTGCACCAGAAAATCCTGGTGTTCCTCTAGCAACTGTTCTTAAATTAACATCAGGTGCCATTGATATTTTCTTAGCGTGGACTTTTAAAATCTTTTCTCTTCCAATTAGATCTGGATTTGAAACTACAACTTGCCTATCAAATCTTCCTGGTCTTAAAAGAGCTGGATCTAATACGTCTGGTCTATTAGTAGCAGCAATAATAATTACACCTTCATTAGTATCAAAACCATCCATCTCGACTAATAGCTGATTAAGAGTTTGCTCTCTTTCATCGTTTCCTCCACCAAGGCCTGCTCCCCTACTTCTTCCTACTGCATCAATCTCGTCAATGAAAATTATACATGGAGAATGTTTTTTACCTTGTTCAAACATATCTCTAACTCTTGAAGCTCCAACACCAACGAACATTTCAACAAAATCTGATCCGGAAATCGTGAAGAATGGAACTCCAGCTTCTCCAGCAATTGCTCTTGCTAATAATGTTTTACCTGTACCTGGTGGACCCACTAATAAACATCCTCTTGGTATCTTGCCACCTAGTCTACTGAATTTTCTTGGATCTTTTAAAAATTCAACAACTTCCTCTACTTCTTCTTTTGCCTCTTCAACACCAGCAACATCATTAAAGGTAACCTTACCTTTCACTTCGTTCATCATTTTTGCTTTCGATCTGCCAAATCCCATAGCACCACCTTTTCCTCCTTGCATTTGCCTCATGAAAAAAATCCAAACTGCAATTAGTAAAAGCATTGGGAACCATGAAAGTAATATTCCTAACAATGAAGGCATTTTCTCTTCTAACGGACTAGCTGAGATGCTAACGCCTTTGTCACTAAGTTTTTGAATTAAATTCGGATCTTCAGGAGCATAAGTAGTGAATTGATTCCCATTTGAGAATACACCCTTTATATTTTTTCCTTGTATCTCTACTTTAACAACTCTTCCATTATCTACCTCAGTCAAAAATTCAGAGAAAATAATTTTATTTTTTTGAGAAATCGAACCTTGTGGGTTCTTAAACATATTGTATAGGCCAATCGTCAAAACAACGATTACACCCCACATTGCTAAATTTTTAAAATTCATCAGACATTAAATTAAGAATTATTATAAAATTAACAAGTGTCATTTTGATCATTTAATAAAAAAATTATCGATTTTCTTGGTAAATAACGACTGAATTGCTTATTTTTTCAATAATACATCCAGAAAGTGTTAATTTTACTTTTTTGTTAGAAAACCTTAAAGAATCTATAAGTCCAAGAACCTTTTTGCCTCGTGGATAGTTTTTTTTATTACTAATGTTTTGAATTACACGTGTAAAACTTCTCAAAATAATTTCCTCTGGATTTTTAAAGAAAGAATGGTTTAATATTATCCTTTTATCTTTCTCAAAATATTTTGAATTTTCAACAACATTTTTCTCTACAAAAAAGTCGATAACTTTATTACTTTTTGATAAATTTTGTAAAGTTAGATAGAATTTATTAAACTTTAGACCTTCTTTATCTAAATTTATTAGAAGTTTTCTAATTCTACTCCTTAAAAATTTATCATCATTATTTGTAGGATCGTCTACAAAAAATCCAAAAGTTTTTTTATTCGTTTTAAATAGATCTTTTTTTGATGTAGACAGAAATGGTCTAATAACCTTAATACCATTATAATTTATTACTTTTTTGTCAAAAGAGACAAGTCCTTTTAAACCAGAGCCTCTTAAAAATCTTATAAAAAAATTTTCAATTAAATCATCTTTATGATGCCCTAATATAAGGTAGTCTATTTTTTGTTTATTGCACTCTTTAAAAAATAAATTATATCGTAAGTCTCTTGCATAAGACTGAATATTCTTATCAATTTTGGCAATTTTTTTTGAGAGAATTTTACAATTAATTTTAAAGTTTTGATTAAGTTTATACTTCAAGTTTTTAGCTTCAATTGTAGATTCTTTTCTTAGTTTATGATCTATTATTACAGGATACAATTTAACACGATTTTTCAAAGCATAGCACTGAGAGAAAAATAAAACAGCTAAGCTGTCAGCCCCACCAGATACCCCAACCATAATCTTTTTATTGCTCAAATCCAAAGATGCGAGGTTATTTGAAAATAGATTGTATAATTTTCTTACCTGGGGATCCTTTAATTTTGTTAGATAAAAATTAGGAGTTTTCTTTGTTACACTCAAACTTTTTCTCTTCATATTTAGCTTTTTGAAGTACTGATTGAGTAGCATTTGGATACTGTTTTTTAACACCAGCAATCATTAAGCAACCCTGATCTTTCTCTCCTATTTGAACTAAAGATACACCAAGCTTCAAAAGGTTAATAGGTGCTTTTTCACTCTTGGGATATTTTTGATAACCTTCTAAATAAGCAGATGCTGCGTCCGTGTAAAGCTGTCTTATTCTAAAAGTTTCTGCATACCAATATTGTGCATTTCCAGAAAGATCATTATCTGGATTTGTGTCCACAAATTCTCTGAACGCCCTTTCTGCCATATTATAATCTCCAACTTTTAAAAAACTTGTTGCAAATTCATATTGTTCTAAAGGAGATGCATCAGGTAAAATTTTTTCCTCATTAATAAAGTTTTCAGTCAAGATCGTATTAGTTGTCTCAACTGATTGAATTGCCTGTGTATCACTTTTGACTGTCATATCTTTATAAGATATTGTTCCTAAATCTTGAGGTTGAGATGTGCCCGGCATAATTTTTTTGCTGACTAGATTTGTCTCTGAATTTTCATTTGTTAATAAATTTTGTTCATTAATTTCATTTTTTTGAACAAGGCTAGAATTGTTTTCTAAATCTTGAAATCTTAATTGGTTATCAGCTTGTGTTTTGGACAGTCTAGACGATAATTTGTCTACTTTAAAATTTATTTCCTCAAATTTGTTAGTCAAATTTTGAAATTGTTTTTCTATTTCAGATAATTTTAACAAATGTCTTGTCAAGGCATCTTCTGTTTCTTTATTTGACAAAGAGGTTTCTGCTCCAGTTTTTTTCTGAAATGACTCTGAATAAACTGCTCTTTCCAATGTTCTAAGATCTTTTTGAATAATTTCTAAAATTTCTCTCATATTCAATTCCTCAGAACCTGCGCTAAATGTAATAAAAAAAATAGAAATTATATAAATAAAAATATTAATAAACTTTTTAAACATTAAATTATTCTTTTATTATAATGATGGCAAAAAAAAGACCCTCAAATTATTTATAATAATTTCAGGGTCTTTAAATATTTAAAATAGCTTTAATTAGCTTTTACAGTTACAGATCTTCTATTCTTAGACCAAGAAAGCGGATTTGAACCTGAGTCAACTGGTCTTTCTTTACCATAACTTATTACTGAAATTCTATCTGCAGATATCCCGTAAGTGATCAGATAATCTTTAGCAGCATTTGCTCTTCTTTCGCCTAATGCCAAGTTATATTCTCTTGTTCCTCTTTCATCGGCATGACCTTCGACTACAACATTGATGCTAGAATTCTCTCTTAACCAGTTTGCTTGTTTTCTTAATGTGTCTCTTGATTTAGTTGTTAAAATAGACTCGTTTGTTGCAAAAAATACTCTGTCTGGAACACCGTCAGCTAAATATTTAACAGTATCATTACCTGTATAAACATCACCTTGCATTTGACCCTCTACTTTTGTAGTGGTTGTTTTCGTTGCACAAGCCGATACGATTAAACTTAATAATATAACTAGAAAAGTATTTCTAAATGATTTACTAAAATTCATTAATGCTCCTTAATATTTTATTAGAACTTTTTCACAACTAATTAGATGTTTCAAGCATAAAAATCAACTTAATTTATATTAAAAATTAATAAAAAAGCCCTAATTACTTAATAAAGACGACCAAGATGGGTCAGAGGCATCCGTCTCTGTTTGAACTTGCCTTTCGTTATAACCTGTAAGATCTATAGACCATAACTTGGCACTAAATCCTTCACCTTTGTCGTTAGATTTGGTCTCTC
Source organism: uncultured Pelagibacteraceae bacterium (assembly GCA_902598015.1). Lineage (GTDB taxonomy): Bacteria > Pseudomonadota > Alphaproteobacteria > Pelagibacterales > Pelagibacteraceae > Pelagibacter. The sequence goes on from CACJZT010000001.1 coordinate 141,648, forward strand.
TATAAAAAATTAACACTCTTCCATTTGGAGACCAGGAAGGAGCTTCTTGATAGTAATTTTCAGTCAATAATCTTTCTCCAGAACCATCGGTTCGCATAACACCGATATAAAATTTACCTTTATGTAATTTTGTAAACGCAATTAAATCACCTCTTGGAGACCATACAGGCGTGCCATACAACCCTTTGCCAAATGAAATTCTTTTTACATTTGAACCATCAGATTTCATTACATAGATTTGTTGAAACCCACTTCTATCAGAATTAAATGTTATAAATCGATTATCAGGTGAGTAAGAAGGCGATGTATCAATTGATGGATGATTAGTTATTCTTTCAACAATTCTATTTTCTAAATCCATTGTATAAATATCTGAGTTTCCATCTTTTGCAAAACTCATAATAATTTTTTTTCCATTTGGTGAAAATCGTGGAGCAAATGTCATGCCTGGAAAATCACCAACTACTTCTTGAGTACCAGTTTCAATATCTAATAAATATACTCTTGGTAGATTTTTAAAATAAGATAGGTAAGTCACCATTTGACTTGTCGGATTAAATCGAGGAGTTAAAACTAATTCATTTCCTAATGTTAAATATTTTGTGTTAAAACCATCTTGATCCATAATAGCTAACTTCTTAACTCTTGCAGTCTTAGGTCCTTCTTCAGATACATAAATAATTCTGGTATCGAAATATCCTTTTTCTCCGGTTAATCTTTCATAAACTTTATCAGAAATTATATGTCCAACTCTCCTCCAATTACTTGGAACCGTTGTAAATGCTAAAGCCATCATTTCTCTTCCGGCTAAAATATCCCATAGTCTAAATTCAACTTTTAATTTTTTGTCCTCAATTGTTACTTTGCCTGTGATTAAAGCTTGAGCTTTAATCAATGCCCAATCCTCAAATCTTGGTTTTAAATGAGCAATATCTGGCTTTTGTAAAAATGCTTCTTTACTAAGAGGATTGAATAAACCTGAAATTTTCAAATTATTTTCTACAACTAATGAAATCTCAGATCCAACATTTTCAATTTTAATTTCATTAATTGAATTTCTTTTTGAACTATCATCTTGAAACAATGGAGAAACTGCAATTGGTAACGGATCTAAATTACCCCTGGTTATATCAATCTCTATTAAAGGATAAGCCTTTGCTGATAATAAAAAAAATATAATAAAAAATAAATTAAATATTCTAATCATTATCCTCCAAGCATATCACGTGCATCAAAATTTAAAATCATATTTTTCCATCTTTCATAACCACTTGTAGGAACTTTTAATGGATTACACAACTGAATAGCTCGTCTTACACTATCTGCAAGTGTTCTAAATTTTTCTTTACCAGGTGTATTCATTTTTACATGATCTAACATTTCAAGTTTTTCAATTGTTCCGTCCGGTTTTAATTGGAGTTTAACTCTAACTAATAAATCTTCACTAAATGGCAAACCTATAGGAACACTCCAGCATGTAAATATTTGAGCCTTTAATGCGTCCTCTTCACTTAGGGTTAATTTTGAATAATCCATAGTTTCATCGGTTGATTGAGAAATCTTATCAACTTCTTTTTTTGTTTCTGCTAAATTTTCTTTTTTTTTATCAATTAAAGCTGCAATTTCATTTAAATCTAATTTTTCTTTCTTTTCAAATTCTGAAACTTGTTTAACTTTTTTTTCATCCAAAATTGGTTTTTTTGTTTGAACTATTTTTTTTATATTTTCATCATTGATTTCCTTAGAAGGTTTCTGCTTTTTTTCTTCTTTAGGTTGAATTTTTTGTTTATCTTCATTTGGCATAGGTACAGCATTTAATTTTTCTTTTTTTAACCTTTCTATTTTATTTTCACTGGTTGGTGTTTTTTTTGATGCAACCTTAGAAATTTCATTTTTTTTTTTATCAGTTTGAACTTCTTTTTTTTCATCTTTTTTTACTTTTTTAGGAGGAGCCTGTTCAGACAAAAGCTTTTCATTTTCTTTTTTTGCCTTCTCAATTATTTTTGATGCTTTTGGTGCAAAAGGAATATTTGTCTTTTCAGCTATTTGAATAAGCTCAACAGAAATAAGAGGTGGGATATCCAAAGGTTTTTTGGCAACAAATGGTAAAGCCAAAATACTCACCATAACAATAGCAACATGAAATCCAGATGAGATTAAAAGACCTCGATACATAATCTTTATCTCTCTTTATTCGGTTCAGATATTAAAGCTACTTTTGTAAATCCTGACCCTGAAAGCATTCCCATAATTTCAAGAACCCTTCCATAGTTAATAGCTTTGTCTCCCCTAACATATATTCTTGTATCAGTTCTATTATTTGACACAGCCAATATTTTTACTATTAAATTATTAAATTCAACTTTTGTTTCCTGAATAAAAATTTCACCTTTAGAATTAATTGTTAAAGTTAAAGGTTCATTTTCCTCAGGAAGTGTATCAGCAGAAGTTTCTGGTAAATCTACCTGGACTCCTACAGTAAGTAATGGTGCAGTGACCATGAATATAATTAGTAAAACCAACATTACATCAACAAATGGTGTAACATTAATTTCACTCATTGGATCGTTTTTTGAACTTTTGAGCTTAAATCCCATTTAAATAATTGATAAGAATCTTTTTGAAAAATTTTCTAATTTTTGTGAGTATTTTCTAGAGTCTGAATTAAATTTATTGTAAGCAATTACAGCAGGAATTGCAGCTAATAATCCAAGTGCAGTTGCAAATAAGGCTTCTGCAATTCCTGGGGCAACTATTGCAAGACTAGTATTTCTTGAAATTGCAATAGATTGAAATGAATTCATAATTCCCCAAACAGTACCAAACAACCCTATAAATGGAGCTGTAGATCCAACAGTTGCTAAAAAACTATTATACTTTTCAACTGCAACCATTTGTTTTTCAATATTTACTTCTAAAACACTAGATAACCTTTCAGATAGATTTGATTTTGATCTAGTTTTCATAACTGTTTGCATAGAACTTTTAAATAATTTTGCCATAGGATCCTCAATGTTTGAAGGCAGACTGTTATAAAAAGTTTCAGCAGACTTTGATTTCCAGAATTTCTCTTCGAATTCCTCTGCGCTTTTATTAATTTTTCTAAACATTCTTATTTTTTCAAATATTATTGCCCACGAATAAATAGAACTTAAAATTAATATTATTATTACTGACTTAACAATTATATCCGCGCGCAAAAATAAACTAATTAAAGAAAAATCTGTATTACTTGCTAAACCTAAGCTTTGTGTTGCAATATCTGCTTCCATTCAATCGTTTCACATTAAAATATGTCATTAATTTGACTTCAAAAAACTCTAATATTCTAGTTATCGTTGTTTTCCCTAGTATTTTCAAAATACTGAGCAATTAAAATAGCATCTGCTTTATTATTATCTTTTTTTCTTGATAACTTGTTAGAAATTTTAGGAAACATCTCTATTACTTTAGTTCTACTGGCATCCTTTTCTGAATTAATCAAATTAAAATATTTTTTCCATTTTGCTGGTCTAACATAAAAAATGGGAAGCTCCATTGCAGAACATATGCCTTTAATAACTCCAAATGATTGTCCAAAATTAAACATGCTTGTTACACCTTGTCCCGGCATAGCAGAAACATGTTCGACTATTACACTCATTTTTTCATTCATAAATTTATTTTTTATTAGCATTATTTCATTATAAATTTGCCTACCATTAACTTGTTTTTTATTTTTTTTTCCTTCTGCCATTGTAGGCATGTCGATGACATCAATAACTTTCCCATCAGAAAAAAAACAAATAGCACCTGCTATTCCTGGATCAATTCCAACGATTATCATTTAACCTTCAAAGTTAACATTTGTATAAACATTTTGTACATCATCCTCATCCTCAAGAGTCTCTAAAAATTTTGCCATATTTTGAATTTCTTCACCTTTAAGAGATACTTTATTTATAGGTAGCCACTCAATTTCAGTAGAAAGAAAATTAACAATAACTTTTTCAAATTTTTTTTTTACCTCATATATTTCATCTATATCCGTATGCACTTCATGAAATTCATCACGAGAAATACAATCATTTGCACCTGATTCGATTGCTAATTCAAAAATTTTATCTTGTTCAATTTCATTTTTGTCTATTTTAATTACACCCAATCTTTGAAAATTATGTGATGCAGAGCCCTGTGTTCCTAAAGAACCGTTATTTTTTGAAAATATTGTTCTTATATTAGAAGCAGTTCTATTTTTATTATCAGTCAATGCTTCAACTATTACAGCAGATTTGCTTGGCCCAAAACCTTCATACCTAATATTTTCAAAATTTGATTGATCATTGATAGAAGATTTTTCAATTGCTCTCTCAATATTTTCTTTTGGCATGTTAGCTGATCTGGCTGCTTGTATTGCTGATCTTAGTCTCGAATTCATATCAGGGTTCTTATCTCCTAGTTTTGCGGCTACAGTGATTTCTCTTGAGAGTTTAGAAAAAATTTTAGATCTCTGCTTGTCAACTTTACCTTTTTTATGTTTAATACCTGCCCAATGTGAATGTCCAGCCATAATTAATTTATGTTTTTTAAACTTCCACCAAAAATGAAGCTTTCTATATTTTTTGCAAGTCCATTTCTTACATCGCATTCTACAACTACCCCACTCAGAGATGCCTCTCCATTGGCAGGAAAATGTTTTACAGATTCTTTTTTTAGAAATCTGTTAATCGAATTTTGTGAATTCATACCAATGACCGAGTCATAGTCACCACACATTCCAGCATCGGTAATATAGCTAGTTCCATTTTTTAGAACTCTTGCATCATTTGTTGGCACGTGTGTGTGAGTACCTACAACTAAAGTTGCATATCCATCAAATAGATTGCCAATAGCCATTTTTTCACTTGTTATTTCTCCATGAAAATCCACTATTAAAAAATCATAATCTTTTGAAATTTTTTTTTGTGCAATAAATTCTGTAGCAATTTTAAAAACATCATCACTTTTTTTCATAAAAACGTTACCCATAAGATTAAGCACACCAACTTTCAGATTTTTTTTTGAATTAAATATGGAAAAACCTTTACCTGGTAAATTTCCACTCATATTTATTGGTCTTAATAATTTTTTTTCAGTTTTTATATATTCATAAATTTCCTTTTGATCCCATACATGATTGCCAGTTGTAATTACATCTACACCTACATTAAAAAGTTCATTAGCAATATTTTCGGTAAGACCTACACCTTCACTGGCTGCATTTTCACCGTTAACACAAACAAAATCTATACCTTTTTTTGAGACTATGTTTGGCAAGTTTTTTTTTACTGATTTAAAGCCTGCGTCTCCAACTATATCACCTAAAAATAAAATCCTCATTTTTGTATTAATTTTTCTGTCAAAATTAAATCTAATTTTCTATCAAATTTTTCAATATTAATTTTATTAACTTTTTGATGTGAAAAAGCCAGTCCAATTGTTATACATTTTTTAATTTGAGAAATTTTTTCTAAATACCTATCATAAAATCCACCACCATAGCCAATTCTGTTCCTGTATTTATCAAAGGCAACTATCGGTACAAATATTATGTCTGGATATACTTTTTTTAATTCTAGAGGCTGAGGAATTCCAAATGAACTAATTATTAAAGGATCAGTTGGACTCCATTTATAAAAATCCATTTGATGACTTCTTTTTATAATTGGTAACGAAATACTATAACCGTTAGAATAAAATTTTTTTAGTATTTGCAAACAATCGAACTCAAAATTTATTGGAAAATAACCTCCAATAATTTTATTTTTTGATAGATTAATTTTATTACGAAAACTATTTATAATATTATTGCCTATTTTGATTTCAAAATATTTTTTTTTTCTTAGATTAATAATTTTTTTTCTTAATTTAAATTTTGACACTGATATTTTATGAAACAGAAGTATTTGTGCTATTTTTTTTGACAAAGTCTTCTATTTCTAAAGTTACTTTGTCTATTAAATTTTCATAGCTTATTTTGTAGTTTTCAATATCATTTTCAAGTTCTTCTTGTTGTGAACTTAAATTTTTGATTTCATTTTCTTTGTTATCCTTATACTGATAAACTAAAAATTTTAATTCTTTAAATTTTTCTTTTAATTCATGAAGCTCTTTTTTTTGTGCATCTACTTTTTTTTTAGTTTCAAAATACTCATCCATGACTTTTATAGAAGATATTAGTAATAATTTATTCTCTCCAATATTTCCAAGATCAAATTTTAAATCATTAAATTTTTTATTTAAACTCAAGGATAATTGTTCTAAATGTTCCTCTTGACCATCTTCACAAGATAATAAATATTCTTTACCATTAAATTTTATATTTACATTTGCCATTTATCTATTTCTTCCAATAAATTATCTGTTTCTTGATTTAATTCATCAATTTTTTCATTAAATTGATTTTCTTTTCTTTTTGAAGTTTCGTATTCCTTTTTTAATTCATTTATTTGACTTCTAAGTTTTAAGTTTTCTTCTTCTAAGCTTTGAAGAGATGTGGTTATCTGTTTTTTTTCAATTTCTAATTGATTTTTTTGATCTTTTAAAATTGCAACCTTATCCAATTCTTCAAAATGTTGAATGTTTATCTCTCCCAATTTTTTTAAAGTATCCTTTAATTTTTTTTCTTTTTCGTCAATGTTTTTCATATATATATCTATATTAATAAATTGAATCACCTAAGTCTAGATAGGATACTTTTTGAAAAATATAGAAAAAAATTTATCAAATGCTATTCGTTTTTTATCAATGGATGCGGTTCAAAACGCTAATTCTGGTCACCCAGGTATGCCGATGGGTATGGCTGACGTTGCAACAATTTTATTTAAGTATTTTCTAAAATTTAATCCAAAAAATCCAAACTGGCTTAATAGAGATAGATTTATTTTATCAGCTGGACATGGATCAATGTTACTTTACTCGCTTTTGTACCTAACTGGGTATAAAAGTGTATCGCTTAACGACATCAAGAAATTTAGACAACTAAATTCAATTTGTGCTGGACACCCAGAGTATCACCCAAACTCAGGTATTGAAACAACAACTGGTCCTTTAGGTCAAGGAATTGCAAATTCAGTGGGTTTTGCAATTGCAGAAGAAATTTTAAAGAAAAAATTAGGAAGTGATTTAATAAATCACAAAACCTATGTCTTGGCTGGTGATGGGTGCCTTATGGAAGGAATAAGTCATGAAGCAATGAGTCTAGCCGGTCACCTTAAACTTAATAATCTGATAATGCTTTTTGATAATAATTCAATTTCAATAGATGGTCCTACTAGTTTAGCAGTCTCAGATGATTATAAAAATAGATTTAGAAGCTATGGATGGAATTATATTTTGATCAATGGGCATAATTACAGAGAAATTTATAACGCGTTAAAAAAAGCGCAAACATCAAAAAAACCGACTGTAATTTCGTGCAAAACAAAAATAGGATTTGGATCTCCAAATAAAGGTGGAAAAGCCTCATCTCATGGAAGTCCTCTTGGAGTAGATGAAATTAAGTTAGTTAGAAAAAAATTAGATTGGGGTTATAAACCATTTAAAATACCTCAAAAAATTTTAACAAATTGGAGAAAAATTGGAGAAAAAGGTGTCAAAAAAGAAAAGATATGGAATAAAACTTTTAGCAAACACAAACAAAAATTTAAAAGTATTATAAAAAATAAATTCTCGAGTTCAATTATACAACAAAAAAAAGACGCAATAAAAAATCTAAAGACGATAGCTACAAGAAAATCCTCAGAAGAGTTTTTATCAGCTATATTAAAAGAGAGAAATACTTTAATTGGTGGTTCTGCTGATTTAGCGGGATCAAACAATACAAAAACTAAGTTACATAAAATTATTAATTCAACTAACTTCGGTGGTAATTATATTCACTATGGTGTTAGGGAACACGCAATGAGTGGAATAATGAATGGATTAGCTCTTCATAGTGATTTTATTCCTTATGGAGGTACTTTTTTAATATTTTCAGACTATTGTAAACCTTCAATAAGACTGTCTGCTATAATGAAACTGAAGGTAATTTATATAATGACACATGACTCGATAGGACTGGGAGAAGATGGGCCTACACATCAACCAGTAGAGCAACTTGCTGCTTTAAGATCTATTCCAAACTTAAATGTTTTAAGGCCAGCAGATCAAACTGAAACAATTGAATGTTGGGATATTGCTTTAAACAACAATAAAACACCTAGCATATTAGCTTTAACTAGACAAAACTTAAAACCCATAAGAAGGAGTTTTAGCAAAAAAAATCAGTGCTCTAAGGGAGCTTACGAAGTTTTAAGGACTGGAAAAAATATAAATTTAACTATTTTAGCCTCAGGATCAGAAGTCAATCTTGCAATTGAGACTAGTCATAAATTGGCCAAACAAAAGATTTATTCAAAAGTAATATCAATGCCTTGCCAAGAAATTTTTGACAAACAAAACAAGAGCTATAAAAATAAAATCTTAAAAGAAAGCAAAAACACTTTTTCAATTGAGGCAGGATCAAAAATGTCTTGGGAAAAATATATTGAAAAGGGCTTGTCTTTTTCAATAGAAGACTTTGGTAAAAGCGCTCCATATAAAAAAGTCTATGATCATTTTGGTTTAAGTAGTGAAAAAATTAGTAAAAAAATTAAATTTTATTTAAAAAAATGACAATAAAAGTTGGAATTAATGGTATGGGAAGAATTGGCAGAATGATTGTGAGGTCAATTTATGAAAATTACAAAGGTAAAATAATTATCAAACATATTAATAATAGATCGAGCTCTGAAATTTGTGTAAATTTATTAAAATATGATTCAATTCATGGTAATTTTGGTAGTCTAGTAAAATCTGGAGGAAATTACATAAAAATTAATAAAGAAAAAATATCTTACACCCAACACTCTACAATTAATGACATAAAATGGAAAAAATATGGTGTTGATTATGTTTTTGAGTGCACAGGTAAGTTTAATTCTAAAGATCAATTACTGCCACATATAGAAAATGGGGTAAAAAAAGTCATTGTATCAGCCCCATGTAAAATGGCTGATAAAACTATAGTTTTTGGAGTAAATCATAAGAAGATTAACAAGAATGATAAAATTATTTCAGCAGCTTCTTGTACAACAAATTGTTTAGCTCCTGTCGCAGACGTAATTAATAAAAATTTTATAATTCTTAATGGTTTTATGACAACCATACATGCTTTTACAAGTGATCAAAGAATTTTAGATAATTCTCACAAAGATCCAAGAAGAGCGAGATCTGCAAGTCAATCAATTGTACCCACATCTACTGGTGCATCAAAAGCTATTGGTGAGATTATACCCTCATTGAAAGGCAAGCTAGAGGGGATAGCAATGAGAGTGCCAACACCAAATGTTTCATTAATAGAATTTATATTTAATGTAAAAAAAAATATTACCTTAAAAAAATTAAATAACTCTTTATTTTTAGCTTCTAAAACGAAACTTAAAAATATTCTAAATGTTACAGATGAGAAGCTAGTCTCAGTTGATTTTAATCACAATAGTGCATCTGCAATCATAGACTCTTCACTTACTAATGTAGTTGGTAATAAAATGGGTAAAATTTCAGCTTGGTATGATAATGAATGGGGTTTCTCAAATAGAATGTGTGATATTGCTGAGTATTTAAGCAAGATCAAATAATGAAATCCATAGAAAATATAGAAAATATTAAAAATAAAAGAGTAATTCTTAGACTTGATTTAAATGTTCCAATAAAAAATGGAAAAATAATAGACACTAACCGGATTGATAAGGTTATGCCTACTTTAGAATTTCTATTAAAAAAAAAAGCAAAAATTATAATAATTTCTCATGTTGGAAGACCAAAAGGTAAAATAGTCAAGGAACTTTCTCTAGAATTGGTATCGTCGTATGTTAAAAGTAAAATTAAAAAAGAAGTATTATTACTTAAAGAAAACATTTTTAATTTAAATAAAGAAGACCTTTTTAAGAGTTCCAAAAATGAGGTGATATTACTTGAAAATATTAGATTTTATCCCGAAGAAGAAGCCAACGATGATAAATTTTCAAAGAAATTAGCAAGCTTAGGTGAAATATATGTTAATGATGCATTTTCGTGTTCACACAGAGATCATGCTTCTATATCTAAAATAACCAAGTATATTCCATCTTACAGCGGAATTCAAATTAATGCGGAGGTAAATGCTCTCGACAAGATAACGTCAAAAATAAAAAAACCTATAACATGTATAATTGGTGGGTCTAAAATATCTTCCAAAATAAATATAATAAAAAATTTAATACCAAAGTTTAATAGCATTATAATAGTTGGTGCTATGGCGAACAATATATTTAAATACAAAGGTTTAAAAATTGGTAACTCTGTTTATGAAAAAAATATTGATTACATAATTCAAGAGATTTTCACTTATGCTGACAAAAATAAATGTAAAATATATTTTCCGAAAGATGTTAAAATTGGAAAAAAATTGAACGATAAATCTTTTGAAAAAGATTTTAAAGATATTGAAGAAGATGATATAATACTTGATGTAGGATCAAAAACATTAGTTGAAATAAAAAGAATTATTGACGATTCCTCGACAATATTATGGAACGGACCATTAGGTTACTTTGAAAATGAGAATTTTTTATTAGGAAGCTCAGAAGTTGCAAAATATATAGCAAGCAGAGGGAACAAAATATTTTCTGTTGTTGGTGGAGGCGATACAGTTGCAGTAATTAATTCACTAAATATGAAAGATAAATTTAATTTTGTTTCAACTGCAGGTGGAGCATTTTTAGAATATCTTGAAGGCAAAGTTCTCCCTGGTATAAAAGCATTAAATTAAATGTCTGAACTAAACAAAATCGCTCTTAAAATATTATCAAATGGCAAAGGTATACTTGCAGCTGATGAAAGTACAGCCACAATGACAAAAAGATTAGATTCAGTAAAAGTACATTCCGATGAAAAAAATAGACTGCTTTTTAGACAAACTCTTTTTTCATCTTTATCAATGAAAGAATGCATAGGGGGAGTAATACTATACGACGAAACAATAAGACAAAAAACTTCCAATGGAAAAACAATACCTGAATTAATAAACTCAAGTGGTTCATTAACTGGTATTAAAGTTGATACAGGGACCAAAACATTAGCAGGATCTAAAGAAGAAAAAATTACTGAAGGTTTAGACGGTTTAAGAGAACGATTAAAAGAATATTATAAACTTGGAGCAAGATTTACAAAATGGAGAGGTGTCTACCTTGTATCTGATAAATATCCAAGCAAACTATCAGTTTCAGCAAATGCTCATGCACTAGCCAGATATGCTGCTTTAGTGCAGGAAGCTGGAATGGTTCCAATTATTGAACCTGAAGTTTTAATGGATGGAGATCATTCAGCTAAAGTTTGCTATGATAAAACATCTAACGTAATAAAAAAATGTTATGAAGAATTACAATTAAACAATGTTGATCTTAGTGGAACTATTTTAAAACCAAACATGATACTTCCTGGAGAAAGTTCTAAAAATAAAATTTCTAATGAAGAAGTGGCAGAACTTACTCTGGAGTGTTTAAAAAATAATGTGCCTTCGGAAGTCCCTGGTATTGCTTTTCTTTCGGGTGGCCAAACTGAAATAGAAGCCACAGCAAATTTAAATCAAATCAACAAAAAAAATAATACAAAATTCATAATGAGTTTCTCCTATGGAAGAGCCTTGCAACAAAGTGCTTTAAAATTTTGGTCCAAAGATATTAATGATATATCTGGTACTCAAGAAGTGTTTGATCATAGAGCTAAAATGTGTACCTTAGCAGCTCAAGGGAAATGGTCAGAAAATCTTGAAAATAAGAAATAAGAAATTTATTTATTTAATATCACCTAATAAAATTAAAGATAATTCTTTTTTTTATTATTTAAATTTAGTTTTAAGAACTAATAAAGTTAGATTTTTTCAATTAAGACTTAAAAAAGAAACTATAAAAAGAAAAATATTTATTGCAAAAAAAGTTCAAATAATTTGTAAAAAGTACAGAGTAAAGTTTATCATAAATGATGATCCATATTTTACATTAAAAATAAAAGCCGATGGATGTCACTTGGGTCAAAAAGATATGAATGTTGTAGAGGCAAGGAAGATTTTAAAGAATAAAATAATTGGCATAACCTGTCATAATTCGGTTAGACTTGCAAAAAAAGCTAAATTAAATGGAGCATCTTATATTGCTATAGGTGCATTTTTTAAGACTAACACCAAAAAAGTTCTTTATAAAACCAATGTTAAAACACTAAAAAAAATTAAAATGTCAGTAAATTTACCAGTTGTTGCAATTGGTGGAATAAATGAAAAAAATTATAAAAATCTGTTATTGAATAAAGCAAATTTTTTAGCTATCTCAAGTTACGTTTGGAAAAATAAAAAATTTAAACCACATCAAGCAATAAAAAAATTAATATGAAAATTAATGCTACAGAAATTAGAGTTGGAATGATTTTAGAATACAAAGATGATCTGTGGGAAGTTTTAAAAACGAGTCACGTAAAGCCTGGAAAGGGAGGAGCATTTGCTCAAGTTGAAATGAAAAGTCTAAGCAAAAATACAAAATTAAATGAAAGATTTAGATCAAGCGAAACAATTGAAAAAGCTTTATTAGAAGAAACAAAATTTACTTTTTTATACAAAGATGAAAATGATTTTTATTTCATGAATCCAGAAACATTTGAACAAATTAATATAAATAAAAATATTATTGGAGAAAAAAGTAAAATGCTCAGTGAAAATTTAGAAGTTATAATCAATTTTCATAATGAAAGTGCCATAAGTTTAACGCTTCCTAATCAAATTCAATGCAAAATTGAAATAACTGATGCTGCTTTAAAAGGTCAGACCGTCTCGTCTTCATATAAGCCTGCGAAGCTAGATAATGGATTGAGTATTCAAGTTCCACCATTTATAGAGAATGATGACTTAATAATAATTGATACTAGGACATTAGAATATGTAAAAAAGGTTTAATGTGAACTCTATCTCTTCAAATTTAAATTTAATGATAAAAGCTTGTGAAAAAGCTTCTAAAGTAATTATCAGAGATTTTGGTGAACTTGAAAATTTACAAGTATCAAAGAAAGGACCCAAAGATTTTGTTACAAAAACTGATAAACGAGTTGAGAAAATTTTGATAGAAGAATTATCAAAATCAAAAAAAAATTATTCATTTATAACTGAGGAAAGTGGAAAAATTTTAAATAATAATAAAAATGTTTTTTGGATAATAGATCCTATAGATGGTACTACAAATTTTCTACACGGAGTACCTCATTTCGCAATATCAGTCGCGCTTCAAAAAGACAATGAAATTATAAGTGGATTAATTTTAGATCCAATTAAAAATGAAATATTTTATGCTGAAAAAAACAACGGATCTTATATAAATAACAACCGAATACGGGTCTCAAATAAATCAGATCTCGAAGAATGTTTATTTGCATCAAATAACGACGGAGTAAAATCAATACATCCACTTCTTAACCTCAGAAATACTGGATGCGCTGCACTTGATTTAGCTTATGTAGGATGTGGAAGGTTAGACGGATTCTTTCATAATAAAATCAATTTATGGGATGTTGCTGCTGGAAAAATAATAGTTGAAGAAGCTGGAGGAGAAGTAAATAACATAAGAGATTTTAAAATTAATGAAATAGATATTAGAGCAGGAAATCCAAATATTTATGGCAAAATGATTAAAAAATTAGATAACTTTTAATTGTTTTTAAAACAAATTTTGCTATAAGGCAGCCAATGAAAAAAAATTTGCATCCTAAATATCATAATATTAAAGTCGAAATGACAGATGGTACTCATTTTGAGACAAAATCTACCTGGGGCTCAGAAAATGATACCTTGAAATTAGAAATTGATCCAAAATCTCATTCAGCATGGACAGGTGGAAAACAAAAAATTTTAGACAAGGGAAGAATAAGTAAATTCAACAAAAAATTCCAAAACTTTAGGTCTGAGAATAAAAATTAATGTCAAGTGCACCATTAATGCCAATGGCAACAGCTGTATGGTTAGTAGAAAATACGTCCTTAACTTTCAAACAGATTGCAGAATTTTGTCAATTACACGAAGTTGAAGTTCAAGGAATTGCAGATGGAGAAGTTGCAAAAGGTATTGTGGGTTATAACCCTATAATATCTGGGCAATTAACAAATGAAGAAATATTACTTTCTTCAAAAGATGAGAACAGACCATTGAATATTATTCATAAAGAAGTTGAAGTAAAAAATATCGAAAATAAAATAAAAAAATATGTTCCTTTATCAAAACGACAAGATAAGCCGGACTCTGCTTTGTGGTTAATAAAAAACCATTCTATTTTAAAAGACTCACAGATAGCAAAATTAGTTGGAGTAACAACAAATTCAGTTAATTCAATTAGAAATAAAAGTTATTGGAACTACAATAGTTTAAATGCAAAAGATCCGGTTGCTATGGGTTTGTTTAATCAAAAAGATTTATTAGATGCGTTAGAAAAAGCTCAGAGAAGAATAATTAGAGAGAAAAAAGATAAGGAAAAATTAAAACAAAATGAAAAAAGCTAAATTTGAAATATATAGACAAACATTATTTAAAATGCTAATTAATCGCACTTTTTGGAGGTTGTTATTAAAATAGAAGTTAAAGATAATAATGTTGAGCAAGCACTGAGGGTTTTGAAAAGAAAACTCCAGAGAGATGGTTTTTTTAAAATCATTAAACTTAAAAATAATTACGAAAAACCATCTGAAAAAAAAAAGAGAATTCTTCAAGAAAATATCAAAAGAGTCAAAAAGCTCAACAAACTCAAGAACAGGATATAATTATCGCGGGGTGGAGCAGCCTGGTAGCTCGCAAGGCTCATAACCTTGAGGTCGGCGGTTCAAATCCGTCCCCCGCAACCAATTTATAAACTAAATTTTGATTTCTTGGTATCTACTAAAAAACCTTTTACAGTATCAGTTGTAAGTTTTTGAAAACTTTTTCCAAACTTTTCAATTTTTTCAATAATTAATGGAGGAACAGTTATTATTTGACAACCTATTTTTTTTGCTTGCATGTAATTGTAAGGCTCTCTGGTACTTGCCCATAGTATTTCTACATTCTTATATTTTCTTGAAAGCCTTAAACTTTCTTTAATTTGAGGCAATGGATCTTTACCAGTATCAGCCATTCTTCCAGCAAAAATTGAAATAATAATTTTTGAATTTTTATTTATATTTTTTAAAATTTCTTTTGTTTGTTTGGATGTATAAACAGCAGTAATATTTAATTTAATATTATTACTTGATAAAGCTTTAATTACTTTACCCATGAATATACCTTTAGAATTTGTTACTGGAACTTTGACATAAACATTTTTTCCTAATTTACTAATAATGTTACCTTGAGATATCATATTTTTTGCATCATCTGCAAAAACTTCGCATGACACTGGTTTATTTGTAATATTTAAAATTCTTTTAGAGTAATTAAGGTAATTTTTAGCACCTGCTTTCCTCATTAGGCTTGGGTTTGTAGTAAATCCTTTTACAATATTTTTTTTGTTGAATTTTTTAATTAGTTTGATGTCGGCTATATCACAAAATATTTTGGTCAACTATAAACTCTTTACTATTTCTTCGGTCATTTTTTTTGCATCAGCAAATAACATAAGCGTATTATCTCTGTAAAAAAGGTCATTATCAATACCAGCATAGCCAGGTGACAAACTTCTTTTAACAAATAATACCGATTTACTTTTTTCAACATCTAAAACAGGCATGCCATAAATTGGGCTTTGAGGGTCTGATTTTGCAACTGGATTAGTAACATCGTTTGCTCCAATAACATATGCAACATCACAATTTGCAAAGTCATTATTTATTTCTTCCAGCTCAAACACTTCATCATAAGGAACATTTGCCTCTGCAAGTAGAACATTCATATGTCCAGGCATTCTTCCCGCTACTGGATGGATGGCATAAGAAACTTTTACACCATTTTTTTTTAGCGCATCCACCATCTCTCTTAATGCGTGTTGAGCTTGAGCAACTGCCATACCATATCCTGGAACAATAATTACTGAAGAGGCATTTTTCATTAAAAATGCTGCATCATCTGCATTTCCATTCTTTACAGGTTTTTGCTCTTTGCTTTGTGAACTAGAACTTTGATCAGTTGCTCCCCAGCCTCCTAAAATAACATTAAAAAATGATCTATTCATACCCTTACACATTATGTATGAAAGAATTGCTCCAGAAGAACCAACTAAAGCACCAGTTATTATTAGAGCTGTATTTTCTAGAGTAAATCCTATCCCAGCAGCTGCCCAACCAGAATATGAGTTTAACATTGATATTACAACTGGCATGTCAGCTCCACCTATCGGAATTATTAGCAACACTCCTAAAAGAAAAGATATTAATACAATTGACCAAAAAATATTGTCAGATTGAGTTGTGCACAAATAATAAATTAGAGCAAATATTGCTAAGCCTAAAATTAAATTTATAAAATGTTGTCCCTTAAATGTTATTGGGGAACCTGACATTATTCCTCTGAGTTTTAAAAAAGCAATAATTGAACCTGAAAAAGTAATTGCTCCTATAGCAGCTCCTAATGACATCTCTATTAAACTAGCGAGTTTAATATCTCCAATTGTACCCAAATTGAAAGCTTCGGGCTTAAGGAATGCTGAAATTGCTACAAAAACTGCAGCAAGACCCACAAGGCTATGAAACCCAGCAACAAGTTCTGGCATTGCTGTCATAGGTATTCTAAATGCTATAAATGCTCCAATAGATCCACCGATTATAAGAAAAATTAAAACATAAATTAAACCTGTCCCAAAATTACCTACCGATAAAAAAGTTACTATTATAGCTATTGTCATACCAGCAATTCCAAAATAATTTCCTTGCCTTGATGTTTCAGGTGATGACAAGCCTCTCAAAGCTAAAATAAATAAAATGCCTGAAATTAAATAAAACAAAGCTGATAAATTAGCGGTCATATTATTTTTTCTTCTTTTTATACATTTGCAACATTCTTTGAGTTACCAGAAAGCCACCGAAAATGTTCACAGCTGCTAAAATTATTGCCAAAAATCCAAAAATATTTGAAATTTCAAAAACTTCTATAGAAGAGCCAGCCAATGCAGCTATAATAGCTCCAACTATTATGACTGATGAAATAGCGTTTGTGACAGACATAAGTGGTGTATGCAAAGATGGTGTTACACTCCAGACTACATAATAACCTACAAAAATTGACAATATAAAAATGCTTAATCTAAATATAAAAGGATCTATTTCCATTATTTAACCATTGTTTTTTCAATTATTTCATCTTCTAAATTAATTTCAAAAGTTTTTTTTTCTTTATTAAATAAATTATTTATAAAATTGAACATATTTTTTGCATAAAGATTAGATGCTGAAACAGGTAACTTGTTTAATATATTGGTTTCTCCCATAATTCTAACACCATTAGCTTCTATAATTTCATCAACTTTGGTTAATTCCGAATTTCCACCTTGTGAAGCTGCTAAATCATAAATTACTGATCCACTTGGCATTACTTCAATCATATCTTTTTTAACTATTATTGGTGCTTTTTTTCCAGGTATCAATGCTGTACAAATTACTATATCAATCTTTCTTAGTGTCTCTTTTAATAATTCCTCTTGTTTTTTTTTAAAATCTTCTGATGTTTCTTTAGCATATCCACTCTCAGTTTCTAAATTTTCAGATCCTTCAACAACTAAAAATTTACCTCCTAAACTTTCAACCTGTTCTTTAGATGCCAACCTAACATCTGTTGCAAAAACTATAGCTCCCATTCTTTTTGCAGTGGCAATTGCCTGTAGTCCAGCAACACCTGCGCCAACAACTAAAACTTTTGCTGCAGATATTGTTCCCGCAGCTGTCATCATCATTGGTATAGCTTTTTGAAAATAAGCAAAAGAGTCTATAACAGCTTTATAGCCAGCTAAATTTGCTTGAGAAGATAATATATCCATAGATTGTGCTCTTGTAATTCTAGGTAGTAATTCAAGAGAGAAACAGGTTATCTTTTTTGAAATTAAATTTTTTATTTTTTTTTCATTTGAATAAGGATTTAAAACACCTATTAAAATTTGGTTAGCTCTCAGCTTATTAAGAGTTTCTTCATCTGGTATATTCATTTGAAGAATTACATCTGAATTTAATAAAACATCTTCATGACTTAAAATATTTGCACCAACTTCTTGATATTTGTTGTCATTGATGCCCAAATGTAAGGCGTAGTTTTTAGTTAAATTTACTTCTAAACCCAAAGACTTATATTTTTTTACTACATCTGGAGTTATTGCTACTCTTTTCTCGTACTTTACATTTTCAGATATTGATCCAATAATCATTCTACAAAAGGAAAATTGCCATTAATATTAATACTATAATTACTGCTACAGATCCCCAAAGTACAAACTTTGTAAAGTTATTCCAAGTATTTTTGTGACTTTCGTTATCCATTTTTTGTATTATTTTTGTCTTGCTTTAAACTTCGGGTTTTTTTTGTTTATAATATATACCCGACCTCGTCTTCTGACTAATTTAGAATTAAGGTCTCTCTTTTTTAAAGATTTTAAAGAACTTGCTATTTTCATAATTTTTTTTTTTCACTTTTAATAAACGATGTTACATAATCTTTCAAATTTATTTTTCCATAATATCTATTAACTCTATTATTATATGACATATCAGTTAATGCAGAGGCAAATCTTTCTCCATCTCGCTTAGGCAAATATACTATTTTAGTTTTAAACATTTTTGCTACATTTTTAATAGAATAGGATTTTTTATTACTGATACTATAATGTAGACATTTATTATTTTTCCAAGCTTTAATACATACATTAATCGTATCTGATATGTGTGTGAATCGTCTAGTTTGTGTGCCAGGTTTTACAACTGTTAAGGGTTTATTATTATTATATTGATGTTGGAAAATACCAATGACTGTAGCCATAGGACCATGCTCAATTTGCTTTTCACCATATACATTATAAAAATAAATTATTTCAAATCTTAATTTAAACCATTTTTTTAAATTTTCTAATAATTCTAAATTTTTTGATTTAGTGAAAGCATATGGAGATAAATTTTTATCATTTCCTTTATTTCCTAAAGTTGCAGATGTTGCTGAATAAACTAATTTTATATTATTAAATAAGCAAAATTTAAATACTTCTTGAGTTCCAATTGAGTTTGATTCAAAACATTTATTAAAATCTTTAAAACTTTGATAGATTCTAGAAAATTCTCCAAAATGGAAAATTGTTTTAATTTTTCTTTCTTTTTTCTTTAGAACTTTAGATATCTCAGAAGTATTTGCTTTTAAATATTTTATCCTTTTATTATTAATATGATTTTTTTTAGAACCAGATGAATAATTATCAATGCTAATTATATCTAAATTAGTTTCTGTTAGTAAAGCACTTATTAAATTAGAACCAACAAAGCCAGCACCTCCAGTAACAACTAATAGATTTTTCATTATTGATGGCCTGGCAATGTCCTACTCTTCCAAGTCTTAAGACTAAGTACCATCGGCGCAGAAAGGCTTGACTTCCGAGTTCGGAATGGGATCGGGTATTACCCTTTCGCAATAATCACCAGGCACGAACTTATAGAAAAAAATTAATTCAATATCAAGAAGAATTAATCAAAATATTTATAGACTATTATAGTTTTTATCGCATAAAAAGCATCAAGATAAGTTATTTTTTTTCCCATCTCTTTTGACCTTGAAAAATATTTGATAGGCAATTCTTTAATCTTAATTTTTTCATTAGCTATTTTAGTATTTATCTCTGGACAAAAACTAAATCCTTTTTCTTTAAGTTTAATTTTTCTAAATATGTTTGAATTAAAAGTTTTATAACATGTATGAGCATCAGTTAAATTTTGATTATTTAAAATATTTGAGAATTTTGTTAATAATTTATTTCCAATTATTCTTATTAAACTTTTTCCAAATGAATGATAAACGTTTGAAAATTTCTTATTTAAAAATCTTGATCCGTAAACAATATTGACATCTTTATTTTTTTTAAAATAGTTATATAATTTGTTTAAATCTTTAGGATCATACTCTAAATCAGCGTCCTGAATAATAACATATGAATTTTTTTTTATATATTTTTTTGAACAATTTATTGCATAACCCTTTCCATTATTTTGTTTTAAATTAATAAATTTATAAATTTTTTTTTGTAAATACTTTGATATTAATTGTTTAGTACCATCAGTTGATCCATCATCAATTAAAATAATTTTAATTTTTAATTTGATATCAATCAAGGATTCAATTAATTTTTTAATAGTTCTTATTTCATTAAAACATGGTACTACAACATATATATTCATATGGAATATCTTAATATATTATTTTTAAACTCAATATCATCCCTAATTATTATTTTAAATGGAATAACATTTAAAAAATTATTAGGTTTTAAACACTATAAAGAAAATTTTTTCGAATCTGGTTTATATGGATTGATATTAATATCATTAGTCACTTTTACTGCAAATTTTTTTATTAAAATTTCAAGTTCTATAAGTCTTATTATACTATTATTACCAATAGTTTTTATTATTAAAGAAATTTTTCCTTATAAATATAAAATAATTTACCATTCTATAATAATAGGATTAATTAGTTCATTTATAATGTTCTTTGATAATACAAATAGACCAGATGCTGGTTTATATCATTTGCCTTTTATAAATATAATTAACGATAGCAAAATAATCATTGGTTCAGCTAATCTTGAATTTAGATATGGTCATACCTCCATATTACAGTATTTATCTGCTGCATTTAATAATATTGTTTTCAGTGAAAAAGGTATTTTACTGCCACTGGCAAATACTTTTTCAATTGTTGTTTTATACTTTTTAAATCTTATAAAAAATAATAGTGGAATATTAAAAATTATTTTTTTCCTCTTTTTATTCAATATTTTATATTCGATGAATAGATATAGTGGCCTAGGAAATGATGATCCAGGGCACATGTTCTATTATTTAGCATTATGTAATTTTATTTATTACTACTTTGAAAATTCTAAGAGTGACTTAAAAAAAAATGTAATTATTTTTTCAATATTTGCGTATTTGATTAAACCATTTTTATTATTAGTATTTTTATTTCCATTACTAATGCTAATTGATAAAAAAATAAAACTTTTTTCAAGATTAAATATAATTTGTTTTATTATGGTGTTACTTTGGACAATCAAAAGTATATTGATTAGTTCTTGTGCATTTTACCCTATTTCAGTTACTTGTATAAAAAATTTGCAATGGTCAACCTTGAATTCAAAAGTATCAAATCCAGACAGAGTTAATCGTACAAGTGAAGCTTGGGCCAAAGATTGGCCAAACAATAAAATACAAATGAGTCAAAGACAATATGTTAAAAACTTTAATTGGCTCTTAACATGGAAAGATAATCATCTTAAGATTGTAATTAAAGAGATTTTTCCACAAGTATTATTAGCAATTATTTTATTAATTTTAGGAGGAAATATTTTTAAAGAAAATAAACTTAATAGAATAAATTTTTTATTACTAATTTTTACTCTTATATCTTCTTTAATTTGGTTCTTAAAGTTTCCAATATATAGATACGGTCAAGCATATATTATAAGTTTTATAAATATATTATTTTTAAATTTATTAATATTTGACATAAAATTACATTATTTAAAAAAAATAAATATTTTTAAATTTATAAATATAATTCTTATTATGTGTTTTATTGGAATAAGTTTAAAAAGCTTTTCAAGAATTTACAAAAATATTAATAATAAATATTTAAATTTTCCATGGCCTAAAATGTATTCTTATACAGACGAGAACTATAAAAATACAAATATTGTTGTAAATTCAAGGAATGGAAAATTGTTATATTATAAACCTTACCCATATACTTTATGCATGTATTCAAAATCACCATGTACATCAAATGTTGATGTTGGAGAAATTAAAAAAAATATAAAATTAGGATATAAAATTTACTTTTATTAAATTTTTTAATTTTTATTTTTTAGAATTATAATCGAAATAAGGTAAATAAAAATTGTCATTATAAATGGTGTTATAATGTCAGTACTTTTAATAAAATAATAAGCCAGAGGTATTATAATCATTAACTGAATTAAGAAAAAAGATGGAAAATAATCAAATCTTGATAAGAAGTAATGATGTAGATGATTTTTATCTGCAACAAAAGGATTTTTTCCATTTAATACTCTTGAGCAAAAAAGTCTGAACATATCTAAGCCTGGTATAGCCATAATTATAAATATTTCTTCACACGTAAATGAGTTATTTAAATTGTAGTTTTTTATAATAACCCAAGCTATTAATATAGAGATAATATTTGTCCCAGAATCTCCTAAAAACAGTTTTTTTTTAAAATTAAGGGCACAATTAAATAAGATTACAGGAATAAAATAAATTAAAAATGTTATATTAAATTTAATTAATAAAAAGATTATTAAGATTAAAAAATATCCAGATACCTGCATATCTATACCATCAAACATATTGAGTGCGTTAATAAAAAGAAGAATAAAAAGAATAGTTAAAGGAATAGATAACTTAGATAAATTTATTACATTAGGATAAAAATTAAAGACTAGTTGATTAATAATAATATTTTCATCTATTAAAATTCCTATAAATATTATAAATGTTAATAAAAATAACTTTGTTGACGCTGAAATGTCATATCTATCATCATATAGACCTAGCAAAAACAAAAATGTTACTAAAAAAAAAATTGCGAATAATTCTCTTTTATTAGAAATATATATATTAAAAAAATCAAAATAATTTATTTTTAATAATATTAAAATAAATATGAAGTTTAAGAATAAAAATATTCCTCCAGTTAAAGGTACCTTTTCTTTATGAATTTTTCTTTTGTAGTCTGGCTTATCATAAAGTGAAAATTTTTTTGCAACTAAATTGTTAAACTTAAAAATAAATAAGTTGAATATAAATAAGATTAAAAATATATAACTTATTTCCATTTAATAAATCTATAAAAACCTAACAAAAAACCAAGTGGCAAAGTATACAGTATTGAATTCCAATTATTAAAGAAATTACCACTAGGAAAAAAAGGGAAAAAATTCACTAATATTGAACTTAACAAGACTAATTTTAATAAAGAATTTTTATTATCTAAGTGGACAATTTCCTTAAAATATAAATAGAGAAAAGATATGTATATCAATATAAATATTATACCTCCACATAAACCAGTTTCGGTTAATATTTGTAATAAATAATTATGTGGGTGTGTTGAACAACTAAATTCGTTAAAAAAATATTTTTCTTTATTACATTCATATCTATAATTTTTTGGACCTATGCCTATTAAAATATTATCTTTGAAAATCTCAAATGCTGAAATGTAATGATTATAATGCATTACTGAATAAATATTATAAACCTTTACCCCAAATATAGTAATCAGTGGTGCACAATTTGGGATTTGTTTAAATTTATTTTTTAAATATTCACTTGATTTAACTCTTACTTTAGTTTCTTCACATATTGTATAATTGAAGGTAGTAAATTGATCAGTAATATTCTTTATACTTGACCTCTGATTAAAACTTTGGGACGAACTTAAAATTATTAAAAAAAATGAAATAAAAGAAAAAACAAATGCAGTTCTTTTAAGTTTTGTTTTTATTAAGTATATTGGAAATAGAAAGTAATAAATATTAATCATTAAAAAGCTCAATCTTTCTCCAGTTATAAATGTTACAAAATATAGATGGGTTAAAAAATAAATTATTAAATAAGTATTTATTTTAATTTTCAAAAAAAAATATAAAAAAAATAGGATTGGAAACAGTCTAGATAAATAAGATCCTAAAACTAATTCATCAAAAAAGAGGCTGCTTACACGTGTGGTAGGATTTGTAACATATCCAAGTATATTTTTTTTAAAAATAAATTGGTAAGAGCCATCTATTAAAAAAACAATATACATCCCAAGAAGAATATAAAAAAAAAATTTCAAATTTTTTTCTGGATTAACTGTAAAAAGATAACCTATGGATAAAGAAAAAAAAATAAATCTGTAATGCAAGAACGAACTTTTCAAAGAAATTAAAATATTAGAAGAAAACAAAGAGGATATAACTGAAAAAGCTATAAGAGAAAAGAATAGTACAAAAAATATATTATTATAAAATTTCTTATCATTATTTAAATTAAAAGATTTATTAAAAAAGAAAAAAGATATTGCTAAAATAACAACTGTTAAATCAGCAAAAAACTTACTTAATACTATAGATATTGGCAGTAATAGAAATAAAATTGAAGATATATTAATTAATTTATTAGAATTTATCAAAATCATAGTTTGATAAAATTATATTAATTAATTTATTTGATACATTTAAAACATGATACTCTGAAATATCATCTGGAACATTATTTTCATTTATTGCAAATTTTACAGCGTTAACAACATCAACCACATTATTCATAGAAATTATTGAAGATCCGGATTCAATTGTTTCTGGTCTTTCAGTTTTCTCCCTAAGAATTATATTTGGGATTTTAAAAATTGCCGATTCTTCCTGAACTGTACCACTATCAGTTAGAATGCATAGACAATTCATTTCTAATTTAACAAAATTAAAAAAACCTTGAGGACTAATAATTTTGATTTTTTTGCTAACATTAATTTTATATTTTTTTAAATTTTTAAAAGTTCTTGGGTGTAATGGCCAAACAACAGATTTTTTAAATTTATTTGATAATGTCTCTAAAATTTTAACAAGTATTTTTAATTTCTCTTTACTATCTACATTTTCTTGCCTATGCAAAGTTACTAAGAAATATTCTTTTTCTTTTATTTTTAATTTATCTAATATTTTTGATTTTTGTATATTTTCATGATTATTTTTAATAACTTCATATATTGGATTACCAGTTATAAAAATTCTGCTTCTATCAAAACCTTCTCTTATTAAATTTTCACAACTCCTTTGAGTGTATGGAAGTAAAATATCGCTGCAATTGTCAATTATACGCCTGTTTATTTCTTCTGGTACCACATCGTCATATTGCCTATTTCCTGCCTCCATATGAAAAACGGGAATTCCAAATCTTTTTGCAACAATCGAACCTAAACTGGAATTAGTATCTCCAAGAACTAAAAACCTGTTAGGTTTTTCCTCTATCATTATTTTATGTAATTTTTTTAATATTACTGATATTTGATTTGCGAAATTACCTCTTGCTCCTAGAAAATAATCTGGTTTCCTAATTCTAAAATTATTAAAAAAAACTTTATCTAAATTAAAATCGTAATTTTGTCCTGTATGGACCAAAACATGATTTGTAAACTTATCTAATTTTGGAATAATCTCGGAAAGTCTAATTATTTCAGGTCTTGTGCCCAAGATTGTAAGTATTTTTTTTTTCATAATGTTTTTACTATTTCACTAATAGAAAGAATTTTTTTATATTTACTTTCTGACCAAATTTTATGATTTAATAATTTATAATTTGTTTTTAAAACTCTATTAACTGGCGTTTTACTATTTTTTTTTATGATTTTTAGATTACGAAAACCAAAATATTTTTTTAAATAATTTAATAAAACAAATTTATTCACTGTATTTTTTGGAATTAAATGAAAATGGCAAGGTATTTTAATATTTTTATTAATAATGGTGTATAAGATATGCGCAAATACATTAGTAGATACCCCATTCCATAAATGATCATTAAAACCTAAGATTTTCTTACTTTTTTTATTTGATATAAACCATTCTACTAATGAATTTTTCGTATTTAATTCTTTTCCAATTATTGAAACTCTAATATTATAAAAATTATTAACTTTTACTTCTCCTAAGCTTTTCGTTTTGCCATATACATCAATTGCATTATGTCTTGAATTTTCATCATAATTACCTGCCTTCCCATCATACACGCAATCTGTGGCTATTTGATACAATTTTATTTTTTTTAATTTAATGTATTTAGATAGTTCAATCGGAAATAAACTATTAACCTTAATTGCTGAATATATTTGGTCTTTATTATTATCTCCGATATAGGGTTTAATTTTACCAATACAATTAATAATTATATCTTTTACAGAAATATATTTTAACAATAAATTAATAGGATCTCTTTCTACATCAAAATATATAAATTTAATTTTTTTTTTTAAATTTAATTTTTTTTTGAGTGATAATTCGCTTTTTTTGTTTCTAACCTGACAAATTATTTTGTAATTCTTATCTTTAAATTCATTTACTATTTGCCATCCAAGCATGCCATGTGCGCCCAGAATTATTATATTTGTTTTCATCTATTACTTATTTTCCAAGGGTCCCAGTAATCATAATCATATCTGTAATCATCTTTAATACTTTCTTTAAGACTTAAAGTTGAAAAAATTAAAAGTTCAGAATTAGATTGTAAGGACATAGAGCCATTAGCATATCCCTTTGGAATATATATAAAATTATTATTACTTTGATTAATGACAAAATTAAATATTCTACTTTTTTTATTAGGTTTTTTTGAATTATTTAGCTTTACAGCTGAAACTTGAAATGTGCCTTTTATACAAGTAATATATTTTTCTTCTTTTAAGTGACCATGCCATGCTCTTATAAAATTTGTTTTATAATTATGAACAATATAAAATCTTTTTATATTTTTAAAATTTAAATTGTTGCAAAAACGCAAAGAGCCTCTGTTATCATATAGCCTATCACCTTTAAGTATTTTTGGAGTCATTTTAAAATTTTTCGTTAAACATTTCTAAGTATTTTTGATTTGTATACCTCGGATCATTAAAATTTTTAATTCTTTTTTCAAAAAGAAGTTTTTTTAGTTCTAAAATTCCATATTTTAAGTCATATATTGCTTTAAATGATAGTTCATTTAATGCTTTAGTGTTTTTCACCTTGTAGTTTCTAGCATCCTGAAACTTTATTTTTGTTTTTATTATTTTAGTATTTTTAAAGTATTTTTGAATTTCTCTCGCAATGTCAATTATTTTCATATTTTTATAGGACAAGTTAAAGATACCCCTCTTTTTAGATCTAATAGCAATTTCAATAGCTCTTGCAACATCCTTAACATGTAATAGCGGTCTAAATTGTTCTCCACCAAATACAGACATTTTTTTTTCAAAAAAAGCTTTAGCACTTAATGTATTAACAACAAGATCCATTCTAATTCTTGAATAATTATCACTTACTCCAAATAAAGTGCCGAGTCTAAATATAATAGCATTTTTATTTTTTAAAATTTTTTCACATTTAAGTTTAGATGTTGCATAGTGCGATAATGGATTGACTGAAGATTCTTCATGCAATATTCCATGTTGAGCACCATATACAGAACATGTTGAGATGAAAATTATTCTTTTATTATAAACTTTACATAGTTTTTTTAAGGTAAGATAATTTATTTCATTTGTTAAATTCGGATTAATTGCACATGCTCCATCTCCAACAAGTGCTGCTAACCAAATTATAACATTATATTTGTTTAGATTTGATTTATAAAATTTTTTATTTCTAATATCTCCATTAATAAATTTACAATCTTTTCTATAACTATTTTCATATAAAAGATTGTCAAAAACAGTTACATCATATTTATTTTTTGAAAGTAGTAGATCAACAATAACACCACCTACATATCCAGCTCCACCAACAACTAATATTTTTTTTTTCATAAAATTTTTGGCTCAGGAAGTGGAACTATATATTTCCCCTTAAAACCTTTTTTATTTAAAATATTGATCAAATCATCCTTTATATGCCAAGAAAAAAGCACAAGATAATTGTAATTATTTAATTTGTTTATATTTTCCTCGATAATTTTAATTTTTGTGCCAGGTATATTCATGCCAATTTTTTTTGATCCTTTTACTTCAAATATATATTCTATAATGTTTTCATCTAATCCAAGATAATTAATTAATGTTGTGGCTCGTGATGGAGCACCTATACCAGCTATTTTAGAATTTTCATTTTTTTTTAATATTTTATTTAAAAGGTTATAAAATTGAATTTTTGTATTTAAAACTTTATTTTTAAATTTAAATATTTTATTTTCAAGGTGTGTCTCTTTTTGTTTAACATTTAAAACTGATAAACATTTTTTATATTTATTTTTTCGTGAAGCATATACTCTAATTGATCCCCCATGAGTTTTTATAATTTCGACCTTAAATATTTCAAGATCGTATTTTGAAAAAAGATAGTTTAAAGAACTTAGTGAATAGTATCTAAGATGCTCATGATAAATAGTATCATACTGATTATTATCAATTAGAGGTAAAAGATAATGTGACTCAGAAATGAAAACTCCTTTCTCACTCAAACATTTTTTTATATTTTTTATTAGATTTTTTACATTGCTAATGTGGGCAAAAACATTTGTAGCAGTAATTAATTTTGCTTTACCATAACGACTTACAATTTTATTGGAAACCTTTTCGTCAAAATAATCAATTATAGTAGGTATACCCTTCTTAATAGCAGTTTTACCTATATTTTCTGGTGTCACGCCTAAAACTTTATATTTATCTTTAAAATAACTTAATAAATTTCCATCATTCGAACCTATATCGATAATCAAATCATCTTTTTTCAAAAAATTTTCTTTATCAACATTATTCCTTAATTCCTGGAAGTTATCTCTTAGTATTTTTGTGGTGCTGCTTGTGTATGGATAGCTTTTTGGAAATAATATTTTTTTATCAACTTCTATATTTAATTGAACAAGTTTAGATAATTTACAATAATATAACTCAAGTGGTGCTGTAATTGTAATGTAATCATCCTTATCACTTTTGTGCATATCATTTACAAAAGGAATATTTCCTAGTGAAATAATTTTTATCATTTTTCTTGATCCTGAAATTTGACAAGTATTTATAAATTTGAAATATTTCATTTTATTTTATTATTAAACTTAATCCCTCATTCAAACTGATTTTTTTTTGAAACCCAAGTTTTTTAATTTTGCTAATATCTGGACATCTATGTTTTGTACCACCTTTAGCAATTTTTTCATTACTAATTGATAATTTTTTTTTAAAGATTTTTATTATTATTTTTGCTAAGTCTAAAATTTTAACACGTTCCTCTGTTCCAATGTTATAAATATTTAGATGTTTTCCTTTTTTAAATATTACATAAAAAGCTTCAAGAAAATCTTCTATGTATATAAAAGATCTAGTTTCTAATCCTGATCCTTTTATTTTAATCGAAGTTTTTGCTGACTTTACTTTTTTTATTAATTCTGGAATCACGTGTTCTTCACCCATATCTTTACCATAAACATTGTGAGGTCTAAAAATTACCATTTTTTTAAAAAATTTTGCATTATTTATCCCTAACAACTCTGTTAAAATTTTACCTCCTGAGTATGAGTAACGAGAGTTAAAAACATCAGGTATTTTCAGTGGCTCTGTTTCATCTGTTGGAATTTTATTTGGCAAATGATAAACTTCAGAACTAGATGCTAAAAAAATATTTTTTATTTTAAGTTTTTTTGCAACATCTATAACATTTATTATACCTTTACACGATACATCTAAAACTTCATCTGGTTTTTCATAAAAGAATTTTGTTCCATTAATTGCTGCAAGGTGGAATATACAATTTGTACCAGAAGCTGATTTATAAACATCATCATAATTTTTAATATCTCCTTTTATGATATTTATATTTTTGCTTTTTTTTATTCTATTTGTTTTACCTCTAGAATTATTATCTAATATTGTTATAGAATAACCTTTGTTACTAAAAAAATTACAAATCGCCGATCCAATAAAACCGGTACCACCAGTTACTAGAATTTTTTTTTTCACTTTTTTATAAATCCCCAAATATCAATAATCTCTTTGTTTTTTATTTTCAAATTTCGATATTTTTTATGTGGGACACATAATATTAGAATATCAGACTTACTTAATAAGTAATTTAATTTTACTAATTTGTTATCAGTCTTAACAAATGGATCTGTGCAAAATACGTTTTTTGCTTTTGATATTAAAAATTTTTTTAATTTATAACTTAAAGATGATCTAGTATCATCGCATTCAGCTTTAAAAGCCATTCCCAATAAACCTATATTTTTTTTTTTAAGATCATATTTTTTTTCTAATTTATCAATTAAGTAAAGCACTAAACCTTCATTGACTAGCATGGAACTATTACCTATACTAAAATTATTTCTTGAGAATGATAGCAATTGCATAGTATCCTTTAGCAAACAAGGACCGGCAGCAAAACCTGCTGATGGAAGTCCTTCCGCACGAGGATACCCTTCTTTTGTTATTTTCCTTATTCTGTTAAAGTCTAAACCAGCTCTATCAGCAAGCATATAAAACTCATTAGCAACAGCAAACTGAGAATATCTGAATGCATTTGAAAATAATTTAGAAAACTCAGCTTCTTTTAAAGAACAATAAACTATTTTTTTTGATATTTTCTCAAAAATTTCGGTTGCTTTTTTTTGAGCCGAGTTAGAGCTAGCAGCAATAATTTGGGGCAATTTTTCAATTTCATCAAATGTGTAACCTTGAATTACTCTTTCGTGACAAAAAGCTACATGACATTTTTTTTTTTTATTTAAATAGTGAAACAACCATTCCGATGTACCTGGGTAAACTGTTGATCTTAATATAATTAATTGTCCTTTTTTTATAAAAGGAATCAATTCATCTATGCAGTTTTTTATTTGACTCATATCAGGATTTAAAAATTCATCCACAGGCGTTCCAACTGTAATTATAATAGTTGAGTCTGATATAAAATTTGAGGGCTTGGAATAAAAATTCAATTTTCTTTTGAGGGCTTTTTTTAAATTTTTAACACCATCTTTCTCTTTAAATGGCATGATGCCATTTTTTGCTAATCTTAAAGTTTCTAAGTTATTATCTAATACAGAGACATCAAAACCTTTATTTGCAAAAACAATACTTAACGGCAAACCAATATGTCCCGCACCTCCTAAAACAGTAATTTTTTTATTTTTCATTTAAACAATTTTAATTTGAATGCATAAAAATACCATCGCAAATAATCAAGAGACCAAGTTAAAATTTTAAATCTACTTTTACCTTTTTTTCTCTCTATCCAAATAGCCGGAAATTTACCGATTTTATAACCTTTTTCTATTGATTTTAATAAATATTCAATACTATAAGTAAAACCTATTTTCGACTCAATTTTTATGCTTTGCACAACTCTTCTGGAAAAAAAACGAAAACCATTTGTTGCATCTTTAGTTGGTACATCAGTTAAATAATACAGCGAAAAATTAACTATTTTAGCAATTAAAAATTTAAAAAATGGTCCACTTTTAATAGAGTTTCTATTAATAAATCTATCAGGACATAGCACATCTAAATTTTCTTCCTCTATTTTTTTGTACATATAATTCAAATTTACTGTATTATAATCATCATCAGCAGGTAACACCAAAACATGATCTGATTTACTTTTTTTAATTCCTGACATCACTGCTCCATGAGCTCCCTTATAGTTATTTTTTATAAAGAATATATTGTCTAAAAACAGTCTACTTTGTTTAATTTTTGATAGTGTATTATCATTATCAAAATCATAACAAATAAGCACATTATATTTATATAGAAAATTATCTTGAATTGATTTTAAAGTATCAATTATAATATCTCCTTCATTAAAAACAGGAATGATAATATCTAATTTTTTTTTAGATAACATTGAGTTTAATTATTTCTTTTTGTAGCATCAATCCAAATTCAAAATTTGTGAATTTATCTATATCTTTATTGTTAGTTAGAAATAACTTTAATAATATTTTTGATGCGTAAATTCTACTTTTTTTATTAGGAAAGTTTTTTTTAAATATTATACCGCTATTTTTTTTAATTATAAAATTGTTATGATAATCTTTAGATTTATTTTCTAGATGATAAGCATATTTTTTATTTCTAAGAGTTATAGAGATTAAATTTTTATTATTATTAGGGTCAAAAATAACATTAATCTTATTATTTTTTATGTATAACTCAAAATAATATTTGTCATTTTCCAGTTTTATAAAATTTATTTTTTTTATTCTAAAAAGAAAATATAAGATTGATATTAAGTGAAAAAAAAAGTTATTAATTTCTCCTCCCAATTTATTCTTGTTATTTTTCCACGAATTTTTTAAATTTCTAGATAAGGGTTTAAAATTCCATATTACATCAATTTTTGTTTCTATATCGTTTATATTTATTTTTTTTATAATTTTTTTAAATTTTATTATCGCAGGTATTGAAAGAAAATTTAGGTCAATTAAGTTTTTCTTTCGAGTTTGATTGTTTAATTTTATAAATCTATTTATATCATTTAGATTGTTAGCAATTGGTTTTTGACAAAAAAACTGAATTTTATTATTTAATAAATATTTTAAAATTTTTATTTGCTCTAAAGGTGGAACAGCAATAACTACAATATCTGGTTTAAGTTCTTTTATCATCTTTCGCCATGAGTTGTAATAATTGTAATTTAAAAGATCATATGATTTACGAACTTTTAAACCGCAAACTCCTATTAATTTAAAAGAATTTATTTCATTTATGGACTTAATTAGAACATTTTTTCCATAATTATAGCCAATTAAACAAATTTTTTTTTTCATTAAAAATTAAAAAATGATTTTTTCTGAAGTTTTAATTCAGAAATTTGTTTTTCAAATGCATTAAAATCATACCAGTTTGCTCCATAAAACAAAGAATTGTAAGCAATTTTATTACAATTTTTTATATCATAGGTTTTATAACAATTTAGTATTTTTGAGTTTTCAGCATAACGCTTGGCTTGCCAGTGTAGACCATGATATGGTGAAAAGATACCAAGAAAAAACGTGTATAATATAATTGCATATATACAAAATTTATAGAGATTTTTTTTAAATTTATAATTTTCAAATATTAATTTCCAAAACCCTATTTGAAACAATATTGAGCCTACAGAGTATCTTGCAGCCACAACTGTTTGCAAATCTGATCTAGTTATGGAGACTAATAATGCAAATATTAAACCGAATGAAATTAAAATATTTTGAGATAAAAACTCAGAATATTCTTCCTTCGATTTTGATTTATAGATTTTTTGGAAAATAAATAAAACAGTTAAGAATTGAAAAATCCCAATTATAAATCCAATATAAGCCATACCATTTATCCATGGCAAATAAACATTTGAGAGTACGCCAAAATAAGTTACGTAAAACTTAAAATTTGTTACAAAATCAAAATTTAAATAATTATATCCCATAACAGTTGGCTCAATATCTGGTGAAAATAATTTTGGAAGAAAAATTGCAAGTGTGAGGCTAAATAAGCTTATAAAAATATAAAGTATTTTTAATTTTTTATTAATTTTATGAAAATATATAAAAGAGACCATATATATTGGAATTATATATCCTAATCCAAATGTAAGTGGTGCAATGAATATAATTACTGAATTTATATATTTTGATATTAAATTTTGTTTATCGATGTATTTATAAATTAATATTGAATATAAAAAGCTTAAACTCCATACTATATTGCAAGATTGCGTAAAATTTGCGAACTGTTTACCAGAAAAAATTAAAATAATGATTAACGATAGTCCTAAGTAATTAATTTTATCTTCTTTAGATAAAACCATTAAACCTATTAAAAGTATTATAAATACAGATAAAATGTTAAAAAATTCAATATTTTGATTATAATAATTATCAACAAACAAAAATATTAATTTTGTAAAAAAAATGTTGTGAATATTTGTTGGTTGATTTAACCATTGCCATAGACTTAATTCATTTGTCTGTAAATTCTCTATCCATACCCAATCATCAACCCATGGTATATTAGTTCTAAAATTAAATATTATAAGATAAAATAAAATAGATAATGAGAAAATTTGATAATAATTTTGTTTTTTACTCGTAATGCTTGGTATTTTAAATATTAGATAAATTGTATACAAAAAAACAATAATTATTGGCAAAATTAATTTTGAGTTATAAATTAGAAACCATATATCACTAAATTCTTCAAAAAAATTATTGCACTTGTCTACTCTTTGTTGGTCGAGATATTTACACGAATTTATGAGTAAATTTAACATTAAATTTTTAATTCTTGTTTTATAACTACTTCTAATGACCGTTTAAAATTTGAAAATTTAAAATTTGGAAATAGCCTTTTAAGTTTTTTATTAGAATTAATCATATTTATTTCATTATTATTTTTTTTAAACTGATAGTTGATTTTTTGTTTAGCAATTATTTCAACTTTTTTTGGCAGTGTTTCTAATTTTATGTAATTTTGTGCTGAAACATTCAATACTGAATTAAATTTATAAGTTTTTGATACAAGTAATAGTTCGACAATTTTGCACAAATCATCTACATAAATGTAGTCTCTCACTTGATCACCGGGATGTAAAATAATTTTTTGATCATTTTTTAAAGCATTTATTATTTGTCCGAGATATCTCTCTCTATTATCTTTATAACCATATGTAAGTGAAGGTCTAAGCCAAATATAATTAATTTTTTTTTTTTTTAGTTTCCTTTTTGCGTATAAATAAGCTTTATATTTATATTTTCCATAGAATGATTTAGGCTTAGGTTTCATTTTCTCACCATAAGGTAAATTACATTCACCGTATTCCTCAATAGAACCAAAAAAAATTATAAATTTACAATTATTATTTACTGTATCTACTAAATTCTTATTTGTTAAATAGGTATTATTAAATTGGTTATTCTTTTCAGATTTAATTTTTTTTTTGAAAATTGTTGAAGAAGCTAAATTTATTATTATATCAGGTTTTAATTTATCTAAATAAATTTTAAGATTTCTTTTTTTTTTTAAATCTAGTTCTTTTTTATTTGGAGTAAATAAATTAAATTTTAAATTTAGTTTTTTTTTTAGATGAAATCCGATAAATCCTGTTGATCCTGTTATAAGTACTTTTTTTTTACTTTTCTTTTTCATCCTCAATAATGTAATTTGGTCTGTTTTTAACTTCATCTAATATATATCCAACATATAATGAAATTATACCTACTATGAACATTATTAAGCCAAAAAAGAAAAGCTGTATCAATATAATTGTTGTAAACCCAGGCTCTTGAATGATGCCAAATAAAAAAAGTAATAAATAAATCAATGACAAAACTATACTGATAGAAAAAAATATTACACCTAAAAAAAATATTAGTAATAA
Organism: uncultured Pelagibacteraceae bacterium; assembly: GCA_902598015.1. Lineage (GTDB taxonomy): Bacteria > Pseudomonadota > Alphaproteobacteria > Pelagibacterales > Pelagibacteraceae > Pelagibacter. The sequence continues at coordinate 177,002 of CACJZT010000001.1, forward strand.
TGGAAATCGAGTAAATGAGGTTATTGCAGACATTGCAATATCAAAATATTTAAGAATAGAAATTTTTGATTTTCCATGTTTTCTTGACAATCTATCATATTGAATTCCAGTTTGTTTAAATCCAATAAATGATATTAATCCTCTTAAATATAAATTCTTTTCATCAAAAACTTTTAAATAATCTATTACTTTTCGATCTATCAATCTAAAGTCTCCAGCGCCATTTGGCAAGTTTATATCTGAAAACTTATTTAGGAAAGAATAAAATTTATTTCTTAAAAAAGACAAAAAAAAATTTTCTTTTCTATTTTTTCTAATACCATAAACAACATCGTATCCATTTTCCCATTGTTTTATAAAATCAAGAATTAGAATTGGATCATCTTCTCCATCTGCATCCAATTGAACTGCTGCATCTCCAGTACATTTTTCAAGTCCAGCTTTGATATTTGATTGATATCCAAAATTCCGACTTAATCTAAAGTACTTTATACTATCAAAATTTTTCATTTCATTTTTTGCAATTTCATCCGATCCATCATTTGAGTGATTATCCATAAGTATAATTTCAAAATTGTATTTAGTTGAATTAAATAACTTTTTTTTGATATCGCTTAGTATAGAAACAATATTTTCTTTCTCATTATAGAAAGGAATTATGATTGAAATAATTTTGGTCATTTTATTATTTTAAATAGATAATATGGATTATTGGTATCTTTGTAAATCAAAGATAAATTTAGAGATTTATATTGATCTATCACATCGCTTAAACTTTCATGGTCTCTTTTATAAATTTGATTTGATAAATCAATTACTAAATAATCAATATTATAAAATTCAGTTTCCTCTTTAACTCTATCTGGATTTTTTGTTTGTCTAAAAGCAGGATCCATTACAATTTTTCTTTTGCTAACACACCACAAATCCTGGACTGTTAATCCATACATTATTTTAGAGTTTTCAGGCACTATAGAACTTACTTTTTTGCCAAAGGCATAGAATGGTTTGGAATCTCTTTCCCAAAATGTGCTTTTATAAAATATTCCAAAAATAGTTATAAAAAAAGCTATGGCAATTACAATGTTGATAACATGTTTTTTTATAATCAAATTTTCAATTATTTTAATATTCGAAATACTTATAAGAGCTGCTGAGATTAATATTGAGTTAATTGGTAAAACTGGCATAAAATGTCTTGGCCAAAGCTGGCCGCTCATTGCATTACTGGCAATTGATATCCCTATTAAATACAAAATCGAGAATAAAGCTAAATAATATCCAAAAAATTTTAGTCTAAAAGATCCATATATTAATAAAGGCATAAATAAGAAAGACACAAAAAATATGAAAGTTGGAAAATTAAAAAGAGATAATTTAATAAGATGATTAAGGATCCAAATAAAGTGATTTTTAATATATTCTAGGTAATCTAACTGAGAAATTAATTCAGATATACTTGGTTTTTTTGTAGAATTCATCATATCGCCCCAACTATCAATAAAAGGATAAAATTTTAAATTGCTGTAATATGGTGATCCAAAATATGAATTTGTATATATGCCCCAACTTAAGTAGATAAGAATGAATAATATTAAAAATTTAAAAAGATTTTTTAAATATTTTTTTTTTTCAAAAATAAAAATATTAATTAAAGAAATTATTAAAAGAATTTGCCATCCTCCAAATGTTATTGATGCATAACCCGTTATTAAACCTAGTAAATAATAAAAATTATTATTTTTAATTGTAAGGAGAATTAAATAAAAATATAATTGGATAATTAAAGCTGTAAAGTTAACTGTAGTGAAAACGGTTGAATTTTCTATATGAAAATAATTAAAAGATAACAAAAATATTGATAGTAAACCAATATCTTTTCTTTTTAATTCTGAACAAATTAAATACAAAATTAGTACATTTAATAAAAAAATTATTATTGTGATAAATCTAGTTGTTATAAAACTATCGTTGATAAAAAGGAAAATTGACGAAAAAAAGTGAAAGCCTGGTAAGTAAACATCTGTAACTGCTGGTAAATCTTGATGTCTATGCCAAAAAGAGTAGATAAAATCTGTCTTTGGTCCAACAAAATTTGATATATTATAAGCTATATTATAATGGTGACATGGATCACCACCAAGATTAATTTTTGTATAGTCTCCTGTTTTAAAAAAAAGGTAAATTAAACGTAAAGTTAAGCCTAAAAATATTATAATATATAAATAATTTTGTTTTAAATTTAATTTCAATTATTAATTTTTATAAATTTATTTATTTTATTATGAATATAATCTAAATCTTTTAAATTTAGACCTTGATGACATCCAATTAAAATACCATTTCTCATAATATAATCTGAATTTTTAAAATTATCTAACTGATTTCTGCTATTTATCAAATTTTTAAACGCTGGATGTCTTAATATGTTTCCGCTAAAAATTGGTCTAGTTTGTATATTGTTTTTTTCTAAATAAACTTGGAGATGCTTTCTTTCAAATAATTTATTTTCTTTAATAATTAAAGGATACGCTAAAAAATTTGTATATATATTTCTATTTATTATTGGGGAAATAAATAATGACTCAAATTTATCGAAAAACTTTTTATGATAATTAAAATTTTCAAGACGTTTTTTACTAAATTTTCTGAATTTTTTTAATTGTTCGATTCCAAATGAAGCTCCTACTTCTGAGGGTTCAAAATTATAACCTAATTCTGAAAAAACAAACTTTTTATCATAATCACAACCCATAAGTTTTATACTCAATCTCTCATTTATATCTTCAGAGTTTTTAATTAGTGATGACATCCTGCCCCAACTTCTTAATACTTTTGCTTTATCATAAACAGACTTATTATTTGTCATAAACATTCCACCATTGCCTGCACAGCTTATTATATGGGATCCATAGAAGCTTGTTATTGAAATATCGCTGTAATATCCAGTTGGTTTATCACCGATTTTTGCTCCCAGCGTATCAGCCGAGTCCTCAATTAATTTTAAATTATATTTTTTTTTAAGTTTATAAATTTTTTTTAAATTAGGAATGTTTCCAATTAAATTTGGTATTAAGAGAGCGATTGTTCTTTTTGTAATTTTTTTTTCAATTTTATTTGTATCAATTTGCAGTGTTTCTAAATTAATATCTACAAAAATTGGCCTTGCTCCAGCAATAATAATTGAAGAAACTGCAGTACCAAAATTTAGACATGGTGTAATTATCTCATCATTTTTTTTTATATTTAATGAATTCATTGCAAGTGTTAATGCAGAGGATCCAGAATTCACCATAAGCCCATATTTTTTTGAAAACATATTTGAAACTTTGTTTTCAAATATTTTTACAGCTCTTCCCATTTGAGTACCATTTTTCAAAGTTTTTAATACAGCTTTTACTTCAGCTTTGTCATAAACATTTTTTCCGTAAGAGATTCTCATTTTATTTTTTTGCTAATTTATAAAAATTTTTTAATTGTATAATTGAAAAATTTTTCATATCCATTTTTTTGATATAACCAAGATACCAATCATATGTAAAATTAATAATATTTTTTTTACTTAAAACAGTTCTCCAATTGAGCATTTTTGTGGCTTTTTTTGAACTTAAATTTAATTTTTTTGACTCATAAAACTTTTGTCCATTTTTAAATATTATTGAATTTTTTTTTCCAAACTTAGAAAATATTAATTTTGCTAAATTTATTACTGTTATTTGATTAATAAGTGGTGGAGCAAAATTCCATGTGTTAAACGTGTCTTTTTTACTAAATGAATACTCAGCAGCTATTAAATATCCATTCAAACAATCTAAAACATGTAACCAAGGTCTAGTATATTTTGGATTTCTTATTTTTATTTTTTTTTTATTTATAATTGATCTTATAACATCTGGAACTATTCTATTTTTTTTCCAATCTCCTCCTCCAATTACGTTGCCAGCTCTAACTGTAACAATTTTTTTTTTTAATTTTTTAAATTTCAATAAATATGAGTTAGATATTATCTCTGCGCAGGCTTTACTTGCACTATATGGTTCACTACCTCCTAAAGGAGATCTCTCTGTGTAAAATTTAATTTTTTCATTTTCTTTGTAACACTTATCAGTTGTTACAATAATCAAGGTTTTTACGGTCTTAACTTTTGTGCACGCCTCCAATATAGAAGCTGTGCCTATTATATTAGTCAAATAATTTTTTATTGGATCTTCAGATGCTTTAGATAAAATTGATTGTGCTGCCATATGAAAAACTATATCAGCTTGTGAATTTAACAATTGTTTCTCTAAATTTTTATTATTTAATACCGATTGTTTTAAAATTTTTTCTTTATATAAAATTTTATATAAGCACTCAGGTTGCGATGGGAAATTTAAAGAATAACCAGTAACTTGCGCACCCAAAAATTCTAGCCATAGTTTTAACCAAGATCCCTTAAAACTAGTATGTCCTGTTAAAAAGACTTTTTTTTTATTCCAAAATCTTTTTTGTGCAGTTTTAATTTTTACCATACCTTCCAAGGAACTTTTTTTTTCATGCTAAGTTCATTCAAATATTTTTGATCTCTCTCTGTATCCATTGGGTGCCAAAAACTTTTATGAAAATAGGCGGTAAGTTGTTTTTTTTTAGTTAAAATTTTCATTGGCTCTTGTTCCCACATAACATTTTTATTTAAATTTATAACATTAAAAATTTTTTTATCTAAGATAAAGAAACCACCATTTATCAAATTTTTGTTATCTTTAATTTTTTCATTAAATTTTGTAACATTATTTTTCTTTATTTGAAGAGAACCAAATCTCGGTATTGGCGAAACTGCTGTTACGGTTGCAATTTTTTTTTTTTTACAATGTAAATTATATAATTTTTTTAGATCTATATTTGCTAAACCATCTCCATAGGTCATTAAAAATTTATCAGATTTAATATAATCTTTTACAAGAAAAATTCTTTTAGCTGTTAATGTATCTTGACCTGTATCTAAACATTGAATATTCCAATTATATTTTTGTTTTTTAAGATAGTTTTTGATTACATTTCCTTTATATCCAAGACATATAATAAAATCATTAATCCCATTTGAATTTAGTATTTTTAATAAATGCCAAATAATTGGTTTGCCTCCAATTTTTACCATAGGTTTTGGGATTGACTTTGTTAAAGAGCCTAATCTTGATCCTTTTCCACCTGCTAAAATAACTGCAAACATATAATATAAATAAATATTTTAGTTTAAAAAAAATGCCTTTTCGTATTTTTTTTTTTCTGGATTTTTAATTGAATATCCTAGAGATGAATATTTACCCCCTAATGGAATTCCACACCCAGATCCAATATAACCTGGTGCATCACAATTTAAATTTTCTCTCCACCATTCATTATCAAACCATATAGAAACAACATCAATATCACATGCATCATCAGTAAATATATAACTATTGTCTATTAAATATTTCCAAAGATATTTCACACAATCCTTGGTTGATCCTACCAAATCTACATCCAAGAACAATAAGTCAATCTTTTCTGAATGATTTTTTAGTGACTCATTAAAATATCCCTCTCTTAAAATTACATTTTCATATTCACCAAATATTTTTAAATTGTTCTCTACATCTCTTTTAGTTGCTTTATACATGCCTTCTGCGTATTTACCTGTCAATTTTAAATGAGGATAATTTCTATTATCAATTTTATCTTCATCAATAGGCAATCCTTGAAAAGAGTCATATATAATTAACTTTCTATTTACAATTTTAGAAAAAATAGATAAGGCTACTGATGACGCTCCTTGAAAGCATCCACACTCAACAATGTAATTGACTTTATTTACATCTAATTCTAAAATTTTTTTTCCGATTTCTAATTGGACATCTATACTGGTTGCACTATTTAATTTTCCTAATGCATTTTGAATTCTCCTTACTATCTTACTTTTATCTTGATTTGATAAGTTATATTTTCTTCCAATATCACTATATATAAATTCATCTAATGAGTTATTAGAAAATTTTGCAGCTGCTTTATTTATATAATCTTGAATTAATCTAGGTAGTCTATAATAAATTTTTTTTAGCATTTTTTTTACTTATATAATTTATATGTTTTGAAAGATCATTTACAATTTTATCTAATTTAAAGAACTCTTCATATACTTTTTTTGATTTTAAATAAATTTTTATTTTTTCTTTTTCATTGATATTATTTAAGTTATTCATATTTTTTACTATTTTTTTAATTTCATTAGGATTGTTAGAAAATCCAATTTCTTTACTCTTAATTAAGTTGCCTAAGTAACCTTTTGAGGAAACTAATATTGGCTTGCCATAAGCAAGGTAGGATTGAAACTTACCTGGAATTGTTTTATTTAATGATTTGCCATTTTTTAGAGAAACCAAGAAACAAGTTGATCTTTTAAAATATTTTTTTAATTGACTTGGTTTTAAATATTGTTTTAAAGATATTCTAGATTTCAATTTATTTCGATTGATAAAGTTCTTTATATATTGGAATTTTTTTCCAGACCCAATTATATTGAGAAAAATATTCTTGTCTAAATTATCAGATAAAAATGCATTTAAAATTGTATCAAAATCCTGTGCTTCTCCTAGATTTCCAGCATATGTGATAATTACTTTTTTTTTTGAAATTTTTGAATATTTTTGAAATTTTATTTCTGATGGTTGATGTAAGACAAAGATTTTTTTTTTTATTTGATATTTTTTTTGAATATGTTTTTTAAAACTAACGGATTGGGTTAATATTAAATCTGATGATAAGTAAATTTTTTTTACAATAAAATCAAAAAATTTTAAAATTAATCCATTTTTAATATAACCTGTATCTTCTAAAACTTCTGGCCAAAGATCTTGGACCCATAAAATACTTGGAATATTTTTTTTTTTTGCATAATAAATTGCCGGTAAAGCTTGCAATAATGGAGATGTGGCAAATGTAATTACTGCGTTTGATTTAAAATTATAATTATCATTTAAACTAAAAAAAAGCCTTAGTATGTATGATATGTAATCTCTAGATATATCTAGAAAAGTATTTTTCTTACGCTTATATGTTTTTATATAATTTACCTTTATGCCTTTTATTCTTAAATTATTTTTATAATTTTTATAATATTTTACATTGTTATATCCTGGTTCAGATGTAAAAACTGAAATCTTAAATTTTTTTTTTAATTTAAAACTAATATCATTTATTTTAAAATTTTCTGGCCAATAATGCTTTGAAAAAATAGTAATATAGTTCATAAAATTTTTTTTAAAAAAATCTCAAATCCCAAAGAATTTTGAAAATTAAAACTATTTTTTTCTATATTTTTTTTCATAGGTTTTGAAAATAGAAAATTTTTAATGGTATTTTTAAGTTCTGATTTAGAATTTATATTAAATTTAAAGTCAGGGTTAACAAATTGAGAACTATAATCTAAATCTGGGGCGATTGTAAAAAGTCCATATTTATTAGCTTCTAAAATTGGAAGACCTATTGTTTCATTTTTTGATAAATATAACAAACATCTACATTTTTTATAAATTTTTAGAAATTCTTTTTGATTTTTTTCAAAATAATTATCAATTTTTAGTTTGTATTTTTCTCTTAATTGATAAAATTTTATATCGTCCAAATATTTTTGCTCTAAAGTTATTAATATTTTTGGATAAATATTTTCTTTCGATAAATCAATTAAGGTGTCAAATAAAAGTTTATGATTCTTATGTTTAAGTCCTGATGCTGGATAAATAAAATCGTATTTATATTCAAAAATATTATTATTTTCTGTTTTTGAAAAGTCTGAAAGTATATTTATGATCTTAATATTTGGGTATTTGCCCAACTCATTATTTAAAATTTTTGACGAAATGGGTGAAAAAACATACCAATTATCAACATTTTTTTTTCCAATTGTAAATATCAAGTTTCGTAAACTATCTTTTGAAAATAGCCAGTTAATAAATCTTATTTTATAAAAAGATCTAAAAATATTTGCATTTTGAAATGCAACAGAAATTTCACTATTGAATTTTATTATTGGTGGTAAACCGTTAAGAAAAAAAATATGATCTTTGGCGTTAGTTTTATTTTTCAATTTAAATAAGTGTAAAAATCTATTTAAACTATTTGAGTTAATGAAATTATAATTTTTTTTTTTTTTTATTTTAATTCTACTATCTAAATAAAATGTTACATTTTCATCACAATTATTTAAAAACTTTTCTAAAATATTTAAACCACCATCCGAATGTATACCAACAGCATAAATAATTTTTGTCATTTAAAAATTTATAATTTACTGAAAAAGATTTTTAGATTAAATTTTTTATAAAAATTTTTAAGAAAATCCCACATTTTCTTCTCTGAGCCATACTTATCATGAGATATTTCATCTTGATCAATATATTTTTTTAGTTTTTCTTCTGACCATTCCATTTTTTTTAAAAAAAATTTTTTATCCTTTTTTTCATCTTCATCATTTAAATAACAAGGTTGCTGGATTAATGAAATAGCCTCTTCTCTTGTCATTTGATCTGTACAAATTAAATTACTTAAATGTAATTTTCTTTTATCTACATTAAATTTTTTTGGCAGAATATATCCTTGATAAAATCTTGTAAAAACAGACTCATAATGTTTGTATGGATATTTTTTAAAACTACACTTATCCTCTAATATTTTAATAGCATCATTTTTTATATAATTGAGGTAATCCAAAAATAATACCCATTTTATTTTTCTCAAGACTTCATAATAAATAAAATCGAAGGTTCCAAAAGTAGGCATAGTCTTTGGTTTAATATTTTGGAATTTTTTAGCTATACTATAAATATTTTTTTTATCGTTTTTAAACCAACTCCAATTATTAGGGATTTTAAAACCCTCTGTAGAAGTGTTTGTTCCGGATAGAATATACTTAATCTTATATCTATGTGCCATTTGATAATTTATAGCAAGCATTGCGTTATCTAATAAAAGTTCTACATCAATTACATTAGATTTAAAAAAAGCTTCTTGTAAATTTCTGTATTCATCCCAATCTACAATTTTTGTATATAAATCAATATTAAGCTTTTTAACTAAATTAGAGATATTATTCTGTGCCAATTCGCTGTTCCAACCATTATCTAAATGAACAGCTAATGGTCTTAAACCAAGCTCAACAACTTTATATAGAACAAAACTACTATCAACTCCTCCAGATACGCCAACTATGCAATCATATTTTTTGTTTTTTCCATCTTTTTTAATTTTACTAATAAGTTGGTCTAAGTTTGTTTTCTTTTTTAAATCATCGACCTTGTATTTATTTAAAAAATCTCTGCAATAGTTGCAGAAATTATATTCATCGAATCTGATGTTGCTTGCTGTTGTGTCCATTATGCATCTACTACACACATTATATTTTAAGTTGCTGGACATTTAAAAATCAACAATTTTATAAATTGGCTCACCAAAGATAATATCTCTGATAAAAAATAAAGGAGATATAATTAATAACAAAAAAAAAATATGGAATTTTTTCTGCATCAACGACTTCTTCATATAATAATAGTAAATATTTATACGTCTCACTATATATGCAAAGTATCTGAAAAAAGACTTTCCAATAGATCTAACATAAAATTTTGTTCCATAATCATGATTTATCCATTTAGCATTTACATCATCAACTAAGCAAATTTTACCTTTTAGTAAAATATCAAATTGCAAAACATAGGCCCAGTTAGCTAAATTATTTTTATTTGGCCACCAATAACCACTATAAGTTGCTTCTTTTATTATTCTAGATTTATGTAAACCATAAAAAAAAACATCATCACTAAATTTTAAATAATTGAAAACTCTCGTAAATAAATTATTTGTTTCAAATGTGGCGGGAGTAATATCCTTTTCTTTATTTTTTTTTTTTAGATACCAATATGGACATACACATACTATGTTCTTTGATGAAATAATTTTTTTTTTTAAATTTTCAATCAACGATGACGTCATTTCATCATCATCTGCAAGCCACATAAAATACTCGGTTTTACAACTATTAGATAAAAAAAAGAAATTTTCTAAGCTTCCAATATTTTTTTTTTGAAAATAAAATTTAATGTTTTTAAATTTTAAATATTTATCCCTTATTATTTTGTAATCTTGATCGTTTTTTTTATAATAATCAACTGATACATTAATAAAAATTTTTTTATATGTTTGTTTCAGTACAGATTTTATTGCCCTATCTAATAAAAATGGTCTTCTATAAGTTGGGATTCCTACAGTTATATCAGTTGACATAAAGTAATCTTTTTTTTTTATTATATTTATATACATTTGCTTTCAAATCAAAATGAAAAAAAAAAGCAAATCTGCACTTATAATAGGTGCTAATATAGGTAAAAAAGTTCATTATAAAATTTTAAAAAAATTCTACAATGATATTTTTATAGCTAGTAGGAAAATAAATAAAAATTACAAATCAATTTTATTACGTAAAAACTTTGAGCATATATCAGTTTGCACTACTTACAAAATTCAAGAAGATTTTATAAAGTTTCTTTTAAAAAATAAAATTAATGTAAAAACAATTATGTTTGAAAAACCAATGACTAACAACATTAATTTATTAGGCAAATTAAAGACATACTGTTTAAAAAAACAAATAAATATTAGAGTAAACTACACTTTTAATGAATTAGAAGTTTTGAAGGAAATCACCAAAATTTTTAATAGTTCTGAATTTAAACTAATTTATGAATTAAACTTTGATCATCCATACTACAAAAATAAATTAATTATGTGGAAAAATAAATCGTCAGAAGGAGGCGGCATCATTAACTATTATTTATCACACATTCTATTTTATTTTCAAAATTTTAAAGTTTTAAAAAAAAATTTAAAAATTTATGTTGAATCAAAGAAAAATAAATTAATTAAAATTCATATATTATTTGGAAAAAAATTAGAATTAATTTGTAACCCTAGTTACAATAGAAAATTACAAAAAATTTATCTAATAAGTAAATATACAACAATAAAAATTAAAAACATTAATGATGAATGGTTTGGAAGATTCAAAATTGAGACGATAAAAGATAGAAAAATTAGAAGCAAAATTACTAAGAAAGAAAATATAATTAACCTGACTAACAAGAATTATGAAAAATTATTGAATAAAGAATTTTTTGATTTGAGACTTATTGACTATTTTAAAAAAATCTGTAACTGCTCAAGAAATATAATTACACTCAAAAAAAAAATTAATAAAAATGTATTTAAAAAAGTGCAGATACTGTAAAAACTCAGATCTTAAAAAGGTTATAGATCTTGGAGATCAACCATTGGCGAATAATCTATTAAATTCAAAAAACCAAAAATTTAAAAAATTTCCATTAAAAATAAATTTTTGTAAGAGATGTTTTAATACTCAACTTTCTTATGTGGTAGATAAAAAATATCTTTTCACAAAATATTTTTATAAATCATCAACATCTGAAGATTTAATTAATCATTTTAATAATGCTGCAAAAAAATATATAAGAAAATTTAGCTTAAATAAAGAATCAAACATTATTGATATAGGTAGCAATGATGGAATAGCTTTGATGTTTTATAAAAAATTAGGATTTTCCAATCTTTATGGAGTTGAGCCCTCAAAAAATTTATCCAACATTTCAAACAATTTAGGAATAAAAACTTTTAACGAATTTTTTACAGCAAATACTGTAAAAAAACTAAATAAATTTGATTTAGTTACTATTTCAAATGCATTTGCACATATTGATAATACTGATGATTTGTTAAAAAATGTAAAAAATATCTTAAATAATAAGGGTGTATTAATAATTGAATTTCAATATTTGGTTAATACAATCCAGGATGTTTCTTTTGACAATATTTACCACGAACATTTGAATTATTGTTCCCTTACACCTTTAATTAAATATTTTAAAAAATTTGGACTTGATATTTTTGACGTTGAAAAAATTAACACGCACGGAGGATCATTAAGGATATATGTTTCGCACAAAAAAACGTATCATAAAAAAGTCAATGTAAACAAATTTTTAAAATTTGAAAAAAGAAAAGGTTTAAAAAAAATGTCATTTTTCAATAAATTTAATATTAAACTTGCTAAAAAAAAAAAATTGGCAAAAATCAATATTAACAAATTAATAAAAAAAAAAATTAACTTTATTGCATACGGTGCACCTGCAAAAGCTACAACACTCTTAAATTACTTTAATTTAAATAAGGAATTCAGACATGTGATTGACGACAACTCATTTAAATTAAATAAATATATACCAGGAACAATTTCAAAAATAATAAAAAAACCAAATAAAAAAAAGTATGATGTAATAGTAGTTTTGGCATGGAATTATTTTAATAAAATAAAGAAAAATAATTATTCACTTGCTAAAAAATTTATTAAAATCTATTAAGATAACCAATAACCATGAAAAAAAATAATTTTACAGATGATATTATTAGAATATTCAAATCTTTATCATCAAAAGAAAAAAGTTATTTGAAGAATAAAAAAATTCTAATATTAGGATCTAACGGTTTTATTGGAAGATATTTTTTATATTTTTTTGATTATTTAATAAAAAAAAAATACAAAATAAAAATTGATTGTTACGATAATGGTATTTCATCAGCTACTTTAAAAAATGAATTAAAGAATATAAATAATAAATCTATAAACTTTTATAATGCCGATATTAATAGAATCGAATTTAGTAAAAATTATGATATTATTTTGTTTTTAGCAGGAATAGCAACACCAACAATATATAAAAAATTTCCAATAGAAACTTTAGATACTTCTTTTAGAGGTTTAAAAAATTGTTTAGATTCTATTAAAAATAGCAAAACAAATTTCTTATACTTTAGCTCAAGTGAAATTTATGGAAATCCTGACAAAAAAAATATTCCAACAAAAGAGACTTATTATGGAAATGTTAATTCATTTGGTCCTAGATCTTGTTATGATGAAGGAAAAAGGATTGGCGAAACTCTTTGTTATGTTTATTTTAAAAAATATAAATGTGATATAAAAGTTATAAGACCATTTAATGTATTTGGTCCTGGGATGTCAGTTAAAGACACCAGGGTCATTCCCTCAATAGTTAAAAGTATAAGAAAAAATAAAAATATAATAATTTTTAACAATGGTAAACAAACGAGGACTTTTTGTTACGTAACTGACGCTGTAAATGGATTTTTAAAAACTTTAATAAATGGAAAAAAAGGAGAAATTTATAACATAGGGAATGAAAAAAATGAGATTAGCATGAATAAATTAGCAAAGAAAATTAAAGATAATTATAAAAATAAATCAAAGATAATTAATCGTAATTATCCTCCCTCCTATCCTGGCAATGAACCTATGAGAAGATGTCCTGATATCTCAAAAGCTAGGAAAGATTTAGGCTTTAAACCAAAAATAAATATTGATGAATCTATTAGTCTATTTATAAAACATTACGTCAGCTAGATTTATAGTATGAGATCACTACTCCTTTATGAGGTCCATGATATATAAAATTTGCACCAACGCCAACTGCATCAATTAAATCAGATTTAAGTAAAGTATCGATATTTTCTTTAGAGTTAATTCCTCCTGATACAATTATAGGTAATTTATATTCTTTTTTTAAAAAGTTTAAATCATCTAAACGTAAACCATTCTGCATACCTTCATTATGCACAATATTTATTAGAATTTCACCTGCCCCGTTCCTTATACAAGATTTAATGTGGTCTTCAAATTTTAGGTTTTTTAAAAATTTTTTTTTTCTCCAATTATAAATAAAATTTGTACCAAAAAAATTTTTTTTCACGTCTATCGTAACCATAACACTTTGTGACCCAAAAGTTGATGATAAATCATAAATTAAATTATAATTTTCTAGTGCAAATGAATTTACAGAAATTTTTTCAATTCCAATATTGAATAATTTTCTAACTTGTTCAATATTATTAATACCTCCTCCATATGTAAGAGGCATATTACATTCACCAGATATTTCTTTTAGAAGTTTAAAGTTTAAGTCATAATTTAAATTTGAGTTATCAATGTCATATAATAAAAGTTCATCAACATATTTTTCATTAAAAATTTTTACTATGTTTATAGGATCTCCTACATATGAATGATTTTCAAATTTTTCTCCTTTTATAAGTTTATTTCCATTAATTAATAATGTAGGAATAACTCTTTTGCTTAACATTTTTCAATAAAGTTTTTTATAAGTTTCTTTCCTTGCTCATAACTTTTTTCTGGATGAAATTGAACACCATATATTCTATCAAAGTTTATTATTGATGGGAAATTGCTTTCATGGTCTGTTGTAGCTACAACATGCTTTTTATCTATATTGGTTACGTGGTAGCTATGAGCAAAATAAAAATTACTATTGTTAATATTGCTTATTATTTTATTGTTTTGAGTGAATTTTACATTATTCCAACCAAGATGTGGAACCTTTAATTTGTTTAAATTAAATTTAATACATTGTCCTTTGACAAGATCTAAACCGTTTAATTTACCCTCCTCACTAGTTTTGAACAGCGATTGCATACCAACACAAATTCCAAGAATTGAATATTGCTGTTGCTTGGCCAAATATATAATCTTATTAAATAGATTCTGATTTATTAGTGAATTTATAAATGAATCAAAACTTCCTACGCCTGGCAATATTAACTTCTGTGTATTTGTAAATTCATCAGGATTAGTAATAATTTTGTATTTATATTCTAGATCATTAATAACTTTGATTAATGAACCAATATTACCAACACCAGATTTAACTATATTAATCATTTTTTTTAAAAAAACTAAATACTGTAAAAACCATAAATATTAAACTAAACATAAAACCACCATTAAAATATCCAGCACCTCTAATTAATTGAGTTAAAATTAATATTAAAATAAAGATTTTTAATTCAGTTCTGATTTTTCTATTAATAAAAAACATTATTGTGATTGGAATCAGTAGAAATGAAATTACACCAAATTCTGTAATAAGTTTTGGGATATTTGCAGAACCATCATTATAATTTAAAGTATAAACTTCATGATACCAATATGGAATAACAATGTTATTAAACATATAATAATCAAAAGCATACTCATATCTATTTAAACCCCATCCGAAAGGTCTATTTTTTAAAGTCTCGAAAGAAATATTTAATGCATTTAGTAAAACTGCAGTACTTAGATTAAAAGTAAAACTCGGATTTTGTCTAGCTAAATCAGGATATGCAATATTTTTATCTATTTTTTGATTTAAAAATAATTCATAAACTGTCATATTTGTATCTAGATTTTCAAAGTTTTTAATCTGATTAAGTTTATTTTGGTCGTTTAAATTTTCACTTGTTTCAAAAAGATTAAATTTATTGTTAAGGTACTTGGTTACACCTAAACTATTTTCTGAAATCTTGTTATTACAGGATAGGTAAAAATCAAATTTATTGGACTTAAAAAAGTTGTCAATAAATAAAGTTAAAAACAGGAGTGATGAATAAATTAATAAAACAAATATATATTTTTTTATAAAAAAATTGAATTCTAAGATTAATATTAAATTAATTAATATTACTGCTGAAAGATAGAATGTAGCTGAACTTTGAAAATACAAAGTAAATAATAATGGAAAAAATAAAAACAAATGAAATAAAAATGATTTATCTTTGTTCTTGATAATTAAATATCCAATACAAGCAGTAAATACCATTGCCAAATGTGAGTTTTCTTGAAATATAATTTTATTTGATATTTTTAGGTATGATGCACATAAAGAATTTATATCACCCAAAGAAGATGTAGTTAAATCAGCAAATAAAAAAGAGGTAAAGTATATAATTAAAAAAATATTTATAAATTTATTTATATTTTTTTCAATAAATTCATAATAAAAAAAAACTATAAATAGCAAAATAGAGATTCCAATTAAGCCTTGTAAACTTTGAATATGTAATATTCGATTATCAATATTACTATTTAAAAACAAATGTATTGAAAAAAAAGAGATTATTAAAGAAATATAAACTATATTTTTTATATTTTTTTTAAGTATTAAAAAATCGTTTTTGATTAATTCATATAAAAGATAGAGAATAACTAAGCTTATTAGTTCTCTTAAACCATAATTATTAATTAATTTAATATCCCAAAAAAAAATATGGAATGAAAATAATATCGATAAGAATATTAACTTTAAATTATCTGCTTTTAAAATATGAGTATATCGCATTTAATAATATGACTACTTTTAAAATAATATTTAATATTATATTTTGTACATTTATTAGTTCAATTAATCTTTGATTAATTCTAGTTAAATTTTTATTTCTCAAAAAAAAAATTATATATATCTTCTTGAATATATTTGACTTTATAAAAATTTTTTTTATCTCTTTAAATTTTGATAAGTATAAATCTTCTTTTTCTATTTTTGCTTCATTAATAAATATTTTGGAATTTTGATTTTTGTGTTTTCTACTAAAAAATAAAAAGTCTTCTAATATAATTGGCTTATAATATCTAAAAATCTTGAACATCATATTGTAATCCTGTGTATGAAGTTTAGTCGCATCAAAATAGCCAACTTTTTTAAAAATACTTTTTTTAATCAATGCAGTACAAATATTGAAATTGTCTCTAAAAAGAATTGAATACTTGGGTTCAAATAAATTACTCGAAATTGTTATATGTTTAATTTTATTTTTTGATTTATCAACTTGGACAAAATTTGAAAAACAGATTTTTTTACTAGTTTTTTTTAATACAGATAATTGTTTATCAATTTTTTTTTTGTGTAAAAAATCATCATGGCTTAACCATGATATATATTCTCCTTTAGAATTTTTTATTCCCTTATTCAATGCACAACTTACACCTTGATTAGAATTGAGTCTTATTAATTTTATTTTGTTTCTCTTTTTAAATTTTCTAAAAATTTTTTTTATTTTATTTTTTTCTGGCGATCCATCATCAACGATTATGATTTCGATATTTGAATAAGTTTGATCTAATATACTTCTTAAAGAGTCGTTTAAAAAATGCGAGTTCTTAAAGACTGGTACAATTATTGAGACTAAATTTTTATTCACCTAACAATCTAATAAGTTTTTTATTTTCGTAAAATCTTGAGAATTTTTCTATATTTTTTAAATCTTTCCATGCAAATTTTTTCTTTTTCAATTTTTTAAAAAAATTTACAAGAGAGACCGTATTATAATCTATTGAATAGCCTAGATTATGACGTTGTACTAACCTTCCAGCTTCAGTAGGCCCATTAGATATAATTATTATTGGAATTCTAGAACTTAAATATTCATAGAATTTTCCTGTAATTACTTCACTTGCTGTGGATTTTTCTGTATGTAAAATTAAAAGGTAATCAAATTTACTCATTTTCTTTTGAGACTCGAAATATGAAATATTTTTATAAAACTTAAATTTTTGAAAATTTAATATAGTATTACTTTTTATTTTTGAGTTCCCAAAAAAAGAAAATTTAATTTTACTGTTTTGGCTTAAAGAATTATATATTATTTTGATATCTCTATATCCATAAGTGTCGTCGGAAATTAAACCAAAATAACCTATAGAAATTTTGTTTTTATTTTTTTCAGTCATTTTTTTTTTTAGTAATTTCCAATAACCATTTCTAAGGAGAATAATTTTTTTTGAGTTTTTTAGTGACTTTATATCATGGTAAATTTGTTTAGTAGCGCATAATATAAAATTAGACTGGCAAATTATTTTTTTTTCGTAAATTTCTAATATTTTTTTTATTAAAAAATGATTTTTTGATTTTATTCTTTGCGTCCACCCATCTCTATAATCTAATATTATTTTAACTTTTTTATTTTTCTGTCTTATTTTTTTAACTAATTTAAATAATGAAAAAGGAGGTGCAGAAATAAGAATGTAATCTGGCTTGAATATTTTTAAATTTTTTTCTATTTCATCTAAATATCTTTTATTATTAAAAAAATTATAATCTATAGCAAATAAATATAAAATATTTGAGAATAGTTTTTTTAGTATTGCTAGAAAAAAATTAATTAATGTATTTTGTCTGCTTATTTTAATATTTATATATTTGACATGAGCGTGTGAAATATATTTTTTTAAACCAAAATATCCAAATCTCTTTTTTTTTAATGATATAACTTTAATTTTATGGCCTTTTAAACTATATAAAAATGAAATTAATCTAATTACCCCACCAATAGATTGTGTATATGGAATAAATTCCCCTGAAATTAATAATATTTTTTTTTTCAATTTATTTTTTTTTTATTTTTTCTAATAATGGGCTCTGCCAGTTTTTATTAAAAAAAATACTTTTATCATCGATAATCAAATCATAGCTTGGTTTTCCCATTAACAATTTATTATATTTTAATCCCCATTTTTTTAATTGTTTTTCGGTAAATTTATATCCCATTTTTTTTGCTTTTATTTGATTATCATTATTCCTTCCCATGTATCTACTTGTAAACAAAATTATATATATATTTTTTTGGAATAAATTATTAATAAGTCTAATATTTTTTTTTATAGGTTTGCTTTTTTTGTAATTATTATCTTTTGTTAATTTGCAGATAACTCCATCTATATCAAAACATATTTTTCTAATTTTCATATTTTTTTAACATTTTATTTGCTTTACGTATATTTAAATTATCATATCCAATTCTAGAAATTAAATATTTCATTTTATTTAAGTCTGTTTTTGTATCTACAGTATATTTATTATTTAAAAACCAATATTTTGGTACTCTAATGTACTTGATTTTAAATTTACTTGAATACTGATAAAAGTAAGAAGTAATATTTTCTAGATTGAATTTAGTTATGTTTTTATTTTTTTTTATTTTTTTTAACGTTGATGCAGATAGAATTTCAATTGTTAAACCTTGGTCAACTATTTTATTTTTTTTATTATTTGTAATTAGGTTATAATTTATTTTCTTTTTATTTAATTTACAAAGTAGTCCATCAATAAATTTATAATTAAAAAATGGTCGGTCACCACATATTCTCAAAAAATGATCAAATTCATATTTTTTTGAACAATCAATTGTTCTTTTTATAAGGTCATTAGTGGCTCCTCTATAAATTTCTATATCATATTTTTTTTTTAGATTAAAAAATCTTAAATCTTTTTTTGAACTAGTTGTTGCTAAAATAATTTTTTTTATAGATTTTATTTTTAATGTGTTGTCTATTACTTTTTCTATTAAATATTTATTCTTGTATATTTTTCTGAAAGCCTTATTTTTAAGCCTTTTCGAATCTGTTCTCGCATATATTACAGCTGTATTAATCAATTTTTTTTATAATGTTCTATAAACCACTCTACAAATTTTCTAACACCCTCCTTATAATTAACTTGAAATTTATATTTTATTAATTTACTGGTATTATTCATTTTTGAATACGATTTTGGAATATCTCCCAGTTGTAACTTTAGATAATTCTTTTTTGCTTTTATTTTTAGATTTTTCTCAATTTCATTAATATAATCCATGAGTTTTACTTTGCTCTGATTTCCTATATTCAAAATTTGAAAAGAAGCAGAACTTAAAGATGGATTATAAGAGTTTATATTTTTAATTTTTTTTGGGAATTTATTTTTTAATTTTTTTAAACTCATCACAACATCATCTATATATGAAAAATCTCTAGTATGATTTCCAAAATTATAAATATCTATATATTTTTTGTTTAAAATATTTTTTACAAATTTAAATAAAGCCATGTCCGGTCTTCCCCAAGGACCGTATACTGTAAAAAATCTCACCCCTGTACAATTTAAACCATAAACAGAACTGTAAGAATGAGCCATTAATTCGTTAGATCTTTTTGTTGCAGCATAAAACTGTGAAGGATGATTGACTGGATCTTCTTCTGTAAATGGTAATTTTTTGTTTAGGCCATACACACTACTTGTGCTTGCAAATAAAAAGTGTTTAACATTTTTTTTTCTAGCCAACTCAAGAATATTAAAAAAACCCACTAGATTGTTTGTCACATAATCTTCAGGTTTTAATATTGAATGTCTAACGCCAGCTTGAGCAGCAAAATGGTAGATAGTTTCTATTTTATTAGATTTTAAAAATTTAAATAATTTTTTTTTATTTCTGATATCTAATTTATAAAATTTAAAGTTTTCAAATTTTTTTAATATTTGAAGTCTATCTAATTTTAATTTTCTTGAGTAATAACTATTTATGTTATCTAAACCAATTATTTTATAACCATCAAGTAATAGAGATTTTGCCAATGAAAAACCTATAAAGCCGGCAGTCCCCGTTATTAATATTTTATTTTTCATTAGTTGGAGGTCAATATATTTTTTACTAATAAAGAAATTTTTTTGGTAGATGAGCCATTTCCAAAATAATTACCGCTTTTTATTTTTGAACTTAAAAATTTTTTACTTTGTTTAATTTTTTTTAAATTACTACCAATTAGCTTAAGAGAATTCAAAGTAATTAATTCTTTCCATTCAGTTTCTTTTCTTAATACAAAAACTTTTTTTGATAAAAAATATGCTTCTTTTTGAACACCACCACTATCTGTGACGACGTATTCACAAGCTTTAATAGCAGCTATAGTATCCATATATGAAATGGGTTTGCAATAAATTAAATTTTTCGGTACTTTAAGATTATTTAAAGTAATTATTTTCCATATTTTAGGATGAATTGGCCAAAAGAATAAATTTTTAAGATTAGAAATTTGATTTAGATATTTTTTTATACTTTTTAAATCAGAATTAGAGTCTCTATGTATAGATAGAAAAATGTAATTTCTTTTGAGTTTTTTTTTTACTAAAAAATTTCTAAGATATTTCTTATTTATGAGATTTTTATAAAATAAAATTGAATCGAACATAACATCACCAAATTTAAAAATTTTTTTTTTTTTTTTAAAAGATTTTAGGTTGTTAAATGCAATATTAGTTGGTGCAATTAAAAAATCACTCAAGTAATCACTAATATATCTATTCTGTTCTTCGGGCATATCTATCACATCAGATCTCAATCCTGCCTCTATATGCATTAAATTAATTTTTAGTCTTCTTGCTACTAAGGCTGCTGCTAAAGTTGTGTCAGTATCACCATATATGATTACTAAACTTGGATTTAATTTTTTTATTTGAAAAGTTAATTTTTCGATCATTTGCGCCAATCTTATCAATCTGTTATTTTTTTCTTTTATCTTGATTTCTATAAGTGAATTTTTGAATTTTAATTCTTTAAAAAAAATTTTGGACATTGAATAATCAAAATGCTGTCCTGAATGTATAAGTATATTTTTACAGAACTTTAGTTTATTCAAAGATTTTATGGTAATAAAAGCTTTGATGAATTGTGGCCTAGCACCAACAACACTTAATATTTTTTTCATATTTATTATAAAATATTTTATTGGATTAATTACAACATAAGTATGTAAAATTAAAGATTAATAGTTAAATATAGTTTTAAATTTTTTAAAAATTTAATTATAAAAAATATTATTCATAATTTTACTTTTAGACTTCCACCAGTTTTCGATACTTTTGATTTTATTGAAATGTAAAGCAGCTTCTTTTCCACTTTCGAATAATATTTTCTCCTTTTTAAATATTTTTAAAATTTTTTTTCCTTCGTTGGATAAGAAAAAATTTTTTTTTTTTAATATAATTATAAATGGAATATTTTCTTTTCGGGTTTCAAAGATTAAGGAACTTAGGTGTTCAAAAATTAATAATTTTGATTTAAATAATGTAGAATTTTTTAGAATAATTTGGTTTTTTTTAAATCCAATTTTTTTCATATCACTTATTGTTAATTGAAACTTATAACGATTAGGAGCTAATTTAATAACAGACTTTGATGATCTATTGGAATACTTAAAAAAGTTTTTAAGTTGTTCTATTTTAAAATTATAATCATAGTTTTCATGGTATTCATTCTGGAAATCGTATTTTTTTAAGTATGATAATACATAACAAACATCATACTTTTTTTCAGATATATTCTTAAAATTGTGTGATAATTTAAATGACTTAAAGTGAGATTTATATTTTTTGTTGTTAATTTTATCCCAGAAATATATTTTTTTTGAAATAATTTTATCGTAATTTAAATATAAATTTTCATTTGCAAATGAAAAATTGCCTCCATGTTGATCTAAATATAATTCTTTTTTTTTTTTAAAAGCTAGATAATTTTTAAAATATTCATTATCTAAGTGTGAAACTCTACAATAAAATTTTCTACCTGCAATTATAATCTTTGATAAAAATTTTATAAATTCAAAATTTTCAAGATAATCTATTGGGCAATTTGCAAATAAAAAAATTAATTTTTTTTTGTATTTAAGTTTTGGTTTTTTTTTTAATTTATTTAAAATTGTATTCCTTAAATTAGAATTTACTTTATTAAAATTTATCTCTCTAAGGTTTGTATACGGATAAAAAATTTCATTGGAATTTTTTTGACT
>CACJZT010000002.1 GCA_902598015.1 uncultured Pelagibacteraceae bacterium
GCGCCTTCCTTGATGTTTGAAATATTTCCATTTATTTTTTTAATTACTATAAAATTTTCTTATTTAAATCTTGTTGAAAGAAATGAACTTGCAATTCTTAATATAAACGGAATAAGTAATCTTAAATTGATTTCATTATTAAGTTTTCTAGTTTTAATATTAGGTCTCTTTTTGCTAGTATTTTTCTATTCTTTTTCATCTAATTTGAAAAGTGAATACTTAGATATAAAAAATAGATTTTCAAATACAAATGAATATTTGGCTGTGGTCAATGACGATGGACTTTGGATCAAAGAGGAATTAAATGAAAATATGTATATTATTCATGCGGAAAAGTTTGATCAGAATGAATTAAAATCTGTAACAATAACTGAGGCAGATAAATATTATAGTAACAAAAATACTATTACAGCCGAGCTTGCAAACATAATATCAAAAAATTGGCAATTAAAAAATGTTTCAATATTAAATGATAGTGGAATAAATAAAAATTTGAAAAGTTTAGTTTATAATTCAACATTTAATGGGGAAATAATCTCTAATTTATTTTCTAATTTAAATGCACTAAGTATTTATGAACTGCACAATCTATCCAAAAGTTATCTAAAAATTGGTTACTCAAATACTGATATTAATATTCACCTTAACAGAATTTATAGCATGCCAATATATTATATATTGATGACTATTCTTGGTTTTATAATTATTAATAAACTAAAAAAAATTAAAACAAAATTTTTTGTAATTATATTTGGAGTTTTTGTTTCGGTTATAGTTTATTATTTAAATTATTTTTCTGGTATATTAGGAAATAAAGGAGCATTACCTCTATATTTATCTGTTTGGATGCCAATGTTAATTTTGTTTTTAATATGCAATATAGGATTGGTAAAAATTAATGAAAATTAAAAATCTTATAATTATTTTATTTTTATCTTTTTTGTTTTTGGAAGAAGGTTTTTCAGATGAAATTAATTTTGAAGCATCCGAGATGGATATTAAAGATAATGGTAATATTATTTTTGCCTATAATTCAAAAACAATTATACCAAAAAAAAAAATTAATATAGTTTCTAAAAAAGTTAAATATATAAAAGATAAGAATATAGTGATTTTTTCAGAAAACGTTGTCTTTGATGACAAAGTAAACAATGTAATTATAAAAGGTCCAAAGATTACTTATGAAAGAGATAAAGACTTAATTTATAGTGACGGCACAACAAGATTTTATATCGAGGGCAAATATAGAATAAAATCTAAAAATGTATTCTTTAATAGATATGATCAAATAATTTTTGGAAACAATGAAACAACTATTTGGGATAATGCAGTAAACATATACAACTTAAAGAAGAACTTTAAATTAAACTTATCTAATGAGATTCTAACTTCAAATAAATCAACAGTAATTGATAAAGAGAATAATAAATATTTTTTTGATGATGTAGCTGTAAATCTAAGAAATAATGAAATAGTGGGGAATGAGTTAAAAATTGAATATGAAAGGTCCCATTTTGGAAATAAAGATAATCAACCAAAACTAAAAGGTCGAAGCTCATATTCTAATGATGAAGAGCTAAAAGTTTACAAAGGTGTATTTAGTACATGCGATACAACCAATAAAAAATGTAGAGGTTGGGAATTAAATACTAATGAGTTCAAACATGATAAAAAGAAAAAAACTTTTGAATATAAGGATTCCTGGTTAAAGATTTTTAACCATAAAGTTTTTTATTTACCATATTTTAGTCATCCAGACCCAACCGTTAAAAGAAAGTCGGGTTTCTTAACACCTACATATTCTAGCTCTGAAAATCTAGGTACCTCGATTAATGTGCCATACTTTAAGGTTTTAGGGGATGATAAAGATATGACATTTAACTCAAGATATTATGCGGATAAAAGTTTCATGTTGCAAAGTGAATATCGTCAGGCTTTACAATACTCAAGTGTTACTAGCGATTTTAGTTTTTTAGTTGGAAGTGATGGAACAAAATCGCATTTTTTTTATAACCAGTTTGGTGAGTTAAATAAAAATACAAATTATGAGATAAACTTACAAGATGTTAAAGGTGACAATTATCTTAAAAGATATCAACTAGGACTAACCTCTCCGATAATAGGTAGTGAGAGTGTATTATCATCTAATTTTAATCTAAGCTGGGATTGGGAAAATGCACAGCTAAATACTTCAGCAAATATATACGAAGATTTATCGAAAAATAATCATGATAGATTTCAGTATATATTTCCAGACTTTAGTTTTAGAAGAGCTGTTGAAATTCCAGAGAATTACAATGGAACATTTAATTTTTATTCTGCAGGTTATAACAAAAACTATAATACAAACATAAATGAAACAGTATTAAATAACGACTTTTTATTTCAATCAAATAGATTTGTATTTAATAATGGTATAACCAGTGATTATAATTTTTTATTGAAAAATACAAATAATTATACAAATAATTCATCAGATTTTTCAGATGAGAAAAATTATGATTTGTTTGGATCGTCAAAAATAGACTTCAGTTTACCACTACAAAAAAGAATGGAAAAATATACAAATTATCTTACGCCAAAAATTTCTTTAAGATACAGTCCAAATGGAAATAACGATATGTCATTAAAGAATTTAATTTTAAATTATGATAATGCATTTAATTTAAATAGAATTAATACAAGTTCGCAAGTTGAAGGGGATGAAGCTTTAACTATTGGTTTAGAATTTGAAAGAAAAAATAATTTTGAAGAAAATATTTTTTCTTTTAGGTTAGGTAATGTTTTAAAATCAAAAAAAAATAAAAAATTACCAAAAAAATCAAAATTAAATGAAACCAGATCTGATATCTTTGGAGATATTTATTTTAATATTAATGACATTCTTAGTGTTGGCTATGTGTTTTCTTATGATAGAGACTTAAAATACTCAAATTTAGATTCTTTAAATTTAGATTTATCAGTAAATAATTTTGTCACAAATTTTAATTATTATACTGAAAACCATGATTTTGGGGATTCGGAAAATATATCTAACTCTTTAACTTATAACCTTAGTAAAGAACATATATTTCGTTTTAATACTACAAAAAATTTAAAAGACGATTTCATGCCATATTATATAGTAGAGTACGAATATAGAACTGATTGTTTGTCCTTAAACTTTAATTATAACAAGACTTTTTACTCTGATGGAAATTTAGAGCCGGATCAAACTCTGTCGTTTCTAATTAAAATAATACCATTTACTGAACTTGGTGTTGCAAATGTAGGTAATATATTAAGTAATTAAATAAAATGATTAAAATGATATTTATAATTAATATATTTTTTTTTATTTTATTCTCAAACTCAAGTATCGCTAAAATTGAAATCAAATATAAAATAGGTAGTGAAGTCATAACAAATATAGATATAGAAAATGAAAGTAAATACTTAATATTTTTAAGATCAAATTTGAAAAATCTCCCGGATAATGAGCTTAAAAAAATTTCTGAAAATTCTTTAATTAGAGAAATTATAAAGAAAAAAGAAATAAATAAAATTTATAAAAATATTAATAAAGATGTAGTGAAGAAAAGAGTGAATGAAAAACTTATACGATTTACTAAAGTGAGTAATGAAGAAGAATTAAAAAATTTACTAAAAAAAAACAATATTGATTATGATATAATTTTTGAAAAAACGAAATACGAACAATTATGGAACGATTTAATAATAAGAAAGTACGACACACTAGTAAAAATAGACAGAAAAAAACTTAAAAAAGACTTAGCTATTAAAATATCAAACAATCAAAAATACGAATATAATTTATCAGAAATTCTTTTTGATATTAATGAAAATGAAAGTCTAGAGACAAAATATGAAATTATTAGGAAATTTATAAAGAATAATAATTTCAAGTCAGCAGCTTCAAAGTATAGTATCGCGAATAGTTCTATTAGAGGAGGCGAGGTTGGTTGGATTAAGGAAACTTTACTTTCTAAAGAATTAATCAATTTTTTAAAAAAAATGAATATCGGGGATATTACAGAACCACTAAAATATCCTAATGGATATTTGTTATTAAAAATTAATAATAAAAAGAAAATGAAAGAAGTTATAAATATTGATAAAGAATTAGACGAATTATATAGTTATAAAAGAAACAAACAACTAAATCAATTCTCACTTTTATATTTTAAAAAGTTAAAACAAAATACAATAATAAATGAAAAATAAAATAATATTAATAGTTATGGGAGAGCCATATAGCACTTTTTCAGAAATTGTAGGAAAATTTTTTTCAAAAAAAACAAATTTTAAATTCAAAATAATTTTAATAGGAAACTATGATCTTATTAAAAATCAAATAAATAAATTAGGCTATAGTTTAAAAATAAATAGAATAGATAATGTAAGAGAAGCTAAGAAAGGTTTAATAAATTTGATTAATATTAATTTTAAATTCAAAAAATTATTTTCTAAAATTTCTGATAAATCCAATAAATACATAAGAGATTCTTTCAATAAGTCTCTTGAAATAATCAAATCGGATAATAACAACATATATACCCTAATAAATGGACCCATTTCAAAAAAAACATTTTTACAAAAAAATTATCATGGCATAACTGAATATTTGTCAGAAAAGACAAATTCGATTAATGAGGTGATGTTAATATATAACGATAAACTCTCTGTTTCACCATTAACAACTCATATTCCTTTAAAGAAAGTATCAAAAAGTTTAACCAAAAAAAAAATTATAAACAATACTTTGAGAATAGAAAATTTTTATAAAAAATTAATTAAAAAGAAACCAAAATTTGCAATTTTAGGACTTAATCCTCACTGTGAAACAACAGATAAATTTAGTGAGGAAAGCAGGATTATTTCACCATCAATTAGCATTTTAAAAAGAAAAAAGATAAAAATTGAAGGACCTTTTTCTGCTGATACCTTTTTTTTACAAAAAAATATTAATAAATATGATGTTGTGATAGGGATGTATCATGATCAAGTCTTAACCCCTATAAAAACACTTTTCAATTTTAACGCAATCAACATTACAATTGGCCTCCCATTCATAAGAATATCTCCTGATCATGGACCTAATTCAGAGATGTTAGGAAAAAATTTATCCGATTCATCGTCTATAAGATATGCATTAAAATTTGCTGAAAAATATATATAAAATATGAAAGCAAAAAAAAGTCTTGGTCAAAACTTTTTAAAAGATTTAAATATATTATCAAAAATTGTTGAGCAGGGAAAAATAAGTGAAAAAGATACTGTATTGGAAATAGGACCTGGAACTGGTTGTTTAACAGAACTTATTTTAAAAAAAAACCCAAATAAATTAATTGTAGTCGAAAAAGATGAAAAATTATCAAATTTATTATCAGAAAAATATAACAATAAATTAGAGATTATAAATAAGGATATTTTAGATTGTTACAAAGAGTTTAAATTTAATAACCCAATTAAAGTTTTTGGAAATTTGCCATACTACATATCAACAAAAATTTTATTATCATTTATTAAAATTAATCATTTGAGTAAATATTTTAGTAAATTTATTTTTATTTTTCAAAAAGAAGTTGCTGATAGAATAATTGCTGCTGAAAATACTAATAACTATGGAAGATTATCAATAATAGCAGATTGGAAAATGAATATGTCAAAAATTATTGATATAAGCCCTAACTCATTTGATCCCAAACCAAAAGTGTGGAGCACACTAATTACACTTACTCCAAAGTCAAAATATGAAAAATTATCTAAAATAAAAAATCTTGAACACGTAACTAATATTTTTTTTAATCAGAGACGTAAAATGATTAAAAAACCTATGAAGCAACTTTTCGAAAATTACGAAGATGTAGCAAAAAAATTAAATCTTAATTTAAATTTAAGACCTCAAAATATTTCAAAAAATAAGTTTATAGAAATTTGTAAATTTTACGAAAAACTAAACTAGTAATTTTTTTACATGTTTATAAGTAAAATTTTTATCTATAGGTAGGGATTTTTTATTTTTAATCAATTTCATAATATTTTTATAGCATAGATTTAGGTTATCATTTATTACTACATGATCGTATTCTTTCCATTTAGATAAATCTTTTTTGAATTCTTTCATTCTTTTTTTCACAGTTTTCATATTTTTTTTTTCTCTTTTAATCAGTCGTTTTAAAAGTTCTTTTTTTGAAGGAGGTAAAATAAAAAATGTTTTAAGTTCATATTTTAATTTTTTATTTCTAATCTGCCTTGTGCCTTGCCAATCTATATCAAATATAATATTTTTGCCTTCCTTAAGTTTTTGAACAACTAATTTTTTGGAAGATCCATAATAATTGTCAAAAACCTTAGCATGTTCTAAAAATTCATTTTTTTTAATAAGTTTCTTAAATTGATTTTTTGATACAAAATAATAATCTTTACCATGTTTTTCATTTGGCCTTGGAAGTCTAGTTGTATGTGAAATTGAAATTGAGAAATTTTTATTTTTTGAGATTTTTTTTACTAAAGTCGTTTTCCCAGCACCTGAAGGTGAAGAGAGCACAAAAATTCCACCTTTTTTAAAGCTGGACATTTAATTTAGAATTTAATTTGCTTTATTTTCAATAAATTTTACAGCATCCCCTACAGTTAGTATTTTTTCTGCATCACTGTCTGAAATTTCTGAACCAAATTCTTCTTCAAATGCCATTACTAGCTCAACAGTATCTAAACTGTCTGCACCTAGATCATCGATGAAACTTGATTCTTCTGTTACTTTCGCTTCATCTATACCTAAGTGATCTGCTACAATTTTTTTAACTTTGCTTGAAACATCTTCTGACATAATTTCCTTATCTGTTAAATTTGTTAATAAATATTTATATTATTTTGTCAACTAAAATACATGCCTCCATTAACATGTATAGTTTCTCCAGTAATGTAATCAGATAGGCTTGATGATAGAAAAAGGACAGCATTCGCTACATCCCTTGTATCCCCAAATCTATCAAGAGGAATTTTATCTCGCAATAATTGTTTAAAACTATCACTTATCTTGTCTGTCATTTCTGATTTAATAAATCCAGGAGATATACAGTTTATTTTTATATTTTTCTTTCCATACTCTAGTGCAAGACTCTTGGACATTCCAATTAAACCAGCTTTTGATGCAGTATAGTTTGCTTGTCCAATATTACCAGTATGACCAACAACTGAAGTTATATTTATAATTTTACCATTTTTATTCTTAAGCATTTTCTTTATAGCATATTTGCTAAGCAAAAAAGAAGATGATAAATTAATACTTATAACTTTATTCCATTCTTCATCTTTCATTCTAATAGTTAAATTGTCTTTTGTTATTCCGGCATTATTAATTAATACATCTATTTTATTTTCAAAAGTTTCATTGCATTCCTCTATAAATTTTTCTATTGAAGAGTGATCTGATAGGTCAAATTTTTTAGTAATAACATTATTATAATTTGATTTAATCTTATCTAATTTTTCCTGATTTGTACCAGTGGCTATAATTTTTGCATTACTTTCATTTAATTTATCTAAAATAGAGTTACCAATTCCACCTGTAGCTCCAGTCAAAATTACATTAGTATTTTTTAAATTAATCATTAGTTATATTTTTAATATCAATTAAATTGTTTACCTGATTTAGTTTTACATTTCTATCAATTCTTTTAACTAATCCTGATAAGACTTTGCCTGGTCCAATTTCTATAAAACTTTTTACACCATTGTCTATCATGTTTATTATACTTTCTCTCCATCTAACTGGATTTTCTATTTGTTTAACAAGTAATTTTTTTATTTCTTCTGATTTATTTTGAGGTGATGCTGTAACATTTGAAATAATAGGAACTAACGGATTCTTAAACTCCGTATCTAAAATCTTGTTTTTCATTTCTTGTGTTGCATTTTTCATTAGAGGACAATGAAAAGGTGCGCTGACTGGTAATTTTATAGCTTTTATATTTTTTTTTTTTAAATTTTTTTCAAATTGCTCTAAAATATCTAACTTACCACTTATCACAATTTGACCTGGAGAATTGTCATTTGCGACGAAGCACTCAAACTTGTTATTTTCATTTAATATTTCATTCAATTTATTAATTTCAATACCAAGCACTGCTATCATTCCACCCTCACCTTTTGGGACAGCATTTTGCATAGCTATACCTCTACTTTTTAACAAATTAATTGTTTGATCAAAATTAATTGACCCAGCACAACACAATGCAGAATATTCACCTAAAGAATGACCAGCATAAAATTGTGCATTTTTAAAATTTAAGTTAGTTTCTTTTTCCAATACTTTAAATATAGAAAAACTTATTAAAAAAATTGCAGTTTGAGTATTTTCAGTTTGATTTAAAAGTTCTCCTGGACCCTCTAATATGATTTTGCTAATTTTTTTTTTAAATATTTCATCAGCATTTCGAAATAAATCTTTAACATAATCAAAGTTTTCATAAAATTCTTTGCCCATTCCAACAATTTGTGAGCCTTGCCCAGGAAATAATAACGAAAACATAAAAAGTTTAATAAAATAAGTGTTTTTTTATATTGTATTTGAAAATTTATAATAGTATATCCTCATTTTTTCTATTTAATATATGAACTATTACGAACATACACTTATTGCAAGACAAGATATATCTCCAAGTCAGATTAAACAGATTCAAGAAAAATATACAAAAATAATTGAAAATAATGACGGAAGTATTGTCAAATTTGAAAGTTGGGGATTGATGCATTTATCCTATCTAATAAAAAAAAATAAAAAAGGCAACTATCTGCATTTTAAAATTGAAGGCAAAGGAAAAACCATTAGAGAGTTAGAGAAAATGGAAAAAATTGATAAAAACTTACTGAGATATTTAACAGTTAAAGTTAAGAAATTAGATTTAGAAACTGATTATTTTAAAAAAAATGAAGATACACCTAAACTATAGATATGAAAAAAAGAAATATAAAGAAAAAATCTCCACAAAATAATTTTGCTAAACTCAGCGTTTTTCAAAATCAAAAATACAAATTTAAAAAAAAATGTCCTTTATCTGGTAAAGGTGCACCAGTAGTTGATTACAAAAATGTTAAACTATTAAAAAGGTATATATCTGAGAATGGGAAAATACTCCCATCAAGAATCACCTCTGTAAGTCAAAAAAAACAACGAGAATTGTCTCTATCAATTAAAAGAGCAAGAAATCTAGCTTTGATATAATCATGAAAGTAATTCTATTAGAAAATTTAAGAAAGATAGGTTCAATTGGTGAAATAATTGATGTGAAAAGAGGTTTTGCTAGAAACTATTTAATTGCACAAAAGAAAGCTCTTTTTGCTTCCAAAGAAAATATAAAAGAAGTAGAAAAAATTAAAATTGAGTTAAATAAGAAAGATCTAGACAAAAAAAATGAGGCTAAAACTATTAATGATAAAATTAAAAATAAAGAATATGTAATCAGCAAGCTGAGTACTGAAAATAAAGAATTATATGGATCTGTAAAACCAACTGAGATTTCAAGAATAATCAATGAGACTGACATGTTAAATATAAATCCTTCTCAAATTCAACCTGCTGAAGAAATAAAATCTTTAGGAACTTTCAAAGTTACATTAAATTTACATTCAGAGATCCAATCGCAGATAAAAATAAAAGTAATACCTGAAGAAGAAAAATAATAATTATACATATTTTTCCCCAGTTAATTATTTGTTTTGTTATATTAGTAAATTTTAAATATCATGAAATATGTCTCAATCATTAAATGTTTTACAAAATAAAGCTGAGGAATTGCCTAATAATATTGAGGCGGAACAATCGGTAATTGGATCAATTCTGCTATCGAATGAAATATTTGATGAAGTAAATTTAATTTTATCAAGTAAAAATTTTTATGACCCTGTTCATAGAAAAATATTTGAGGCTTTAGAGAAGCTTATTTATAGTGGTTTGCTTGCCAATCCAATTACTCTAAAAAATTATTTTGATAAGGAAAAAGATGAATTAAATATTCCTGAGTATTTAGTTAAAATTACTAAATTCTCTACTTCTTCAAGGCAAGCAATAGAATATTCAAAACTTATATTTGATTTATATGTAAAAAGAGAATTAATAAAAATTTCTGGTGAAGTAATTGACCAAGCTAAACTTAATGACTTAGAAATTGATGGAAAAAAAATAATAGAAAATTACGAAAAATCTCTGTTTGATCTTGCTGAAAAAGGTTCTTTTAGTTCTTCTTTAATTAAATTTGATGAAGCTATGAGACAAACAATTGAAATGGCTTCGAACGCTTATAAAAATGAAGAGGGTATTGTTGGGGTACCAACAGGTTTAAAAGACCTAGATGATAGGCTTGGTGGATTGCATAAATCTGATTTAATCATTATTGCAGGTAGACCTTCAATGGGTAAAACTGCTTTAGCTACAAATATAGCTTTTAATGCTGCAAAAAAAATTCAAGAGAGTGGAGAAAAAAGTTCAATAGCATTTTTTTCTCTTGAAATGTCATCTGAACAACTTTCTACAAGAATTTTATCAGAGCAATCGAGAATTAAGTCAAATGACATAAGAAGAGGTAAAATTTCAGAGGAACAATTTGATAAATTTATTGAAACATCTAAAGATATCTCTGAACTACCTTTGTATATTGATGAAACTCCAGCAATAACAATTGCAGCATTAAGTAATAGAGCAAGACGGATCAAGAGATTATATGGTCTTGATATGGTTGTTATAGATTACATACAGTTAATGAGAGCTTCCAACTCAAACAATGGAAGGGTTCAAGAAATATCAGAAATCACTCAAGGATTAAAAGCTTTAGCAAAAGAATTAGCAGTGCCTGTCTTAGCGCTTTCTCAGTTGTCGAGAGCAGTTGAGCAAAGAGACGATAAAAAACCACAACTGTCAGATTTAAGAGAATCGGGATCAATTGAACAAGATGCAGATGTGGTAATGTTTGTATATAGAGAGGCATACTATCTACAAGGAAAAGAACCCAGACCTGCTACAGTAGAACATGCTGAATGGCAGGCGAAAATGAATGAAGTTTCACATTTAGCTGAATTAATTATTCAAAAACAAAGGCATGGACCTACAGGAAATGTAATGCTTGAATTTGAAGCAATGTTTACCAAATTTAAAGATATTCAAAATAATTAAATTAAATTATAAATCTAATAGTTGATGTTGGCCAAATTTTATCAAAATATTGTATTAAAAAAACCAGGCTTCATTTTAGTTTTATTATTAAGTTTCTTGTGTTTTTTTGGTTATTTTTCAAAAAACTTTAGACTTGATGCATCATCTGAAACTTTATTAATAGAAGGTGATCCTGATTTAAAATATTTAAAAGAAATAAACGAAAGATACGGTGCAAAAGAATTTTTAGTTCTTACTTACACACCAAAAGGGAGAATGATAGAAGAAAATTCTATCAAAAACCTTATAAAATTAAAAAAAGAAATTCAAAAACTTAATTGGGTGCATAATGTAATCACCCTATTAGATATTCCTTTACTAAACAGCTCCGATGAACCACTAATAGAGAGACTGCAAAACTATTCTACACTTAGCTCAAAAGGTATTAATAAAGAAAGAGGATTTAATGAAATATTGAACAGTCCTGTTTTCAGGAATTTCGTAATCAGTGAAGATGGTAAAACATCTGGCATAATAGTTTATTTAAAATCTAAAGATAAAATAAAAGACTTTAAAAGTAAAAAAGATGAAGAGATATATAAAGATCAATTAAAAAAACAAAACCATCAAAATATTTTAGAAATAAGACAAGTAATAAAAAATTTTAGCACAACAAGCAAAATTCATTTAGGTGGCATTCCTATGATTGCTGATGATATGATGACTTTTATTAAAAATGATATAATTGTTTTTGGACTTGGAGTTTTTTTATTTATCGTAGCAACTCTTTGGTATGTATTTAGAAGATTGATATGGATAATTGTACCTATAAGCAGTTGTTTTTTTTCAGTAATAATAATGACAGGACTTCTTGGTCTCTTAGGATGGAAAGTTACTGTTATATCATCTAATTTTATAGCTTTAATGTTGATTTTAACAATGGCTATGAATATTCATATTAGTACAAGATATCTTCAGCTCTCAAAACAATTTCCGAAGTTAAATAAATTTAAAATTATTTCTTTAACAACGAGTAAAATGTTTTGGCCTATTTTGTATACAGCTTTGACAACTATATTTGCTTTCTTGTCTCTGGTGTTTAGTGAAATAAAACCAATAATAGATTTTGGATTTATGATGACTTTTGGTCTAATAATTTCATTTCTTATTACTTTTAGTTTATTGCCAACATTAATTAATTTATTTAATTTTAATAAAGTTGCTTTAAAAGAAGAAAAAGGTACTAAGATTACTAATTTTTTCAGTAATATTTCAGTTTCAAATCAAAATACAATATTTGGGACAAGCTTAATAATTATATTTTTAAGTATATTAGGAATTTCAAAGCTTGAAGTAGAAAATAGTTTTATAAATTATTTTGATAAAAATACAGAAATTTATAAAGGAATGAAACTTATAGATGAAAAATTAGGGGGTACAACGCCACTTGAAGTGATTTTAAAATTTCCAAAACAAGACGATGGTGAAAAAAAATCTGAAGATGAAGAGGACGATTGGGGTGATGAAGATAAGAATGATGAAAAATATTGGTTTACTAAAGATAAAATTGACAAAATAAAAAAAGTTCATAACTATCTAGACTCTTTGGAACCAATTGGAAAAGTGCTTTCTTTTTCCTCAATTATCGAAGTTGCCACTCAATTAAATAACAATAAGGAGTTAGGTTCTTTGGAAATGGGCGTATTGTACACCAAAATACCAGATAATATAAAAAAGGAAATTGTAGATCCATATATTTCCATAAAAGACTCTGAAGCTAGGATAAGCTTACGAATAAAAGACTCTTTAGATAATTTACGAAGAAATGATTTACTTATTAAAATAAATTCTGACCTTAAAAATAAATTAGATTTAAAAAAAGATGAGTTTAAATTAGGCGGTGTATTAATTCTTTTCAACAATCTTTTGCAAAGTTTATTCAAATCTCAAATTTTAACACTTGGATTTGTTATGCTCGGAATTTTAATAATGTTTATAATTCTTTTCAAAAATTTAAAATTAGCTTTAATAGGTGTAGTGCCAAATTTTATAGCAGCCTTTTTTATATTAGGTTTAATTGGATTATTGGGAATTCCTCTTGATATGATGACAATAACAATTGCTGCAATAACAATAGGTATTGCAGTAGATAATAGCATTCATTATATTTACAGATTTAAAGAAGAGTATGTAAAATTAAAAAATTATAATAAGACATTAAAACTCTGTCATTCAACAGTTGGTAAAGCTATTTTAAATACATCAATTACTATAGTTTTTGGATTTTCAATTTTAGTAATGTCTAATTTTATACCTACAATTTATTTTGGTGTTTTCACAGGTATTGCTATGTTGCTTGCAATGGTTTCCGTTTTAACACTTTTACCCTCTTTACTGCTTAAAATTAAACCATTCAATTAATGACAGAAGCTATTCAGGATTTTTTAATACAAGTAACATTATTTGATTATATTTTTTTTGTATTAACAATTTATTTTTTAATTCAAGGATCTAGAAAGGGTTTTGTTTTAAGTTTATTATCAGCTGCTAAATGGGTATTGGCTTATATTTTAACAATTTATTTGTTCCCAAAAGTAAAACCTTATTTTGATGGTATATTAGATAGTGAATACGTTCTTGATATAATTTTAGGAGTAACATTATTTATTATAATAATATTCCTTATTCTCTTAGCAAACAAAGCAATCAGTAAAGTAATTACTTACACAGGATTAGGCTCAGTTGATAAAGTTTTTGGTTTTTTCTTCGGAATCGCTAAGAGCTATGTTTTAATTGTTTGTTTGTTTACAGCTTTAGACGTTGTCTACGATAGTAAAAAATGGCCGTTAAATTTAAAAGATTCTTTAACATTTCATTGGGTTGAAAAAGGTAGTATCTATCTTATAAAGGTATTTCCAAATCAAAAACAATATGAAGACGCTAAAGAAAAAGTTCAAGATGTATAATCCTAAATTGAAGGAGGAATGTGCTGTCTTTGGTATAAGCAATACACCAGAAGCATCAACTTTAACTGCTTTAGGGCTTCATGCGTTACAACATAGAGGACAAGAGGGTTGTGGAATTGTATCATTTGATGGAGAAAAATATCACTCTGAAAAAAGATTTGGTCTGGTTGGTGACAACTTTAATGATGAGAAAGTTTTAAAAAACTTGCCAGGAAATTATGCTATAGGTCACAATAGATATTCTACAACTGGAGGAACTGCTCTTAGAAATGTACAGCCATTCTTTGCTGATACTAATTCAGGCGGAATTGGTGTAGCACATAATGGTAATCTAACTAACGCTATAACACTCAGAAATAAAATGGTTGAGGAAGGCTCAATTTTTTACACAACATCGGATACAGAAACAATAGTAAAACTTATAGCTAAATCAAAAAGACCAAAAACAATTGATAAAGTTATTGATGCTCTGTTTCAAATTCAAGGTGGATATGCATTAGTTATGATGACACAAAATACACTTATTGGTGTAAGAGATCCTTATGGAATTAGACCTTTGGTTATAGGAAAATTGAAAAACTCTTACGTTTTTGCATCTGAAACCTGTGCTTTTGATATTATTGGTGCAAAATTTGTTAGAGAAGTTGAAAATGGTGAAATTGTTTATGTAGAAGATGATGAATTAAAAAGTATTAAGCCATTCCCTCAAAAAAAAGTAAGACCATGTGTGTTTGAATATATTTATTTTTCAAGACCAGATAGTATTTTAAACGGTAAAACAGCATATGAATATCGTAAAAGATTTGGGGCAGAATTAGCAAAAGAAGATAATTTAGATGCAGACTTAGTTGTACCAGTGCCAGATTCTGGGAATGCTGCTGCATTAGGTTATGCAGAAGAGAAGAAAATAAATTTTGATTTAGGTTTAATTAGAAACCATTATGTTGGTCGAACTTTTATCGAGCCATCACAACAAATAAGAAGTTTAGGTGTTAAGTTAAAATTAAATGCAAATGTTTCAGTTATAAAAAACAAAAAAATTATTTTGGTTGATGACTCTCTAGTTAGAGGAACCACTTCATCAAAGATTGTAAAAATGTTATACGATAATGGTGCTAAAGAGATACATGTAAGAATTGCTAGTCCAGAAATAAAATATCCAGATTTTTATGGTGTTGATACGCCTACAAAAAAAGAACTATTAGCAGCAAACAAATCAGTAGATGAAATAAAAGAATTTATAAAAGCACAATCGCTTAAATTTTTAACTTTAGATGGCTTATATCGAGGAATGGGTTTTGATAAGAGAAATGACGCGTATCCTCAGTTAACTGATCATCATTTTACTGGCGATTATCCGGTAAAAATAATTGACGAACTTGGGGAAGATAAAGTTACACAATTATCTTTATTAAGCACAGGATCGAGTAATTAATGAAAAAAGTAAATTTTACTGAAATGAAAAATGGTTCAAAAGAAGATTATGAATTATTAGAAAGGTATGAAAAAAATTTTGAACGTAAGACAGCGGATAGATTACTCAAATATCTTGCAAGTCAAACTACAACTCTTGAGGGTTATCAAATAACTAGATTAGAACATTCCTTGCAAGCAGCAACAAGAGCGTACAAGAATGGAGAAAGTGAAGAAATGGTTGTAGCAACTTTACTTCATGACATAGGAGATGACTTGGCGCCTATGAATCATTCTCAATATGCGGCTTCAATAATAAGACCATATGTTTCAGAAAAAACGTATTGGATAATACTTCATCATGGACTTTTTCAAACATATTACAGTGCTCATCATTTAGGGGGTGATAGAAACGCTAGAGATAAATTCAAGGATCACAAATACTATCAAGATACAGTTGATTTTTGTGAAAAATACGACCAGTCTTCTTTTGATCCTAACTATAAATCTATGTCTTTAGAAGAGTTTGAACCAATGGTTAAAAAGATATTTGATAGAAAACCTTTTTATCATCACTAATTTTTTAAAGAAAACATGACGAATAAACTTAAGGAAGAGAAAAGTCCGTATTTAAAGCAGCACAAAGATAATCCAGTAAATTGGTTTGCTTGGAATAAAGAAAGTTTAGAACAAGCAAAAAAAGAAAAAAAACCAATATTTCTAAGCGTTGGGTATGCAAGCTGTCATTGGTGTCATGTGATGGCACATGAAAGTTTTGAAGATGATGAAACAGCTAAAATCATGAATGAAAAATTTATAAACATTAAAGTTGATAGAGAAGAAAGACCAGATTTAGATTATGTTTTTCAAAGAAGTTTATCTATTCTTACAGGAACACAGGGGGGCTGGCCCTTATCGATGTTTCTTGATGAAAATGGAGTTCCTTTTACCGGCGGAACTTATTTTCCTCCAAAAGAAATGCATGGAAGACCAAATTTTCAAAAAGTTCTAAATAATGTTTCTGACGTATATAATAAGAATAGAGAGAAAATTCTTGATCAAGCGCCCCAAATGCAAGAAATATTTGGTAAAATTAATCAAAGATCAGCAGTATTAAATCAACCTTTAGAACCGTTTTTAGAAAAAATTATACAGCACCTTGATAAAGATAATGGAAGTTTCAAAGGGGCACCTAAGTTTCCTCAATTTTATTTATTTGACGCAATGTTTTATTTTTATTTAAAAACAGGAAAAGAAGAATACTTTAAACCAGTTGAGATTTTACTCTATAATATTTCTTCAAAAGGAATGTATGATCATTTAGCTGGTGGTATAGCAAGATATACAGTTGATGAAAATTGGATTGTCCCCCACTTTGAAAAAATGCTTTATGATAATATTCAATATATTGGGTTGCTAAACAAGTTCTTTCAAAAAACTAATAATCTTTATTATAAGAAAAAGTTAGAGCAAACTATAGATTTTATTAATTCAGAATTTAAAAATGATTTTTATCTTTATGGGTCTGCATATGATGCCGATAGCGATGGTGTTGAGGGAAAATATTATATATGGAATTATGCAGAACTAAAAAATACTCTGGGTCCTAAATTTAATTTATTTGCAAAAAAATATAATTTAAGTGAAGAGGGAAATTTTGAAGGTAATAATATTTTAACAGAAACTCATAATAAACTTTCCGATGATGAGATTAAAGAAGTCTCAAACACAGAAAAAACATTATTAGATCAAAGAAACAAACGTACTAAACCATTATTTGATGATAAATCTCAAACTGATCAAAATTGTTTTTTATTAGAAACTCTTCTTCTTTCATCACTAGTAACTGATAATGAAGAACTAAAAAAAAATACTCTTGATAGTATAAAGATATTGGAAAAATATTTGTCAGACAAAATTTTCCATTGCTATCAAGACACAGAGATTGACGCTTTCTTGGAAGATTACGTATATTATGCCAGTCTTTTAATAACTATTTATGAATTAGATGGTGACCTTAAATACATCGAAAAAGCAAAAGATATATTAATAAAAACCTGGGAATTTTTCTTCGATAAAAAATCAGGATTAATGCAAAAAAACAAAATATTAGATAATGACCTTTTTGTTCAGCCAGTAGATCTAAATGATAATAATATACCGAATGGAAATAGTGTGTATTTAAACTTATGCAACAAGCTATATATAATAACTAGTAATAAAATATGGTTTGAAAAAATTGATATTTTAAAGAAAAGTTTCCACCAAGTTTTAAACTCAAACTTTGCACAAATGTTTAGTTTTGTTAAATCATTGGATATTTGTAATGAAAGTATATCTTTTGCAATTTATGGAAAGGAAAATTTAGATACCGATATAAAAAAGTATTTACAAAAAAAATTTTTTACCAGGGCTACATTTAAATATCTAGATAATAAGGAAAAAGATGCAAAAATTGTTATATGTAAAAATCAAACTTGCTCTAACAAATTAAGTAATATAAAGGAAATTGAAGATTATCTAAAAAGAAACAATATAAGCTAATGATAGAAACAAAGGAACAAATAATAGAACATTTTAAGTCAGGCTCAAAAGATAAATCTAATTTAAAGATTGGAGTTGAGCATGAAAAATTTATTTTTGATAAAAAAACAAATACCAGAATTGATTATTCCAAAATCAAAAAAATGTTTGAAAACTTATATGAGTTTGGCTGGAAACCTATTTTTGAGGAAAAAAATCCAATAGCGTTAACTAAGAATGGTAAAAGTATTACTTTAGAGCCTGGCAATCAAATAGAGCTATCTGGAGCTAAATTAAATAATATTCATGAAGCTTGTGCTGAATCTCATGAATATTTATTTGAGTTAAATCAGGTAATTGAAAAATTAGATTTTAAAATAGTAAGCTCTGGATATGACCCTATATCCAAACTTGAAGATATACCTAATAATCCAAAAAAAAGATATGAGGTTATGACCAAAGATATGCCTGTTGGCGGCAAACTAAGTTTAGATATGATGTATAAAACTGCAGGTACACAATTAAATTTAGATTATACTTCAGAGGAAGATTTTATAAAAAAATTTAAGTTAGCAAATAATTTAGTTCCAATATCTATCGGACTTTTTGCAAATTCCTCTATAGTTGAAAAAAGTAATAGTGGATACTTATCTTACAGATCTAAAGTTTGGCAAGAAACATCTAGAGGTGGGTTGCCTGAGTTTTTTTTAAAAGATGTAAATTTTGAGAAATATGCAGATTATATTATGAATTATC
Organism: uncultured Pelagibacteraceae bacterium; assembly: GCA_902598015.1. Taxonomy (GTDB): domain Bacteria; phylum Pseudomonadota; class Alphaproteobacteria; order Pelagibacterales; family Pelagibacteraceae; genus Pelagibacter. The sequence continues at coordinate 18,811 of CACJZT010000002.1, forward strand.
CAATCTTATTTTTACAAAGTGAAGGTAATTATATATCTGGAAAAAAATATTTATTTAAAAACTTTATGAATGGAGAAATTAAAGAAATTGGAAATAAAATCCCTAGTACTAATGATCTTGATACACATTTAGGAACAATATTTACAGAGAACAGATTAAAACAATATATCGAATTAAGATCAATGGATGCGTGTGGATGGGAGTGTTTATGTGCTGGTCCTGCCCTATTTACTGGATTACTTTATGGAAATCTGGAAGAAGCTTTAGATTTAATTAAAAATTGGGAAGTTAATGAAGTGCTTTCAGCTTATAAAAATGCCCCTAAAAACGGCTTAAAAACTAATTTGATGGGCAAGGATACTTCATATTGGGCAGAGAGATTATTAGACATATCAAAATCAGGATTAAAAAAGAGAGACTTTTTAAATAGAAAAAAATTAAGTGAAGTAAAGTTTTTAGATCACTTAGAAAAAATTGTAAAAAATAAAAAAACAAATGCTGATAATATAATAAGTAAGTATTCAAATTCCAAAAATTTGAATGATTTATATGACCAATAAAATTGTTGCTATACAAGGTGATAATTTAAAAAAAATAAATATCAAAACAGATACTACTATTTTTTTAGCTCACGAAGCTCAAAACAAGGGTTATAAATTATTTTATTATTATCCAGAAAATTTATCGAATATAAGAGGAAAAACTGTAAGTGAAGGATATTTTATTAAAATTGATTATTCAAAAAAGAAATTTTATAAAATTATAAAAAAAACAAAATTAGACTTATCCTATGCAAAATATATTTTAATCAGACAGGATCCGCCTTTTAACTTGGAATATATTTCTACAACATTAATGTTAGATAGAATAAAAGATAAAACAAAAATTATTAATGATCCTACTTCAGTAAGAAATATTTCAGAAAAATTTTATTCTCTAAATTTTAAAAATTATATGGCGGATACAATATTTACTAAAGATTTGATTGAAATTAAAAAATTTTTCAAAAAGCATAAAAAGATAATAATTAAACCTATTCATAGCTATGGTGGCAATGATATAAATCTTATTTCAGGAAAGCTTAATTTGCTTAAAATAAAACGAATATTGAAAAAACATGGTCACATTATGTGTCAAAAATTTTTAAATAAAATTAAGTTTGGAGATAAAAGAGTTTTTATTATAAATGGTAAGGTTTGTGGAGCTATATCTAGAGTTCCAAAATCAGGATCAATATTGAGCAATATGAGCAAAGGTGCAAAACCTAAAATCGCATTTTTAAGCAATAAAGAGCTAAAAGTTTCAAATATTATTGCAAAAAAAATTAAGAAAGATGGAATTTACTTTGCGGGAATAGACTTTATTGATGGAAAATTAAATGGAGATATAAATGTAACATCACCAACAGGTATAAAAACATACTTTGATTTATCTCAGATAAACTTGGCTAAGACTTTTTGGAAAGGTTTGTAGTTGAAAAACTTGTCAAATCAGCAAAAAGGGTCATCTCTTGCATTTATAGCTGTAATGTTTATCACCCCAGATTCACTTTTTATAAGATTATCTTCTATAGATACTTGGGGATTATTATTTTATAGAGGTGCGATACCATTTGTAGCTGTATTAATTGGACTCCTCATATTTTATAAAAAAAATTTTATTAAAGCATTTTTGAATGTTGGTTATGCAGGTATTTTTTACATAATAAGTTTTTCGATTTGTAACATCACATTTATAATTTCAATACAAAATACAAATGTAGCAAATACATTAATAATGATTGCAATGGCACCCATGCTTTCAGCAATCCTTGGTGCAATATTTTTAAAAGAGGTTCCCGATAAGAAGACTTGGATAGCTATAGCTATTACTTTAGTAGCTGTAATATATATATTTTATGACTCTCTAGAGATGGGTAACTTATTTGGTGATCTTATGGGTATAACAACAGCTTTTGGACTCGCCACCAACGCGGTAATAATCAGGTCGGCAAAGGATAGAGATTTGCTACCTTCGGCAGTTGTCGGTAAGCTTACAGTAGCTCTATTTGCTCTCTTTTTCGTTGAGAGTTATGAATTAGTTGAAAAAGACCTGATTTATATACCTTTAATGTGTATTTTGTGTGTAGCAATACCATTCGTTTTGGTGACGATTGCTCCAAGATTTATACCTGCCGAGGAAGTGAATCTGTTTTTTCTTCTTGAGACCATTTTGGGACCCATTTGGGTTTGGTTAGTTATCAAAGAGCAGCCAAGTATAGAGACAATAGTTGGTGGACTGGTGATTATATTTACTATCGCTGTTCACTCATATCTAAAATTAAAATCTTCTTCTAAATAAATTATTTTTCTTTTTGTCACAAATTTGTCTTGATTTAAAATTAGATCGCCCATAAACACCGCTAATTTTATGAACAAAATTATAAAAAACTCTTGGGCTCTCTTTATGGGTATGGCATTTATAATGCTAGCTCATGGTTTTCAAGGTACTCTTTTGGGTGTTAGAGCAGTTAAAGAAAATTTTGGTCTATCATCGACAGGTTTTTTGTTTTCTGGATATTTTGTTGGATATTTTATTGGAGCAAAAATTATACAATCATTAATTCATAGAGTTGGGCATATTAGAGTATTCGCAGCTTTTGCTTCTGTAACTTCAATTGTGGTCTTATTACACTCTATTTTTGTAAATCCTATTTCGTGGTTTGTGCTTAGAATGATTTCTGGATTTAGCATGGTTTGTCTTTATACAATTGCTGAAAGCTGGTTAAACGATAGATCTACAAATAAGAATAGAGGTAGTGTTTTATCTATCTATATGATTGTTATGTATGCCTCTATGGCGATTGGAATGTTTTTTATAAACTTTAGTAAACCAGAAAACTTTCAACCTTTTATACTGATATCTTTATTTATGTCATTGTCTCTTGTGCCAATATTATTAACAAAAAGAAAGGCTCCAAATTTTAAAAAAATATCAGGTATGAAGCTAAAGGAAGTTTATAAATCATCACCATTTGGTGTTGTAAGTTCGTTTTTAATTGGAATATCACATTCAGCTGTTTTCTCATTGATTGCAGTTTATGCTACATCAATGAATTTTAGTATTTTCGAAGTATCAATAGTAACCTTTTTATTTGCTATATCTGGTGCTATATCTCAATGGCCAATAGGAAAATTATCAGATATTTTAGATAGAAGAATTGTAATTATTTATACAACTTTTGGGGCAGCTTTATTTTGTTTTTTGGCAATTATTTCTTCTGGTCAAATGTATATGCCTGAAGGTTTAGCTACATCAAAAATATTTTTTTATGTTTGTATAATGTGTTTTTCTTTTTGTAGTCTACCAATGTTTGCATTAATTTTTGCACACACAAATGATTTTATACCAAAAGAAAAATTTGTAGCAGCAGGAGCAGGATTACAATTTGTCTTTGGACTTGGTGCAATCTGTGGTCCTTTTATGTGCTCATTGTTTATGGAATTTTTAGGAGAAAATGGTTTTTTTATTTTCTTAATTATATTTCATTCATTTATTGGTTTATTTGGAATATATAGAATGCAAGTTAGAGAGTCTGGTGATAACCCAGATTCACAATTTGCACCTATGCCTCAAACAATTACTCCAGCCGGTATAGAACTTAATCCTTCAACTGAACCAATAGATGAACCAAATAATTTAAACGAATTTAAGAAAATTTAGTGTAAGTTCAAAATTATGAAAACAGCATTAATATTCGGATCAACTGGATTAATTGGTGGAATATTACTTAAACTGTTAACTAATGATCAAAAATATAAAAAAATTAAGGTTTTTGTAAGATCTTCTACTTCAAAAATTGATCCCAAAATAGAAGTTATTCAAACAGATTTTACAAAATTAGAAAATATTAAATCAGAAATAAAAGGCGATGATTGTTTTTTTTGCATTGGAACTACAAGAAAAAAAACGCCTAACAAACAAGATTATATAAATACCGAATACAATTTACCTGTAACAATTGGAAAAATTTGTAGCGATAATAGTGTACAAAATTTTACTTATATTTCTTCATTGGGTGCCAGTTCAAAAAAAACAAATTTGTATTTAAAAAATAAAGGTATGGCTGAAGAAGAATTAAGAAAACTAAACTTTAAAAAATTTATTGTAATTAGACCTTCATTTTTAATTGGAAAAAGAATAGAGGAAAGATTGGGAGAAAAAATAGGTATTTTCGCCATGAAATGTATATCGCCAATTTTAGTTGGAGATTTAAAAAAATATAAATCGATAAATGCAGAAATAGTTGCCAAATCCATGATAAATATATCAAACAGCGAAATACAAAGTGGAGTATTTGAACCACCTCAATTATTACGAATTGGACGAGAATAAATTTTTTATAAAGTAATAAAATATTAAAAAAAATTATTTAAGTGCTATAATATATTTCAAGGAGGTATCTATGGCTAAATTTTTTTTAATGGGAAATTTTACAGAGAAAGCATTCGCAGGCTTTTTAAAAGATCCAGGATCAGATAGATCTGAGGTTGCTAGAAAGTGTTCTGAAAGTGTTGGTGCTGAAATGAAATCTTACACATATTTAAGAGGACCCTATGACTTTATAGTTGAAACTCATGGCACATTTGAGCAAATGGCTGCTATAAAAATGGCTACTGAGGGAAGTGGTGCACTTAAAAATATCGCCATTTGTGAGGAAACACCAATGAATGAAATTGCAAATCATGCAACAAAAGTATCAAGTGGCTATAAAGCTCCTGGACAATAATATAACTGGTAGCTTCATTAATTATGGAGCTACCAATTTAAAATCGAAACTGTCAAAATATCTCATTCAAATAAAGTAATATTGATCTATTAAGAAAGTTATGAACAAAAGAAAATTTATAAAATTATCTATATTTGGATCATTATTATACAGTATTTTTCCATACAAAATTTCATTAGCTGAAACCAAAAAAATAATTAATCAAAATTTAACAGAAGCCCAAAAAAAAATAATGTTTGAGGAAGCAACCGAACGACCATTCTCAAGCCCTCTTAATTATGAGAAAAGAGAAGGTTTTTATCACTGTGCAAATTGTGGAGCTAAACTATTTAAGTCTAGCTCGAAATTTGATAGTGGAACTGGTTGGCCATCATTTACAGAGGCGCTTCCTGGAGCTTTTAAAACTAAGGTTGATTACAGCTTTGGCATGAAAAGAATTGAATACCATTGTGCAAAATGTGGTGCTCATCACGGACATGTCTTTGAAGACGGTCCTGGATCGACAGGAAAGAGATATTGTAATAACGGCTTGTGTTTAATATTTAAGCCATCATCATAAAACGGAGGAATAATGAAGATATTGAGTATATTGAAAGGGGTTGAATTAGTTATAGCAGATTTAGAAGTAAATTTGGGAGAACAAGTGAGAAGTGCACCTACGTTATGCGCAAGATACAATGGTAAGATTATACCTTTAAACACTGCTCAAGATGGTCGACCTATTCTTATGAGAGAAGAAAACGCTTTAGAAAACTAATTTTGTATTTAATTGCGTCAACTTAATTAAGTTTATTTACAAGAAAATATTATAAAAAATAACTATGACATTTGAATTACCAAAACTAGATTATTCTAATGAGGCTTTGTCTCCAATAATGTCACAAGAAACATTAGAATTACATCATGGAAAACATCATCAAACCTACATAACAAATCTTAACAATTTTATAAAAGATACGGACATGGCTGAAATGTCATTGGAAGATATAATTGTTAAAAGCTCAAAAGATAACTCAAAAGCTGGAATATTTAATAATGCAAGCCAGCATTGGAACCATAATCTTTTTTGGAAGTGCATGAAGCCAAAAGGTGGTGGGAATATTCCGTCAAAACTTGAGAAAAAAATTGTAGAAGATTTTGGAAGCGTTGAAAAATTTAAAGATCAATTTAAACAAGCAGGTATAACTCAATTTGGATCAGGTTGGTGTTGGTTATCTTTAAATAATGATAAATTGGTCGTTACAAAAACAGCTAATGCTGCTAATCCTTTAATTGATAACTTAAAACCAATACTTGGTTGTGATGTCTGGGAACATTCATATTACATTGATTATAGAAATAGAAGACCTGAATATTTAGATAAATTTGTTGATAATCTTATAGATTGGGAATTTGTTGAATCTCTATTAATCTAATTAATCCTAGAACTTTTTGAGATAAAACAAAGTTTGAAGCAGTATGAACAAGGAAAATACAAGTAAACTCTGGAAATTTATTCAGGAAGCTGGCGATTATTTGGATGGTCAACTTCCTGATCACCCAAATCATCCAAAAGGAAGAAATCCATATGCTCATGTAGCAATATGTGTAAAAAACAAATTTAATTCTACTTATAAAGATATTCCTGATGACAAATTTGATGAAGTAATCAACTATATTAAATTTTTAAAAGAAAATCCTAGTTAATTAGATATAGTTTTTAGAAACTCTTCTACTTCACTACTTTTGGTATTCCAAGCTGTAACAAGTCTAACCGTCTTACCGCCTAATTCCTCATTGCTCATCATATATTCTTCTGAATTTAAATGCTCAACCATCTTTTTTGGCAGTTTAACAAAAACTTCATTTGCCTCAGTTGGATATTCAAGTTTAACTTGATTACTAGAAACTAAACCATCGCTTAATTTTTTTGCCATCAGATTTGCATGTCTTGCATTTTTTAACCAAACATCATTTGAGATATATCCATCTAATTGTGCAGAAACAAAACGCATTTTAGACAATAGATGACCGGATCTTTTTAACAAAAAAGGTAAATTGCCAACTAATTCCTTATTAAATATAATAATTGCTTCAGCTGCTATACATCCGTTCTTCGTTGCCCCAAAAGATAATATGTCAATTCCTGATTTCCATGTCATTTCTGCAGGTGTAACATCAAGTGAAACAAGCGCATTAGCGAACCTAGCACCATCCATATGTACTTTTAATTTTTTTTTATGTGCAATTTCAGAGATATTTCTAATTTGATCTAAAGTATAAACTTCACCAGTTTCTGTTGCTTGAGTTATGCTAACAATAGATGGTTGAGTATGATGCACAATTCCAAACCCTCCAATATTATCATTTAGCTCATCAACTGTTATTTTGCCGTCTTTACCGTTTAATGGAACAAGTTTTGCTCCACCTGTATAAAATTCAGGGGCTCCACACTCATCAACATTGATATGAGAAAATTTATGGCAATAAATATTTCCAAATGATGGAGAAATAGCAGAAAGTGCTAAAGCATTTGATGCAGTTCCTGATGCTGTGGGGTAAACAATTACATCCTTTTCGAAAATTTTAGAAAATTTTTCTTGTAACACACCTGAAATTTCATCGTTACCATACGGAGGAGCAATACCATCATTTGCTTTGATAATTGCATCCAAAACTTCTGGACAAGCTCCTGTCACATTGTCTGAAGCAAATTTTACTCTTTTACGTTTTGTATTAATTTTTGCGTTCATTTTATTGTTTTGGAAAATAATCTTTTAAAGTACCTTCTCTATAAACATCGGCTGTACAACAATGAAGGCCTCCACCAAAAGCATATGCATCTCTCAATTCTACAGGGATAACTTCCATACCTAATTTATCTAACTGTTCAGCTTGATATTTTTCACTTTTTTCAACGCATACAGTTTTAGGGTCAAGAACTAAAACATTCATTGATAGCCATACTGAAGAGTAACAAAGTGGTGGTGGGGTATTATGAGCAGGTTGTGCAGCATCAATAATTTCCCATCCATTATCTTCAAATAATTTTCTTTGTTCTTTTGGAAGTCTTCGTTGTGGATTATTAATAATTAACCCTTCTTTAATTGGGGTAAAGGTTGCATCAATATGAATTGGATAAGGATCTCCTGGGAAATTTACAGCATGAACTCTATGATCCTTAAAATGTCTTTTTATCCAATCAATTCCTTTTAAGTTAGTTGTAAATCCGTGTTGTACAACCAAATCCTTTCCAAATCTTAAAATATCTGCGGCATCAAATAATGGCTCTTCCTCGGTTGTGACAAAGTATTTATTTTCTGTCCATTCAAGTCTTTTAGTTACACCAATTTTATCTGATAAATAATCTTTTCTATAATCGGCATCTGTTAATCTGGGTTTTGGCGCTGACTCATGTCTCATATTTGGATCTTTATTATAATAGTCTTTTAATAATGGTCTGTAACATAGGTACTCAAACCATCTGCACCTGTAGCTCATTGTAGCTTCTAATATTTCATTTCCCACAGTTAACAAAACATCTCGAGGTGGCATACATCCAAACATAGTTTCGGCTTTCCAGTCAGGAGTTGATGTTGGTTGATTAAAATCTAAAGGTGTTGGTCTATCAACTTTTATTCCCCTTTTTTCAAGCAAATTTGAAAAGTTATCTAATAGTTCATTAGCTTTATCGACAGTGTCCTTAGTTCTTGGACCATAAGTTCCTCGCATATCAGAGTCTTCTGGAACTTTAGCATCTAAAGCAGGTTCAGGTGCTGGAATACAAGTACCATCTGCTCTTCCAACAATTACATGTTTTAATGGATCCCATTCATTCCAACTATTAACAATCTTATTATTTTGAACCATGTAAAATTAATTTAATCCAATAAATCTTCTATTAGATTGCATTATCATACTATAATAAAAAATAGCTAAAAAAATAAAGAAGCCACCAATAATTGTATTAGTTGAAGGAATTTCATTTATTCCAAGCCATGGCAGCCAAACCCAAAATATTCCTCCTATTACTTCAGTCAAAGACAATAGCGTTAAATCAGCTGCAGGAATATGTTTAGACCCAATTGAATAAAGAATTAAGCCCATGCACACAAGTGTTCCATGAGTGGCAAATAATGCTTCATTTTTATTTGAAGATAAGAAATTTGCATCGTTATTTAAAAGCATAACTGTTGAAAATAAAAAACAAAATAATCCTGCTACAGCAACAGTTGTAAACTTAGGAGTTTGTTTTCTCCATCTCAGACTTACTGAAAAAATTGAAAAACCTAGTGCAGATACTAATCCAAAAATTAGACCCATTAAAGAATTTTCTTCGGTATTACCGTAGGCCATTACTATTATACCAAATGCAGCGACTAAAATTGATATCCAAACTGTGATTGAAATTTTTTCTTTCAAAAATAGAAAACCAAGTAGCGCGGTTATAAAAGGCATTGCAGCTAAACATAATAAAGTTACTGCTGCTGTCGTGTTAGTAATTGACCAAATAAAAGTTATCATTGCTGTTCCTAAACCGACACCACCTATAATTCCAGATATCCCAATTTTAAAATAATTTTTATAAAATGAAATTCCTTCTTCCAGAAATAAGTAAACATTCAGCAATAAAAAAATAACAATGCCTCTTGCAAACAAGTATTGCCAAGGGACAGTTTCGGGTTGGTCTATATGTCTTACAACATATGGTCCAAATGACCAAAGTATGCCTGCAAATAAAACAATTGGAATAGCTACTTTAGGATTTTTTAAATCAGGCATAAATTAATTTATTTTTTATAAATTTTTAGTGATATTATTAAATAAATATGGATTTAGATATAATAAAAATTGCATCCGACACGACTAATAATAAAATATTGAAAGATTACACTCATAGATCGAAATATAAAAATAAAACTTGTGGCGATATAATTGAAATGAGAGTTAATATTAAGAAAAATATAATACAAGATATTGGGTATCAGACAAAATCCTGTGTTTACTGTCAAGCTTCTGCAAGCTTAATATCTCATAAACTTATCAAAAAAAGTAAAAATAAAATTAATTATTTATTAAAAAATCTTATCGATTATTTTGAAAATGAAATTAAACCTTTGCCAAAAAATCTAAATAAATTTAATAAATTGTTTAATAAAAAAAATATATCTAGAAAAAACTGTGTATTAATGCCATTAATTGCAATTAAGAAACTCAGCATTGATGAATAATTTAGATATTAAAAAACCTGCTATCGCTGCAATATTTTCTACTGTGACAATTGGGGTTTTGTCATTGCTTACTTATAAAACACCTTATGGATTATTTTTGATTGCTTCCTTTGGTTCTACAATGGTTTTGCTTTATGGGTATCCAGAAAGTCCTTTTGCAAAACCTAAAAATATATTTTTTGGTCATTTTTTAACTTCACTTGTTGGTGTGATATTTGTGAATTTCGTTCCACTTCCGATATATATTATTATACCTGTTGCTGTTGGAATAGGTGTCGGATTAATGATTATTCTTAATGTAACCCACCCTCCTGCAGGAGGAAATCCTATAATTGTGATCATGGGGTCAGTTTCATTTGAATATTTAATTTCCCCAGTTATAAGCGGATCAATTATTGTGATAGTTTTTGGCATAATCTTAAACAAATTTATTGCTAAAAGGAATTACCCAAAATAAACACAATTTGTTTGCTAGTCCTATTTAACTTGTGCTAGTCTTTTCAAATAATAATTAATAATTCAGCTTAGAGAAGCTAGTAATAGGAGTAAAAATGAAAGTACTTTGTGTATTGTATGATGATCCAAAAGGAGGAATGCCTAAATCTTATCCTCTGTCGGATTTACCAAAATTAGAGAAATATCCAGATGGAATGACATTGCCATCGCCTAAAGGAAGAGATTTTACACCAGGCCAATTACTTGGTTGTGTTTCAGGTGAACTTGGTTTGAGAAAGTTTTTAGAGAGTAATGGACACGAATTGGTTGTTACTAACAGTAAAGATGGAGATGGTTGCGAAGCGGATAAACATATTGTTGATGCTGACATTGTTATCTCTCAACCATTTTTCCCTTATTATTTAACTAAAGAAAGAATCGCTAAAGCTAAAAACCTTAAGATGGCAATAACAGCAGGAATAGGTTCTGATCACGTTGATTTACAAGCAGCAATGGATAATAAAATTGATGTTGTTGAAGTAACTTTCTGTAATTCTAGATCAGTTGCTGAACACATAGTAATGATGATTGTTTCAATGGTTAGAGATTATCACAATCAACATAGAATAGTTAACGAAGGTGGATGGAATATTGCAGATGCTGTTCAAAGAAGTTATGACGTTGAAGGAATGCATATAGGAACCGTTGCTGCTGGAAGGATCGGATTAGATGCACTTAGAAAAATGAAACCATTTGATGTTCATTTGCACTATTTTGACAGACATAAATTACCTGACAGTGTTGAAAAAGAACTAAACTTAACTTTTCATGAATCAGTGGAGTCTATGGTAAAAGTTTGCGACGTTGTTACAATTAATTGCCCACTTCATCCTGAAACTGAAAATTTGTTTGATGATGAAATGATAAGTAAAATGAAAAAAGGAGCATACATAGTTAACACTGCAAGAGGTAAAATTTGTAATCGAGATGCAATAGCTAAAGCCCTAAAAAGTGGACAGCTAAGTGGTTACGCAGGTGATGTATGGTTTCCACAGCCTGCTCCAAACGACCATGTATGGAGAACAATGCCAAATCATGGCATGACACCACACACTTCTGGTACATCTTTATCTGCTCAAGCAAGATATGCAGATGGTGTTAGAGAAATATTAGAATGTTTCTTTGAAGGAAATGAAATTAGAAATCAATATTTGATCGTAAAAGATGGCCAATTAGCAGGAATGGGTGCGCACTCTTACAGTAAAGGGTCTGCAACTAGTGGATCAGAAGAGGCTGCTAAATATCAAAAAAAATAAAATAGATTTATTAAAGGTATGCTACTTAAATAAGTAGCTACCTTTAATACCATAGATTTAAACCCTCATTATTATATATTTAGATATGAGGTTATTTTACTACTTTTTACTATTATTTCTTGTATCGACATCATTCTCTCATTCAAAAGATAAAGCGTATTTTGCAGGAGGTTGCTTCTGGTGCATGGAAGAATCTTTTGAAATGTTGGAAGGTGTAGAAGAAGTTATATCAGGTTACTCAGGAGGGATCACTGCAAATCCAACATATAGAGAAGTCACCTATGGAGATACTGGTCATTTTGAGGTTGTTGAAATAATTTATGACAAAGAGAAAATATCCTATAAAGAACTCTTAAAAAACTTCTGGCTTAATATTGATCCATTTGATGCTTATGGCCAGTTTTGCGATAAAGGATACAGCTACAGATCTGTAGCATTTTATGAAAACGATTATCAGAAAGATTTAATTGAGAAAGATATAAAAAGATTAGAAAAGAAATTTAAAAAGAAGGTAGTCACATATGTTAAAGAATTTGAGATTTTTTACAAAGCAGAGGATAAACATCAAGATTACTATCAAGTATATTTAGAAAATTATTTAAAATATAAGAAAGCATGCAAAAGAGAGAGAATACTTGATATTATTTGGGGATCATAATTAATGCCTGTAACAAGCAAATTTGTAGCTTTAAAAAACTATATCCCTACAGGTTTACCAAAAGAAACTGACTTTGAAATAAAAACTAAGGAGATATCTTTAGATACTAAGAACAATATATTGGTTTTAAATTTATGGATTTCAGTTGATCCTTATATGAGGGCAAGGATGACTGAAAGAAAAAACTATAAACCGCCTTTTAATATTGGTGAAGAGATGGAAGGTTATGCTTTAGGTATAGTTAAAGAGTCTAAAGACAAAAATTTTAAAGAAGGAGATATTGTTTTTAGTAATTTCGGAATGAGAGATTACTTTGTTTGTAATTCCAATGATCTAAAAAAAATTGAGCCAATGAATATTCCTATTCAAACATATCTGGGTCCACTTGGAATGACAGGTCATACAGCTTATATAGGACTTTTTAAACATGGTGAATTAAAACCAGGTCAAACAATCCTTGTTTCTTCAGCTGGAGGTAGTGTTGGATCTACTGTTTGTCAAATTGCAAAAAATATGGGTTGTAAAGTAATTGCAAGTACAGGATCTGATGAAAAAGTTAAATGGCTGAAAAATGATTTAAAAATTGATCATGCGTTTAACTATAAAAAAATTGAAAATCTTGTTTTGCATCTTAAAGAAGTTTGTCCTGAAGGATTTGATTTATATTTTGATAATGTAGGTGGCGATTTCTTAGAGTCAGCTATTTTTCAAATGAAGAACTTTGGAAGAATTGTAATTTGTGGAAGGATATCCCAAATGAATGCAACTAATCCTGGCTCTGGTTTAAAAAATATGGCTCATGTTCTTGTAAAAAGACTAACTATTAAAGGTTTTATAATTTTTGATCATGAAGATGATCGAGAACAGTTTGAAACCGATATGGCTAAATGGCTATTAGAAGATAAAATTAAATTTAAAGAAACTGTTTACGAGGGTATAGAAAATACGCCAAAATCATTCATTGATTTATTAGAAGGTAAAAACATAGGAAAAATGCTTGTAAAAATTTAATTAGAATTTTTATGAAATTTTTAAAGAAATTTTATAGACCCTTTTTATTAACCTATATTTTTTTGAGTATAGCTATCAGTTTTTATCCATCATTTGATTTTTACTCACTAAAAGGTCAAATTCTTATAATTGCCGTATCTTTTTTTAATGGGATGATGGGAGTTTACGTAAAAAAATTATAAGACGTAGGGCTCGGGTCTTGCAGAACTATTTAATACTCTTTCGACTGCGAAAACACTAATATCTATAGTTTGATAACTGCCTGTAGTTATTAATTCAGTTAGAGCTCTACCAATTCCTGGTGCTTGCATTAAACCTCTGCCAGTAAATCCTGAGGCCATGTAAACATTTTCATATTTTGGATGTTTTCCAACTACAGCATTATTATCTAATTTGTTACAATCATAATATCCAGCCCATCCACCTGTTAATTTGAGTTCTTCAAATGCTGGTATTCTTTTTGCAAGAGCAGGCCAAACTAATTCTTCAAAATCATTCCATGCAGGTTCGAGATCTTCTGCATCAAAAACTGAAATTGGAGAACCTGCTAAATATTCTTTTCCTTCTGGTCGCCAATATACTCCTGTTGTTAAATCTCCAGATAATGGCATCTCTGGAATATGTTTAGGACATTTAACTCTAAAGACTGTATGTTTTTGAGGTACTACAGGAATATCTTCAAGTAGTTCCTTAGTCCAGCACCCAGCTGCGGAAATAATTGTCTTTGCATTAATTTCAGATAGGCTCTTAATCTCTCCCTTAATAAATTCTGCCCCAAGATCAATTGCTTTATGCTTTAAAGCGCTATGAAATAAAAATGGATCAATCCATCCCTCACTCTTGTTATCAGTAAATGTTGCAGTTTCAATTCCTTCCTCATTAATGTAAGGAAAATAGTTTTTCAATTCAGAACCTTTAATATTTTTTGTACCCGCTTCACATTCTTTATGATTTTCTAAAGCTCTGTATTGCTCTTCTGCATGATCTGGTCCAAACATTAGAAGATATCCATTGGGCACCATGCTAGCTGTTGGATTTGGATTTTTTTCAGTTTTCAATAATTCTGGTATTTGAAATATAAATTCCCTTGCAAATTTTCCTAAAAGAATATTTTCTTTTTGAAAAAACTGTCGTCTAAATCCACCAAGTGATAATGGGAATGATGCAGTTTTATAAGTTGGATCCCTTTCAATGACTTTTACTTTTCTGCCTTCTTTGGACATAAAGTATGCAGTTGCAGCTCCAATTATACCACCACCTACTATTACAACATCATCCATATTAGTTTATCAAAAAAATGTTTATATTTAAAAGCAATGCAAAACAACACCATAACAAATATGGAATCATCAAGTACATGCTTAATTGACTTATATTCTTATATTTAAATACCAATAAAACAATAAATATAATTAACACAACAAGATTTAAAATTGCTAAAGAAATATTATGGAAACCAAAGAAAACAACACTCCAAGTTGTATTAAAAAAAAGATGAATGAAATATAAAAATACAATATTTAAATTTTTTGTGTTTTTATGCCACGCATTCCATATGGCTATTGTCATAAATAAATAAAGTAATGTCCATACTGGCCCAAATATCCAATCTGGTGGATTGTATTGAGGTTTAGATAAATTTGAATACCAAGGTTCTTTAAAATTTATAGTAACCAAACCTCCAATAAATGAAGCTGAAAACGTAGTAATTGCAAAGAGAATAAAAGATAAAATTTTATTTTTTAGCATTTAAGTACTATACAGCAGTTAAATATGAATAAAAAAGTAATTTGGATCACCGGCGGAAGTACAGGAATTGGCAAAGCACTTGCGTTAAAATTTGCTAATAATGGATGGACAGTTGCTATTTCTGCAAGAAGAGAAAATTTATTAAAAGAAATCGAAGATAAGCATCAAAATATTAAATCTTTTCCACTTGATGTAAATGATAAGGAAAAGTGTAAGTCTGTTTTTGAAAATATAAAAAAGGAACTTGGTGACATCGAAATTTGTTTTTTTTCTACGGGAACTTGGGATCCAAAAAAAGAAAAAGAAATTGATGTAGAGCAAATTGAAAATGTATTTAAAGTAAATTTTTTTGGAACATTAAATTGTATAAAAGCAGTTGAAACTCATTTTCGAGAAAGAGGAAAAGGTATTATTACCATTGTATCTTCGATTGCAGGATACAAAGGCTTACCTAACTCAAGTGGCTATGGACCATCCAAAGCTGCTTTAAGTAATCTTGCTGAAAGTTTACATTTTGATTTTGGAAGATATGGCGTGAGGGTTTGTTTAGTTTCTCCAGGTTTTATCAAAACACCAATGACTGATAAGAATGATTTTAAGATGCCTTTTCTAAAAACTCCAGAATTCTCGGCAGACAAAATTTATGATGGGCTTATTAATGGTTCTAATTTTGAAATACACTACCCAAAAGAATTAACTTTGATCCTTAAATTTTTAAAAATAATACCTGATCGATTATATTTTTATTTAATACGGAAATTAACTAAATTACAAAAAAAATAAAATTAATCTTTAACAAACATCACAGTCAACTCTGCAACTTTAATTCCAAATTTTGTCATCTTAGCTCTGTTGATAGCTACTCTTTCGTCTTGCATAAATATCCAATCATCAAAAGTAATTTTGATATTTTTTCCTTTCACAGGAACTAACAAAACATACTCAAATTTAAATGCTGGGCCATATGAATACCCCCTAGCCTTACCAACTACATCGCCTGCAGTTCCCTCGTAATTATGTTCATCAATTTTATCTATTACCCATTGCCTATTTTGTATTTCACCATCATTCCAAATAAATTTTTCGTCTAATATAAGTTGTTTGCCATCCCACTTACCGTCTAGGTCTGCTGAAAATTGTCTTGTAACTTTACCTGATCTATTTTGTAGTATACCCCAAGCTTTGACGTTTCCGCTTAAATATTCTTCAATTATTAGTCTTGGTTTTTGATCTTTAAAATCTTCTGGTTTCATAGATTGATTATTTATACAGCTTGTAATTAATCCTGTGAAAATTATCAATAAAAATACTTTAAAAAATTTTTTGTTAATCATATTAAATTTTATTTTGCATGGAAAATTGAATTAAATCTATATTCTTTGATTTAAACCCAGCTTCACAATATGACAAATAAAAATGCCACATACGTTTAAATTTATTATCAAATCCATGTTTTGAAATCTCTTCCCATTTTTTTAGGAATTCATCTCTCCATATTTTTAAAGTATTGGAATAGTGAGAGCCATATGACTCGTATTTTTTAATTTCTAAACCGTTGCTACTAGATAAATCATATAATTTTCTTTTTGATGGCAAAAAACCTCCAGGAAATATGTATTTTTGTATAAAGTCTTCTTTGGTTTTATATCTGTCAAATAAACTATCATCGATTGTTATCGCTTGTATCGCGGCCCTTCCATTCTCAGATAGATTTTTTTTAATACTTTTAAAATAATTGACTAAATAATTTTGCCCAACCGCTTCTATCATTTCTATAGATGCGATAGAGTCATATTTGTCTTTTACATCTCTATAATCTTTAAAAAATATATTCACTTTTTCATTCAATCCTTTTTCAAATATTCTTTTTTTTGAAAATTCAAATTGCTCTTTAGAAATTGTTATACAATCTAATTTTACATCGTAATTTTTACCCACATATTCAGCGAAGCCACCCCAACCACAGCCAATTTCTAAAATTTTATTTCCTACGTTTGGCTTTATTAATTCTGTAAGCTTTTTATATTTATTTAGTTGAGCAGAAAATAAATCGTCTTTTTGTTTTTCAAAAATTGCACTTGAATAAGTAAGTGAAGGATCCAACCATAATGAAAAGAAATCATTTCCTAAATCATAATGTTTTGAAATATTTTTCTTACTTCTACTCTTATTATTTTTTATGAAAATACTCTTTAATTTATTAATCATTGATAAATCAAAAATACCTGAAAATTTATAGACAATTTTTATATTTTTAGCTGTTATTTCTATTAGATTAGTTAGATTATCTGTTTCAAATTCATTTCGCATGTATGCTTCTGCAAGTCCTACACTTCCCAATTTTATTATTTGAAGTGTTAAACCAGGTTTGTTAATTTTAATCTTTGCTCTTAATTGTTCACTCTCATTACCAAACTTATATATTTTGCTGTCATGATTTTGAATTTCAAGAAATCCATGCTTTATTAGTTTTAAAGAATTAAATACGATTTTATCTGACAAAAGATTAAAATTCATTTTTTTTCAAACGTAATATTATTTTTTATTTTTATGTTTTTTTTAACTAACTTAACTCCCTTTAACCATAATTTTAATGCTTCAAAATGAATTGCGGCAATAACTTTAAAGGTCATTAAAGGGTGAGAAATATAAGATATAAGCATATTTTTATTGTTAATTTCTTTTGCAACCCCATCTTGTGAAGCATATAACAATTTTCCTTCCTTATCACTTTGATCAATTATTACGGATAACATTTTTTCAGGTTTGAGGATTCTAAAATTGTATTTACTTTTCATTTCAATAAATGGTGAAACGAAAAACTTCTTCTCGCAGCTATTTGTAATTATTTTTTCGTCGTTGACTTTAAATATATAAGTATGTTGCTCACCAAATGTATTTTTAACTTCATACAATATAGCTATAATTTTTGAATGATTATCATAAACGAAAAAAATACTTAATGGATTAAATACGTAACCAAATATTCTAGGATAACAAAGCAATTTTACCTTTATGTTTTCAAATTGAATGTTGTTTGATTTTAAATTTTCTATTACCCAGGCTTTTAAATCACTACCATCTCTAGGTCCGTGATCTTTGTCATAAAAACTTAAAATATTAAAATTATTGTTAGAAAAAATTTTAATTTTTTTTTGTATCAAATTAATTTCATCAAGATCTAAAAAGAGTGAGAAAACGTTGTATTTAAAAAAGTGATATTTTGGCTTAAATCTTTTATGAATTACTTTACCTTCGTAAATATTGGAATTTTTAATCATTTAGGTTTTCAATCATATTAATTGATGATTTTATTCCATCTTCATGAAAACCGTAACCAAAATAACTTCCACAAAACAATACATTTCTTTTATTTTGTATTTCTTTTAATAATTTTTGATTATTCAAAGCATCTTGATCAAAATAAGGATGGGTAAAAGTAACTTTTTGTAGGATTTTTTTTTGATCTATTTCAAAAAAAGGATTTAAGGTTAAGAAAATATTTTTTTCTGTCTTCAGATTTTGTAATAAGTTCAACCAATAAGTTAATGATGTCTTACTAATATCTGATTTATCAACTGAGGAATTCCATGAAGACCAAACTTTTTTATTGTTTGGCATACATACATCGTCAGTATGTATTACTGCTAGATTGGATTTATATTTAAAATTTGAAAGTATTTTTTTTTCATCCTCAGTCGGCTCACTCAAAATTTTCAATGCATCGTCCGCATGAGTAGCGATGACAACTTTATCATAGTCAAAAAATTCGTTACTAGCACCGTAATATACTTGAACACCAATTTTATTTCTTTTTATCGAACTAATCTTATAATTTTTAAAATATTCTCCACTTATTTGAGTTAATACTTTCTCTACATAAGTTCTACTTCTGTTGGTGACTGTGTACCATTGTGGTCTATTTTTTAATTTAAAAAGTCCATGATTTTGAAAAAATTTTAAAAAAAATTTAATTGGCATTTGATTTGCTTCTACTGGGGGCATTGACCAGATAGCAGAAACCATTGGGATTAGATGAAAATTAATAAAATTTTTTGACCATTTATTTTTTTCAAGAAATTCACCAAGAGTAATCTCTTCATTTAAACTTTTAATTTGATCACACTTTTTGTAGAAATTTATAATATCAAAAAACATTTTTAAAAATTTTAAATTAAAAAGATTAGCTTTATTTGCAAAAATTCCGTTTAAACCTCTACCACAATATTCATAATTTGTATCTTTTACAGAAACAGAAAATGACATATCGCTTTTTTCAATTTCAATTTTTAATTCGTTAAAAAAATTTATGAGATTTGGATAAGTTTCATGATTAAAAACAATAAAGCCAATATCTACAGGAACTTTTTTACCATTAATTAAAGTATCTAAAGTATATGAATGACCACCAAAATGATCTTCGCTTTCGAATAAATCAACATGATGTTTTTTGGAAAGCTTTTGTGCTGCTGATAAACCAGAGATTCCTGATCCGATTACTGCAATTCGCATTAAGGCTATGCTGCGTCTTCTTTAAACTCATCCATACTTGGACATGTGCAGAATATATTTTTATCTCCATAAACATTGTCTACTCGAGCAACTGGAGGCCAAAATTTATTTTGTTTTAGAAAACTTGCAGGATATGCTGCTTCTTGTCTTGAATATTTATGTTCCCATACATCTGATGATAATTCTGTATCAGTGTGAGGAGCATTTTTAATTGGATTATCAATTTTATCAAATTCACCTGATTTAATTTTTTCAATTTCTTGTTTAATCTTAATTAAAGTGTCACAAAATCTGTCTATTTCTGACAAGCCTTCACTTTCAGTTGGCTCTATCATCATAGTGCCAGCAACAGGCCATGACATAGTTGGTGCGTGAAATCCAAAATCTATCATTCTTTTAGCAATATCTTCTTCTGTTACCCCTGTTTCAGATTTAATATTTCTAATATCAATTATGCACTCATGTGCAACATTGCCATTTGCACCTTTGTACAAAATCGGAAAGTGATCTTTTAGTCTGTGGGCAATATAATTTGCGTTTAAAATTGCAACTTGAGTAGCAAGCTTTAATCCTGCTGACCCCATCATTTTAATATACATCCAAGAGATTGATAGAATACTTGAGCTGCCCCAAGGAGCTGCTGATACTGCTCCAATTCCACTTGTTGGTCCACAATCTTTTATTACTGGATGATTAGGCAGATAAACTTGTAAATGTTTTTTACAAGCTATAGGTCCCATTCCAGGTCCGCCACCACCGTGAGGAATACAAAATGTTTTATGCAGATTAATATGACAAACATCTGGACCAAAATTTCCAGGCTTTGCAACTCCAACAAGGGCATTTAAATTTGCTCCATCCATATAGACCTGTCCACCATGTTTATGAACTAACTCACAAATATCAGTTATTTTTTCCTCAAATACTCCATGGGTAGATGGGTAAGTTACCATTAAAGCTGCAAGATTTTCTGAATGTTGCTCTACTTTTTTCTTTAAATCATCGAAATCTACATTTCCCTCTTTATCACAATTAACAACAACGACTTTCATTCCAACCATTTGTGCGCTTGCTGGATTTGTACCATGTGCCGAACTTGGGATTAAACATATATTACGATGAGCATCATCTCTATCTAAGTGGTACTTTCTTATAACCATTAGACCTGCATATTCTCCTTGAGCGCCTGCATTAGGTTGTAGAGAAACACCGGAAAAACCTGTTATAGATCTTAACCAATTTTTTAAATCAGTAAACAAATCTCTAAAACCTTCCATTTGTTCAACTGGAACAAAAGGATGAGGTTCTGCAAATTCTTTCCAAGAAATCGGGATCATTTCAGCGGCAGCATTTAACTTCATTGTGCACGAACCAAGTGCTATCATAGTTCTATTTAATGCTATATCCTTATCCTCTAGCTTTTTAAGATATCTAAGCATTTCAGTTTCTGAATGATATAAGTTAAAAATTGGATGCTCTAAATATTTTGAAGTTCTTAATAAATTTTTTGGTAAATTAGGTAATTTAACTGAAGGATCCTCTTTTTTTATTGATTCTGCAGCATTAAAAATTTTTAATAATTGATTTACTCTATAAACGTTTTTTCTTTCATCGAAAGAGACAGAAAGCATTTCAGAATTTACTTTTCGTATATTAACTTTCTGATTTAGAGCATTTTTATAAATTTGATCAGTCTTTTCTTTGGTAATAATTGTAACAGTATCAAAAAAATAATCAGAATAAATTTCATAACCTGACTGTTTTATTTTATCAGCAAAACTTTTTGCTAATTGAGAAACTCTTTCAGAAATATTTTTAATTCCATCTGGGCCATGATAAATAGCATATGCTGCTGAAACAATTGCTAATAAAGCTTGTGCAGTACAAATATTGCTTGTCGCCTTATCTCTTCTGATGTGTTGCTCTCTAGTCTGTAAAGATAATCTATATGCCTTGTTACCATGTCTATCAACCGACACACCAACAATTCTACCAGGCATCGATCTTTTATACTCGTCTTTAGTTGCAAAAAATGCTGCATGTGGACCTCCATACCCCATTGGTATTCCAAATCGCTGAGAGCTCCCAACAGCTATATCAGCACCAAGTTCTCTTGGTGTTTTTAATTTTGCTAATGCTAATAAATCACAAGCTAATACAGCCTTACCGTTTTTTTTATGAATTTTGCTAATTGCTTCACTAGGATCTTTAATATCTCCTAAAGTTCCAGGATATTGTAAAATTCCACAAACTAAATTCTCTTTTAATTGATCTAAAACTTCATCTTCTTTTCCAACTAAAACTTTTAAACCCATTGGTTCGGCTCTAGTTTGAATTACATTTATTGTTTGAGGATGGCAATCCTCAGACACAAAAACTAAATTACTATCTTTTTTATTTAATCTATGACTAAGACCCATGGCTTCTGCTGCTGCTGTGCCTTCATCCAATAAAGAAGCATTAGCGATATCCATTCCAGTAAAATCAACAATCATTTGTTGAAAGTTTAATAACATCTCAAGTCTTCCTTGAGCTACTTCAGGCTGATAAGGTGTATATGATGTATACCAACCTGGATTTTCTAAAATATTTCTTAAAATTACATATGGCGTATATGTTCCATAATAACCCATTCCAATAAAATTTGAGTAAACATGATTTTTTTTTGAAATTGCTCTTAATTTTCTTAACGCCTCATATTCCGAATTAGATTCTCCGATATTAAGCTCACCTTTAAACATTATTTTTTCTGGAACAGTGTTATTCATTAAATCATCTATTGATTGATAATTTAATTCTTTTAACATTTTTGATTGGTCTTCTTTAGAAGGTCCAATGTGTCTTTTTATAAAATCTTTTTCTGAATTTGGTAACATTATGCTGATGTCTCCTTTGCAAATTTTTCATATTCTTCTTTACTCATAAGACTATCCATTTCAGATTTGTCTTTTATTTTAAGTTTAAAAAACCATGCAGACTCTTCTGGGTCTTCATTTATTTTTGATGGATCATCAACTATCATTTGATTTGTATCTATAACTTCTCCACTAACAGGAGTGTAAACATCACTAGCAGCTTTCGTTGACTCAACCACTCCAGCAGTTCCATCTTTATCGACATTTGAACCTTTCTCTGGGAGTTCAGCAAATACTATATCCCCAAGCATTTCTGTTGCATGCTTGGTTATTCCAATTGTAGCTTCTTCTCCATCTAGTTTAATCCACTCATGTTCTTTTGAATATTTAACTTCAGACATTAATTTCCCCTTTTACGTAATTTTTTTTATAAAACGGTAAGTTACAAATATTTGCGGGAATTTTTTTTCCTCTAACTTCAAGAAATATTTTTGTATTTACAGTTGAATAACTATTATCGACATATCCCATTGCTATTGGATGTTCAACGCTTGGTCCAAATGTGCCACTTGTTACTTTCCCAATTTCTTGATTTTTATCATTGTAAATTTTGGTATTTCCTCTAGCAATTACTTTGCTGTCTGGTTTTATGCCAACTCTCAATTTTTTTACTCCGCTTTGAAATTGGTTTTTTAAAACTTCTGATCCAACAAATTCAGTCTCAATTCTGCTCTTAGGTATAGCCCATTTTAGATTAGCTTCGATAGGACTTGTATCGTTGTCTAAATCATTTCCATACAAGCAGAGTCCAGCTTCCATTCTTAATGTATCTCTTGCTCCTAAACCAATCAATTTAGATCCATTTTCTATCAAACTTTCTACAAAAGTTTCAGCATCACTATTTTTTATAGAAATTTCAAATCCATCCTCACCAGTATATCCTGATCTAGTTATGTATACTTTTTCATTTTTATAGACATGGTTGTTTCCATTCATAAATTTTAGACTGTCACAACCAGGTATAACTTTATTTAAAACATTTTTTGCTTCAGGGCCCTGCAATGCAATTAATGACAATGACTCGTCAAGATTTAATTTATATTGATTATCAAGTTTAGATTTTATTACTTCATAATCATTATACTTGCATGCAGCATTCAAGATAATTAAAAATCCATCAGATGTTTTGGTAATTATCAGATCGTCCTGAATTCCTCCTTTGTTATTCATTAAAAATGAATACTTACTTTGATTAGTTTTCAATTTTTTCAAATCCGCAGGAAAAATCTTTTCAAGATCATTTGTAAGATCATCACCACCCGATATAAATAATTGACCCATATGAGAAACATCAAAAATACCAGAGTGTGAACGTGTGTATTTATGCTCTTGTATAATTCCATCTTTATATTGGATGGGCATTTGATATCCAGCAAACTCTACAAGCTTTGCGCCGTACTTAATGTGGAGATTATTTAACGATGTTTTTTTTATATTCATATTAACTCTATATGCCCCCTCTGTCTTTTTGCCTGAGAGATTTGCTCCTTCGGCGAGAATTATTCTCTTTCCAGAGTTAATATGTACGGTCCATTTGCCTGAGAGTTTCCGGGGTGGTTGCTCCTTCGGCGCTACAAAAGTAGTCTCTCCCGTATAAATTCTTATAACATAACTAATATAAATTTATAGCTCTAATTTGTTGCACTTTTTTTTTTCATAAGTGAAAGAAATTGTATTAAAACTGCAAATATTACTATTAAACCACCAATTAAAACGCTGGTTGGAGGATTTTCATTTATAAACATCCACGCCCAAAAAGGTCCTAAAACTGCCTCTGATAACATTATGATTCCAACTAAGGCTGAAGGTGTAGATCTTGCACCGATTGTAATAAAAATAAAACCAAAACCAAGTTGGAAAAAACCAGCTAAAAATCCCAAAAAAATGTCATTTAAAGATATAAAGATCGTTTTAGACATAAAATATCCAATGATCAAAGCAATAACACCTGCAATAAATTGTAATGGAACCATATCTACACTTGGAAATTTTCTAACTATTAAAATTAATGTTGCGAATGATATTGGCATAATAAAAGCAGCAATATTTCCACTCATTTGTCCAATTGTTAATGAGCTTCCAACCATCAAAATTATTCCTGAAATTGCTAAAACTATAGAAGTTAATGTTATTAAGTTTATTTTTTCTTTTAAAAATATATATCCAAAGATTGCTAAAAATAATGTTTGGGTTTGAATTATAAAATTAGTATTTGCTACAGTAGTATTATACATCGCAAAAACATAACTACTAAAGCCACAGGCAAGTATAATGCCTCCAATAAGACCAGGGATTCCAGATTTATTAAATGCCGAAATAAAATTTTGCTTATAACTAATAATTAGAAAGATCAGAACTACAATTATAAAAAAAACTGATCTCCAAAATAGAATCTGCCATAGAGTGGAGCCTTCGAAAGATTTGACTATCAACCCTCCAAAACTTAAACTGAAAGCACCAAAAAAAATCAAAAGCGGTCCTGGTAATTTTGTAATTAAATTCATTTAATTTGAGAAATAATATTATTAGTCTCCATCTGATAAAGTTTATATAATGTTTCAGCATCCTCTAAACTTACATCTTTAAATTTAATATTAGATCCTGGTGTTAATTGTACCAGTCGATCATAGTCAGCAGATATGACGGTTGCAATCTTTGGATATCCACCAATAGTCCCATGATCTGATAACATAATTATTGGATCTCCAGCAGATGTTATTTGAATTACACCTTTTACCAAACCTTCAGATTTTATATTAGGATCAACGATATTTTCAATTTTTGGACCTTCTAATCTCATACCCATCCTGTCTGAAAGTTTTGTAATTTTAAAACTTTCTTTAAAGAATTTATTTTGTGAAGACTCAGAAAAATAATCATAGTTTGTGCCTTTAATGACCCTTATATTTTCAATAGTGCTACCTAAGTAATCAAGTTTTCTTTTGTTAAAAGAATTATTAATATCAATTATTTCAATTTCTAAATCTTTAGAAAATTTATTCCCGTTATTTGGTCCAATTTGAGCTTGTGTATTTATTGAACAGCTTCCCCAATAATAATCAACACCAAAAGTTCCATTAATCGAAAAATATCCATAAACAGACTTGTTGGTTGAATGAATATCGACTTCATCACCATTTTTTAACAAATAACATTGGTAGGAATTACCATCAATAACACCTTCTTTTGTTATAATTTTAAATGATACATTTCCAGAAATACAAAAAAAAATATCTTTTCCGAAATACTTCAAATGTGGGCCTTGATAAGCAAATTCTATTACCGGTGAATTGTAATCATTTTGTAGAAGTGAGTTTAACAATTGAAAATTTCTTTTATCCATCGCTCCACTAAAAGGAATACCAATATGGTATAAATTATTTCTTCCTAAGTCTTGATATGTGGTGTTGATACCAGCTCTTAAAATTTTAAAGTAGTTTCTATCTTTTGATTTCATTATATTGATCTAAAGTTATTCTATAAAATTTTATTGTATCTCCTGGATTAACAAGATTAGGGCTTGATTGATTAGATGTGTCGAAAATATTTTGTGGTGTATTTCCCAAAATATTCCATCCCCCAGGTGTTTCAAAAGTATATATGTTGCAAAATTGTTCCGTTATTCCAACTGAACCTTTTGGAACTTTAACTCTTGGTGTTTCTAATCTTTTTAATCTCATATCCTTTTCAAGATCACCGAGAAAAGGCATGCCAGCCACAAAACCTGTCATATAACAAAAGTAATTTTTGCTAAAAAATTTTTCTAGGATTATTTCTGATTTTAATTTTAATTTATTTTCAACTCTTTTAATATCTAATGCAAAATTATTATCACAACACACAGGAATTTCGATTAAGTTTTTTTCTAATTTATTGTTTTCTTTAATCTCTATATTTTCAATTTTTTTTTTTAAAGATAAAAAAGAATGTATATTTAAATCATATGAAATTATTAATTTATTATAAGATGGAGTTAAGTTTGTAATACCTTTTAAATTTAATTTTTTTATATGGTAAAAATATTTGATAACATTTGAATTAATTTCTTGATTTACATCACTTCCAAAATCGCAATACAAAGCTGCGTCACCAAGATTTAATATATTTTTTATCATACCATGTTATACTTATGATTTATTAGTATGGAAATTAATATCAATTGTGATTTGGGTGAAAAATCAAAGCATCATTCAGATGAAAATGATCCAAAATTACTGGAAATTGTCAATTCAGCTAATGTTGCTTGTGGTTATCATGCTGGTGATGAAGATAGCATGAACCAAGTTGTAAAAATTTGTAAGAAAAACGGTGTGAGCATAGGTGCGCATCCATCATTTAATGATCCAGAAAACTTTGGACGTAAAAGACTAAATTTATCGTCAGATGAAATAAATAAATTGTTAATTGATCAGTATGAAATTTTACAAAATATAGCTGAAAAACATGGTGAAATCGTTACACATATTAAACCACATGGTGCTTTAAATAATATGGCTTGCGAGGATATTGAGCTTGCAACTATCATTGCAAAATCAATCTGCAATTTTAATAAAGATTTAATCTATTTGGTACCGACAGGTTCAAAAATGGAAGAGGCTGCAAAGAAATTTGATATGAGGATAGCATGTGAAATTTTTGCCGATAGAAATTATGAAGATAATGGAAATTTAGTGTCTAGAAAAGAGCCTCATGCACTTATTACAGATCCAGATAAAGCAAAAAGTCACGTTTTAAGCATGGTTCAGAACCAGGCCATTAATTGTCACAGCGGAAAGCAAATACCTTGTGAAATAGACTCTGTGTGCATACATGGGGATAATGAAAGTTCACTATCTACAGCTATATCTATAAAAAATAATTTAATAGATAATGGCTTAGAGCTAAAAACACTAACTAACTTAAGGAAATTTAAATAATGATAAAAAAAATATTTTTTTCAATGTTCTTTTTAATTTTTTTAGCAGGAACATCTTTTGCTGCTGGTTCAAGTGACTCGAGCTCAAAGGAAACGTTATATGATAAAGCTGTACAACAAATAAAAATGGCAAAAAAATTAGAAAAAAAAGGTAAAACCGAGAAAGCGATTAAAAGATACGAAAGAGCAATTAAATTTTTGGTAAAGTCAAATAAGATGAAACCAAATAAAGCAGATACTTTAAACTATCTTGGATTTGCAACAAGAAAAATTGGTGATTTTGAAAATGGTGAGAAATATTATCTTCAAGGTTTAGCGATTGAGCCAAATCACATAGGAATTAACGAATATTTAGGTGAATTATATGTTGCAACCAATAGAATGAATTTAGCAAAAGAAAGATTGAATGTTCTAGAGGGATGTAATTGTGAAGAATACAATCAGCTAAAAGGTGTTATAGACGGATCTAAAAAATCAAAATACTAGTTTATATTTTTTATCATTTGCTCAGGCATCCAAAGAGCAATTTCTGGAAATATCACAACCAAGATAACAGCAAAAATCATTAGCAAGAAGAGTGGAAACGCGCTTCTTGCTATATAACCCATATCTTTATTAGCCATACCCTGAAGAACAAAAAGATTAAAACCAACCGGCGGCGTGATCTGAGCCATTTCGACAACAATAACTAGAAAAACACCAAACCAAATCATATCAAAACCTGCTTGTCTAATCATTGGTTCAATTATAGCCATTGTTAAAACTACAGCAGAGATACCATCAAGAAACATTCCAAGAATTATATAAAAGATCATTAAAACAAAAATTAAAACATAAGGAGAAAGTTCCATTCCTTCAATCCATAAAGCTAGATTTCTTGGCAATCCTGTAAAACCCATTGCCAAAGATAAAAAAGTGGCTCCAGCTAATATAAAAGCTATCATGCAAGAAGTTTTAGTAGCACCCAAGAGAGACTCTTTAAATGTTCTTAAAGACAAACTCTTTTGAAAGTATGATAAAATTAATGCACCTACTACGCCCAAAGAAGCTGCTTCGGTTGCGGTTGCTATACCAGTATAAATTGAGCCAATAACTGAAACTATTAATAATATTACAGGTATCAGTTTTCCTGATTTCCTTACCTTTTCCATAAGTGAGAAGTCTTGTTTAAAAGCAGGCATGGATTTTTTATTTATTAACGACCAAATCATTACATATGTCATAAAGATCAAAGCAATCATTATTCCTGGGACAATTCCTGCAATAAATAGTTTTGCTATCGACTCTTGGACAGTCACACCATAAATAATTAAAATAATTGAAGGTGGAATTAGAAGACCCAGCGTTCCTGAACCAGCTAAACTTCCAAGCAGAATACTTTCTGGATATTTTCTTTTTCTTAGTTCTGGAATAGACATTTTCCCTACTGTGGCTACAGTTGCTGCAGAAGATCCTGAAATAGCTGCAAATAAAGCACATCCAACTACATTAACATGCACTAAGCCACCAGGTAGTTTCTGCATCCATGGAGATAATCCTTCAAATAAATTTTCAGATAACTTTGTCCGAAATAAAATTTCACCCATCCAAACAAATAAAGGAAGTGCAGTTAAAGTCCATGAAGATGAAGCTCCCCAAATTGTTGTTGCCATCGCATCACCAACTGGCCTTGTGGTGAACAGCATCATTCCTATTGATGAAACCCCAACCATGCTTATAGCAACCCAAATTCCCGAGCCTAAAAATATCAAGAGAACACTTATGAAAAATATAGTAAGTAAAATTTCAGTCATTTTTTTTTGTTTGTATTTTCAAAACTAATTGATGAGATACACATATGAAAAATATTAGCGATCCTAAAGCAACACTAGTTTGTGGTATCCAAATTAAAATTTCGTCAGCTCCTTCACTTCTCTCTTGAAATTCATAAGATATTTTTAGCATTTTCGAAAAATAAAAAGCTAGATAACCAGAAAATATAGTTGCAACTATCAAACTCCATAATTCCAAAAATCTCTTTTTAATCCCAGTAGCT
Organism: uncultured Pelagibacteraceae bacterium; assembly: GCA_902598015.1. Taxonomy (GTDB): domain Bacteria; phylum Pseudomonadota; class Alphaproteobacteria; order Pelagibacterales; family Pelagibacteraceae; genus Pelagibacter. The sequence goes on from CACJZT010000002.1 coordinate 48,335, forward strand.
TTTTCTAAAAATAAAGTAATTCTAATGTGACCACCTTCTACGAAAGTATAAGATAAAGCAAAAAAAGATGAGGCAGCCATACAATATCCAGAATATTCAGCTAGGCCTCTTATATAAAAACCAAATATTCTTGATGAAATTCCAATTAAAATAAAAACTGCAACCAAAATAAGAAAGAATGCAGCGATATAGCCTGAGTAACTATAAAGATTATTTAGAAATTTATTGACTTTAGTAAACATATAAAAAGGCCGTTTAACACGGCCTTTTTAATTATAATGATTTAATTATAAGCAGCAAGAACACTAGCACCTCTATCGCCAGCTTTTTTCTTCCATTCTTCTGCCATTGTAACACCAACTTTTTTGAAATGACTTTCAAGGGCTGCATTTACTTTGCCCACTTTCATTCCAGCATCAGCTAAAGCTTTTTTATCAGCAACATTTCCTTTTTTTGAAAGTGCCCAACCTTTTTTCTCAGCAACCGCTGCCTCTTCCATAATCATTTTTTGTGTAGCTTTATCTAATTTATTCCAAGAACCTCTGTGAGCTACAATCATATTTTTTGGAAACCAAGCCGCAATATCATAAAAATACTTTACTCCATTTTCCCAAATTTTACTGTTTTTACCAGTAGTTGGTGAAGTAATCATACTTTCAACCGCACCAGTTGAGAATGCTTGGCTTATTTCAGCTGCTTCTATTTTTGTAGGTGCCATACCTGTCAATTCAGCCATTCTAATAGTTGCAGAATTATACGCTCTAAATTTTAAACCTTTTAAATCAGCAACACTGTTAATCTCTTTTTTACTATAAAGACCTTGCGCAGGCCATGGTACAGCGTATAAAAATACAAGACCTTTTTGATCTAAACCTTTGATTATTGCAGACTTTGATGCTTGATACAGTTTCATAGCATCATCATAAGATGTCGCAAGAAATGGTTGCGAGTCAATCTCTAATAACGGATCCTCTTTACCTAGAGCCGACATAAATCGCTCACCAATTTGAGCTTGTCCAGTTCTAACAGCCCTAAATATCTCTCCACCTTTAAATAGAGATCCACCTGGGTGTGTTACTATTGTTAATTTTCCCCCACTTTTTTCTGAAACATTTTTAGCAAATTCAGCTGCATTAGCAGAATGGAAGTTGCTTGCACCATATGCTAGTGCCATATCCCATTTTTCTGCGGCAAAAGCATTAGCAGTTAAAAGAACAGAAAATAAAACAGAGAGCAAAATTTTGAAAAGTTTCATAAATCCTCCATATTTCTAAAAAACATATCTCATTATGTATTAAAACTTAAATCAATAAAAATTTTTGATGTTTTATTGAAAAATAATAAATAATTACTATTATAATAACATCTTGATCGAACAATCACTCATTTTACTGCAAATTATATTTATAGATATTATTCTTGCGGCAGATAATGCAATAATAATAGGATTAATAGCAGCTAATTTTGTACCAAAAAATAGAAAAAAAATAATATTCTGGGGAGTAGTTGGAGCGTTAGTTTTCAAAGTTATATTTGCAATATTTGCAACATATTTATTTAAATTTTACTTTATTAAAATTCTTGGTGGATTACTTTTAATTTGGATTGTTAATGACTTAAGAAAAGATTTATTTGAAATTCAAAAAATTAAGTCTCCTAAAAAGAAATCTATGGAACCTTCATTTATCAAAAGTATTTACAAAGTGTTATTTGCAGATATTACGATTAGTTTTGATAACGTTATTGGAGTTGTGGGTGCAGCCAAAGGTAATTTTGGTTTTATGATTTTTGGCTTGGTATTATCAGTAGTTCTTACTGGAGCCTTAGCTACTTATTTAGCAAATTATATACAAAAACATTTATGGATAGCTTACATAGGTTTAGGCTTTATATTATTGGTTGCTATTCAATTAGTAATAGGTGGGCTAGTCGATTTAGAAATTTTAAATATTAATGAAAAATATATAAAGTATTTCTAATATTACCAAGTTCCAGTATTTTCCATTGATGACCAGGGCTCTTTAGGAGGAAGATTTCCTTCCTGAAGTATTTCTATTGATATTTTATCTGGTGATTTCACAAATGCCATATGACCATCTCTAGGTGGTCTATTAATTGTATAACCCATATCCATTAGTCTTTGACATATTTCGTATATATTTTTAACTCTATAAGCTAAGTGACCAAAATTTCTAGATCCCTCTCCTAAATTGTCACCGTCCCAATTATAAGTTAGTTCAATTTCTGCATTATTGTCGTTTGGTGCAGCTAAAAAAATTAATGTATATCTGCCTTTTTCATTTTCCATTCTTTTTGTCTCTTTTAAACCCAGTCCATCACAAAAAAATTTTAACGACTCCTGAATATTCGAAATTCTGATCATTGTGTGTAAATATTTCATAGTAAAATTATAATTTATTTCTATTCTAGTTCAATAGTACTTGGTGGTTTAGAAGTCACATCATAAACTACTCTATTTATACCTCGAATATTATTAACTATTTTATTCGATACCATTTGCATAAATGATTTATTAAATTGAAAATAATCCGCTGTCATCCCATCTTCAGATGTTATTGCTCTAAGCAAACATAAATATTCATAGGTTCTATTGTCCCCCATGACACCAACAGTTTTAACAGGCAGTAATGCAGCATAAGCCTGCCATATCTTATGATATAGATTGTTTTCTCTTAATGCATTTACAAAATAATTATCTGCTTCTTTTAAAATTTTTATTTTTTCTTTAGTAATTATGCCTGGCATTCTAATTGCTAAACCAGGACCAGGAAAAGGATGTCTAGAAATAATTTCTTTACTTAAATTTAATTCTAGACCTAACATTCTAACTTCATCTTTAAATAAATACTTCAATGGCTCAACCAATTTTAATTTCATTCTTTTCGGCAGACCACCTACATTATGATGAGACTTAATTTTTGACGTTTGACTTCCTGTTACAGATTTACTTTCAATTAAATCAGGGTATAGAGTTCCTTGAGCTAAAAATTTTACATTTTTTATTTTTTTTGCGTATTTTTCAAAAAGTTTGATAAATAAATTTCCAATAATTTTTCTTTTTTTTTCTGGATCTGTTACGTTTTTTAATTTGCTTATAAATAATTGTTCAGCATTTACATAAATTAAATTCAATTTAAATTTTTTTCTAAAAGTATTTACTACTTGTTTTTCTTCGTTTTTTCTGAGCAGGCCAGTATTAACGAATATACAAGTTAGGTTTTTTCCAATCGTATTACTAATTAATTTTGCTACTACACTGCTATCTACACCACCAGATAATGCACAAATTACTTTAGAATTTCCAACTTGTTCTTTAATTTGTTGCATAAGTTTGGATTTTTGATTTTTTGATGTCCAATTTTTTTTAATTTTACAAATTTTAATTACAAAGTTTTTTAATATTACTTTGCCTTTAACTGTATGGGAAACTTCTGGATGAAACTGTATGCCATATATTTTTTTTTTTACATTTTCTATCATACATAATTTCGAATTTGAGGATTTTGCTATAACTTTAAAACCTTTAGGTAATTTAATTACCTCATCTCCATGGCTCATCCATACATTGGTGGATTTTTTTGGAAAGAAATTTTCGGTTAAAGCGCTTTTTTTTAATTTTGTAACTTTTGCTAACCCAAATTCTCTTGATTTTGCTCGTTTTACTTTACCTCCTAATTCTTTAGAGATTATCTGATGGCCAAAACAAATACCTAAAATTGGAATATTTAAACTTAATATACTTCTACTGAATTTAACTTTTTTATTTTGATAAACATTTAAGGGACCACCAGATAAAATGATGCCTTTCACATTTTTTTCATTTTTGTAGTTTTTAAGTTTGTTGTGACTTATAATTTCACAAAAAACATTTAATTCTCTTACTTTTCTTGCAATTAATTGTGTAAACTGAGACCCAAAATCGATTATTAAAATTTTATCTAGATTATTTTCAAGACGCATCTTTTTTTTCAAACTCTTTTAGGCGTTTGTTTATAGATGCGATTTTATCACAAAGGTTCGAGCATATTTTCTTAAAATCTTCTCTAAGTTCCTCTGCTTTAGAAAAGTTAGATCTTTCTAACTCAATATCTATCAATAGATACATTGCCTCTTCGTTGTTTGGCTCGAGAAGTAAAACTGTATTTATATTTTTTTCCAGTTCTGTTTTGTTTTCTTCATTTTTAAATATTTTTGCTAAATATAGATATGACTTTGAGTCTTTGGGATTGTATACAATATTTCTTTGAAATAAAAATTTTGAATCTTCATATTTTTCATTTTCATAAAGACTTTTTGCTTCATCAAAAAAATTAACTTTTTCCGCGTTAACATTAAAAATTAAAGTAAAAAGTAAAATTATTGCTAAGGTAATTTTTTTTATCATCTTTTTATTTCGTCTATGTTATGTACCATACTTTCATAAAAACCTGCTTTAGTAATTTTGACAAATTTTGGTTTTTTTCTAAGATCTTTAATTTTTTTTGCACCTAAGTATCCCATTGATGATTTTAAACCCCCTACTAGTTGGTAGATTATTTTTTCAACTGTGCCTTTGTATTTAACAAAACCTTCAACACCTTCTGCTACATATTTTGAAGTATCTTTTTGTTTTGATTGAAAATATCTATCTGCTGATCCTTTATTCATTGCTCCAATAGATCCCATGCCCCTAAAACTTTTAAATAATTTACCACCTCTTTTTATAATTCTACCTGGAGCCTGATCTGTTCCTGCAAATAATGATCCAATCATCACAGCATCTGCTCCTGCTGCGAGTGCTTTTGCAATATCCCCAGAAAATTTGATGCCTCCATCAGCTATTAATGTTGTTTTACTTTTGCCCATACCTTTTTTTACATCTAAAATTGCACTTAACTGTGGAACTCCAATCCCGGCAACTAATCTTGTAGTGCATATAGATCCTGGTCCAATTCCAACTTTTATAATATCTACTCCTTGCTTAATCAGAAATTTAGCTGCTTCTGCTGTAGCAATATTACCTGCACATAAAGCTGTTTTAGTTGGTTTAATTTTTTTAATTTTTTTTATTATTTCAGCTACTTTTTTTGTATGGCCATGAGCTGTATCAACAACAATTAAATCGATATTTTCTTTTAAAATCTTTTGAGCTCTTATGTGTTCGTTTAAACTTGCACCAACAGCTGCACCAACTAACATTTTTTTTGCTCTTACTTTTCTTATTTCTTTTATCTGATCATTTATTGATAAATTTCTATGTATAACACCAATTCCACCCCTTTTACCGATTGAAATAGCCATATTAGACTCTGTTACAGTATCCATTGCTGAAGTTAGAAGGGGTATAGAAATATTTAAGTGTTTTGATAATTTAACTTCTGTCTTTACTTCTGAAGGTAAAATTTCAGAATAATTTGGTGCTAAAGTTACATCATCGAAAGTGAGCGCTTCTTTGATAGGATCCATGTCCTTATATAAACGATTCTTAAAAAAATGAAAGTATCTATCTTAAATTTTTGCAGATTAAAAAACTTTCTTTAGAGTCTTTTCTACTTGCTGGAGGCTTATAGACATTAAATTTTACAAAATTTTTTTTTGAAAATGCAATTATCTCATTAAATGAAGTTCCCATAAATAATTTTGAGACAAAATAGCCATTTGGCTTCATCATTTTTTTAGCGAAATCCAAAGCTTCTAAAACTAATTCTCCAGTTACCATAGAGTCTAGATTTTTATTACCCGTAGTATTGACTGCCATATCTGAAATAATTAGGTCAATTTTTCCACCAAAATAATTATTAATTTTATTTTGTTGCTCAGTATCCGTAAAATCTCCTTTTAAAATTTTTACATTCTTTATTTCTTCTATTTCTTTTAAATCTATTGCTAAATGCTTATTACATTTTAAATTACTTGATATATATTGAGACCAGCTTCCAGGAGCAGCTCCAAGATCTATTACTGAAATATTATTTTTTAAAAATTTAAATTTTTCGTTAATTTCCTTTAATTTATAAACGGCTCTTGATCTATATCCTTCAACTTTTGATTGTCTAACATAAATATCTCTTCTCTGCTTATTAATCCAATTTTTTGAGATTTTATTTTTTTTCAATTAGTTTTGAACCTTAAAGATTTTGAGATTTTATTATTATCCAAAGTATTTAATTCTATCTCTAGATTTTTCTCGTTTCTCATATCTTTATCATTTACTTTAATACCACTAGCCAAATGTATAATTCCAATTTTATGATTTGGTAAAAAAGGTTCCACGAAAATATTATTCTTTTCATCAAACTTTGGAAGTAGGTTGCTAGCTAACCAGTTGCAATTATGAGGAAGAAATTCAACATCTACATTATCAATATATACGCATATATTTATTGCTAGTTGCTCTGAACCAAATATTTGGCCATGACTAAGAGTAGTTTTTAAATTTTTTTGCCAAACATTCCAACAATTAGAATCTTTTTCTAATGAGAAAACACCAATATTAATATGCGGAGCAAATGCTAACTTTCTTGCTTTATTAATATCAATTTTAGATTTAACAGCATGTTTAAAATTTTGAGATTTTATAATGGCTAATTTTCCAAACAACCAATTAACGTTACTTAATATTCTATATCCAGGTGTCATTGTCTGGGTAATGCCTAGTTTGCCATTATCACAAGCCTTAAAATATAAGTCTATTGAACTCCAATCTTGAACCCAAGCATCACAATCAATCCACAGATATTTTTTATAGTTAGGAAAATATTTTGGAAGAAATGCTCTTGATACCTGACTTTTTAGCCATTCTTTACCTTTAACTTTAGATTGTGGAACTTCAATATCCCATTCAGCTTTTTTAATCTCATCTACTTTATTTTTTAGAAGAGCAGTTTGCTCCTCTGTTAAACCCGCATCAAGTATACAAATAGCAACCTTTTCACTGTGATTGAATTGTTTAATAGAGTCTATTAATTCATTTAGCAATTCATAGTAATTAGAATCTGCTAGAGAAATAATTGCATTCTCTTTCATTACAAAATATCTTCGTGATGATCAACGTTATCATCTTTTTCTTTATTTTGTTTTTTCAGAAATAGGTAATGAATTGAGCTTGCTGGAATCATTAGTAAATAAATAATTCCTGAAATTATAATTGTATTAAAGGTATATATTAGCAACAAACCAAAAAATAAAATTATTCCAAATAGAAGAAATATTGAAGTACTTCTTGGAACTACGATTCTTTTTAAAGAATATGTGGGAATTTTACTTATCAAAAGTGCAGAAATAATAATGAATAAAGATGGAACAATTATATTTTTATTAATAGTTATAAACTGAACCTCACTAAAACTATAAATCAATGGCATTAAAACTAATACCCCTCCTGCTGGTGATGGAATACCTTCAAAAAAGTTATCTCTCCATGAAGGCTCACCTCCTGTTGAAACATTAAATCTTGCAAGTCTCAAAGCAACACAAACTACATATATTAAAGATATTAACCAACCGAATCTGCCAATATTATCTAGAGCCCAAAAATACATTATGAATGCTGGTGCAACTCCAAAACTAATTACATCAGTTAATGAGTCTAATTCTTTTCCAACTTTTGATGTGGCTTTAATTAATCTTGCAATTCTTCCATCTAAACCATCAATGATTGCGGCAATTAAAACTGCAATAACGGATAACTCAAATCTTCCATCAAATGCAAATTTAATTGAAGTTAAGCCAATACACACACCAACCAGCGTCATAATATTTGGCAAAATAACTCTTGAATTTTTATTTGAAACCAATCTTATGTTCTTTTTTGGATTTTCCATTTATCTTTTAGCTATCAATGTTTCTCCAGCAACTGCTCTTTGATTAACTTTTACTAATGGTTCATAGTTTTCAAAATATAAATCTGCTCTACTTCCGAATCTAATCATCCCTATTCTAGATCCTTGATCGACATTTTCTTCAACTGAGGTATCTGTTACTATTCTCCGTGCAACCAGTCCTGCTATTTGGACTACAATTATGTCTTCTCCATGAGAATTTTTAATTTTATAATAATTTCTTTCATTATCTTCGCTAGCTTTATCAAGAGATGCATTAATAAATTTTCCTGGTTTATATAAAATTTCTTCAATTTTTCCTGAACATGGAGATCTATTCACATGACAGTCAAATACATTCATAAATATACTTACTTTCTTAAATTTTTTATTTTCAAGTCCCAATTCTTTTGGTCCGTTTGTGTCTAAAACTTGTAAAACCAATCCGTCAGCAGGACTTGTTAAATAGTTCTCATCATTTATTGGAATTCTCTCTGGATCTCTAAAAAAATAATAACACCAAATACTTAAGACCAAACCTATGAAACCTAGAAAACCATGAATGAAATATAGAATGATCGTTGCTACTACGAAAATTACTATAAATTTATAGCCTTCGTTATGAATCTTTGGAAAAATTTTGTCTATCATAATCGTTCAATTGATAATTCTGGATTAATATGTATATAAAAAGTATAAATTCAATTATTAAGATACATCAAAAAATGAGCAAAATTAAGGTAAAAAATCCCATTGTCGAGCTAGATGGCGATGAAATGACAAGAGTAATTTGGGAATTCATCAAAAACAAATTAATTCTACCTTATTTAGATTTAGGCATTGAATATTACGATCTAGGAATGAAAAGCAGGGATGATACAGATGACAAAATTACTATCGACTGTGCTAATGCAATCAAGAAAAATGGAGTAGGCATCAAATGCGCAACTATTACTCCTGACGAGGCCAGAGTTGAAGAATTTAAATTAAAGAAAATGTGGAGATCTCCGAATGGAACAATAAGAAATATTATTGGAGGAACAGTATTTAGAGAACCAATAATTTGTAAAAATATTCCTAAACTTGTCCCATCTTGGACGGATCCATTAATTATCGGAAGGCATGCTTTCGGTGATCAATATAGAGCTACAGATTTTTTAGTTCCAGGAAAAGGTAAATTAGAAGTTAAGTGGACATCGGAAGATGGAAGTGATGAAAAAAAATATGAAGTATTTGACTTCCCGGGACCTGGTATTGCTCTTTCAATGTATAATTTAGATAAATCAATTGAGGACTTTGCAAGGTCATGTTTCAATTATGGCCTAATAAAAAAATGGCCAGTATATTTATCAACTAAGAATACTATACTAAAAAAATATGATGGTAGATTTAAAGATATATTTCAAAATGTTTTTGAAAAAGATTTTAAATCAGAATTTGAAAAAAATAACATAACTTATGAACATAGGCTAATCGATGATATGGTTGCTTGTGCAATGAAGTGGCATGGTAAATATATCTGGGCTTGTAAAAATTATGATGGTGATGTTCAGTCAGACACGGTTGCTCAAGGTTATGGTTCTTTAGGTTTAATGACAAGTGTTCTATTAGCGCCTGATGGTAGAACAATGGAAGCAGAAGCGGCTCATGGAACTGTAACTCGACATTTTAGAATGCATCAGCAAGGTAAAGAAACATCAACCAATCCAATTGCATCTATATTTGCGTGGACAAGAGGTTTGGCGCACAGAGGAAAGTTAGATAGCAATGATGAATTAATTAAATTTGCCAAAACACTTGAAGAGGTATGTGTTGATTCAGTCGAGTCAGGATCAATGACCAAAGATTTGGCAATACTTATTGGTCCTTCTACAAAATATTTAACAACTAACCAGTTTTTAGATGTAATTGATGGAAGTTTAAAACAAAAGTTAAATTAAGGTTTTTAGTTTTTCTAAAGCTTCGTCGATTTTATTTGAGTCTTGCCCTCCAGCCTGTGCAAAATCTTTACGACCTCCACCGCCCTTTCCACCAATAATTTCAGATCCTAGTTTTGCAAATTTAACTGCATCGTATTTATTTGTTAAATTTTCTGTTACACCTACAGCAAGACCAACTTTCTCATCCTTATTTGCAAATACTACTACTATTCCTTCACCCAATTCTTTTTTACCTGCATCAACAAGTTTTCTTAGGTCTTTTGGAGATAAATCTTGAATTTTTTGTAATCTAACTTGAGTGCCATTTATATTTTCATCTTTAATTATATTTTTTGTTTTATCAGCTAAAACTGATTGAACATTTAATTGTTCTAATTGTTTATTAAGGTCTTTAATTAATCCTTTCGTATCTTTATTGTCTAGATTTGGTTTTCCACCTAATTTAATAATTTGAGCAGACACCTCTTTAATACTGTCTTCATCCTTTTGTGCAGAAAGGTTTGACATTTTTTCCTTATTTTTTAAGAATATTTCTAGTTGTTTGTCCCTTAAAGCTTCAACCCTTCTAACTCCAGCAGCTATTGAGGATTGGCTAACAGTTTTAAATTTTCCAATATCACCTGTATTTTTTACATGTGTTCCACCACATAATTCTGTTGAAAAATAAGAGTTATTTTCCGCTCCCATAGAAACTACTCTCACTTCTTCTCCATATTTTTCTCCAAAAAAAGCTAAAGCACCTTTTTCAATGGCAGCTTTTGGTGTCATAATTCTTGTAGTTACATCAGTTTTGTTTTGTACGTATTCATTAACTAATTTATCGATAATTGTTAATTCATCCTCTGTAATTGGTTTCATATGACTAAAATCAAATCTTAATCTATCAGGCGCAACTAAAGATCCTTTTTGCATAACGTGTTTTCCCAATGTTCTTCTCAAAGACTCATGTAATAAATGGGTTGCAGAATGATATGCCTTAAGATTGTTGCGTCTTTCAATATCTATTTTCATTTCTACAACGTCTGTAATCTTAATCTCACCAGATTTTAGAATTCCATGATGTATAAACAGATCTCCAAGTTTTTTTTGAGTATCTGCAACCTCAAATACTGAATTACCAGATACTATTGTTCCTTGATCTCCAACTTGTCCACCAGACTCTCCGTAAAAAGGGGTTTGATTAGTAATAATTATCCCTTCCTCACCATTTAAAATATTTTGTGCTTCCTTATTATTTTTAATTATCGATAACACCACTCCTTCTGATTGGTTAAACTCATACCCAAGAAACTCTGTAGGTCCTATTTTATCTTTTATACCAAACCAGATTTCTTCTTCAGAGGCATCTCCGGAACCTTTCCAGTTTTGTTTTGCAAGCTCTTTGCTCTTTTTCATTAATTCATCAAATTTATTTTGATCGACGGTTAAAGATTTATTTTTTAAAATATCTTCTGTTAAGTCTAACGGGAAACCGTAAGTATCATATAATTTAAACGCTACTTCACCTGGTAAAACTTTTTTTATTTTTGAAATTTCATCATTCAAAATTTTAATTCCTCTATCAAGTAAAACTAAAAATTTTTCTTCTTCCATTTTTAATGTTTCTTTAATTAAAGTCTCTGATCTTTCTAATTCAGGATAATTTCCTTTCATTTCATCTTTCAATGTATCAAAGATTTTATTGAAGACTGGTTCTTTAGAACCTAGCAAATGAGAATGTCTCATTCCTCTTCTCATTATTCTTCTAAGAACATAACCTCTACCTTCGTTTGAAGGTAATACTCCTTCTGCAAGAAGAAATGAGCTAGCTCTTAGGTGATCTGCAATTACTCTAAAACTTGATAAATTATTTTTATCTTGTTTTACTTTTGTAAATTCAGAAATCGAACTAATTAATTTTTTAAAATGATCTGTTTCGTAATTATCATGTGTGCCCTGAAGTAATGCTGCAATTCTTTCTAAACCCATTCCAGTATCTACAGAAGGTTTTGGAAGATTAATTCTTTTATCTTTTGAAACTTGCTCAAATTGCATGAAGACTAAATTCCATATCTCAATATATCTATCGCCATCCTCATCTTTGGTTCCAGGTAAACCACCTTTTAAATGATCTCCATGATCATAAAAAATCTCTGAACAAGGTCCACAAGGGCCCGTTTCGCCCATTGACCAAAAATTATCAGAAGTTGCTATCCTAATAATTCTATCGTCGCTAAAACCCGCTATTTTCTTCCAAAAATTGAAGGCTTCATCGTCTTCATGAAATACTGTTACATATAATCTATCTTTATTTAATCCAAAATCTTTAGTAATTAAATTCCAAGCAAGTTCAATTCCCCTTTCCTTGAAATAATCTCCAAAAGAGAAATTTCCTAGCATTTCAAAAAACGTGTGATGTCTTGGAGTGTAACCAACATTTTCTAGATCGTTGTGTTTACCTCCTGCTCTTACACATTTTTGAGAGGTAGTAGCTCTTTGGTAATCCCTTTTTTCTAATCCAGTAAAAACATTTTTAAACTGGACCATTCCTGAATTTGCAAACATTAATGTTGGATCATTATTTGGAACCAAATTGCTAGACTCAACTATCTTGTGATCATTTTTTTCAAAATAATCTAGAAAAGTTGATCTGATCTCGTTTAATGTTTTTGCCATATTTTGTTAAAATACAGCTTTTTCTATTGATGTCTACACCTCTGAAGGGAAAAAAGGCGCCCTTTCGAGCGCCTTTTTAATAACTAAAAGTTATCTGCTAATTTTTTTTAGTAGGAATTTCTTCTTCTTTTTTTTGAGCCTCTACTTTTTCCTCGCTTAATGGATTTCCCTCAATTTTCTTTGAGATCACACCAGCCTTTTCTCTGATTGCCATTTCAATTTCAGCGGCGGCTTTAGGATTTTGTTCAAGGTAAAGTTTCGCATTTTCTCTACCTTGACCAATTTTTTCACCTTTATAAGCGTACCAAGCTCCAGATTTCTCAACGATATCTGCTTTGGCACCTAGGTCTATTAGTTCCCCTACTTTACTAATTCCTTTTCCATACATTAAGTCAAACTCAACAACTTTAAATGGTGGAGCAACTTTATTTTTCACAACTTTAACTCTTGTTGTGTTACCAACGATATTATCTTTATCTTTGATTGCTCCAATTCTTCTAATGTCCATTCTAACTGATGAGTAGAATTTTAAAGAATTTCCGCCTGATGTTGTTTCTGGGCTTCCAAACATAACACCAATTTTCATTCTAATTTGGTTAATGAAAATAACCATTGTATTAGTTCGTGAAATTGAGCCTGTTAATTTCCTCAATGCTTGAGACATCAATCTAGCTTGCAAACCAACATGAGTATCACCCATATCGCCTTCAATTTCAGCTCTTGGCGTTAATGCAGCTACAGAGTCCACAACAAGAACTGACATTGAGCCAGATTTAATTAATGTATCAGTAATTTCTAAAGCTTGTTCACCTGTGTCTGGTTGAGAAATTAGTAACTCTTCAGTATTTACACCTAATTTCTTTGCATACACTGGGTCTAAAGCATGTTCTGCATCAACAAAACCACAAATTCCACCTGCCTTCTGTGCTTCTGCAACTACTTGTAATGCTAAAGTAGTTTTTCCTGAAGACTCTGGTCCGTAAATTTCAATAATTCTTCCTTTTGGTAATCCACCAATTCCTAAAGCAAGATCTAAGCTTAAAGATCCAGTTGAGATAGACTCAACATCCATAGCTTTTTGTTCACCAAGCTTCATTACTGAACCTTTTCCGAAGCTATCTGTAATTTGGCTGATTGCTGCGTCTAATGCTTTATTTTTCTCTTTGTTTTCCAATTCTTTATCTTTTGCGGTTTTCACCACTTTTAGGTTATTTTTAGTCATTTTTTGCCTCTTTTTTTGCTTTTTTTAACACTCGAATCATGGACTTAAATGTACACATTTTGTTCTCATTGGCAATATATTTCTCAAAATAGCTTAAAATCGTTAAATTACTTAAGTTTTAGGTATTCACTATTCAATAAACCAATAGCTTTTAGAACATTATATTGGGCGATAAGATTATTTCTCTCAGATTCTGCCAGAGAAATTTTTGCAGCCAATAACAAAGAGTTTGATTGAATAACATCTAGCGTTGTTCTTGAACCTCTTTCATACTCTGCAGCTATTCCTTCGTTAGCAATTTTTGCTGCTCTAACTTGAGATCTTACCGAATTTAAAAAACTTTTAGATGCTTCAAGATTTGACCAAGCACTTCCAACATTCTTTTCAGTAGTTTTTACAGCATCCTCAAATAACAAAATTTTTCTAGTTTTAAGATTTGTATTCTTGTTTATTTTTGCACGTTTACTTCCACCTGAATAAAATGGCCAGCTAATTGTTGCTTTAAGTGTATCCTTTTCTCTTTGGTCATAAGTTGAACTAAAATCCTCAGCATATGATCTTTCTAAAGATAAAGATGCACTAGGTTTTAAGTCACTTTCAGCAATTGCAATATCCATTTCAGACTGATTTAATTCTATTTTAGCGATCATTATATCTGGGTTGTTCTCTCTTGCTAAATTGATTGCTGTACTAAGTTCACTTGGAACTCCTACAATTGCTCTGTTTGTCTTTTTTAATTCATTTGTATTTAAAAGTTTACCAATAATATTTTCGTAATTTAATTTATTAATCATTAATTCGCTTCTTGCTTGAGTTAGTTGAGCGCTTGCTCCCGCAAGGGAAGATTCAGTTTGTGACAAATCCGCAGTTTTTATTTGTCCTCTATCTAATCTAACTTTATCATTTTCAAGTTGTTTAATAAGTAAGTTTAAATTTTGTCTATTAATCGCAACTTTTTCTCTTGATAAAATTACAGATGTAAAAGCTTCTATTGCACTGTAAAGAACATCCTGTTCTTTTTTAAATAATTTTGCTTTTGAAAGTTCTAAACCTATTAAATTCTTTTCATAATTAAGGTCTCTCCCAAAATCCAATAACGTTTGCTCTAATTTAATGGATGTTGTGAATGGATCTGAATCACTAATAGTTGCATCACCACCACTCTGATTTGTCAGTTTATTTGTTTCCTCAAGGCTCTTTGACCCACTTAAACTCAAGGAAGGCATATAATCGGCTTTTGAAATATTCAGATCTTCTTCTGAGGCTTTTATATTTTCTCTCTCAGCATTTAATTGTTTATTGTTATTGTAAGTTTCATTTAATGCTTCATATAATGTGACAGCAAGCGATTGAGCTGTTAAGCAAAAAAAACTAAAAATTATTATTAATATTTTTTTCATTAGTTGTACTTTACAGAATTAATTTGATGATTAGAATTTAATTTAATAATTATAGATGCGTATTTTGGCGCATATTTAAACATATTCTGCGTAATTCTCTGGTAAGTTTGCATAAATTTTAAAACTTCCTTTTTTGTCATAATTTTTTGTTTTGTTTTTTTATTCTTATTTTTTAATTTAAGTTTTTTTTCCTGAATAACTCTCCACTTTTGTAATAAACTAAAATTTTTTGCCCTTAAAAATAATAAACAATCGAGCTTACTATAAAGTTTCTTGTATCCTTTTTTTAGCTGGTCATTAACATGTTTTCTCCAAATTAATTTATTATCATCATTTTTTTCCATCATATTTACACTTTTTTTTAATGTTTTTAAGCTTTCAGGTCTTGCTCCAACACACCAACCTTCAAAAATAATTACATCTGGTCTGCTATTTACTTTGTACCAATTTTTTTTTGTAAATCTGTCATCAATTGCCTTGTCGAACTTGGGTAATATAATTGATTTAAATTTTCTAGAGTTTGCTTTTTTAATAAACCTAGACATATAACTTATGTCATGGGTCCCGGGTACACCTCTTGTTAATAGCAATGGATGAATTTTCTTGGATAATTTTATTCTATTTTTTTTAGTTTTGTAAATATCATCAATTGATATTTTGAAAACGTTTAACTTAAAGTATTTTTTTAAAATTATCATTAAGATAGAGCTTATAGTAGTTTTTCCAGTGCCCTGCCCCCCTGTTAAACCAACAATATAAGGTTTCTTAAAATTTGTTTTTTTTGCAATCCAGAAACTCATTGGGACAAGATAATCTTTTAACATCTTGTCTTTATTTTTAAATTTATCTGAAGATGTTTCTTGTGTTTTTATAAACTTATAACAATCTTTTTTTACTTTATTTAAACAATCCTCAACTGAAATCATTTAATTTTATTTTTGGTCAAGTGGATGGTTTAAACCATCAAAGAAAACAACATCTTTTAAATCGTCGACTTTAACTTCATCTACACAACCTAAATTAAATCCGGTCATGGTGGGTGCACTTCTTGGGTTATGATGTGTGTAAATTCCACATTCAATACAAAAGTAATGATTAGCAACTTTCGTATGGTACTGATAAAGTTTTAATTTATCTTCTCCCTTAGTAACTTTAAAATCTTCATTTTTAACCATTCCCATTGTTGCATTTTTTCTTTTACATATAGAGCAGTTACATCTTACAATTTTTGGTAATTCATTAATTGGAACATTAATTTCTGCTTCTACACATCCACAATGACATGTTAGTTTCGGCATTAATTATTCTCCCCATTTTCCATGAAACTCATAAACAACTGCTGGCTTATCACCAACTACCCAGCCGTCATGACCTGGGTCAATTGAATATGCATCGCCTGCTTTATATGTTAATTCTGTTCCATCATCATGTTTAGCACAAACTGCTCCTGAAACTATTACTCCAAGATGTTTTGCTTTACAGCTATCAGTGCCTACAGTTGGTTTAATATCTTGTGACCATTTCCATCCTGGCTGCAAAACTAATCTCATTACTCTTTGATCTCCCACTTTTACGATATCCATTTTAGCATTGTTGAAACTGGTATTGCTTTCATCTGGATTATCAAAACTTTTAACTTCAATTGAACTCATACCCTTCTCCTTTTATAATTAAATTTAGATCATAGACTACTAATGGTTTAAGTTATCCACAATAGCACAAAATATGGTTTTGGATGTTCACGTTTTGATTCACTTTTGATTCACTTACAGACTCAAAATACAACCTAATTGACACTATTGTATAACTCATGTACTAATAAGAACAAAACAAGAACACTTATGAAGCTAACAATACCTTATTATTTGCATAAAGCGGGAGCTGGTTTTCCTTCCCCTGCAACTGACTACATAGAAGAAGATATAGATTTAAACGTACATCTAATCAAAAATGTTCCAGCAACTTTCATCATAAGAGTTCAAGGAAAATCAATGGTGGATGTTGGAATAAATGATGGTGATTTATTAGTTGTAGACAAAAGCTTAACTCCAAAAAATTTTTCAACTGTCATAGCAAATGTTCACGATGAACTCGTTGTTAAAACTTTAGTTAAAGAAAAAGATAAACAATTTTTAACGTCAGGATCTAAAGAATTTTCTGATCGAATTTTAATTAATGAAGAACAAGATATTTTTATTTGGGGAGTAGTCACCTATGTCATACATTCAGTACACTAGAAAATTAGCGCTAGTTGACTGTAATTCTTTCTATGTTTCTTGTGAAAGACTATTTAATCCAAAAATAAGGAAAAAACCTGTTGTAGTTTTATCTAATAATGATGGCTGTATAGTTTCAAGATCTACTGAAGCAAAAGCTTTGGGAATTAAAATGGGTGAGCCCTACTTTAAAGCAAAAGATATTATTATCAAAAATGATGTACAAGTATTCTCATCAAATTATTCTTTGTATGGAGATTTATCTAGAAGAGTAATGAGAACTTTAAAAAGATTTAACTCTGATATTGAAGTTTATTCAATTGATGAGGCATTTATGGATTTATCAAATTTTTCTGACAATGAAGTAGAGCAAGTTGGAAGAGAAATTAGAGAAACAGTTTTAAAGTGGACTGGTATTCCAACAAGTATAGGAATAGCTAAAACTAAAACTTTAAGCAAAGTTGCAAATCATATAGCAAAGAAAAAACAATCAGGTGTTACAAGTTTAATTGGAATAGAAAATCTTGATCCTATTCTTGAAAAAATTGATATTAACGATGTTTGGGGTGTTGGAAGACAAATGACAAAGTTTTATCAAAAAAATGGAATTTATAATGCTAAACAATTAAAAAATAAATCAAACACCTGGATTAAAAAATCTTCGAATGTTCTAAGTTCAAGAACCGCAATGGAACTTAGAGGTGTGCCTTGTATTGATTTAGAAAAAACTGCATCAAAAAGAAAAAGCTGTGTAGTATCAAGATCATTTGGAAAAAGAATAGAGAGATTTCAGGAACTTGAAGAAGCCGTTGCTAGTTATTGTTTAAATGCATCAGAGAAAATAAGATCTGAAAACCTTGTTGCAAAAGCAGTTATGGTATTTGTTAGAACTAGTCCTTTTCAAAAACAATTTGGTTTTTATTCAAACTCCAGAACTGTTGATTTTCCTATAGCAACTAACAATAGTATAGAAATAGTAAAAAACGCCTTATCTGTCTTAAAAGTAATCTTTAGAAAAGGACATCGTTATCAAAAAGCAGGAGTGATGCTAACTGGGTTAACAGACGCTGAAAATAATGAAAATTTATTTTCATCTGCAAAAGACGAGAGAATTAATAGATTAATGAGATCAATTGATAATACAAATTATAGATATGGTAGATCTACATTAAGTCTTGCAAGTGCTGGTGTTAGAAAGTCCTGGAGTATGAAAAGGGATTACAACTCAAAGATAGATACAGCCGATTTTTATTGTTTACCAACAATTAGAGCTTAACGGTAGGTTTCAATTATTTAAGAGAATAAATTGATTACCAAATAAATCTTTCCAAGATTTAGCTTGCTGGATGACTTTTATCTCTTTCATTTTATTGAATTAAATAAAACTTATTTTATTGTGTCAATATTCTCGATATTGCTTAATGCGTTATTTAATTCCTCTAAATTTTCTCTTCTTCCAATCATTACAACTGATAATCCAAATGCAATAATTAGAGCTAAGGGGATAGCTGTAACAATGCTTATGTAATCAGCCATTAAGATTAAATAAATAGCATAAAATAAAATTGATCGAATAATAACTGTAGATTTAAAAACAGCTATAATTGCTAAAGAATGCTTAATTAAATTTTTAAAACTCATTTTAGAAGGACCAAAATATCTTGTACCTCTTATAGATGGAGAGGAAGATCTGTCTTTTTCTAATTTTGCCAACGCTCCAGAAAAGCTGCACCAAGTAGATTTATCGTTTATTAATTTCTTAACAGTTGACTTTGGAAGACACGTATAATTTCCAAATTTTATAGAATGACCAGTAAATACATAAGTTATTATTTTATGGAAATGATAACAAGTTTTAAAAATAATATTTTCAGATCTTTTTACTCTTTCTCCTACAATTGGCTTTCCTTCGTCATATTTTATGTATTCTAGAAAACTTTTGATTTCTTCTGGCCTATCTTCACCATCAGAATCCATTGGGATTACATAATCAAATTCTTTATTTTGAAATATATGTTTAAGTCCTGTTGCAATGCATCTTCCATGTCCTTGATTGTTTTTAATATTTAAAATTTCAACAGATAATAGGTTTTCTGCATTGGAAATAGAAGTTGGTTTTTCCTCAGTTGATGCATCATTAACTAAGACAATAGAAAATTCAGCATCTAAATCTTTTACAATAGTATTTATTTCTTCAATTAATTTTGAAGCTGATTTCCAGTCATTGTAAACTGGTGTTAAAATAGTAATTTTCATTTATTTAACTTGAAAGTAACCTCAGCAAAGAGGCTACAATTCCATGTCCAGACAACTCTATTATTACGACAATAAAGACGATGAATAGTATGTTTTTATTGAATTTCATATCTACGATCCAACACAAATCTTATCAATACACATATATTTTTCAAATGAATTCAATTTTTGTTTTGTAACAAGGCCTTTCCAAATGGGCCTTGAATTAATGTGATATGATAAATTTCCAGCGGCCCATTCATCGCCAAGCACATATTTGATAGGCTCATCATGTTGTTCATGCCATGCCATTTGAACCTTTATAGCTATATCTCTTCCAGGATAATCAGTCCTTTTATCAGTCTTAGATATTGAGACATAACCATACAAAATTGGAGATAATAGAAATAAAAATATAAATCCTATTAAAAAGGAATTTAGTTTCTTAATGTTTATTTGATTTTTCAAAAGGTAAATAAACAAAGTTCCAAAGAACAAGTAAAAAGGGGTCATCCACATAGTTCTAATTTTTGACCCGGTTATTAGCGCTGTCATAAAAACCAGAACAATTGGGACTAAATTAATAAATATTAAAAATAAAAGTTTTTCATCTTTTAAATTTAATTTTTTAGGAATTTTTTTTATTAATAGCCAGACTAAAATTAAAAATGGCACTAAAATACCAATTTGTTTTAATGTGAATATCAATGGATATTTAAGATGATTTATCATTTGCCCTTCATTCAAACCTGCACGAGCAAAACCATATTTAATTGTAATAAAATCGTTATTAAATAACCAAATTATATGTGGAATTAAAATTACAAAAAATACTTCTAAAGAAACTAAGTATTTAAAATCAAATCTTTTAGATTTTTTAATGAATATTAAATATGCAAATAATAAATCTATTGCGACTAATAAATAAATAAATAGATACTTAGATAGAATTCCAAACGCTGCTGCAGCTCCTAACAAGATACAATCATAGAGCTCGATTTTTTTACTATTGTATATTTTCCAAGTGTAATAAACGGTTAAACACCAAAAGGGTAATTGGCAAACATTTACATTAAATTCTGGAGTTGTGAAATTATAGAAGTATATCCCTTCAATAAGAAAAACTGATAGCAAACTCAAAGTGCCATCATTAAGAATTTCCTGCGATAGTTTAAAAATAATGAAAAAAGATATTACTACAAAAATTTGACTTAAAAAATAATAAGCCCAATCTTGTGGCCCAAATATTTGAAAAAAAACTTCTGTAAAAAACGCACTTAATGGAGGATGTTTATTAAATCCCCAATCTAAATTACTACCCCAAGCCAAAGCTTCAATTGTATCTAAAGGTAAATTTGAGTTTGTGATTGTAGGAACAACTGTCCATAGAATTAAGTGAGTCGTTACAAAAATATAAAAAATATTATTTATATTTCTTTTGTTTAAGGCCATTTTTATCAATCTATATGAATAAACCGTTCTTGACACTCATTTATTCATGAATATATTCACCAACTCAAAATAGCTAGGTATGGTAAGAATTTCAAAAACTTATACTCCAAAAGAAAAAGAGAAATACATGTGTGCTAAACATTTAGCGTATTTTAAGATGAAATTAATGGAGTGGAAAAAAGATTTAAAGAGATCTAATAATGAGGCGATTTTTCAAGCGTCAATGGATGATAATAGTGCATCAGCTGACATAGTTGACCAAGCAAGCTCATACACTGAAAAGAATGTAGAGATGAGAGCTATTAATAGACAAATCAAATTAATTTCTAAAATAGATGGTGCATTAAAGAAAATTCAAGATGGAACTTACGGTTTTTGTGAGGAAACTGGTGAACCTATCGGATTAAAAAGATTAATGGCAAGACCAGTTGCAACTCTCTGCATAGCAGCTCAAGAAAAACACGAAAAAGACGAAAAAGTTTACGCTGACGATTAAGGAAAATCTATTTCAGCATCTTTATTGAGTGCTTTAAATCCTTTTACTACAGCTGGACGTTCAGCAATTTGAACAAACCACCTAGATAGGTTTTCAAAATTATTTAATCCAATGTCGTGTCTTTTGTGTCTTGCAATCCACGACCATGTAGCAATATCAGCAATAGAGTATTTATCATTTGCTAAAAACTTACTTTGAGCCAACCTAGCATCAAGATCTTCGTAAATTTTTCTGGTGATTTTGAAGTATCTATCCTCACCCCACTCACTTTTTCCTTGATGGTAATAATGAAACTGATGATGTTGGCCTATCATTGGACCTACAATAGCCATTTGAGCCATCAACCACTGATTTATGTCTAGCCTGTCTGCTTCAGGATAGAGTTTCTTGCTTTTCTCACCTAAATACATAAGTATAACTCCAGACTCGAATACGGTCTTATTGTTCTCGTGATCTATAATTACAGGAATTTTATTAAACGGACTTATTTTTTTAAATTCTGGTTTAAATTGATCACCACTCAAATTTACTTTTGTAAGTTTGTACTTAAAACCAATTTCCTCGAGCATTATGCTAATTTTCCAACCATTAGGAGTATCAGCAGTAAAAAGTTCGATCATTCTTTTACACCCAATCTATCTTTGATAGTGCTGGATGCAGTTGTAAATTCAAATCTATATTTTTCGTCAGGTCTTGCATATTTAAAGCAGCCTCTTGCAGCTAAAGCTCCTTCATGAAAACCTGAAAGTATTAACTTTAATTTGCCTGGATAGGTACAGATATCACCAATTGCAAATATTCCTTTTTTATTTGTTTCAAAATTCTCAGTATTTACGGGAATTGTTTTTTTATCTAAATTTAAACCCCACTCCGCTATTGGTCCTAATTGCATTATTAATCCAAAAAAACCCAATACATAATCAGCTTTTATAACTTTACTGTCACCTGTTTCACTTTTGATTTCGACGCTTTCTAATGAGCCATTTCCTTTAACATCTTTGATTGAATATTTAGTAATTAAATCAATAGTTTTATTATCACTTAATTCTTTTATTTTTTGAACACTTGCGGGAGCTCCTCTGAACTCATCTCTTCTGTGAACAAGCGTTACTTTTGATGAATTAGATAATTCTATAGCCCAATCAAGTGCACTATCTCCGCCTCCAAAAATAACTACTGATTTATCTTTAAAAATAGTTTTGTCTTTTATTGAGTATAAAACTGATTTTCCGTCATACTTTTCAGCACTTTTAGTTGGGAATTTTCTTGGTTCAAAAGAACCTACGCCACCTGCTATAACAATATTGGGTGTTTCAAATTCTTTTCCATTTAATGTTTTAACTAACCATTTATTTTTTTCATTTTTTAATTCTTGAACTCTGTCACTTAAATGAAAGTTAAAATTAAAAGGTTTTATTTGTTCAATTAAATTATTTGTAAGCTCTTCTCCTGTACATTTAGGAACTGCAGGAATATCATAAATTGGTTTGTCTGGATAAAGCTCAATACATTGTCCTCCAATTTTATCTAGATTGTCTACAATTTCACATTTTAATCCGATTATCCCTAATTGGTGTGCACAGAATAAACCTGTGGGTCCTGCTCCAATAATGACTACATCTGTTTTAATCATTAAACTTGTTTCTCCGGCATATGTACAGTTAAACCATCTAAATCGTCTGAGATTATTAATTGACAACTTAATCTACTATTAGATTTAGGTTCAAAGGCTTGATCTAACATATCATCTTCGCCCATTTCTTTTTCTGGGAGTTTTTTGAACCATTCATCATCATTAATATATACATGACAAGTTGCACATGACATTCCACCTCCACAATCTGCATCTATGCCTGGAATATCATTTTGTATAGCACCTTCCATTACACTAAGACCATTAGCAACATCAGCCTCATGTTCAGTGCCATTGAATTCTATATATTTGATTTTTGCCATATTTAATAAATAATTCTTATAAACTAATTTGCGACTGCGGCAAATTTTTGAAATTTAGCATTTTCTATTTTTAGTCCAAAAAAAAAGGCAGGTATGTTTTAGCATACCCGCCTCTTTTTTTAATATTAAAAGCTAATTATCTAGCTCGTGCTCCACCTTGTGAAACTGCTGCTGACCAGATTACTAGACCAAAAGCAATTTTGTTGATGAAGTCTGCTAAGTTGTAAATCACGTTCAATGAGTTAGCGTCTACTCCACCTACTAGGTATCCAAAAATGTAACCTAATGGATAAATAGCCCAACCAATTGTTACGATCATTCTCATAGCGCCCCATGCAGTTGCTAATGGCTTGTTTCCAGTTTTAGCTGCAATTTTTCCAGCTTCACCAGAGAATACTTCATATAAGATGTAGATCCATCCAGCCA
Organism: uncultured Pelagibacteraceae bacterium; assembly: GCA_902598015.1. GTDB lineage: Bacteria > Pseudomonadota > Alphaproteobacteria > Pelagibacterales > Pelagibacteraceae > Pelagibacter. Next base: position 72,153 of record CACJZT010000002.1, read on the forward strand.
TACCGACTATGAAACCAAGCATAGCATTGATGTAACCTGCTTCTCCTAAGTATCCACCAATTAACATCACAAGCGAACCAATTAATAATCTCCAGAAGATTGCTCCTGGGATTTTCTTAACTGCTGCTAGAATTAAGTAAAACTCGATCATTTGTAATGGTACAGTGATTAACCAATCAATATATCTATATACTGTTGGAGAATCTCCAGTCATTACCCATACATCTCTCATGTACATGTAGTGAATGAATGCAACACCAGTTACAAGACCAGCTACTGTTACTGAAGTTTTCCAGCCTGCTGCAACAGTATTTCTTTCCATGAAGAAGAATACTGTAGCTGCTGCCATACCCATTGCGATTACCCAAAAGGAAATCCCAACGAAGTCGTCAGAAGCTAACATAGCAGTTGCTGCGTTTGCTGCACCAGTAAGACCAAATAGAGCCACTGCTGCTAATGCAAACATTTTAAGTTTTTTCATAAAAAACTCCCTCTCGTTAGTTTTTTTTAGTTTAAATTTAAACTACGGACAAACCACAAAGGTTTCTCCAAAGTTAGTGGCTTAATATCAAATTAAATTAGTTTGTTGAAGACTTTTTGCCGCGTTATAAGTGTTGATTTTACTGACTTTTTAAAATTAAATACAACCTGTTGCATAAATTCAATAGAAAAATGACACCAAATAGCAAATCAAAATGAATAGAAATTACAAAGAAATTTACGACGAATCTCTAAAAAATCCTGAGGAATTTTGGCAGAAAGTTTCTGAAGATGTGTTTTGGTTCAAAAAACCGACTAAGATTTTAAAAAAAGACAACCCTCCTTTCTATAAATGGTTTGAAGATGGTGTAACAAATACATGCTACAACGCCTTAGACCTTCACATTGATCAAGGAAGAGGTGATAAAACTGCTTTAATCTATGACAGTCCTATAACAGAAAGTAAAGCAAAGTTCACTTTTAAAGAATTAAAAGAAAAAGTTTCAAAATTTGCAGGCGCTTTAGATAAGCAAGGGGTTAAAAAAGGAGATCGTGTAATAATTTATATGCCGATGATACCAGAAGCGGTAGTTGCGATGCTCGCATGTGGTAGAATTGGAGCAATTCACTCTGTTGTATTCGGTGGTTTTGCCTCAAATGAATTAGCTAGCAGAATTGATGATAGTAAAGCTAAAATTCTAATTACAGCATCATGTGGATTTGAGCCTGGAAGAACAGTTGAATATAGACCACTTGTAGATGGAGCTTTAAAATTAGCAAAACACCAAGTTGAAAAAGTAATATTATTTCAAAGAAAAGGACACGAGGTAAAATTAAATAAACCATTAGAAATAAGTTGGGATGAAGCACTATCTGGAGCAGATGATAAAGATTGCGTTGAGATGGGTGCCAATGATTATGCTTACATCCTTTATACTTCAGGAACCACTGGTATTCCAAAGGGGATTGTTCGAGATATTGGTGGTCACATAGTTGCTCTTAAATGGACAATGAAAAATATTTATAACATTGATCAAGATGATGTATGGTGGTCAGCAAGTGATATTGGTTGGATAGTAGGACATTCCTATATTGTCTATGCACCATTATTCAAAGGATGTGCAACACTTCTATTTGAAGGAAAACCTGTAGGCACCCCAGATGCTGGAGTATTTTGGAGAATAATCTCAGAATATAAAATTAAATCCTTATTCACAGCGCCAACTGCATTTAGAGCAATTAAAAAAGAAGATCCAGAAGGTAAGTTTTTTTCTAAATATGATTTAAGTTCATTTGAGTCATTATTTTTAGCAGGTGAAAGAGCAGACCCTGATACTATTAAATGGGCTGAGAATTTACTTAAAGTTCCCGTAATTGACCATTGGTGGCAAACTGAAACGAGTTGGGCGATAAGTTCAAATTGTACTGGAATAGAAATGCAAGAAACAAAATATGGTTCTGCATGCAAAGCAGTCCCAGGTTATGATGTAAAAATAATTAAACCCGATCAAACAATAGCTAAACCAAATGAGATGGGAGATATTGTTGTTAAACTTCCATTGCCGCCAGGTACGTTCCCAACTTTGTGGAATGCAGATGAGAGATATAAAGAAAATTATATGTCAAATTATAATGGCTACTACCAAACTTACGATGCTGGGCATATTGATGATGACGGATATATTTGGATTATGTCGAGAACAGATGACATAATAAATGTTGCAGGTCATAGACTTTCAACTGGTGCAATAGAGGAAGTTTTGTCTGAACATCAGTCAGTTGCTGAATGTGCAGTGATAGGAATAAAAGATCAGCTGAAAGGACAATTACCAATTGGTTTAATTGCTCTAAAAGCAGGAGTTTCTAAGGATAATGAGACTATTTCAAAAGAGTGTGTACAAATGGTTAGAGATAAAGTTGGACCTGTTGCAGCTTTTAAAATAGCAATTGTTGTTAAAAGATTACCCAAAACTAGATCTGGAAAAATTTTAAGAGGAACAATTAGAAAAATTGCTGACAAAGAAGAATATAAAATGCCTGCAACGATTGATGATCCTGTAATTCTTGATGAGATAAAGGAAGACTTAAAAAATAGCAGTATTTTAAAATAATGCTTAAGACATATCTTTTTTTAGTAGGAGCAATTATCTGTGAAGTTTGTGGAACAATGCTTCTTCCTGTCACACAAAACTTCACAAAAGTAACACCAACAGTATTTTTGGCTGGATTTTACTTATCTGCTTTTTATTTACTTACGTTTGTTGTTGATAAATTACCAATTGCAATTGTTTATGGAACATGGAGTGGGCTTGGTATTTTTACTATTGCAATATTGGGCTATATATTTTTTAAACAATCTTTAAGTTGGCAGGCTATATTGGGTATGTTTCTAATCGTTATTGGAGTAACACTTGTAAACATGTATTCAACTAAAACTATATAACTCAATCAAAAAGAATTGGTTTGCCAGATGGGTCTCCTAAAATTTCATCTTCTTTCATTTTAATATCCCCATTAATAATTGTATAAACAGGTGAACCTTTAAATTTATAGCCGTCAAACGGGCTCCATCCACATTTACTGTGAATATTTTTGTTTTTTATTTCAATTGTTCTATTCATATCTATTATTGTAAAATCTGCATCATAATCTTTTTTGATAAATCCCTTATTTTTAATACCAAATACTGAAACTGGATTTTCACAAAGAAGTTTGATCAGCTGATCTAAAGTAAGTTTTTTGTCATTCACATGATTTAGCATTACGGGTAATAATGTTTGTACACCTGGCATACCAGATGGTGATTGAGGATATTCTTTTAATTTGTTTTCTTTTAAGTGCGGTGCATGGTCTGAACCGATAGTATCATTATAGTTATTTCGAATAGCGTACCACAATCTATCATAATGAGACTTGTCTCTCAAAGGAGGGTTCATCTGCGCAAAGGTTCCAAGTTTGTCATAACAATCTGGTGCATATATTGTTAGATGTTGTGGAGTAATTTCAAAAGTTATGTTTCCTTTATTTTGAGAAAGGAAATCTACCTCTTCTTTTGTTGTAACATGTAATATGTGTGCTTTTTTATTAAGTCTTTTAGCAATCCTAACAATCCTTCTTGTAGACGACATTGCACATTCTTCATTCCTCCATATAGGATGTGTATGTACATTGCCTTTTTCAATTAATTTTTTTCTCAAGTTAATTATTTCTTCATCTTCCGAATGAACTGCAACTATTTTTGAGGTATTCTGAAAGACTTTTTCGATATCTTCTTCTTTATCAACTAATAGATTTCCAGTTGAGGAACCTGCAAAAAGTTTTACTCCACAACATCCATCTAAACCTTTAAGTTTTGCTAGATCAGAGGAATTATCTGGTGTTGCTCCAAAATAAAAAGCATAATTTGAGTACATCCTATTTTTCGCAAGATTTAGCTTATTATTAAATTCTTTCATATTTGCTGTTGGGGGATTTGTATTTGGCATCTCAAAAACACTTGTTATACCACCAGCAATAGCTGCTTTACTTCCAGTATGTAAGTCTTCTGCATTAGTTGATCCGGGCTCACGAAAATGAACTTGAGTATCCATACAGCCCGGTAAAACTAGTAAATTGCTTGCATCAATAGTTTCTTTGCTTTGTTCGTTACTTAAATCACCAATTATTGAGATTTTTCCATGCTGAATACCAATATTAGTCTTAGTAAGTTTTCTGTCGATATAACACTCTCCATTTTTTATAATAAGATCTAACATTTTAAGAAATTGTTATTATATTATTCTCTAGTATCTATCAATCATGAAAAAAAATAATGTTTATATATTGGAGGACAGAGGACTTTTATATATTTCTGGTGAAGACTGTAAAGAATTTCTGCAAAATATAATTACAAATAATATTAACAAAGTAGATGAAAAAAATTCTTGTTACTCTGCTTTACTTACTCCACAGGGAAAATATTTATATGATTTCAATATATTAAAACATAAATCTGGATATTTTTTAGACTGTGAAAGAAAAAATATAGATAATTTATTTAGCCAATTAAATTTATATAAACTTAGATCAAAAGTAGAAATTTTAAATTTAAGTAATGAATTTGTAATCGCAGTTATTAGCAAAGAAAGATTTTTGGATTTAGAAAATTCAAGCTCTAATCTTGGTTGTACAATTAAATTTAGAGAGGATAGTATTTTTTTAGATCCAAGAAATATGGAGCTTGGAGCAAGAATAGTAACTAATTTAGAAAAATTATATTTATCATTAAAAAAACTTGGACTTCAAAGTGCAGATAAAAATGAATATTACAAATTAAGTCATAAAATTGGTATTCCACAAAATAATACTGAAAAACTTCAAAATAAACTTTTTGGCGTTGAATGTAACTTTGATGAATTAAATGCAATAGATTTTAAAAAAGGTTGTTACATAGGCCAAGAAAATACTGCCAGAATTAAATTAAAAGATAAATTAAATAAACGTCTACTACCGATTGAGGTAATAAAGGGTGATCTAAACAATGATATCATAGAATTTGAGAAAGATGAAATAGGAAAAGTTTTAATAAATGATGATTATCCGTACGCTATTATCAAAATTAAAAATGAAAAATTTGATTTTGGCAAAACTTTTAATTGTGGTTCCGCTAAAGTTAAAATTAAGAAACCCGATTGGCTAGAAATTACTTAATAAATTTAGATAAATCTGGTTTAAAATAATTTGGACCTTTCATAACTTTACCCTGATCATTATAAATAGGTTTTCCATCATTTCCTAACTTGCTCATATTAGAATTTTGAACTTCTTCAAAACAAGCATCTAGATTAATGCCAAATGCATGCCCAGCACCATAAGTTACATACAATATATCAGTTAAAGCATCTGCGGCTTCTAAAAGATCATTATTTTCTAAAGCCTGTTTAAATTCATCTAACTCCTCTTTAATTAAATTGTACCTAAGCATATTAATTTTATCAGAACTGAAAGATGGTCTTGATTTGACTTCTTGCCCAAAAGTCTCCATAAAATTTTTTACTTTTTGAAAATTTGTCATTTTACTCCTGTAAGATTAATAGAAACTAGTATATAAGTTATTTGGTTAATTTTTCAAACAAATGAAAACAAGAAATGAATATGATAGTATCGGTAGCCTAAAGGTGCCAAATGATAAATATTGGGGTGCCTCAACTCAAAGATCAAAAAAGTTTTTTAATATTGGTAAAATATATGTTCCAGAGTCAATTATAAGATCAATTGCAATCATTAAGAGAAGTGCTGCTATAGTTCATCAAAAAGATGGGTTAATTTCATCCAAAATTTCAAATGCAATAATTAAAGCATCAAATGAAGTCATAAGTGGTAAAATGAATGAAAATTTTCCTCTAAAAGTTTGGCAAACAGGTTCTGGTACACAAACAAATATGAATGTTAATGAAGTAATTGCTAATAGAGCTATTGAAATCTTAAAGGGTAAAAAGGGATCAAAAAAACCAGTTCATCCAAATGATCATGTGAATAAATCTCAATCCACAAATGATGTTTTTCCCACAGCAATGCATATTTCTGTAGCAACAGAAACATTGAATAAACTTTTGCCTAATTTAAATTTACTTAAAAGTTCCTTAAATATTAAAAGTAAAGAGTTTAATAATATTGTTAAGATTGGAAGAACTCATCTGCAAGATGCAACACCATTATCTTTAGGTCAAGAATTTTCTGGTTACTACGAACAAGTGAGAAAAAGTATAGATAGAATTTCATATTGTTTAAATGATATTTATTATTTAGCACAAGGAGGAACAGCAGTAGGAACAGGAATAAATTCGAAAAAAAATTTTGACAAAAAAATAATTAATGAAATCAAAAAATTTTGTAAAATAAAATTTAAACCTGCGCCAAATAAATTTTCAGAATTGGCAGCACATGATGCTATAGTAAACTTTTCTGGATCATTAAATTCATGTGCAGTTGCTTTGATGAAGATTTCAAATGATATTAGATTTTTAGGCTCTGGACCAAGGGCAGGTTACGGTGAGCTTATATTACCTGAAAATGAACCAGGATCGTCTATAATGCCTGGCAAAGTAAATCCAACTCAATGTGAAGCAGTTACTATGGTTTGTGCAAAAGTCATTGGAAATCATACAGGTATAACTATTGCAGGTAGTCATGGCCATTTCGAACTAAATGTATTTAAGCCGCTAATTGCATACAATATTTTGCAATCAATCGATATTTTGGCAGACAGTGTTAAAAATTTCTCCATGTTCTGTGTCAAAGGAATTAAAGCTAATAAAAAAAGAATAAAAGAACATTTGGACAATTCACTTATGCTTGTAACGGCTTTGGCTCCAAAAATTGGATACGATAATGCAGCTAAGATTGCTAAAAAAGCTTTGAAGAATGGCACCAAGTTAAAGGAAGAAGCAATTAAATCAGGTTTAATAAAAGAAAAGGAATATGACTTATTAATTAATCCAACAAGAATGATCCGACCATCTTAATCTATAACTTTTCTAATATGAGACCTTAAATTTTGTATATTCTTTACTAAAAAAAATTCTTCTGAATTTTGACTTTCTAAATTATTTATCTTAACATTTTTTATCATAAAATCAGTCTCTCCAATAATTTTTTCTAAATCAAAATATATTTGTTTTATATATTTTATTTTTTTTGTTCCTATTTGAAAAACTTTTGCAAATTCTATATGGTTTTCGATATTTAGATGATTTTTTGAAAAAAATTTTAATTCCCCTTGATCCTCAATAAAACTTATATTACTTACAATATTTCCAATTTTATCAAGCTGAAATTCTGCTTTCTTTAAAGTTAGAATTTTTTCGTTTATTTCAAATTCTAACTCTCCATTTTTAATTAATTTATTATTTAATTCACTTAATTTAACTTTAAAAACTCCATTAAGATTTCCTAAAAAATTCTTATCGTATATTAGTAAATTTGATAAAAAATTATCTATAATACTTTCTACTTTTTTATTTTTTATTTCAATTCCACCATAAAAATAGAATGGTTTAAGTTGAATTTCACTATCTAGATTAAAATTAGTATTTGCTTTATTTGATGAGATTATTTGAATTTTATTTTTATTAAATTCTAGATCATACTTTAATTTATCCTGTCCATAAATTATTTTTGTTTGGATGTTAAATTGTTTATTTTCTTTAAATTTAAAGATATTTTTTATTTCAATATTTGGATTAAAAATATTTATAGAATTAAGACTCTGATATGGTAGATCGTAATTCCTTTTCCATTCTGATTTAAAATTTAAACCAAAAATTTTACCATCTATATCAAAATTTTTAGTTCTAGATTTATCATTTATTTTTAGTGATATTTTTTTTACTGGAGATATTAAAATTACCTCTTTTTCTTTACCATTTAAAAATATTTTACAGTTATTAAATATAATTGGCTTGTTAATTTTTTGATATAAATATTTTCTTATTTCATTTATATCAGTCAACTCAAGATATAAATTTGTTTTTGAAATTTCAGTAGAAAGCAAATTATCAAAAGTCCTAAGGTAAATATCTCTCAAAGAAATAAAAATTTTTAAATTTGAAGTATTTATAAAGTCATCAATTTCTTCTGCTTGAGACAAATTAATTGAAGCTTTTTCCACCAATATATGTGGTTTTGGAAATGGCTTATACGAAACTTTTCCAGATGATTTTAAATAAATCTTAAAATTTTTATAAAAATTTTTTTCTAAAATATTAACTTTACTTTTATAATTAAATAAAACTGGTAAACATAAAATAGTGAGTGATGAAAAAATTATAGCTATTGCGGCTAAAATTAATGTGAAAGTTATTTTATTTTGCTTAATTTTGTTCATTATATAAATAAGGATTATACAATATTAAAAAATGTTAGAATCAGATTATTTGTTAAATTTAAATGAAAAGCAACAAGAAGCGGTGTTGCATCTTGAGGGCCCACTTTTGATTGTAGCAGGTGCTGGTTCTGGGAAAACAAAAGTACTGACCTCAAGAATTGCACATATAATCAGAAGTCATAAAGCTTTTTCAAGTCAAATACTTGCAGTCACTTTCACTAATAAGGCTGCTAAAGAAATGCAAATTAGAGTATCAAAACTACTTAAAAAAGAGGCTACTGGATTACCATGGCTAGGAACATTTCATTCCATAAGTGCAAAAATTTTAAGAAAACATGCTGAGGCTGTTGGTTTAAAATCAAATTTTACTATTTTAGATCAAGATGATCAAACAAGATTAATCAAAAATATTTGCAAAGCTGAAAATATAGACATCAAAAAAATTTCACCAAAATATATTTTGGCAGTTATAGATAAATGGAAAAATAAAGGCCTATACCCCAAAGATGTCATATTAAAAAAAAGAGAAACCTTAGAAAAAAATTTTCTGAATATATATAAGATTTATCAGCAAAAACTAATTGACTTGAATTCTGCTGACTTCAGCGATCTAATATTACACACAGTCAAAATTTTTGAAAATTATAAGGATATATCATCTATTTACTCAAAAAAATTTAAATATATTTTGGTTGACGAGTATCAAGATACCAATTTTATTCAAAGTGAATGGCTTAAACATTTGGCTGCAATTAATATGAACTTGTGTTGTGTTGGAGATGATGATCAATCAATTTATAGTTGGAGAGGTGCTGAAATTAAAAATTTCTTAGATTTTGATAAAATATTTAAAGGTACCAAAATAATAAGATTAGAAAAAAACTATAGGTCAACTCAAAATATTTTAAATGTTGCTTCAAAATTAATAGAGAATAACCAGAATAGAGTAGGCAAAACTTTGTACACTAATCAAAAAGATGGTGACCTTGTAACTTTAGATTGTTTTAGAAATGTAAAAGATGAAGCAACAGAAATTAGTTCCACAATAGAAGATTATAAAAAAACTAATTCATTGAATGAGATGGCTATTTTAGTTAGAGCAATTTTTCAAACTAGGGAGTTTGAAGAAAGATTTTTAAAAGTGGGAATACCTTATAGAATAATTGGAGGTATTAAATTCTATGAGAGATCAGAAATAAAAGATTGTGTAGCTTATTTAAGATGTATACATCAACCTCTAGACGATTTATCTTTTGAAAGAATTGTAAATGTGCCTAAAAGATCAATAGGAGATACAACTATCAAAACTATTTCAGAATTTGCAAAAAGGAATAATCTTTCACTTGAAATTGCAGCAAGAAAATTAATAGAAATGAATAAAATTAAACCTAAAACTAAAGTAGGCTTATCTTCATTATTAAATTTACTTGAAAAATGGAGATATGAGCTAAAGAAAAAAATAAATCACAACAAGCTTTTACAGATTGTTTTAGACGAAAGTGGATATAGTGAAATGTTAAAAAATAAAAAAGATCTAGAAAATGAAAATAGACTCGAAAATATTAAAGAACTTTTAAATGCCATGAAAGAATTTGATAACCTAGAAAGCTTTCTAGAGCATGTTGCATTAGCAACTTCATTAGATCAAGACTGGGAGAGCGAAAAAGTTAATTTAATGACACTTCATGCATCCAAAGGATTAGAATTTAATATTGTTTATTTACCTGGTTGGGAAGAAGGATTATTTCCTCATCAAAAAAGTATTGAAGAAAAAGGAGAAAATGGACTTGAGGAAGAAAGAAGACTTGCATACGTTGGAATAACAAGAGCAAAAAAAATTGCTAAAATTTCTTTTTCTATGAATAGATTTTATCAAGGTGACTGGATAGATGGTATGGCCTCACGATTTGTAGATGAACTACCAGATGAATTTATAAAAAAAAATAATAGTTTTAGCAACAATCAAGAAGGGGACTTTGAATTTAATCAAGATATTGATTTTGAAACTGAAGTTAAAAGTCCAGGATGGATAAGATACCAAAAAAAACTTAAATGATAAGATATATAAGAAAATTTATTATAAATAATAATTTAGATGGCTACATTATTCCAAAAAATGATAATTATTTTACAGAATATTCTAAAGTAAATAATTTAACGAAAGTATCAAATTTTACAGGATCAGCTGGATTTGCTTTAATTTTAAAAAAGAAAAATTATTTATTTGTAGATGGCAGATATATACTTCAAGCAAATAGACAGTCTGGTAAAAATTTCAAAATTTTTCAAATTCCTTATCATTGGCCAAAAAACATAGAAAATATTGAAAAATTAAGGATTGGTTTTAATCCTAAGTTATTCACTGAGAAAACGCTTGAAATATATTTTGAAAATAAAGTCAATCTAATTCCATTAGAATTTAATTTTAAAAATAAAATTGAAAAAAAAGAAAATAAAATATTTACCCTAAACAGATCTATTACAGGTGAAGATTCAAAGTCAAAAATCAATAAAGTCAAAAATTATATGAAAAAATATAAAATAAATTACTTGTTCTCAAGTGCTGGTGAAAATGTTAATTGGCTTTTAAATATTAGAGGAAGAGATTTACCTAATAGCCCATTAGTTAATTGCAAAATTTTAATTCCATATACTGGAAAGTTATATCTTTTTATAAATTTAAAAAAAATACCGAAATCTTTAAAAAAAAATTTAAAAAATATTATCTTATGTGAAGAAGATGATTTTTTCAGAATAGTTAATAATTTAAATAATGGATTCTTTTGTATTGACAAAAATACCTGTTCGATATTTGATCAGTCTATTATAAGTAGCAAACACAGAATATCTCTCAGAGAGGATCCAATATATAATCTAAAATCTATAAAAAACAAAATTGAGATAAAAAATACACTCAAAGCTCATATCGAAGATGGAGTGGCAGTTACAAAATTTTTATATTGGTTTAAGAAAAATAAAAAAGAGTTAAACGAAAAAAAAATAGAGAGAAAACTTCATAATTTTAGAAAAAAATCAAAAAATTATCTTTATCCAAGTTTTGATACTATAGCTGGATCTGGTCCAAATGGAGCAGTTATACATTATAAATCAACTAACCAAACTAATAGAAATTTAAAAAAGAATGACATATTACTAATTGACTCGGGTGGACAATATAAGTGGGGCACAACTGACATAACAAGAACTACCTGTTCAGGTAAAGTGACTAGTAGAGTAAGAGATAATTTTACAAGAGTTTTGCAAGGACACATTGCTGTAGTCAAAAGTGATTTAAATAAAAAATGTAACGGACATCTAATAGATAAATTAGCAAGAGAGCCATTAAAAAATGTTGGATTAAATTACTCTCACGGAACGGGCCATGGAGTAGGATTTTTTTTAAATGTTCATGAAGGTCCGCAAGCAATAACAAAATTTAATAAAATAAAATTAAAACAAGGTATGATATTAAGCAATGAACCTGGTTATTATCTTGTTAATAATTATGGGATAAGAATTGAAAATTTAATATTTATTGATAAAAAAAAAAAAAATTTAGTGTTTAAAAATTTAACTTTTGCACCTATTGATGTTGACATGATAAATTTTAAAATGTTGACTAGAGGAGAAAAAAAATATTTATTTGAATATCATTTAGAGGTTTATTCAAAGCTTTCAGGATTTCTAAATAATAATGAGAGAAAATGGTTAATTAATTTAATTAAGTAATTTTTTTAATTCTTTTAACGAAATAATCTTAACTCCAATACTTTTTGCTTGATCTATTTTTTTTTTAGTAGGCTTATCTCCAGTAACTAAATAATCAAGATTCTTACTTACTGAACTAAGAGTGGTACCTGAGTTTTTTTCAATTAAAGATTTTGCCTCGGCTCTACTAATACCTTCAAGTTTACCTGTAAACATAAAAGTTTTATCTTTTAAAATTCCATTTTGTTTTAAATTTGGATTTTGAATTTTTAAAATTGAATTTAATTGTATAACAATGTCACTATTGAATTTATTTGAAAAAAAGTTTTTTAAAGAATTGATTTGAGTCTCACCTATTCCATCAATATTTAAAAATTTTTCAAATTTTTTTGTTCTTATAATCTCTAAAAAATGTTCAGTATTTTTTAGATTTTCACTTATAATTTTTGCATTTTCTATTCCAATATGTCTAATGCCAATTGAGTATATAAATCTTTGCAAAGAAACAATTTTAGATTTATTGATTGAATTTCTTAAATTATCTACTGATAGTTTGCCCCATCCATCTAAATTAGCAATATAATCATATTTTAATGAAAATATATCTTGTGGTTTTCTAATCAAATTTAATTCCCAAAATTTTTCAACTACTTTTTTCCCTAATCCCTCAATATTTAATGCTTCCTTCGAAATGAAATGTTTTATTTTTTCAATTGCAATTTTTTCACACTCAAATCCTACATTTGTACATCGTCTTACTGCATCATATTTCTTTGTTATTAAATTAAATTCTTTGATAGTTTTGGATTTACAAGATGGACAATATATTGGAAAATTAAATTTTTTTGTATTTTTTTCTCTCTTCGATTTGTCAACTTCAATTACATGCGGAATAACATCTCCTGCTCTTTCAATTTTCACAATGTCTCCTACTCTTATATCTTTTCTGATTATTTCATCTTCATTATGAAGTGTAGCATTTGAGACTACAACTCCACCAATATTTACAGGTCTAACTTTAGCTACAGGAGTTAAAGCTCCTGTTCTACCTACTTGAATTTCTATATTAATAATTTTAGTATTAGCGCTATCAGCTGAAAATTTATGTGCTATTGCCCAACGAGGTGCATTAGAAGTAAATCCAAGTCTCTTTTGTAAACTTAATTCATTTATTTTATAAACTAATCCATCAACGTCATAATCTAGATCAAATCTAATTTTCTCAAATTTTTCATGATATTCAATTAATTCATCAATATTATTTAGAAGCTTGTTATGTCCATTTGTCTTAAATCCCCATTTATTTAGAGCTTTTAAAAAGTCTGATTGATTTTCAAAATTATCAACAGATATATGACCATAAGTGTAAGCTGTAAAATTAAGAGGAATTTTATTTGTTTCTTTTGGATCTTTTTGTCTTAATGAACCAGATGCGGCATTTCTAGGATTCGCAAATTTATCACTAATTTTTATAAATTCCTTCTTTTTAATAAATACTTCTCCTCTAATTTCAATATCATCTGGAAAATTATTTGAACTTATTTTCTTTGGAATATCTTTAATTGTTTTTAAATTCTCTGTAATGACCTCACCAATTTTACCATCACCTCTAGAAACACCATAAACAAGTTCTTTGTTTTTGTAAGTCAAAGATGCTGAAATTCCATCAATTTTTGGTTCAACGCTATAACTAAATTTTGGTTTATTATCTAAAAAGTTAAATATTTTTTTCTCAAAATTTTTTAAATCATCTTCATCAAAAGCATTTGATAATGAGAGCATTGGAACTTTGTGTTTGTATTTTTCAAATACTTTTGAGGGTTTATATCCAACAATGCTAGATATTGATTTTTTAGAAATTAAATATGGGAAATTTTTTTCTAAATCTAGAATTTCCTGTTTGAGTTTATCAAATTCAGAGTCGCTTATAACAGGATTACTTTTGTCATAGTATAGTTTGCTATGTTTATTGAAATCTTTAATTTTAGTTTTATATTTTTTTATTATATCACTTTTAATCATGTGATTAGATTATTTAAAAAGATTTTTGAATTTCTTTAAAAGAGTATTTTTTTTATTATTACTAGCAATTTTTCTTTTTTCATAATCCTTATTTAATAATTTGTAACTAGCTTCATACCATCTACTTGATTGATAATTATAACCTAAAAGCAAAGCATATTTTTCTGCTTCGTTTACTAGTCCCATTTTGTAATGTAATTCTACTAATCTATGCAAAGCTTCTTCAATAAATATTGTTTCATCATAATCATTTACAACAATTTTTAATCTATTTATTGCTGGTATCCATTTTTCTCTTTGAATGTAATATCTTGCTAAATACATTTCCTTAGACGCTATAATCTCTTCAATTAATCCAAGTTTATATTTAGAATCAGATGCATAATCTGTATCTGGATAATTTTTTATTAAAATTTTGAAATACTTTTTTGATTGCAGTAACTCATTTAAATCTTTTTTTTCATCAACAATTTGATCATAGTGACATAAAGCTAATAAATAATAAGCGTAATCTGTTTGAGGATGGTTTTTATAATTAATTAAAAACCTTTCTAGGTTTGTTATAGCATCGTTGTAGTATCCTTGAGTAAAATATCCATATGCAGCCATTAATAAAGCTCTTGGAGCCCACACTGATTGAGGAAATAACATTTCGGCTTCACTAAATTTCTTTCCTGCATAAATAACATCACCTTTTTCAAATTCATTCATCGCCTGATTGTAAACTTCTATCATTTGAGTTTCTAAGTTTTTTTCTTTTAAGACAGTAACCTTTTCTTCTTTTTTTGAACAAGCAGTGAAAAAAAATAAAAATATAATTAAAATATAACTGAAATGAGATTTCATCAGAATCTTTTACCAGATTAATTAAAAATTTCTAACTTTTATGCAATTGATTTTAGAACTCTATAATTTGCAAAAGTATGAGGTAGTTGTTTTCCTTTAATTTCTATTAATGAATAATTGCTTTTATCGCTAAAAACTTTTTTTAACAATTGATTTGTTAGTTTATGTCCCCCTTGAGAACATTTTAAATTTCCAATGATTTTATAACCTGATAAAAATAAATCTCCCATGCAATCTAATATTTTGTGATTTACAAATTCTAATTTATTTCTTAACCCTTCATCATTTACAATTCCATTTTCTTTTATAACAATAGCATTTTGTAAACTTCCACCTTTGCCTAAATCTAATTTTTTTAATTTTTCAATATCTTCATACAAACAAAATGTTCTTGAATTAAAAACATCTTTTAGATTTGTTTCTAGAACATTTATTTTATTTTTTTGTGTGCCTATAAAACTATTTTTGTATATTATCTCAAATTCTATATCACATGTTACATTAGATTTTTCTAAGATAGCGTATTTTTCACCTTCTCTAATTTCTATTGATGAATTAATTTTTATAATTTTAATTGGTTCATCACTTACTTTAAGTCCGGCGTTTAATATGCTATCAACATACTGTTTTGCTGAACCATCAAGTATTGGGACTTCCTCATTATCTAATTCTACAATGGCATTATCGATACCTATTCCATAAAAAGCACCCATTAAGTGCTCTATTGTTGAAACTTTTACACCATAATTATTCGAAATAGTCGTACACAATGTTGTGTCTGAAACATTTAAGTAATTGGGATATATAAAATTATTTTTTTTTAAATCAATTCTTTTGAAAATAATTCCAGTATTAACCGAAGCTGGCTTAATTTTTAAGTTTACTGTTTTTCCTGAATGGACTCCTATGCCCTTAAATGATAATTCTTTAGATACAGTTTTTTGAGTTAAAATAGACACATTCGAACTATATTAAAGGTTATGCCATTTAAATATTCAATAAATGTTACAAGAAAATACAATTATTCACTGAAAAAATGAAAAAATTTCTCAAATAAACCAAGTTTTTTATTAATAGTTTTGCTTAATTTGTAATTATTTAAATGGAAACTTAATCCTGAATAACAAATATCTTTATCTGTTTCTGAGTAAAAATTTAAAGATTTAAACTCAAATTTGTCATTGAGATGAAATGAATTATTATCAAACAAATTTGAACCATCTCCTATTAAAAATAGCATAGTTTCACTTAACCTAATATTATATTTCGATATATTTGACTTCTTAAACGTCAAGTCAAGAATTTCTTGAATTCTATATAATATTACTTTTTTTAAAATATCTATTGATATATTTTTTTTTAGTACGTCTCTTATAGAATTTGAATAATTATTATTATCATATTTATAAGAAAATTCAGTTTCAGATTTATTAAATAATTTTTTAATTTTTTCTGCTTCATCAAAACTGATTTTAAAAACTTTAGAAATATCATTAGTCACATGATTTCCTCCAATTGGAATAGATTGAATTAATTTAATCATATTCTTTTCATAAACTATCAAAGTAGATCTAGAATAACCTATTTCTAAAAAAGAAATTTTATCTTCAACTACCTTTCTCATATAATTTACAGCTTTGACATAGCTCGTACAGAATATATTTGCAATTTTTATATTATTTTTATTAAACTCTTTACTTAAATTATCTATTAGTTTTTTAGGTAAGCAAATTAATTTAAAATCTATAATTAAATTATTTACATTCTTAATATTATTAGGAATTTCATTATATTCTTTTCCATCTATTTTACATTTACTAATTATTCTATGAATTATTTTAAAATCGATATAATTTAAATTTATTATTTGATCTAGTTCCATCAATGTCAGGTCATACAATTTTTTTGTATTTGTATTTGTATCAATTTTTTTTTTGAGTGAAATATCTATAGAAAATATTTTTGAAGAGTCTAAAAGTAAAATTACTTCCTCAATATGATTTGAAATTTTTCTCTCACCATTTTTAATTATTTTTTTTATATTTTCAAAATGTTCTTTATAATTATCTGTTACTAATATAGATTGAGAATATTCCTCATCTAGCTTTGAATTAAATACTGAAAATCTAACTTTTGATGATCCAAAATCTATAATGCTATAAAATTTATTATTAGTCACTTTTTAAAATTACTCTATTAGGTATTCTCAGATCAATTATCATATTAGGTCTTATTTTATCTAGTTTTTGAAGTTTGTTATATAATTGAAAAGAATTTGTAATATTATCACTTGGAAGTTTAAGTAGTATATTGTTATTAAAGTATATGTCCCATCTTTTAGTTTTATGAGAATAAAATCTCAATATATTTTTATGATTAATTTTTTGTAGCAGGATTATTTTCTTCAGATATAAAAAGTCTTCAACTTCAAATTTACCAAATATTGTTGGCAAATTAATTATATTTGCTATTTCTTTTGAGTTTATTAATTTTCCATTCTGACCAATAAAATATTTACTTTTTTCAGAATATGTTTTTGCAATCAATTCAGTTTTTTTTGCGTTTACAATAATGCTTGATGGAAATTTTTTTTTTACTTCAAAAGTTTCTAGATAATTTAAATTTTCTAATATTGATGAAACATTATCTTTATTTATAAAAAAAATATTTTGTGATAATAAAAAATTGAGTTTCAAAAGAATTCTGTCATTTATATCTTTATGTTTTGTATTTACAATAATTGAATTTATAGAAAAATTATCTTTTAATTTTTTAGTAAAGTTTAAATTTAAAATTGAAGTTATTAATAAAAATGTAAATAAGTAAAAATATATTTTTTTTTTATTTATTAATTGAAGCATCACTTAAAATTTTTTTTATCAAATTGTTGAAAGTAATATTTTTATATCGTGCAATTTCTGGAACAAGTGATAATGAAGTCATTCCAGGTTGAGTATTTGTTTCAAGTAGATAAAATTTATTTTTGTAAAATCTAAAATCTGATCTTGAAACACCCCTACAATTTAATAATTTGTGAGCCTTTAACGCTATGTTGCTAACATTAGTCAGTTGTTTTTTTGTAATATCTACTGGTATTATATGTTGTGTTTTAGCTTTTGGATTATATTTCGCCTGAAAATCATAAAACTTTCTTTTTGGTTTTAATTCTATTGCCCCTAAGATTTTCTCTGATAAAATAGCAACTTGTATTTCTCTTCCTGGAATGTACTTTTCAATTAGTATCTCTCCATATTCTCTAAGTTTTTTTATATTTGAAAAGATATTTTTTTTAGAACAAATAAAAACGTTAACGCTTGAACCTTCATTTATAGGCTTAACTACAACCGGAAAACCAAAATTCGAATTTAATAATTTTAAAAAACTTTTTTGGTTTATTTTTTTCTTAAATGAAAACTTTTTATATTTTGGAGTAAGAATTTTATTTTTTATAAATATTTTCTTTGACAGATCTTTGTCCATTGCTAAAGAAGAAGATAAAACGCCAGAATGAGTATAATTTACTTTCTCTGTTTCCAATATTGATTGAATATATCCGTCTTCTCCATATCTTCCATGTAATAAATTCAAAACTACATCCGGTTTGAATTTTCTTAAATGTTTTATAAATTCGCCATTAGGTTCTTGTATTTTAATATTATAATTAGTATTTTTTTTTAACTCTTTATGAACACTTTTTGCAGTTTTTAAACTAATTTCTCTTTCTTTTGAGTAGCCTCCAGCTAATATAAATATTTTTTTCACTAATCTATTATCTTTATTTCCAAATTAATATTTACTCCAGTTTTTTCTTTTACATTTTTTTTTACAAAATTGATTAATGAATTCATTTCATTAAAAGATGCATTATTTTTATTAACAAAAAAATTAAAATGTTTCTTTGATATACATGCATCTCCAAAATTTATATTTTCTGGAACTGATTCTTTTATTAGTTCCCAAGCTTTTTTTGTTGTTTGATCGATTGGGTTTTTAAAAGTACTGCCCCCAGTCTTAATTTTTGAGGGTTGAGAATTATTTTTTTTTATCGCCAATTCTTCCATCAAATTTTTTATTTTATTTTTATTTAATAAATCACCTTTAAAAGTAGCACTTAAAAAAATTAAATTTTCGTTTAATTCTATTTTTCTATATTGAAATTTAATTTTGTTAGATGGGATAACTTTTATATTTCCCTTTGTATCAATACATTGCAGAGAGATTAATTTATCTTTAAATTCTGTCCCAAAACATCCAGAATTCATTTGAAGACCCCCTCCAATTGAACCAGGAATACAATACATAAATTCAAAACCACTTATTCCATTCTCTAGTGCAAATTTTGAAAGTTTTTTTTGTGAGCAAGCTGAGCCTGCTATTATTGTGTCTGGTTTTAATTTTGATAATGTACTAAAGTTGTTGCTAAGTTTGATTACTACTCCTTCATAAGTATTATCTTTAAATAATACATTTGAACCCATTCCTAATATAAACATTTTTCCTCTATTATTATACAATTTTAGGAATTCCTTTAATTCTATAAGATTTTTTGGTTTAAAAAAGATTTTTGATTTACCCCCTATATTAAACCAATTAAGTTTTTTGATATCAGTATTAAAAAACAAATCTGCATTATATTTATTTTTAAAATCTTCAATATCTTTTAATTCCATATCAATTAAGATTTCTTACCCAATTTGTTATAGATCCAGCACCCATAGCAATAAAAATTTTATTTCCGAATGCAATGTTTTTAATAATTTTTTTTAAATCTATTTCATTTTTAAGCATTATCAGATTAACTTTAGAATTTTTTGCAATTAATTTTGCAAATGAAGTGTATGAGAATCCTAATTTTATGGTTTCACTAGCTTTATAAATTGGACAAAGTAAAACTGTGTTTGCATTTTTAAAGCATTTAGAAAATTCAATTTTTAAATTTTTTACTCTTGAAATTCTATGCGGTTGAAAAATACAAACTATTTCTTCTTTATTATATACTTTACTGACACCATCTAACACTGATGAAATTTCAGTTGGATGATGAGCGTAGTCATCGAAAAATGGCACTTTATTAATTTCAAATAAGAAATTAAATCTTCTCTGGACTCCATTAAAGTTTTTGAGACCTAATTTAATTATTTTATCAGATACACCAATTGAAAAAGCTACTGCCAATGCAGATGTTGCATTTTTTATATTATGCAAACCTAACAAAGGTATTGAAATATTTTTTATAATTTTTGTTTTGCCCGGTATTTTTATTTTAATATTAAATTTTGAATAATTTTTATTCTGAATTATATTAAAAATATGAAAATTTGATTTCTCATTTAAACCAAATGTATAGTAATTGTTATTTTTAATTTTTGGTAAAATATATTTTACATTTTTGTCATCTAAACACAGAAATGCCTTTCCGAAAGAAGGTGTTTTATCAATAAATTCTATGAATTTTTTTTTTAAATTTTTCATTGTTCTGTAATAATCCAAGTGTTCATTGTCAATGTTGGTTATTATTGAATAATTAAAAGGTATTTGAAGAAAACTTCCATCAGACTCATCTGATTCAACTAAACTCCAGTCACTTTTTCCTAATTTTGCCGAACTCCCTATTGAATTCAAAACACCTCCGTTAATTATTGTCGGATCTAATTTTGCGTAGTTCATAATGTTTGACAAAATTGATGTAGTTGTTGTTTTGCCGTGTGATCCTGTCACAACAATATTTTTCATTAAAGAAACTATATGACCTAACAATTCTCCTCTTTTATATATCGGTAAGTTTAATTTTTTAGCATGCCTATATTCTGGATTTGATTTTTTTATAGCTGATGAAACTACTAATACGGTACAATTTTTTATATTTTGCTTATTATGATTTAAATAAATTGGAATTTTTCTTTTTCTTAGTAAATTTAGGTTTTTATTATCTGATTTGTCACTTCCTTGTATTTTAAAGCCTAAACTATCCATTATTAATGCTAAGCCACTCATACCAATACCACCAATTCCAACAAAATGAATTAGTTCAGTTTTTCCAATATTAATTTTCATCTATAATTTCTATAATCTTATTGTTTATATTATTCCAAGTATTTTTTTTAGTAATTTCCTCAAGATTTTTAAATTTTTCGTTGTAATTTTTATAATCGTTAAATATTTCAAATATAATATTTGAAAATTTTTTAAATTCGAATTCCTTTTGTTTTATTAACCAACAACAATTTTTTTTATAGTAAAATTCTGAATTATAGAATTGGTGATTATCTCTTGCAGATGGGAGAGGTATTGAAATAAATGGTATGTTTAGGAATGAAAGTTCACTCAATGTACTTGCGCCTCCTCTGGTAATTGCTAGATCTATACCTTTGTAGAGTTCATTACTATCATTGGTAAATTCAATAAATTTATATTTTATATTTAATTTGTCATATTTATTTTTTATTAAAGATAAATTATTAATATTTGATATTTGTTGTATAACTTCGAGATTTCGTTTTTTTGAAATTTCAATAATTAATTCAGTAATATTTTCGTCAAAAAACGATGCACCCTGACTACCACCAATGATAAGAATTTTTTTTATTTCCTTTTTTAAATTAATTAAATTTTTTTCTAAGTTATATATTTCTTTTTTTAAAATAGGTTTGACTATAACTTTTTTAGAATTGTATTTTATTGGAAAGTTTCTTAAATTTTCATCGTAACAAATTATTTTTGTTGAAAATTTCAAAGCAAAACGGTTAGATCTACCTAAAACACTATTAGGCTCAAACAAGAAAACTTTTTTTTGTAATATAAATGCAGCTAAGCAAAACGGAAATGTCATGTACCCACCAGTGCTAATCACAATATTTGTCTTATTATTTTTTAAAAATTTAATAGATTGAAAAATGTTTAGAAAATATTTAAAAATATTAATTGGAAGTAAATAAGGTTTTAAAAATAAATTAGGTACATCTATTAATTCATATTTAAATTTTTCAGTATTTATATATTTACTTCCTCTCAAATCAGATACCATTTTTACAGAAAATTTGTTTTTCAAATGTTCAAACAAAGAGATAGATGGTACTACGTGACCACCAGAACCACCTGTTACTATAAGTATATTTTTCATACTAATTTAATTTTCTCTTCGTCAAATTTAATATTATTCCGGTTAAAATTGATGTTCCAACTATTGAAGAACCACCATAACTAATAAATGGCATAGTCATGCCTGTAGTAGGAAGCATTCTTATATTTACACCAATATGAATAAAAGTTTGCAATAGTATTATTGAAATACTTCCAACTAATATAAGTTTAAAATTATTATTTTTTGTAAAATTTATTTTTTTTAAAACTCTATAAGATAATATTAAATAAAGTAATATTATACCTATTAAGATAATTACTCCAAATTCTTCTGCAATTACAGAAATTATATAATCTGTATGTGCTTCTGGTATTCTTGAATTTAAAGTTCCTTCACCTATTCCTTTTCCAAAAAAACTTCCGCTGGATATTGCATCGCTTGCTTTATCAGCCTGGTAATTATTACCGCTAGAATTATCTAAAAATGACATTAATCTTATTCTTATGTATTCAAACTTTGGCACCAAAAAGACTAAAAATAGAGTTAATGAACCAACGGCTAATAATGAAATTGCGAAGAGTAATAAATTTATTCCTGAAACAAAAATAATGGCAAGCCAAACAGATATTATTAATAATGTTTGTCCTAAGTCTGGTTGAGATAGAAGTAAAATTATAATTGGCACTAAAATGACTGAACTCAAGAGATATTTTATATAAAGGTTTTTTTTTTCTAATGAAATTATTAGTGAAATAACAATAACAAAAAAAGGTTTTAAAGTTTCAATAGGTTGAAACCTAGGTAATGAGCCAATATCTAACCATCTCTTTGAACCTTTGACTTCCACTCCTATTAAGGGAACTAAGAATAAACTTATAAATGTGACAACAAATAATACGACTGATAACCTAATTAAAATTTTTTGATCTAGTAGAGATAAAAATAAAATTAAAAATATTCCTATTAAAACAAAAATTAAATGTTTTAAAAAAAAATAGTAAGAATTTGTGTTTAATTTATCTGATGCGATTATTGAAGTTGAAACTAAAGAAAAGAACAATCCTAGTGAAAATAATAGACTTATTATCAAAAAAATTGTTTTATCAATGTTTTTCCACCAATCATAAAATGTATCAAAATATTTATTCATTCAATTGGTAAATATCTTTTAATTAACATATTGAATTGTCTACCTCTTTCTTCAAAATTTTTGTATTGATCGAATGATGCAGCCGATGGGCTAAATAAAACTGTAACTTTTGTTTTTATATCCTTAAGGTTTGGAATTAATTTAAGAGTATTTCTCAGATCTTTTGATAGATTAACTTTAATTTTATTTTTAAATAGTTTGAGGAAAACTTGTCTATCTTTCCCATAAATATATGCTTCTAAATTTTTAAAATACTTTTTATTTAAATTAAATTTGTCACCCTTTTTAAATAATCCTCCCAAGATCCATATAATTTTTTCATTAGATTCTAAAAATGGAACAGTAGAGGATAAAGTTGTTGACTTAGAGTCGTTTATTATTTTTAAATATTTTGATCGATGGATCACTTCCTGTCTAAATTTCAAAGGTTTAAATTTATTAATAGTTTTTATTACAGTTTTTAAATTAAGTTTCATATGTTTTGATAGCTCAAATAAAAAATTTAAATTTTGAAAATTTGTTGAATTTTTTAAATTATCATTACTTAATTTATTTTTTAAATATGCATACTTATTTTTACTTAAATATATTATTTTGGATTTTATATTTTTAGTTCTTAATAAGTCTTTCAATAAATTAGTGTTTGTTATTATTGCTACATCATTTTCGTTTTGTCTTATTACACATTTTAATTTTGATAATACATAATTTTTCATTGTATTATGCCTTTCTAAATGATCTGGGGAAATATTAATGATTATAGAAAATTTTGATTTGAAATATTTACTATAAGCCAGCTGATAAGAAGAAGCCTCAATAACAAAGATAGTATTTTTGGTAACTCTTTTTTCTTCTAAAATAGGATTTCCAATATTTCCAGTTAGCCTAGTATCATAATGGTGTTTCTTTAAAATATCATAAAGCAACTTACTTGTAGTTGACTTTCCGTTCGTACCAGTAATCGTAATTGTTAAAACTTCAGGGTTAAATTTATAAAAAATATCAAAATCAGTAATAACTCTTTTTTGGTTCTTTTTTAAATAATTTGATAACTGGCATGTATTTATATTAATACCGGGACTTATAACTATATAATCAAAATTATTATTTAATAATTTTGATTTAGAAATAAAAAATTTTTTATATTTATTTTTAATTTTTTTCTTATCATCATCGAAAATAAAACACCTATTTTTCTTTTTTAAATATTTTAATGATGAAATTCCAGATTTTCCAAAACCATAAATTAAAAAATTTTTACTTGACGTTTCATTTTTTAATTTCATTATCTAAGTTTCAAAGTTGCTAATCCAATCATCGCTAGAATAATAGAAATTATCCAAAATCTAATTACAACCGTTGACTCTGGCCATCCTTTTTTTTCAAAATGATGGTGTATTGGAGCCATTTTAAATATTCTTTTACCTGTTAATTTAAAGGAAATAACTTGAACTATTACAGAAACAGCTTCTAAAACAAACAATCCACCTGTTATTGCCAACACAATTTCATGCTTAGTTATTATACCAACCGCTCCCAGTGAACCACCTAATGATAAAGATCCAGTGTCTCCCATAAAAATTTTTGCCGGTGGTGCATTAAACCATAAAAAACCTAAACAAGCTCCAATTATTGATCCACAAAAAATCGAAGCTTCTCCTACACCCTCTATATATGCGATCTGAAGATAATCAGAAAAAATTATGTTACCAGAGACGTAACTAATAAATGCAAAACAAGCAGCAACTAACATAACAGGAACTGTTGCTAATCCGTCTAAACCATCTGTTAAATTAACTGCATTTGAAGCTCCAACTAATATGAACATATAAAAAGGTATAAAAAACCAGCCAAGATTGATTACTAAGTTTTTGAAAAAAGGAAAATATAGATTGTTTATTTGATCAGAATTACTTGTGATATAAAGTATAAATATACCAATCAAAGCTAAAATAATTTGTAGAGAGAACTTTAGTTTAGAAGAAATTCCATTCGAACTTTTTAATTTTATTTTTTTATAATCGTCATAAGCTCCCAATAATCCAAAAGAAGCTGCAATAAATATTAAAAACCAATTGTAAGGATTTGATAAGTCACCCCATAGCAATACTCCTGAAAAAACACCTAGTAATATTATTAGTCCTCCCATTGTAGGTGTTCCAATTTTTCTAATTATATGATCGCTAGGTCCATCTTCTCTGATTGGATTATGAATCTGTTTTGAAGAAAAAAAATTAATTAATGGGTTTCCAACTAAAAAAACAACAACCATAGCTGTAAACATAGAAAGACCAGTTCTTACTGTTAAATATTTAAAAACATTCAAAAAACTAAATTGATCTACTAGAATTGAAAAAAGTTCAAACAACATTAAGATTTTGATCCAATTTGTTTGGTTATTTTATTTAGTCCTGTAGAATTTGAGCCCTTTATCATTAAAAAATCACCATTATTTAAATCATTTTTTATTATATTAAGAATTTCACTAGTTGATTTAAGTATTTTTCCTCTTTTTTGTGTTCTAATTTTGTTAAATGTTTCTGTGATATAATTCCCATAAACAAACAACTTTTTGAACTTTGCCTTATTGATATTTTTTGCAGCTTCAATATGAAGTTTTTTTGAAAATTTTCCTAATTCTAACATGTCACCTAGTAGTATAAATTTTTTATTTGGATTTACTTTTAAATTATCAAATTTCTTAATTGAGAAATTAAGAGATAATGGATTTGAGTTATAACTTTCATCTATTATATTAACTTTTTTAGATCCGACAGTGAATTTTTTTATATTTCCTCTACCACTTGGTATTTTATAATTAGAAAAAAAGTTACTTTTTATTTTATCAATGATATTTAAACTTTTACAAACTGCTATTGAAGCCAATATATTATCCAAATAAGGTAATAAGTTATTATTAATTTTAAAATTAAAAGTTTTAGAAGCTACGTCAATATAAATGATATAAGATTTTGTAGATTTTTTTATTTTAGATAATCTAATATTAGAATTTTTGTGTTTACCAAAAGAAATGATATTTAAATTATTTTTGTTTGCTAAATTTGAAAAAAAATCAAAAAATTTATCGTCTTTATTCAATACAATTGTACCATTTTTTCTTATGTTAAAAATAATCTCTGATTTGGCTTTAGCTATATCCAATAAAGATTTAAAATTTTTGGCGTGCGCATAACTGATGTTTGTAATAACTCCAACGTCTGGTTTAATTATTTTTGATAAATAGTCTATTTCTCCCTTTTTATCCATTCCAATTTCAAATATTCCATAAGTCGTATCTTTATTTAAATTTATTAATGAAATCGGCAAACCGAATTTATTATTGAATGAATTTTTTGAATATGTTGTGGAATAATTTTTTTGAAGACATTGTCCTAACAATTCTTTCAGCGAAGTTTTGCCTGAAGATCCTGTAATTGCAACTTGAGATGCATTAGAAGAAATTCTTATCTTTTGTGAAAATTTAATTAATAATTCTAGGGTGCTTTTAACATTAATCTTTTTTTTACTATCATTTTTGTTATTTTGAAGTATTGCTAATTTTGCTCCATTTTTTAGAGCCTCGTCTGCAAAATCATTTCCATTAAAAGATTTCCCCTTAATTCCAAGGAAAATTTTATCTTTATTTTGTTCTTTCGAATTAGTGCTAATTTTTAGATTTTTTATTCTATCTAATTTTTTGTTATTTATACTTTCTTTAAGTATATTTAATTTCCAATCATTTGATAAAATTTTATTTTTTAAAATTATTGATTTTTTTATATTATCTTTGTCAGAAAATTTATTTTTCTTAATATATTCTTGAGTGTTTTCATGTCCCTTTCCTGCAATAATTAAAACCTCATCAGACTTACTATTTAAAATTGCTTTTTTTATAGCTAATTTTCTTGATGGTATTTCAATCATTTTAGATGGTAAAATTGATTTCTTAATACTTGCTCTGATATTTTCTGGATTTTCACTTCTAGGATTATCGTCTGTAAGATAAATATAATTACATAGTTTGTTAGCAATTTTGCCCATTATTGGTCTTTTTTCTTTATCTCTTTCACCACCACATCCAAATACAATATTAATTTTTCTTAAACCAAATTGTTCTTTAATATTTTCTATACTTGTTTTAAGAGCCCCTGGAGTATGAGCATAGTCTAAAATAAAAATTGAATTATCTTTGGTTGTTCCGACTATCTCTAGCCTTCCTTTTGTGGGTTTAATATACTTAAGTTTTTTAACAATATCACCAATTTTTAGATTACTTTTAATTGCTGCTGCAATAGCCATCATCAAATTCTTAATTTGTATTTTTCCAATTAGGCTTGTTTTAAATTGGTATTCCTTATTTTGAAAAGTAAACTTTATATGTTGGTAGTTATTTAAAATTTTAATTGAATTAATTTTTAAATGACTATCTGATGTACCAATGTTAAATAATTTTAATTTTTTTCTTTTGGCTATTTTTTTAAAGATTTGTGAATATTTTAAATCATTATCAAATATCAAATTTCCATTTTTATTTGTCAACTCATTAAATAAAATTAATTTTGAATTAAAATAATTTTTATAATTTTTGTGATAATCTAAATGATCTCTGCTTAAATTAGTGAATATAGATGTGCTAAATTTAATACCATGTAATCTTTTTTGATGAAGGCCATGACTTGATGCTTCTAAAATTACATTTTCAATTTTTTTTTTCTTTAAATTTGTAAGTATTTTATTAATTGTAATGGCATCAACAGTTGTATTATTAAGTTTTAAGTTAACATAATTCGATTTTACGCCTAAAGTTCCAATAGAGGCTACTCTTTTTTTATTAAGTTTTAATATCTGGTGATAAAAATTGACTATAGATGATTTACCGTTTGTACCAGTTACAGCAATTATATTGTTTGGTTTTTTATTATAATATTTATTTGCAAAACTTGATAAGGCTAATCTAGGATCACTTACTTTTATATATAATACACCTTTATTGATTCCAGTTTTAAATTTATTTGATACAATTATTTGGGCTCCTCTTTTAATGGCATCATTTATGAAATTATTTCCATTAAATTTACTACCCTGTATTGCAAAAAATATATAATTTTTTTTTATTTTTTTTGAATTAAATTCAAATCCATTAAAACTTTTATTATTAAAATCTTTTTTAAGATTTTTAAAAAAGCTTTTTAATATCATTATGAAATTTCTTAATATTTTATGGCTAAAATAGGCCCGATTTTTTCAATTATATTTTTGGCAACCTCAACAGAAGTCCAGCCAGCGGTATTAAAAGGTGTGCCTATTATCTTCCTTTTTTTACCATCATTATATTCATAAATATAAGTTTCACTCAATTTTGGTTCATCTAATAAAACAATTAAAACATATTTTGGAGAAGATATTGGAAAAATTGAAGCAAAAGTATTTATTTTTTTTTTAGAATATTTACCCTTTATAGATTTTTGAGCTGTTCCTGTTTTTCCAGCAATTTCATAACCAGCAATATTTGCTAAATTAGCTGTGCCCTGTTCGGATGTTACAATTTTTCTCAATATTTCATTAATTTTATTCGAATTTTCTTGTGTAATTATTTGCTCACCTCTTTTTAAATTTTTCTCTTTTTTAATTAAAGTTGGTTTTATTTTATATCCACCATTTGCAATTGTTGCATAGGCTTTTGCAAGTTGAAGTGGTGTGGTTGTTATACCATGACCATATGCTGATGTAGCTAATTTACATTTTCCCCATTTAAAAGGAATTGGATTTCCAACTTCTTCAATATCAAATTGTATTTTATTTAATAAATCTAATTTTTCTAGAAAATCTTTAAAATTTTCTAAACCGACTTTCTGAGCAATTTTGATTGAGCCAATATTTCCAGATCTAATCAATATTTCTTCTGCAGTAAGACTAGATGGAATATCCATATCATATTCAGAGATTGACCTTCCCGCACATTTTATTTTTTTTGGTAGATTTTTAAAAAGGGTATCTTCTTGGATAACATTTTGTTGAAGTCCAGCAGCCAGTGTAAATGTTTTAAAAACTGATCCGAGTTCATAAACACCTTTTGTGGATCTGTTTATAAATTTTTTATCAGAAATATCTTCTCTTTTATTTAAATCAAAATCTGGTATAGAAACCATCGATATAATCTCACCGCTGTTAACGTTCATTAAAATGGCTGTACTTCCATAACTATTAAAAATTTCTTGAAATTTTAACAACTCTTCTCTTATCAAATATTGTATTTCAGTATCTAAAGAAAGTTTTAATGGCTTGTTCGAAGTTGTTAATTCATAGTCAAAAGATTTTTCTATACCAGACACACCATTATTATCTGTATCAATCTGTCCCAATATATGACTGAAAAGATTACCGTTAGGATAAACACGAGCAATGTTTTCTTCCTCTTTAAACGATTTTTCTCCCAGCAATTTTATTTTTTCTAGTTTCGCTGGAGATATTTTCTTTTTGACATAAAAAAACTTTTTTCCGTTGATTTCCTCTTCAAAATTCTTGTCAGGAAATATTAATTTTAAAGAAATTAATAATTTTTCTTTGTTAATTAGTTGACTTGGATTTATGCCTAAATTGGTCACACGCACTGTTTTAGCAATAATATTTCCATTTCTATCCATGATAGATGCTCTATATTTTTCTTTTTCTTTTAAAGTTTGAGTTTGGTTTATTTTTTTAAATCCTAGATAGATAGTTTTAGACGTAAAAATTATTGTAATTATAAAAAAGATGAAGAAAATAAATGATATACGTTCAAAAGATATTTTTAAATTTGATCTATTTGCTTCAAATTTAAAATTTTCGTCAATATTATTCATTATTAAATTTAAAAATTTTTAAATCTGTAATTTTTTTTTTTTTTAATTCTTTATCAAAATATATTTTGGAATATTCCATTAATTTATTTGGTGATGTAAGATAATTGTAATCAAATAAAATTAACTCATAAATATCATTGAGAGCTCTGATATCTTCTTGAGTTTCAAAAATTAGTTTATCAAGTTTTTTTGTCGAATTTTTTGTAAAAGCAGTTGAAATTATGAGAATGATAATTGGGATAAATAAAAGAATTTTTTTATGCATCAAAGTTCAAATTTTCTATATCTTTTAAGTATTTAAAATTACTAACAAATTTTTTAAAGTTGCATCCATTCTCTAATTTATATGCAAATCTAAGTTTTGCTGACCTTGAGGGGGGATTAATATTAATCTCACCGGATGATGGAACTATTGGTTTTTTTTTTGTTAAATTAAAATACTTTTTAGTTGAAATACTTTTTGGCAAATATCTAGAAGAATTTTTTACTTCTGAGTATTCTTTAAAAAAAAACTTTACTATTTTATCCTCAATAGAATGAAAAGTAACAACTGCTATTGCTCCACCAATTGGCAAAATATTGTAGGCTTTTATTAAACCATATATCAGCTCTGTTATCTCTTTATTTACAAAAATTCTAAGAGCTTGAAAAACTTTAGTGGATTTATTTTTTCCACTTTTCTTTTTTTTTACACCTTCAATGATTTCTACTAAATTTTCAGTTTTAATTTTTTTATTTTTTCTTAATTGTATTATTTTTTTTGAAATTGGTTTTGCAAATTTTTCATCACCGAAATACTTGAAAATTTTATAGAGACTTTGTTGGCTCATTTTTGATATTACATCATCACAAGAAAAATCATTTAATCCCATTCTCATGTCTAGTTTGCCTTTACTATTAAAAGATATGCCTCTATTTAGATCAGAAACCTGATTTAATGAATATCCCAGATCAAAAATAATTGCTTTAATATTATCTTCATTTATTTGATCGATATCTGAAAATTTTTTGTTATAAAATTTAAATCTTTTTTTATACTTTGTGTGAAATTGATTAGCTACACTATTGACAGAATTATCTCTATCTAGTGCTACAATATTATTTAAGTTATTCTCTAAAATCTTTTTTGAATAACCGCCTGCACCAAATGTGCAATCGATAAATGTGCCACCATAAAGAGGGGAAATAATACTAACTAATTCGTTTAGTAATACTGGAAAATGTTTTTCCAGATTTATGGTGGCATTCATTTATTTTTTTGAAGACCATTAATTCTTTTGTCTTCTCAAAAATGCTGGAATTTCTAAATCTTCTTCGTCCTCAGAGTTTATTTCTTCTGGTGAAGTTGATAACTCCTCGTTAGCATCTGAATTAAATAGCTCAGGGGTATCATCATCACTCAACTCAAAATTCTCCAAACCATTATTTTCAGATACTTGCTCATCTATATTGCTTTCAAATTCAGAATTTACTGAGCTAGCTACAGGTGCTTCTGTTTGCTCTAAATCCTCAACATTTATAGTGCTTGATGACTCATTTGCATAATTAGTATCTATACTTTTAGAACTCAATTCTTCATTCTTCTCTTCTTCCTCTATTTTAAGAGCGTTAGCTCCATTAGTAATTATTGAGTTGTTATTTGTAAATTGGAAAGATTGAGTTGATGCAGAATTTGAAAACTCAGAATAACCTGGATTTCTATTTTGAATTCTATGCACCATGTTAATTACTGATTTAGGCTCGGGTTGTTGTCCATCTAATGCAGTAGCAACAATTGAAACTCTCATTAATCCATCCAAACTATCATCGGTTATAGCTCCTATAATTAATTCTGCTTCTGGATCGACTTCGGCTCTTACTTTATTCACAGCTTCATCTACTTCAAATAATTTTAAATCTTTGCCTCCTGTTATATTAACCAAAAGTCCTTTTGCCCCTTTTAAAGAATAATCGTCAATTAATGGATTATTAATTGCTGACTCAGCAGCTTTGACTGCTCTACCTTCTCCGTCAGCTTGACCTGTGCCCATCATAGCTTTGCCCATTGAACTCATAACAGTTTCAACATCAGCAAAATCCAAATTAATTAGTCCCGGTCTAACCATTAAATCAGTTATACTTTGAACACCATGAAGCAAAACATCATTTGATAAAGCAAAAGATTCTTCAAAAGTTGTTTGTTCACTTGCAATCTTGAATAAATTTTGATTTGGAACAACTATAATAGTATCAACATGTTTTCGAAGTTCTTCTAAGCCTTGTTGAGCTTTTCTCATTCTTGAAGGGCCCTCATATAAGAAAGGTAGAGTTATAACCCCGACTGTTAAGATATTAAGTTCTTTTGCAGCTCTAGCAATTACATGAGCAGATCCAGTTCCAGTACCACCACCCATTCCAGCCGTAATGAAAACCATATTTGCACCCTGCAATATATTTACAATTTCATTTAAAGACTCGTCTGCAGCAGCTTGACCAATATCTAGTTTTGCACCTGCTCCTAGGCCTTTAGTTAAATTTAATCCCATCTGAATTTTCGTTTGAGCCTTACTTAATCTTAAATCTTGAGCATCTGTATTGACTGCAATAAACTCAACGCCCTGAAGGCCGGCCTCAATCATTCCATTGATTGCATTTCCACCCGCTCCTCCTACTCCTAATACTAGAATTCTAGGTTTCAGTTCTTTTATATCTGGTGTTTTAAAGTTTAATGTCATATTTTTCCCCTTTTAGTTATTGAATTGCTTTTCCCATTTAAGACTTGCTCTATTAATATTAGATTTTTTCCTAGCGTTTGCCCTAAATTTTTCAAAATGTGTTGGTTCCCATATTTGGAATGTTTTGCCTTGACCAACAAATAACATGCTGTTTTTAATTCTTGCATGTTTTAATAATTTTGTAGTTATTTGAACTCTACCCTCACTATCAAATTGTAAATTTATACTTTCCGATAATATAGATGTTGCAAAATAATCTTTCTTTTCTTCAAATGGATTCAATGAGTCTATTGCATTAGATATTTTTTCAATTCGATCTTGTGGCCATGATTCAATGCATAGATTGTTAAATGATGGATAACAAATTATTCCATTGTAGCCAATGTTTGATAAATATGATCTATATGATGCAGGCACTGAAACCCTTCCTTTTTTGTCCAATTTGTTTTCGTAGGTAGATAAAAACATAAACCATATTGTCCCAATTTTTGGGTTTTTATGGGATAATATGGGTTTTATTTGTTAGCGTCAATAGCTAATATTATGGAACTTTAATATAAAAATTTAATAATTATTTGGATTTATTTTAATGAAATGCCAGATAAACTATAAGCCGGGTTCTGTCTTTTAAACTTATCATTTATCTAGGCTTTAAATCACTTTAAAGCTCAAGCAACTAACCCTGATGACTAGCCAAAGACTGCTTTTAGTTATTTCTAACAATGTCATCTCTACTCAGTCTTGCTCCCAGTGGGGTTTTCCATGCGCTAGTTGTTACCAACTTAGCCGGTGTGCTCTTACCACACCTTTTCACCCTTGCCTTGATAAGGCGGTTTATTTTCTGTGGCACTATCCCTAGGGTTTCCCCCGCCAACTGTTAACTGGCACTGTGTCTTTGTAGAGCCCGGACTTTCCTCTTTAAAAAATTAAAGCGATAAGTCATTTATCTGGCTTAAAAGATTTATTATAATTTAATTAAATTACAACTATTTTTAATTCAAATAAATCAAGGATTTTAAAATTGCATATGACTCTTGATCAACGATATTGCTAATTAATTGTGGTCTAAACCTTCTCTGAAAGTTTTTATAAATTTTAATTCTTTCATTTAGATTTTTTGTCGATTTATAGCCAAATTTAAATAATAATTGAAAGAAATTTTCGCTATCATTTAGTTTTATACTTCTTAATTTTTTACAATTTTTTTCACTTAAACTATGCCATAAAGATATTTTTTTCTTATTTAACAATTTCCATGGAAATTTTTCACCTGGATCTTTTTTTCTGAGTGGTGCAATATCTGAGTGTCCTAATATATTTTCTTTTTTGATTTTATATTTTTTTTTCAATTTTTTTGACAAATTAATAATTGAAGCAACTTGTTTTTGATTAAATTTCTTATATCCATGATTGTGCCCAGGGTTATAGATCTCTATGCCGATTGAATTTGAATTAATAGACTTGTCTTTTTTCCAAGATGAAATACCAGCGTGCCATGCAATATATAAGTCTGGAACAATTTTTATAATTTCTCCATTATTTTTTATAAAATAATGACAACTTACCTTTGTACTCTCATTTGTTAATCTTTTAATTGCTGCATTTTCAGACTTCATGCCCGTATAATGAAAAATTAAATACTTAACTTTAGAATTGCTTCTTTTCTTTCTATCGAAATTAGGAGAGTAATTTATTGACATTTTTTCAACATTTTTCTGCATAATTTAAAACAATTTATCTTTATATTGCTACTAATTGTACTATAAATATAACTATACTATGAACAAATTACTTTCAGTTATAATTATTATTTTATTATCATTTCTAAGTAACATGGCAATTGCTGGGGACGATGGAAAATTAAAAATAAATGGAAATGAAAATAACAATGGATATGTAGAAGTTGGTGACTGTTTTGAGAAGGTTAATAGAGGGATTTTTGCATTTAATCAAGTTTTAGACAAAGTGATTTTTAAACCACTTGCTAAAGGATATAGAATGTTTCCTCAACCTATAAGATCTGGAACTAGTAATGCATTAAACAATCTAAATAATGTTGTTACAATTCCTAACAATGTTCTTCAAGGTCAATTTAAAGACGCTGGAGTAAATTCCGCAAGATTCGTTATTAATTCAACTTTAGGTATTGCAGGAATTTTTGATGTTGCATCTTATTATGGATTAAAAAAACGCGATAAAGAAGATTATGGACAAACATTTGGAGTTTGGGGTGCTGGTCCAGGATGTTATTTTGTTTTACCTGTTTTGGGACCAACTACTGTAAGAGATTCCCTTGGTTCTGTAGTTAACTTGATTGGAGGAGATGCATGGTACAACGTAACTGTCGTTAATGATACTCAATATTTTTCTGAAGCAGACTATTATGCATCAAGAATACTAAGTGGAATAGACTTTAGAGCAAAAAATTTAGAATCTTTTGACAGTCTTGAAAATAATTCTGTTGATCTTTATGCATCTGTCAGAAGTCTATATTTGCAAGATAGATACCGAAAGGTAAGAAATATAGATAAAACAACTGAAACACTTAGTGACGATGACTGGGAAGAACTAGACAGTCAATAATTAATCTTTAAATGAAATTAATTAAACATTTAATTATTTTTTTATTTTTATTAAATTTAAATAATATTTTATACGCAAAAAATCCAAGCGCATTAATAAATGAAATAGTTGATAATGCGGCATCAATATTGTCTAGCGAAGATCCTGTAGAGTCAAAAATTATAAAATTAAATGCCATTGCAGAAAGAAGTGTAGATATAAATGGGATAGGTTTATACACCCTTGGAAAATACAGAAAATCTATTAATGATGAGCAAAAATCTAAGTATCAAAAACTGTTTAAAAGTTATTTTTTAAAAAGCTTTTCAAGCAGATTGGTTGATTATACAAACCCAAAAATTAATGTTGTATCTCAAAAAAAAATTAATGATAAATATACAATAGTTAATAGTATTTTAGAGGCTACATCAAAAAGACCACAGGTAAAAATAGATTGGAGAATTTATACAAAAAATCCTGATAGACCTTTAATAAGAGATCTAATAGTAGAGGGATTAAGTTTGGCAAGAACGCAAAAAGAAGAATTCAACTCAATTATACAAAATAATGATGGAGATATAAATGCATTATTTAAAACTCTTGAAGAATTTTTAATTAAATAGTTTAATAAAATCCAATTTCACTTAAGCAAATATCTGATTTAAAATTTTCAAAACCTGCAACTAAACCAATTGATTTTATATTTTGTCCCAATATGCTTTTTGGTTGATAGAAGTTAGACTTTTTAAATTGTTCAAATGGTGCTCTAATTTTAGTCCAATTTTTCTTTGTAGCAAAAGCGTAACTATAATATTGCCATGGCGCAAGAGTTAATCCTGTTCTCAAATGAAGATTATAATTTTTTTCATTGCCATAAACATTTACATATACTCCATCATACTCTTTACTATTAATTTCAGGATTTAATTTTGCTCTGATTTGAATAAATCCACCATTATTTTTTGTAGATACATTTCCAATCATTCTATAACACATCACTCCGTCGACTTTCTCAATTATAAATTTTCCTGTTGATACGCCTCCCATTACTTGATCGGTGATAAAATTCCACTGTTGCAATTAGTTTGTTAATTTTGGGTTTTTTAGTTGATCTAAAACCATATCTTTAGAATAAGTCTTATTTTGACATATTAAAAATAAAAATAAAAATATTATTTTTTTCAAAACAGAATTACTTTTTTTTTGCAAGTTGTTGTAGAAGATAGATTTCTTTTTCTGTAAGAGTATTTTTTTCTTCTTTGATTTGGTCCTCTAGACTAAATAAAGTTATTAATGAAAAAAATGATACCAAACCTGATAATATGATAAAGTAAATTGAGCTTAAATTAACAATTATAAGTATTAGAAATACGCTTGTCCATCCGACAAAGATCCCTCTCAATATTGTACGATGACTTTTTAAATCAGGTATTTTTATAAACTGTATAAATAAAAGTATTAAAAGAAGCATTATTCCTGAAATAGATACTCTTAACAAAACTAAAGTATCTAATCCTCCACCATATAATTCTCGATGAATTAAATATGCAACAATACCTTTATAAGCAAAATAGAAAAGAATTATAGATGAGACTAATATTGAAAAATAGTACGAAACCTTTGGTTTTATTTTAATTTTAAATTTCATTTTAACTAAAAGGATACTACAATTTTAGGTAAAATTAATAAAAACTGTAGTTTATAAACATGAATTTTATTGAATTTGGTGGGCCCGCCAGGACTCGAACCTGGGACCAATACATTATGAGTGTACTGCTCTAACCAACTGAGCTACAGGCCCTTAGATGGAAAAACACTATTATATCATTTTTTTTATGTTATCAATTGAAGAAAATGGTGGGCCGTGTTGGTTACGCTCCAACTACCCCTGCAATGTCAATGCAGTACTCTACTATTGAGCTAACGGCCCTAACTTTCTAAGAAACTTTTTAATTGTTTTGACCTACTTGGATGTTTTAATTTCCTCAAAGCTTTTGCTTCTATCTGTCTAATTCTTTCTCTTGTTACTGAAAATTGTAGACCAACTTCCTCCAAAGTATGATCAGTATTCATGCCTACTCCGAACCTCATTCTTAAAACACGTTCTTCTCTAGGTGTGAGCGTGGATAAAATTTTAGTGGTAGCTTCACTTAAGTTAGATTTTATGGCTTGTTCTAATGGAGCTAATGCTTTTGTATCCTCTATAAAATCACCTAAACTGCTGTCTTCTTCATCACCAACAGGTTTTTCAAGTGAAACGGGCTCTTTTGAAATTTTTAGAACTTTTCTTACTTTTTCTAATGGCATTCTAAGTTTTTTAGCTAACTCTTCTGGTGTTGCTTCTCTACCAAACTCACTTAATATTAATCTCTGCGTTCTTACAATTTTATTTATTGTTTCTATCATATGAACGGGTATTCTAATTGTTCTAGCCTGGTCCGCTATTGATCTTGTAATTGCTTGTCTAATCCACCAAGTTGCATATGTAGAAAATTTGTATCCTCTCCTATACTCGAATTTGTCAACTGCTTTCATTAAACCAATATTTCCTTCCTGAATTAAATCAAGAAACTGCAAGCCTCTATTAGTATATTTTTTTGCAATTGATATTACCAATCTTAGATTTGCTTCAACCATTTCTTTTT
The DNA here is from genome assembly GCA_902598015.1 of uncultured Pelagibacteraceae bacterium. Lineage (GTDB taxonomy): Bacteria > Pseudomonadota > Alphaproteobacteria > Pelagibacterales > Pelagibacteraceae > Pelagibacter. Next base: position 110,067 of record CACJZT010000002.1, read on the forward strand.
TTGCTATTCTAGATTCTTTCTCACCCTTTTGAACTCTACTTACCAATTTTTTAAACTCTGTTACTGAAATTCCTAGTTTTTCACTTATTTCTACTAGTCTCTCTCTTATATTTTTAAATTCATTTTTATTTTTAATAAAAAATTTTTTCCAAACATCATTGGTATCCAAAAATTCTTTCAAATTAGGGTTTATTTCATTTCCTACATAAAATTTTATAAATTCATCTCTGGTTATTTTTGAGTCTAAAGCTAATCTTAGCAAATTACCTTCTAGAGATACTATTTTCTTGTTTTCAGAATAATGTTTCTGAACTAATTCCTCTAGAACAGAAGGAGATAGTTGTAAAGATTTTATATTTTCTAAAATATCTTCGACAATTTTTTTATAATTTTTTTCTTTAGAACTTGAAAACTTGTTTGAACTTAAAACTGTTTGTAGTTTTTCTTTTTGATATTTAATGAGCTTGTTGTAATCTTTTGTTAAATTGTGAATTGTCTTTAAAACTTTTGGTTTTATTTCTGTCTCCATTGCAGCCAATGTGGGATTAAATTCATCTTCATCAGCAGAATTAGTTTCTGAGTTTTCTTCATCATCTTGTTTTTTTTGTTTGGAACCATTTGAGTTATCATCATCATCCATATAATTTGTATCTATATCGATAATTTCCCTGACCAATATTTCATCATTTTGAAGTTTATTATCCCAATCGAAAATTTGTTGTGCTGTTATTGGGCTCTGTGATAATGCATTTAACATAACATCTTTTCCTGCTTCAATTCTTTTTGCAATTGCAATTTCCCCTTCTCTGGAAAGTAATTCAACACCTCCCATTTCTCTGAGATACATTCTTATTGGATCGTCACTTTTTTCTATAGATTTACCCTCATCTTTTGAAGATGCATCTTTTTTTCTTAAAACTTTAAAGTCTGATTTTTTTTCAACAAGCATTATACTTTCGTTTAGAATATGTATGAAAGCTTGAGCTAAGTTTTCGCTAGAAAGATTTCTTTTTCCTAAAGATTTATTTAATTCTTCATGGGTAATAAACCCTCGATGGATACCACGACCCATTAATCTTGCAAATGATTTAGTAATTATTCGTTCCACAATTAAAAAGTTTGAAGGATCTATATAGTGTCTAATACAAAAAAATCTATGTGATTTTTTTTATTTTTAGTTGATTTTTTGTTGTTTTTTCAACTCTTTTATCTCATTAAAAGTATTCTCACTCATATCTTTTGAAAACTTTGATTCTAATTCAGATATTCTTTGTTCTAACTCATAATTTTTCAGATCTTGAATGATTTCAGTAAAAATTTCTAATATTTTTTGATCATCGTTTAAATTTTTTGAAATTATATGTTTAACTGAAGCATAATTCATGACCCTATTAACAAGATTTTTGTCCACATTTAATTTTTTAACATCCAAATTTAATAAATTTTCTGACTGATTTAAAATTTCAGCAAATAATTGTTTATTTTCATCACTATATAATTTTACATTATCAATTAAGTGGAGGTTTTCACGAATTAATTTTGGTTTTGCAAGCAATGTATATAAAAATGAGAATTCTTTAATTTCAAAAGATTTTAATGATTTTGTTTCATTGTAATAACTTTTAGTTTTAGCAAGAGATTTTGGAGATTTAATATAATTTTTACTAAATTTTGAATTAATATTTGGCGTTAATTCAGAAACTTTTTCAAGAAAATATTCCAACGTATATTTTTTTACAAAACTGTCTTTAATATTTGATGCAATTTCTCTAAGTTTTTTTTCGAAGATAGCTTTTGAACTAGGGCTTTCAGTTGTATGACTAATATAATGCTCGAATATAAATTTATGTATGGGTTTAGATTTTTGATCCGAGATTTCTAAAAACTTATCTTTTCCAAATTTATTTACATAATTATCTGGATCTAAGTTCTTTTCCAAAAGAAAAAATGAAATTTTTTTATCAGGTTTTAATTCACTGATAATATTTTCTGCAGCTCTTAATGCAGCTTTATATCCACTTTGGTCGCCATCAAAGCAAATAATGATATGATTATAGAATTGGTTTAAAATTTGTATCTGTTTGCTTGTTAAAGCAGTTCCTAAGTTTGCGACAGTATTTTCTATTCCATTTTTTGATAAACCAATAACGTCCATATATCCTTCAACCAAATATACATCTTCTAATTTATTTGATAACTTTCTTGCTTTATCAAGATTATATAAATTTGATCCTTTCTTGAAAAAAGGTGTCTCAGGGGAATTAATATATTTAGCTAAATTTTTATTATCATCTATAATTCTTCCACCAAAACCTATTATATTCCCTGAAATATCATTTATTGGAAAGATTATTCTGTTTCTAAATCTTGATATATATTTCTTTCTCTTCTCGTCAAAATAAAATAGGCCTGTATCTTTAATACTTTCTTCATCGAAATCTTTTTTTAACTTTTCATAATAATCTAAATCTTCTGTCACAAAACCAAGATTAAAATTTTTTACTTCAATACCGGATAGTCCTCTTTCTTTAAGATAATTTTTTGCTTTAACTGATTTTTCATTTTTAAATAACTCATTCTTATAAAATTCAGAAAAGTTTTGATATATAGATTTATATATTTTCCATTTATTCTCTCTTTCCAAATCTTGTTTTGAAAATGTATAAGGTTGCATCCCTGCAAGATTTGAGAGCATTTTGACTGCTTCACCAAATCTAAGATTTTGAGTTTTCATTACAAAGTCAAAAATATTTCCATGCTCACTTGTACTAAAACAATGATAGAATTCTTTTTCATCATTAACTGTAAATGACGGAGTTTTCTCTGTTTTAAATGGAGATAAACCAACAAACTCCTTACCTCTTTTTTTTAGTTTAACAGTTTTTGATACAACTGTTGAAACTTTTAGCCTAGTTTTAATTTCGTCTAAATATTCCTTTGGATATTTCATTAGCCATTAAGTAGATTTTTAATAATTTGACCTGCCTTAGAAAAATCAATTGTGTCTGCATGGTTTTTCTTTAATTCGCCCATCACTCTACCCATGTCCTTTAATGAAGAGGCTTCAGATTTTTTGATAATTTCTTTACAAATTTTCTCTGTATCAGCTTCAGATAATTGCTTAGGTAGATACTCTGATAAAATACCGAGTTCTCCTTGCTCAATTTCTAATAAATCTGATCTGTTATTTTTTTTGTATATTTCAATTGATTCGGATCTTTGTTTTATCATTTTCTTTAATAGTTTTTTTATATCATCATCATCTGTCTCTTTTTTATTTGGACCAGACCTATTGTTAATATCTAAGTCCTTAATTCCTGACAAAATTAACCTATAAGTTGATATCTTATTTTTATCTTTAGATTTCAAAGCATTTTTGTAATCATTATCTATTTTATCTCTCATCGTCATATCTGGAATGTACTTCATAGATAAAATTGTTCAAAAGAAAAATTGTATTTTGAAAAAATTATTATAGATCTGTTGCGGATAAATAGGTTTTATTGTATTAACCTTTAACTCATGAGTTGTAATTGACTTTAAAACAAAAAAACAAATCTTCACATCTATTAAATTTTAACACAGCTATTTTAGTTCTAGAAAATAAATCAGTCTTTAAAGGTATCGGACTAGGATATAAAGGAGAGGCAACTGGCGAAGTATGCTTTAATACCTCATTAACTGGTTATCAAGAAATTATTTCTGACCCATCTTATGCTGGTCAGATAATAAATTTTACATTTCCACACATTGGGAATGTTGGGGCTAATAAAGAAGACTTAGAGTCTGATAAAATATGGACGAGAGGTGTTATTTTTAATTCAGAAATAACAAGTCCATCTAATTATAGATCTCTTCAAAATTTAGATAAATGGCTTAAAAAGAATAAAATAGTAGGCATCACAGGTCTAGATACAAGAAGTTTAACAAATTTTATAAGAGACAAGGGAGCTCCAAAAGGAACAATATCAAACAATAAAAATGGTAAATTTAATATTAATAAACTAATAAATAAATCAATTAAATGGCCTGGTTTAAGCGGAATGGATTTGGCGCAAGAGGTCACAACTAACAAAACATATATTTGGAAAGGACATAAAACTTGGAAAAAAACTAAAGGTTATGAGAAAAATAAAAAGAAAAAATTTAGGGTTGTTGCAATAGATTATGGAATTAAAAAAAATATACTTAGATATTTCTCTGACTTTGATTGTGAAGTTAAAGTTGTTTCCTGCAAAGAAAACGCCGATAAAATAATTAATCTAAAACCTCATGGGATTTTTTTGTCAAACGGTCCTGGAGATCCTGCTGCAACAGGAAAGTATGCAATTAATGTAGTAAAAAATTTAATTAAAAAAAATATTCCTTTATTTGGAATATGTTTGGGTCATCAAATTTTAGCTTTAGCATTAGATGCAAAAACCAAAAAAATGAAATTGGGGCATCGAGGTGCAAATCATCCGGTTAAAAATTTAATTACAAAGAAAGTTGAAATTACAAGTCAAAATCATGGATTTGAGGTTGTTAAAGAAAGTTTAAAAACAAATACTGAAATAACTCACCTATCATTATTTGACAATTCTATAGAGGGAATAAAGTTAAAAAATAAACCAATTTTCTCAGTCCAATATCATCCTGAAGCTAATCCTGGACCACAAGACAGTAAATATTTATTTAGTAATTTTGTTAATGAAATAAAAAAATATGCCAAAAAGAAAAGACATTAAAAAAATTTTAGTTATTGGAGCTGGTCCAATTATTATTGGTCAAGCCTGTGAATTTGATTATTCAGGAACTCAGGCATGCAAAGCATTAAAAGATGAGGGTTATAAAGTAATACTAATCAACTCAAATCCAGCAACTATAATGACTGATCCTGGTATTGCTGATAAAACTTATATCGAACCAATATCTTTGGAAGTACTAGAGGAAGTCATCAAAATAGAAAAGCCTGATGCTATTCTACCAACAATGGGTGGTCAAACAGCATTAAATCTTGCAATTAACGCAGAGAAAATTGGTTTGCTTAAAAAGTATAAAATTGAACTTATCGGAGCAAACTCTAAGGCAATAGCTAATGCTGAGGATAGAAAAAAATTTAGAAAGAATATGTCTGATATTGGCATTGATTTACCAAAATCAGAGGTTCTTAATAAATTTTCAAACGCGAAAAAATGTTTAAATAAAATTGGTCTTCCTGCAATTATTAGACCTTCATTTACTTTGGGCGGATTGGGTGGAGGGATTGCAAGAACAACAAAAGATTTTTTTAAAATTGTAAAAGAAGGAATGAACGAGTCTCCCCAAAATCAGGTTTTGGTTGAAGAATGTTTAGATGGATGGAAAGAATTTGAGATGGAGGTTGTAAGAGATCGAAATGATAATTGTATAATTATCTGTTCAATAGAAAATGTTGATCCAATGGGAACTCATACCGGTGACTCTGTTACAATAGCTCCAGCATTAACATTGACAGATAAAGAGTATCAAGTAATGAGAAATGCATCAATTGCTTGCTTAAGAAAAATTGGTGTTGAAACAGGAGGTTCAAATGTTCAATTCGCCATAAATCCAAAAAATGGAAGAATGGTAATAATTGAAATGAATCCCAGAGTTTCAAGATCATCTGCATTAGCTTCTAAAGCAACAGGTTTTCCCATTGCAAAAGTAGCTGCAAAATTAGCAGTTGGTTATACTCTAGACGAGCTACAAAATGAGATAACAAAAGTAACACCAGCATCTTTTGAACCAACAATTGATTATGTTGTTACAAAAATCCCAAGGTTCACGTTTGAAAAATTTTCTGACACTGAAGCAATTTTAGGAACATCAATGAGATCTGTTGGTGAAGCAATGGCAATTGGAAGAAATTTCAAAGAGTCTTTTCAAAAAGCTCTGGTTTCACTTGAAATTGGCTTATCAGGATTAGATAATATTTTTAAATATTCAAAAAAAGAAATCTTAAAAAATTTAAAGATCAATATTCCAAACAAATTACTTCTGATTGCTGAGGCTTTTAGAAAAAAAATATCTTTAAATGTTATATATAAATTATCAAAGGTAGATCCTTGGTTTTTAAATCAAATTAAGGAAATAGTTGATGAAGAAAAAATATTAAATTCAAAAGGACTGCCCAAAACTTTTGAGGAATTTAATAGAATAAAATCAATAGGTTTTTCTGACAGAAAGATATCACTTTTAACCGGTCAAAAAGAAACAGTTGTTAAATCAAGAAGAAAAGGGTTAAAAGTTATGCCTGTTTTTAAGAAAGTTGATACCTGTGCTGCAGAATTTAAATCTTTCACACCCTATATGTATTCTACATATCAAAGAAATTTTTCTATTAAAACTGAATGCGAAGCTGAGCCAAGTAATAAAAAGAAAATAATAATTTTAGGTGGAGGTCCAAACAGAATTGGCCAAGGCATAGAGTTTGATTATTGCTGTTGTCAGGCGAGCTTTTCTTTAAAAGAAGCAGGTTTTGAAACAATAATGATAAATTGTAACCCAGAAACTGTTTCTACAGATTATGATACAAGTGATAGATTGTACTTTGAACCTTTAATTGAAGAGTATGTTGAGAATATTATTTTAAAAGAAAAATCAAAAGGAAACCTAATTGGCATTATCGCACAATTTGGAGGCCAAACTCCTATCAAATTAGCTAAATTTTTAAATGAAAATAAATTACCTATTCTAGGGACACAATATAAATCGATTGATCTTGCAGAAGATAGAGACAGATTTAGAGAGTTGCTTATAAAACTTAAATTAAAGCAAGCGGAAAGTGGAATAGCATACAAGTTCGATCAAGCTATAAATGTTGCAGAAAAAATTGGATTGCCGGTTGTTGTGAGACCTTCTTATGTTTTGGGTGGAAGAGCTATGGAAATTGTTCATGACAAAAGCCAATTGAAACAATTTATAAATGAAGCCTTCAAAGCATCAGAACAAAATCCAATCTTAATTGATAAATTTATCGATAACGCGATGGAAGTAGATGTAGATGCGATTTCAGATGGAAAAGATGTTTATGTTGCTGGAATAATGCAACACATCGAAGAAGCAGGAATTCATTCTGGAGACTCTGCTTGTTGCTTGCCACCGGTATCAATAAAGGCAAATCTTTTAAGAGAACTTAAAATACAAACAAGAAAATTAGCTCTGGCTTTAAAAGTTAAAGGATTTTTAAATATTCAATTTGCAATTAAAAATGATGAAATTTTTGTTATTGAAGTTAATCCTAGAGCAAGCAGAACAGTTCCCTTTGTTTCAAAAGCAAACGGTATTCCTCTTGCAAAAATTGCATCAAGAATAATGTCTGGGGAAAAATTAAGTAAGTATAAATTAAAATACAAAACCAATAAAAAATTTGCTGTTAAAGAAGCTGTATTTCCATTCAATAAATTTCCAGATAGCGATCTATTGCTTGGTCCTGAAATGAAGTCTACTGGAGAGGTAATGGGTTTTGATGATGATTTTGGAATGGCTGTTGCAAAAAGTCAAATTGCTGCTTCAAATTCATTGCCAATTAAAGGAATGGCGTTCTTATCAGTAAAAGACTCTCACAAGCAAGAAATAATAGGTGTTGCACAAAGATTAATAAAACTTGGATTCACACTTTCTGCAACCAAAGGAACTTCAGAGATTTTAAAACAAAATGGAATGAAATGTAAAAGAATTAATAAAGTGAGTAGTGGTAGACCGCATATAGTAGATGTTTTAAATTCTAAAAAAATATCTTTGGTAATAAACACTGGAGGTGGAAATTCTGAACACAGGATTAGTGATGCAAGAGCATTAAGAAGAGGAACTCTTGCAAACAAAATTCCTTATTGTACGAATATGTCTACAGCCTATTCATTCTTAGAAGCAATTAAATCTTTAAAAACAACAAAGTTAAGAGTTAGATCTCTGCAAGATAATTAATTTTAATTAACTTTCCAATCTGTCTCAAATGTAACATAATTTACTTGAAGACATCTTCTTTCTTTTACTATTTCTTTTTTTTCCATACCATGCCATGTGTTAGGGCCACTTGAAAAGAAATAGCCATAATTATCCTTATAAGGAACAGTCTTTGCTAATTTTAGATTTTCATCATAAAAATCTGTACCTAAATCTTCTTTTTCATTATGCTTATTTACGAATAATAAACATGACATCAGTTTCTCTTTAATATCACAATGTGGTTTTAACCAGAATCCTTTTCTATCACAGATAACTTCAACTCTTACAAATGAATTAGAAAGATCTTTATCTATCATCTCAGAAATTTTTTTGTAAGTTGATGGATTTTGAAGTTCTTTAATAAATTCAACAAGATTAGGGAATTGATTTGAATTTTCTTTTGTCACAAAACATCTAAATTTTAATGCCTTGCCTCCGTCTGATATACCTTCTCTAAACTTACCTTCACCTCCATCAATTGCTCTTGTGCCATCATAGTTTAAATTATGTTCTATCGGATTAGCTATGTCAGCGTTTACAATTTCCTGAACTTGGCCGTCAGTTAGTGGTTGATTTAATTCCCAATGTTCAAAAGGAGTTTTGTGATTTGACGAATTTTTTAATATTGAATTTAAAAATGCCATTATAATTGAATTTTATCTTTAATGATATTTGCTACTCTATTCGTTTCATCTAATTTTTCATAGTTCCAATTTTCTAATTTTTCTCCTAATTCTCTAACAATTTTCATTTCTTGAAATAATTTTCTAAAATTTTTAAATCTTTTATCGCTTTTTTTAGGTGGAATAGTGGCAATATAAATTGGCTTACCTGTTAAAGCTGCCTCTGAAATCATTGAGCTTGAATCACAAGTGATAACCAAATGTTTTGATTGTGAAAGAGCACTTAAATAGGCTTTTTTATCAACACCATCTAATACCAAATGATCATTTCCAAAATATATTTTTGCATGTTCTATAGTTCCCTTTGGCGTTCTCATAGAAGGGATGACTACTAAATTAAGATTATTTTCTTTAACCAAATAATTTACTTTTGAAAAAATTTCTTGGATATTTCTATCTGAATAATCATAATACTGGGTAGGACCACCAATTATTAATGAAATTATATTTTTATCCCTCAACTTACTTGAAATACTAAACAAATATTCTTTATCTTTTTCAATTTCTTCACTTGTTAAATAATGAATAGCTCCTTTTGTTTTTAATACATTATGTCCATCAAGATTATCGTGCTCAGGCACTACGACTAGATCAAAATTATCTAGTTTTATCTTTGGGTTTTGAATATGAATGTTAAATACTTTTTTCTTTGAATTTTTTTTTAAAAATAATGATGGAATAATACTTTTTCTTCCGCATGAAATTATTAAATCAACATCTTCGCATTCAATTTTTTTAAAAACTGAGTCGGATACTGGAGTGAATTTTGGTGGTATAACTTTCCAGAAACCTTTTGTTTCAACTGTGTGGTGAGAATAATTTAAATCTAAAGCTTTAGCCAAACCTTCTACTTGGCTAATCATCCCATGCATACCTTCTGTTAATAATATACCTTTCAATTTAGTCATTAATCATTATATAGCTTTCATATGAGTGAAAATCCAACTAAACACACAAAAGTGTTAATAATTGGGTCGGGTCCCGCTGGATATACAGCAGCAATTTATGCTGCAAGAGCAATGTTAAAACCAATATTAGTTCATGGTATGGAACCAGGCGGCCAATTAACAACAACAACTGATGTTGAAAATTTTCCTGGATTTAAAGATGTAATCCAGGGTCCATGGCTTATGGATCAAATGAAAGGTCAGGCAGAAGTAGTTGGAACTGAAATGATTCAAGATCATATTGCATCAGTGGACTTAAAATCTAAGCCATTTAAAGCTGTTGGAGATAGTGGTCAAATTTATGAGGCAGACTCTATTATTATATCAACAGGAGCTCAAGCAAGATGGTTAAATATTGATTCAGAGCAAAGCTTTAGGGGGTTTGGTGTATCTGCATGTGCAACATGTGATGGATTTTTCTTTAAAGACAAAACTGTAGCAGTTGTTGGGGGTGGAAATGCTGCAGTCGAAGAAGCTATGTTTTTGACAAAATTTGCTTCAAAAGTTCAACTTATACACAGAAGAGATAGTTTGAGAGCAGAAAAATTACTTCAAAAGAAATTAATGGAAAATAAAAAAATTGAAATAATTTGGGACTCTGTTGTTGATGAAGTTATTGGGGATAATGATCCTAAAAATGTAACTGGATTAAAAATTAAAAATGTTAAGACAAATAAAGTAGATGAACTAAAAATTGATGGATTGTTCATAGCTATAGGACATGATCCAGCAACCTCATTATTTAAAGACCAACTAGAAATGGATAAAGAAGGATATTTAGTAACAAAGAATGATTCGACAGAAACAAATATTCCAGGTGTATTCGCCGCTGGAGATGTAAAAGATAAAATATTTAGACAAGCGGTAACAGCGGCCGGAATGGGATGTATGGCTGCTTTAGAGGCAGAAAAGTTTCTCTCCCACGATTGATTATATTCCAATAAATTTGATCTAGAATAAATATTTGAATTAAATTATAAATTAATTAGATGGAAAATATAGTAAAACAAATCCAGCTTGTAGCGTTAGTAATCATTTTGGTTAGTACAGTGATTGCTTTTGGACAAGAGATGTATCAGATGATACTAGTGCAAAGGGTTACTTTAGCTGATCTTCTTTTACTTTTTCTATATCTTGAAGTGCTTGCAATGGTTAGAGTTTTTTGGGAGAGCCAATCAATTCAAATTACACTGCCATTATTTATTGCCATAACTGCACTTGCTAGATTTATTATTTTACAAGGAAAATCTCTAAATCCAGAGATATTACTGTATGAAGCTGGTGCAATTGTTTTAATTGCTTTAGCAATTGTAATTTTAAGATTTAGAAATTCTTCTCTAATTGGACTAAATAAAAAAAAATAGGTTTATCCTAAATCCTCACAAAACTTTTTAATTCTAGACATTGCTATTTTAAGTTTTGCCATTGAAGTTGCATATGAAATTCTAAAATATCCATCTAAACCAAATGCTGAGCCTTGAACAGCGGCAACATTTTGTTTTTCTAAAAGCTTTTGGACAAAATCAGTATCTTTTTTAAGTTTAGTTCTTTTATTTAAAAGTTTTTTACAATTTGGAAATACGTAAAATGCACCATTAGGTTTCAAGCAGCTAATACCATCAATATTATTTAAACTTTTTACAACAAAATCTCTTCTTTCTTTAAATGATTTTGCTCTTTTCTTAATAAAGTCTTGTTTTCCATTTAAAGCTTCAACAGCTGCTGCTTGACTAATTGATGATGGATTCGAAGTAGACTGAGACTGAATTTTTCTAATTGCAGAAATTATTTCTTTTGGTCCAGCCGCATAACCAATCCTCCAACCAGTCATTGCATAAGATTTACTCACTCCATTCATTGTTAATGTTCGAGATTTTAATTTTGAAATTTGAGCAATAGTAAAAAATTTAAAATTATCATATTTAACATGCTCATAAATATCGTCGCTCAAAATGTGAACTTTTTTGTTTTTTATTAAAACCTTTGCTAATTTTTGAATTTCTGATTTGCTGTATCCAGATCCAGTTGGATTAGATGGTGAGTTAAGGATTATCCACTTCGTTCTTTTTGTAATTGCAGCTTTTAATTTTGCAGGTGTAATTTTAAATCCATCTTTTTCATCACATTTTACTATTTTTGGTTTTCCTCCTGCTAAGAGAACCATATCCGGATATGAAACCCAGAATGGAGCAGGAATAATAACTTCATCTCCTTTATTTAAAGTTGCCATAAAAGTGTTATAGAGAACTTGTTTCCCTCCAGTTCCAACTGTGATTTCATCTAGTTTATAATTTAGTTTATTTTCTCTTTTAAATTTTTTTAAAATTGCTTTTTTTAATGCTGGAGTTCCATCAACTGCTGTATACTTTGTATCTCCGTCTCTTATTGCTTTAATAGCTGCATTTTTAACATTGATAGGAGTATCAAAATCTGGTTCCCCTGCCCCAAGTCCAACTACATCTTTTCCTGCAGCTCTTAATTCTCTTGCCTTTTGAGTAACTGCAATAGTTGGGGATGGTTTAATTCTTTTTAAATTATTAGATATTATGCTCATTGAATTATGAAATTATTCAATTACGTTGTTTAATATATGGAGAATACATATCAAGACCTAATTACAGACATTCAGAGTAAAAACCCAAAAATCGGTGGAAAACTCGAAGGTGGAAAAAAATTCAAAATAAAGTCAGATTTTACCCCGGCTGGTGACCAGCCAGATGCAATTAAAAGGCTTGTTCAAGGAGCTAAAAAAAATGAGTTTAATCAAGTATTATTAGGAGTAACTGGATCTGGAAAAACTTTTACAATGGCAAAAGTTATAGAAGCTACAAATAGACCAGCATTAATATTGGCACCAAATAAAACTTTGGCAGCTCAACTTTACGGTGAGATGAAAACTTTTTTTCCAGATAATGCTGTTGAGTATTTTGTATCTTACTATGATTATTACACTCCAGAAGCTTACGTACCAAGATCAGACACATACATCGAAAAAGAAGCATCAATAAACGAACAGATTGATAGAATGAGACACTCAGCAACGAGATCTCTTCTTGAAAGAGACGATGTTTTAATTGTTGCAAGTGTTTCCTGTATTTATGGTTTGGGGTCAGTAGAAGCTTACAGCAAAATGACTTTAACTCTTCAGAAAAACTATGAATATAATAGGGAACAAATAATAAAATCTCTTGTTGCTCTTCAGTATAAGAGAAATGATCAAAATTTTTTTAGAGGAACATTTAGGGCAAGGGGAGAATATTTAGAAATATTTCCATCTCATCTGGAGGATAGAGCATGGAGACTAAGTTTATTTGGTGATAAACTTGAGAAGATTGAGGAATTTGATCCTTTGACAGGAGATCAGGTTAGAGATCTTAGTCTAGTAAAAGTTTATGCTAATTCTCATTACATCACTCCTAAACCAACTGTAGAACAAGCAATTATAAAAATAAGAAAAGAATTAGAGGAAACTTTAAAAAAACACAAAGCTGAAAACAAGTTATTGGAGGCGCAACGATTAGAGGAGAGAACTAAATTTGATTTAGAAATGATTGAAGCAACTGGATCTTGTGCAGGAATTGAAAATTATTCAAGATTTTTATCTGGTAGAAAACCAGGAGAGCCTCCACCTACTCTTTTTGAATATTTTCCTGATAACACATTAGTTTTTGTAGATGAGTCTCATGTTACAGTTCCCCAACTTAATGGGATGTTTAAGGGAGATAGATCTAGAAAAAGCACATTAGCTGAGTACGGTTTTAGATTGCCATCTTGCATGGATAACAGACCTTTAAAATTTGAAGAGTGGGATTTGATGAGAACACAAACTGTATTTGTTTCAGCAACTCCTGGACCGTGGGAGTTAGAACAAACGAAAGGCAAGTTTATTGATCAGGTAATAAGACCTACAGGATTAATAGATCCACCAGTTGAGATTAGACCAGCAAAAAATCAAGTAGACGACCTTATGCATGAATGCAAAAAAGTAGTTGAGAATAATTATAGAGTTTTGGTTACAACACTTACAAAAAAAATGGCAGAGGATTTAACCGAGTATCTTCATGAAAATGGGATAAAAGTAAGATACCTTCATTCTGATATAGATACACTTGAGAGAATAGAGATTATGAGAGATCTTAGAATGGGTGTATTTGATGTTCTTGTTGGAATAAATTTATTAAGAGAAGGTTTAGATATTCCAGAATGTGCATTAGTTGGAATACTAGATGCTGATAAGGAAGGATTTTTGCGATCAGAGACTTCACTAATTCAAACAATAGGAAGAGCTGCAAGAAACGTAGATGGAAAAGTTATTCTTTATGCCGATAAAGAAACCAAAAGTATAAAGAAAGCAATTAAAGAAACTGAGAGACGAAGAAAGATTCAATTAGAGTACAATAAGAAAAATAAAATCGATGCTAAATCTGTAAAAAAAGAAATAAGTGATATTTTAGAAAGTGTTTACGAGAAAGATTACGTCAAAATAAGCGAAGGTTCCAATATTGGTGGTAACCTTAAAAAACATTTAAAAGGATTAGACAAAAAGATGAAGGAAGCTGCATCTAATCTGGAATTTGAAGAAGCTGCTAAAATTAGAGATGAAATGAGAAAACTTCAAAGTACCGAATTAGAAATTACTTTAAACCCTAAGATTAGACAGTACGATGTTAAAAATAAAATTTATCCCAAAGGTAGATCTACATTGGGTATGCCAGGAACAAGGGTTACAAAAAAAAGAGATAAAAAATGGAAGCACGGAAGATAATAATTACTGGAGCAGCAACTCGAATGGGAGCTGCCATAGCTAAAAAATTATCTGGACCTAATATTGAAATTGTTATCCATTATAACAAATCTAGATCCAAAGCAGAAAATCTTAAAAAAGATTTAACTAAAAGTGGTACAAAAATTTATTTAGCAAAAGCAGATTTAACTAAAGAAAAAGAAATAGAAAGAATGCTTAAATTTTCAAAATCAAAGTTGAAGTATTTTGATTGTTTAATTAATAATGCTTCATTATTTGAGAACGATAAACTTGAAAATATCACAACAAAAAGTTGGGAAAGCCATTTAAAAGCGAATTTAAAAGCACCAGCTTTATTATCAAAGGGTTTTGCTAAAAATATTAGAGGCAAAAACAATAATATTATTAATATAATTGACCAAAGAGTATTCAAGTTAACTCCATATTTTTTTTCATATACATTAAGTAAATCTGGTCTTTACACTTTAACCAAAACAAGCGCTATGAGTCTTGCCCCAAATATTAGAGTGAATGGAATTGCTCCAGGTCCAACTATTAAAAATAAAAGACAGTCTGACAAGCACTTTAAAAAACAATACATGGCAACACCTCTTAAAAAACAGACAGATGTTGAAGAAATCTGCAATGCTGTTGACTTTTTTATTAAAAATAGATCTATTACAGGTCAAGTTTTAGCAATTGATAGTGGCCAAAACTTAAACTGGCAAACTCCAGACGTAATGGGTGGTAAGGAATGAAAAAATTAATACTTACAATTTCAATATTTTTTACATTAATTTCTTTAGCAGAAGCTAGAGAATGTAGATCTGGAGATATCAAGGGAGACGCATTTATTTATAGTGATGGAAAAAAAGTAACTGTAATAAAAGGAACTGATATTCCAAATCCAGAAAATAAAATCATAATGATCTATAATACAGGAGGATGGACAGTCAAAAAGAAATGGGGAGAATGTAAAGATTTTCTTCCAAAGTATTTAGGTCAAATATCAGGAACTAAAATTAAAGGTAAAGAACTGGTTTTAATGCTTAATAGAAGGTTACATAAAGCAGGTGGAGATGATGGATATGGTTGTGCGTGGAAATTGAAAGGTGCATTTCACAAACCTTGGTATGATTGTATTTTAGAAAATTGGGGAATAAGTAAAAGAGTCGATGTAAATAAAGAAATAATTGATGAATTAGTTTCAAAAGGAACTCCAAGAAATCAAATATTTATGTCTGGATTGTCTTGCGGAGGTATTGATACACTTAGACACAAAGGTCTTTATCCAGAGGACTTTAATGCAACTATTTCCTTCATGCCTAATTGTTGGGATAGAAATCCAAACACTCCAATTAGAAAAATGCAAATTGACGAACTGAAAAGTTTTAAAAGAATTGATGCTCTAGTTTTTCATAGCCCCGTGGACGGTGAGGGAGATTGGCGTAGCAATAGTGTCTGGATGAAAAAAGATTTAGGAAATATCCCGGGTATAAAATGGATTGATACACCTGGTCACACAAATAGAAAAATTTTTGTCAATGGAAAAGATTGTAAAGTTAGAGAGAAAATGAAAGGAGGATGGGAAGAAGCTTGGCCAGAAGGTAAAGAAAAACTAACAAGTGAAAAAAAATTTGTAGTTCTTGATAAGAAATTAAAGAAAGAAATGAAAAAGAGTGCTGCAGGCCATCAACTTGTTAAATATAGCTGTTTTAGTTATTACCATCCAGAAATTATTAAATTTATAGAATCTAGAATGTAAATATGAAAAAAAATAATCTCAAAGTTGTAAAAATAGATAAAAATAAAAGTTTATTTAACTATGAAAAGAAGGTCTTAATAAAAGAATTAGTGTTAGATTTAAAACTTGGTTATTTTGATTTTGAAAAAGAAAAGCCTCAAAAAGTAAAATTTAATTTAGAAGTAAATTATCAAGATAAACAGCCATCGAATGATAAAGATATTAAATCGATAGTTAACTATGCTAAAATAGTAAAATTAATAAAAAAACTAGTAAAAAACAAACATTACAATTTTCTTGAAACATTGGCAGAAGATGTTTTTGATGAGCTATTCAAAGATAAAAGAATAGATAAAATTACTCTTCAAATCGAAAAATTAGAAATAATGAAGGATTGCAGCTCTGTTGGGATCCAAATTTCTAAAAAAAGAAGCCATGATCAGCTCTGATATAGGTAAAGAAGTAATTAAAAAAGAATTGCCCTTGGTTCCTAAGTTGCCAGGTGTTTATAGGATGCTAAATTTAAAAGGAGAAATTCTTTATGTGGGTAAAGCAAAAAACCTTCCAAACAGACTTAAAAGTTATGTATCAGAGAAAAATCATATCATTAGGACTGAGAGAATGCTCTCTCAAACAAAAAGACTCGAAATTACTACTACTTCAAATGAAAGTGAGGCTTTACTTTTAGAGGCAAATTTAATTAAAAAGTTTAAACCAAAATTTAATATTTTACTAAGAGATGATAAATCCTTTCCTTTTATTTTTATAGGCGACAAAGATAAATGGCCACAAATCAAAAGGCACAGAGGGAAAAAAGGCAAAGAAGGATTTTATTTTGGACCATTTGCATCAGCTGGATCTGCAAATTGGACTATAAAAATGATCCAAAAAATATTTCATCTTAGAATTTGTGATGACACTGTTTTCAAAAACAGAGAAAGGCCCTGCATACTTTATCAAATTAAAAGGTGCTCAGGACCTTGCGTTGGTTACGTAACTGAGAGTGATTATAAACAAACTGTTGATGATGCAATTGAGTTTGTGTCAGGCAAATCTAGAAAAATTCAGAAAAGCTTATCTAATCAAATGGAAAAGGCTAGTGAGGATTTAGACTTTGAAAAAGCAGCAATATTAAGAGATCGAATTAAATCATTAAATATTATCCAATCTTCTCAGAGAATTAATGAAGCAAATTTAGTCGAAGCAGATGTTATCGCGGGATATAAAGAGTCTGGAAAAACTTGTATTCAAGTTTTTTTTTATAGGTCAAAACAAAATTGGGGTAATCAAGCTTTTTTTCCAAAGCATGATCCAGAAGAAAATTTAAGTGATATCATTAATTCTTTTGTATCTCAATTTTATGAAAATAAAAGTGTGCCATCTTCAATAATTTTATCAAATGAAATTAAAGAGAAAGAATTAATTGAAAAAACACTTACACAAAAAGAAGGTAAACAAATCGCAATTACTGTTGCAAAAAAAGGGACAAAACTAAAAGTTATTAATCAAGCAATAAATAATGCAAAAGATAGTTTGAATAGAAAACTTTATGAGAGTCAGAATAATAGAGATCTTTTTGATGCAGTATCAAAAAAATTCAATCTTGAAACTAATATTAATTTAGTCGAGGTTTACGATAATAGCCATATTCAAGGCACAAATAGTGTGGGCGCTTTAATTACTTATAGCGATGAAGGGTTTGTTAAAAAAAGGTATAGAAAATTCAATATAAAAATTCAAAAAAATGCTCAAGATGATTATGGAATGATGAAAGAAGTTCTTAACAGAAGATTTAAAAGAGCAGTTCAAGAGAAAGATAACTATTTAACTTTCCCTGATTTAGTTTTAATTGATGGAGGGAAAGGTCAATATTCAGTGGCAAGAGAAGCGATGAATGAACTTGGTCTACATGAAATTCCTATTATTGCAATAGCGAAGGGTAAAATGAGAAATAGTGGGAATGAAACATTTTTTCATAATGGAAAAGAGTTCAAATTTGAAAAAAATGATCCAACATTATTCTTTTTACAAAGATTAAGAGATGAGTCTCATCGATTTGCTATAAGTGCCCATAGAGCAAAAAGGAAAAAAGGTATAAGCAAATCATTATTAGATCAAATTGATGGTATTGGATCTATCAGAAAAAGGGCATTATTAAATCATTTTGGTTCGGCTAGAGCTGTGGAATCAGCTAGTTTAGATGAAATAAAATCAGTTGATGGAGTTGAGGAAAAAGTTGCAAAAAAAATATATAACTTCTTTCACGAATGAAATTTAAAATACCTAATTATTTAACAATTGGACGAATAATAATTGTTCCAATATTTGTTTTTACATTCTACCTTCCTGGATTTTATGGAGACGTTATACCATTTGCTCTTTTTTTAATTGCCTCATTTACAGATTTTTTAGATGGCCTTTTAGCGAGGATGTTTAAAGAAGAGTCTAAACTTGGTGAACTTTTAGATCCTATTGCAGATAAAATTATTGTTGCAACAGCGTTAATTTTGTTAGTTATGGACCAAACAATAAAAAATTACGAAGTTATTGCAGCTATTATAATTCTTACAAGGGAAATACTAATTTCAGGTTTAAGAGAATTTCTAGCGAAAGGAAAAATAAAGCTTCCAGTTTCTAATTTAGCAAAACTTAAAACATTCTTGCAGATGTTTTCGATAGCAATACTTCTAACTGGGGAAACAGGAAATAAATTAATAAATTTTCAAGATTATAATGCTCAAACAATTGGCATTATTATTTTATGGCTATCTGCGTTTTTAACGCTCTATACTGGATATGATTATCTTAGAAAAGGAATAGACCATGCAATATCTGAAGATAACAAGGATTAGGCAGCTTTTTTCTGTCTAACCAACTGATCAAAACTTTTTGATAATCCTAATATAACATCACAAATTTTGTATTTGTGATCTGCAATGCTTGCAACAGGTGTTATTTCAGCTGCTGTACCAGTTAAGAAACATCCATCAAAATTACCTAGTTCATCTGGAGAAATTTTTCTTTCATGAACTTTAATATTTTTTGATTTGGCTAATTCAATTACAGCTTGTCTTGTAATACCATTTAAAAAAGAATCTGGTGTTGGTGTATGTAATTCATTATTTTTATCTTTAAAAAAAATGTTTGCACTTGTTCCTTCTGCAACATTGCCTTCAAAATCTAACATTAATGACTCTGAATACCCTTGTTGTTCAGCTTCGTGTTTTGAAAGAGTACAAATCATATATAATCCTGCTGCTTTTGCATCCCAAGGAATAGTATTTGGAGCTGGTCTTCGCCATTTAGAAATATTTAATCTTATTCCTTCAGCTTTTAATTTTGGATCAAAATATGCAGGCCATTCCCACGTAGCTATTGCTACATTAATTGTATTTTTCTGTGCAGACACTCCCATCATCTCACTTCCTCTCCACGCAAATGGTCTTACATATCCATTTTGAATATTTTGAACCGCCACTATTTTTTTAGAAGCTTCATTTATTTCATTTTTTGTATAAGGAATATTAATGTCTAATCTTTTTGCAGAATAAAATAATCTATCTGTGTGCTCTTCTAACTTAAATATTTCTCCGTCGTATACTCTTTCACCTTCAAAAACTAAACTTGCATAATGAAGTCCGTGACTGATTACATGGCATTTTGCATCTTGCCATTCAACAAGCTCATTATTGTACCAAATTTTTCCTGATCGTTTATCGAAAGGTATCATTATTTAATTTTATAAAAAAATATATTTGTATATATAATATGTCAATATAACTTACCAATATGAAAAAACTTTTATATTTAAAAGATGATGATCTTAAACAATATATTGAAAAAATATTTCTTGGATACAGAGAGACGGTCTCAGATGCTAGAAATGTGTTGAATAAATACTCCATAGGTGTCGCGCATAACAAGGTTATTCATCTAATTTCATTATATGAGGGTATTACAATATCTGAACTTTTAAGAAAATTGAAAGTTACAAAGCAAAGTTTGAATAGAGTTTTGAAAGATTTAATAAATTTAAAAGCTATAAAATATGAAAAGGATCAAGTAGATACCAGAATAAAACATGTCTTCTTAACAGAGGAAGGAGAAAAATTATTTAACGAAATTTTCTCAGCTCAAAAGAAAAGAATTTACCAAGCATTTTCTGCATCAAAAGCAAATGAGGTTGTCAGTTTTGACAATGTTTTAAAAAAAATAATTAATGGAAAAATTTAAAGCACATATTTTAGTTGTAGATGATGATGATGGTATAAGAGAATTAGTTAAAGAATATCTTTGTCAAAATAATTATCTCGTAACCAGTTCAAATAGCGCCGAAGATGCCCTTGAAAAAGTTAAAATTATAAAATTTGATTTAATAGTGCTTGATATAATGATGCCAGGCAAAAGTGGTTTAGAATTTACAAAAGAAAATAAAGACAAAATTTCAACCCCAATAATTCTTTTAACAGCGAAAGGTGAAGCCTCGGAAAGAATAGAGGGTTTAGATATTGGTGCAGACGATTACCTCCCAAAACCTTTTGAGCCAAAAGAATTAATACTTAGAATTAATAATATCTTAAATAAAACAAAATATAGAAATACAAAGAGAAAATTTAAATTTGGTAAAATTGAGATAGATCTTAACAAGCAATTTATTTTGAAAAATGATAAATCAATAAAAATAAATAATACAGAAAAAATTATTTTAGATAAAATGGTTAATTCCCCTGGAAAAATTTTTAAAAGAGAGGAGATTGGAAATCTTATAAAAATTGATAAAGAAAGATCTGTAGATGTAATAATTACAAGACTTAGAAAGAAAATTGAAGAAAACCCAAAAAGCCCAAATTATTTACAAACAATAAGAGGTGAAGGTTATGTTTTATGGATTGAGTAAATATATAAAAAATATCTTACCTAAAAGACTTTTTTATAGAGGTCTACTTATAGTTGCTGTTCCAATAGTAGTTATGCAAATAACTATATCGTTAGTTTTTTTTGATAGTCTATGGATCAAAACTAATTCAGGAATGACAAGAGCACTAGTTTCTGAAGTCAAAACATTTGTAGATGCTTATGATAACGATGAAACAAATAAAGATTTTATAATAATTTTATTTAAAGAACATTTAGGTTTTAATATCAAATATGAAAAAGATAAAATCTTACCAAATAAAATTCCAGAAAGATGGTTCAGTCCAGTGGATAGATCACTAAGAAGAGAATTAAAGAAAAAAAATTTAACCTACTGGTTTAATACAACAAACTTTAAGGAAGTTGTTGATTTGAAAATAGGATATTCAAAAGGATATTTTCAATTTTATATTCCAAGAGATAGATTAACTACAAGTTCAGCTAGATTATTTGGTCTTTGGATAACATTGCCAGCATTGTTAATGATAGCTGTAGCAATAATTTTTTTAAAGAATCAAACTAGACCCATAACTAAACTTGCAGAAGCATCTGAAAGATTTGGTCGAGGGGAAGATATTGATGAGTTTAGACCTTCTGGAGCACTTGAAATTCGAAAAGCTGGTTATGAGTTTGACAAAATGAGAAAAAGAATAATTAGACACCTTAATCAAAGATCTGAAATGTTATCAGGTATCAGCCACGATTTAAGGACACCTTTGACAAGGATAAAACTTCAAATAGCAATGATTAAAGACAAGAGTGTCGTGGAGAAACTCTCAAGAGATGTCGATGAAATGGAAAAAATGTTGAATGAATATCTTCAATTTGCAAGATCCGGGGCAAAAGATAAGACTGAAACATTTGATATTTCTATTCTTCTTGAGGATATTTGTAAAAAATACGAGAAACCAAATATAAAATATTTCTTAAAAGAGAGGGTTTATTTTGATGGAAGAAAGAATTTAATTAGTAGGTGTATTAATAACCTTATAGATAATTCTCTAAAATTTGCTGACAATGTTGAGTTGTATCTAAAAAAAGGAAGATCAACAATTAATATCTTAATAGAGGATGATGGTCCAGGAATACCACAGAAAGAACATCAAAATGTTTTGAAGCCATTTTATAAAATTGACAAAAGTAGATCAGAAACAAAATCAAGTGTTGGTCTTGGCTTAGCTATATCATCAGATGTCGTAAAATCACATGGGGGAGATCTTAAATTTGATAAGTCTAGTTTAGGTGGATTAAAAGTTATTATTTCTTTGCCCGTTTAGTTTTTTTTTTTATTTTTTTTTCAGCAATTTTTTTTTCTAATTTTTCAATTCTTTTATTTAATATATCTATTTCATCTTTGCTTACTAAATTCATTTTAAGGATAATTTCCTCTTTTTTTGATCGTAAAATATTTACAACCTCGTCACTAAAATCTTTGTAATTTACGAGTCCTTCTTCCAAGAACTTTGCAAATTTATCAAATACGAATCTTGATTTTGACATAATAATTTCTTATCAAAGTTTAAGTAATATTTATAATATTACAATTAAATGTTTATTAATAATTTTGACCCAGTCGCTTTTGAGATCTTTTCATTTGAAATTAGATGGTATTCTTTGTCATATATAATTGGCTTAGTATTTGGTTGGTATTTCGCAAAGAACAAACTAATTAAAGATAGCACTCAAAAAGAATATTTTGACGATTATATAACTTATTTGATCCTAAGTATCATCCTTGGTGGAAGACTTGGATATGTAATTATTTATGATCCAATCTATTTTATTAGTAATCCAGTTGAGATTATTAAAATCTGGCAAGGGGGTATGTCTTTTCATGGGGCATTAGTTGGAATTATTATTGGAACTTATTTTTTCTGCAAAAATAAAAATCAAAATATTTTTAGTTATTTAGATGTGGTTGCTGTTTGTTCTCCTATAGGAATTTTTTTAGGAAGAATATCAAATTTCATAAACTCAGAACTTTACGGCATAGAAACAAATGTACCATGGTCAGTAAAGTTTATAAAAATTGATGATTTAAATCGACATCCATCACAAATTTATGAAGCAATATTTGAGGGAGTTGTTCTATTTATTATTTTAAGTATGTTGTTTAATAGATTAAAGAAAATACCTGGGATTATTTCGGGGTATTTTTTAATTTTATACTCTTTTTTTAGATTTGTTATCGAGTTCTTCAGAGAACCTGATCAACAACTAGGTTATTTATTTTTCAATTTAAGTATGGGGCAAATAATAAGTTGTATAGCACTAACCTGCGGATTAATTATCGTCTATTATAAAAATGCTAATAGGACACAATAAAAAAATCTCATTGGATAGATTTATTTACAAATCTTTGTATGACAAAGATAATGGTTATTATATTAAAAAAAATCCTTTCGGAAAAAAAGGTGACTTCATAACATCTCCTAATATTTCTGTTCTTTTTTCAGAAATGATATCTATTTGGTTAATTTCATTTTGGGAGAATTTAAAAAAACCAAAAAAAATAAATATTGTAGAGCTGGGTGCAGGTAATGGTGAGATGATGTCACAAATTATAAAAACTCTAAATAATTTTAGTGAAATTAGTTTATCTGCTAATTTCTTAATTTTAGAAAAAAGTCCATTACTGATAAAAATTCAGAAGAGTAAAATAGATAAGAAAAAAGCAAGTTGGATAAGAAATTTAAAAGAAATTCCAAAGGCTCCCACTATATTCTTGGCTAATGAGTTTTTTGATGCTTTTCCTATCAAACAGTTTTTAAAAAAAAGTGATAATTGGTATGAAAAATATGTAGCATACAAAAAAAATAAGTTTGAAGTTTGTGATCAAAAAGTGTCATCAAAAATAATTGAGAAATATTTAGGTAAAAATATAGAAAAAGAAAAATTTGTTGAATATTCACCTTTAGCAATGAAATTTGTTAACGAAATAGCAAATTTTATTTTTAAAAATAATGGTGGTTTACTAATGATAGACTATGGCTTTACAAGTGGAAAAATGAAAAATACTTTGCAAAGTGTTGAGAAGCATAGAAAAATTAGTTTTTTAGAAAATCCCTATAACTCGGATATTACTCATTTGATAAATTTTAAAATGTACAAGAAAGAGTTTGCAAGTTCTAATTTGAAGTCTTTAATAACTACCCAAGGTAATTTCTTAACAAAATTAGGAATATTAAAAAGAGCTGAGATAATAAGTGAAAATTTACAATTTAGTAAGAAAGCGGACATATTTTATAGAATAAAAAGATTAATTGATGAAAAATATATGGGCTCTTTGTTTAAAGTTTTATTTGTAAGCAAATCTAAAAATAATTTTAATTTGGGTTTTAAGTGATTAAGTCAAAAATTTTTGGAGATCAAAAATCCATTTCACATTATTTTTTCAATAGATTAGGAGGTGCCTCAAAAGGAATCTACAAAAGCTTAAATTGTGGAAAAGGTTCAAAAGATAAAATTGCTAATATAAGTAAAAATTTAAAAATAGTTTCAAAAAAAATAGGTTGTACAAGTGGGAATCTAGTTTCTCTTAATCAAATTCACAGCAATAAAGTTCTTAAAATTAATAATGTTCCAAAGAAAAAATTGACTGGAGATGCGATGATTACAAATAAGCAAAATATTGCGATTAGTATACTTACTGCAGATTGTGCGCCAATTCTAATTATAGAAAGAAAGCAAAAATTTGTTGGTGCAATACATGCTGGGTGGAAAGGTGCTTTTAAGGGAATAGTAAAAAAAACAATTCAGCTTTTAAAAAAAAATGGATGCTCAGAGAAAGATATGATTGCTTGCATTGGACCATGTATAAAAAAAAATAGTTATGAAGTAAAAAATGATTTTTTTAAATTGTTTAAGTATAAAAATAAAAAAAATGTGAATTTCTTCACATTTAAAGGGAAAAAAATTTACTTTGATTTAAGCGAATATATAAAATCTCAATTTTACGAAAATGGAGTTAAAAAAATAGATATAATAAAAAAGGATACCTACGCTCCAGAAAATAACTTTTTTAGTTCTAGGAGATCAAAAAAAAATAATCATAACGATTATGGTAGAAATATTTCTGCAATTATGATTAAATAGGACATCTCGAATGAAAATTCTCACAGGAAACAGTAATAAACATCTTAGTCAAAAAATATCTAAATTTTTAAAAAATAGACTAGTGAATTCAAACATAAGAAAATTTGCAGACGGAGAAATCTATATAGAAATTAATGAAAATATTAGAGGCAATAGTATTTTTTTGATTCAATCTGTTTCATCTCCTGCAAATGATAATTTAATGGAATTACTACTATCGATTGATGCTTTAAAAAGATCATCGGCCAAAAACATAACTGCTGTGATCCCATATTTTGGATATGCAAGACAAGATAGAAAGGTGGTTCCTAGAACATCTATATCTGCAAAACTTGTATCTAACCTTATTGCAAAAGCAGGAGCAGATAGAGTCGTTACAGTTGATTTACATTCTGGACAAATTCAAGGATTTTTTGATATTCCAGTAGATAACTTATTTGCAACTCCAATATTTGCTAGACATATAAAAAAGAAATTAAAAAAAAATAATATAATCTGTGTTGCTCCGGATGTCGGTGGTACTGCAAGAGCAAGAGCTTTAGGAAAATTGTTAAATGTAGATTTAGCAATAGTAGACAAAAGAAGACCCGCACCTGGAAAGTCAGAAGTAATGAATGTAATTGGAAATGTGAAAAATAAAACTTGTATATTAGTTGATGATATAATCGACTCTGGTGGAACAATTGTAAATGCAGCTTCTGAATTAAAAAAAAGAGGAGCTAAAGATGTTCATGTGTATGTAACACATGGTGTATTAAGTGGTAATGCTGTTGAAAAAATTAAGAAATCTTCGATAAAAAATTTAGTTGTAACTGATACGATAGATAATTCAATGAAAGTTAAAAAAGCTAAGAATATTGAGGTATTAACAATCTCTAATTTGGTTGGAGAAGCTATTAAAAGAATATCAAATTCTACCTCAGTATCAGATCTATTCAAATAATTTACTTGTAAAATTTAGTTTCATAAGTTAAAAACCCGACACTTTATGAGTTTATTAGCAGCCACAATAAGAGAAACAAAAACTAAGGGTGAAGTAAAATCACTCAGAAGTAAAGGTATGGTTCCAGGAATTATTTATGGAGGAGAAGAGCCAAATCAAAAAATCTCTGTCTCTGTTAAAGAAGTAAAAAATTTATTAAATAAAGAAAATATTTTATCAAATATAATTTCAATTAATATTGATGGGAAAGAACAAAAAGTTTTACCAAGAGTTATTGATTTTGATACGGTTACAGATGAGCCCATACATTTAGATTTTTTAAGAATTGTTAAAGGTGCGAAAGTAATTTTAGAAATTCCAGTCAAATTTATAAACCACGAATTGTCACCAGGACTAAAAAGAGGTGGGGTTTTGAATATCGTAAGACGTAAAGTTGAATTAAGATGTCCTACAGAAAATATACCAACAGAGTTAGTTGTAGATTTAAATAACTTAGATATTGGAGCAAGTATTAAAATATCTTTTATAAATTTACCTGAAAATGTAACACCTACAATTCAAGGAAGAGACTTTGTAATCGCAACAGTCGCAGCACCAACGGTTGTTAAAGAACCTGAAAAACCAGCAGAAGCTGAGGGAGAAGGTGGAGAAGCTGCGGAGGCAGCTGCGGATGGAGATGCTAAACCTGTAGAAGGTGCAGAAAAAGCTGCAGAAGGCGATAAAGGAAAAGAAGAAGGAAAAGCTCCAGCAGAGAAAAAATAATAATCTGTGAAAATAATAATAAAATAAAATGTTGTTAATCGTAGGCTTGGGCAATCCAACACCAAACAGTCATAATAATAGACATAATATAGGTTTCAAAATTGTAGATGCAATAAATCAAAAATTTGGTCTTTCAAAGCAAAAACCAAAATTTAAGGGTTTACTTACAACAGGCAATATCGGGGAAAAGAAAATTTATGCTATCAAACCCCTGACTTTCATGAACAACTCAGGAATATGTATAAGAGAATTACTTGAATATTTCAAAATAGATGCAGAAGATGTCATTGTTTTTCATGATGATCTAGACGTTGAATTTGGAAAAATAAAGGCAAAATTTGGTGGATCAAGTGCAGGTCACAATGGAGTTGCTTCAATAGATAAATTTATTGGAAAAGACTATTCAAGAGTGAGGATCGGGATTGGAAAGCCAGAGAATAAAATGTCTGTATCAGACTTTGTTTTAAATGATTTTTCTGATGATGAACAAGAACACTTAGAAAAAATTACTCACAATATAATAGACTCTATTGCTATTTTGATAGATAAAAAATTAGATTTATTCTCAAGCAAAGTTAACAATAATTAAATGGGTTTTAAGTGTGGTATAGTTGGTTTACCAAATGTTGGTAAATCTACTTTATTTAATGCACTTACAAATTCAAGTAAAGCCCAAGCAGCAAATTTTCCTTTCTGTACGATAGATCCAAATATAGGCGTAGTGCCTGTACCAGATTATAGGTTAGATGAATTAGTTAAAATTTCAAATTCAAAAAAAAAAATAAATACCACAATATCTTTTGTTGATATAGCAGGATTAGTCGAAGGAGCCTCTAAAGGTGAAGGATTAGGTAACAAATTCTTATCCCACATAAGAGAAGTAGACGCTGTTATTCATTTAATTAGGTGTTTTGATTCTGATGATATTCAGAATGTAAATCCAACAGTTGATCCAATTAGAGATTTAGAAATAATTGAAACAGAGATGTCTTTAGCAGATTTGGAATCTATTCAAAAAAGACTAGATAAGAAAAATAAAAAAAATAATGACGAAAATCAAAACCAAATTCTAGAAAGAGCTCAGAATTTAATTAATAATAACGATGATATAAATAAATTATACGAAGAATTTGATAAAAAGGATGTTAAATTATCAGGATTATTGTCAACAAAACCTAAATTGTATGTTTGTAATGTTGACGAAAATAGCATTGATAAAGGCAATGATTATACAAAAAGTTTTATTGAAAAATATGGTTCTAAAAACACTCTAACTATTTCAGCTGAAATAGAAAATCAATTAAATGAACTAGAAAATGAAGAAAGAAAAAACTATATGAAAATGATCAACGTAGATGATACTGGATTAAATTTATTAATCAAAAAAGGATATGACCTTTTATCTTTAGAGACGTTTTTTACCTCAGGAGTTGAGGAGACAAGGGCTTGGACAATTAACAAAAATTGCATGGCGCCTCAAGCAGCAGGTATAATTCATACAGATTTTGAAAAGGGTTTTATAAGAGCAGAAACTGTGTCTTATAAAGATTTCGTTGGTAGTGGTGGTTGGTTAAAATCAAGAGAAAACGGTAAAATGAGATTAGAGGGTAAAGATTATATTGTTAAAGATGGGGATGTTCTAAACTTTAGATTCAACACGTGACCATATCTTCTTCATTGTAAAGTAAACCAATACAGTCAATATTATCAAATAAGCTATAACTCTAAATCCTGTTTTATGTCTTTGCTCTAAATGTGGTTCCGCTGACCACATCAGAAAATTTGTAACATCTTTAGACATTTGCTCTGCGGTAGCTTTTGTTCCATCTGTATACTCAATTAAATCATCAGATAAAGGAGCTGGCATTTTAATTTTATTACCATACATATACTTGTTGTAATAAACACCATCATCAAGTTCTACACCCTCTGGTGGTTCAGAATATCCTAACAGTAAGGAATAAATATAATCTGCTCCGCCCTTTCTTGCCTTAACTAGAACAGACATATCTGGTGGATAAGCACCACCATTAGCAGCTTTAGCTTCTTGCTCATTAGCATATGGCATCACAAATTTATCAGACAATTTGGCTGGTCTTACAAACATTTCTCCAGTGCTGTCAGGACCATCTGTTACCTCAAAACTTGCAGCTATTGCTTTAGCCTCTGCTTCAGAAAATTCTGGTCCACCCTTTTCTGCCAAATTTCTATAGGTTAAATATTTCATAGAATGGCAAGATGCACATACTTCTGTATATACTTGATAACCCCTTTGAAGTGATGCTCTATCAAATTTTCCAAAGAGACCTTTAAAAGTCCATTTAGTCTCTAAAAAAGGAGTTGATTTTTCAGCAGAGTTAGATGAATTTAGTACTATAACTGAGAATATTAATACAAAAAAAATATTTTTTAACTTTCTCACTTTATTGTTTTTTCTATTTTTTCATCACTCCTTACTGCAGCTAAATTTGGCGAGCCTCCTAAAACTGGCTCGGTAATACTCAAAGGCAGTGGGGTAGTTTTTTCTTTCCATCCTAAAACTGGAAGAATAATTAAAAAATGCGCAAAGTAATACGCTGTAGCAACTCTTGCAATTAACAAGTACAATCCTTCAGCTGGCATAGCCCCTACATATCCTAGAATTAAAACATCAGCTACCAGGATCCAGTAGAACTGTCTAAATAACGGTCTGAAAACTGCTGATCTAACTTTTGACGTATCCAACCATGGTAAAGCAGCTAAAATTAAAATAGCTGATAACATAGCAACAACACCCATAAGTTTATCAGGAACAGATCTTAAGATCGCATAAAAAGGTAATAAGTACCACTCAGGAACTATATGAGCAGGAGTTACAAGTGGATCCGCCTCGATATAATTATCAGCATGTCCTAAAATATTTGGCTGATAAAATACAAACATCGCAAAAACAATACAAAACATTAATAACGCAAAAGCATCTTTAATCACGATGTACGGATGAAACGGAACTGTATCTTTAGATGGCTTTTTAATATCAATACCAACTGGATTGTTATTTCCAGGAACATGTAATGCCCATATGTGAAGTACTACAAGCCCTAGTATTAAAAACGGTATCAAGTAATGCAGAGTAAAAAATCTTGTTAAAGTTGGATTGTCAACTGAGTAACCACCCCATAACCAAGTTGTTATACTCTCTCCCACAAGTGGTATTGCACTAAATAAATTTGTTATTACTGTTGCTCCCCAAAAACTCATTTGTCCCCAAGGAAGAACATACCCCATAAAAGCAGCTGCCATCATTAGCAGATAAATTATAATTCCAAGTATCCAAATTATTTCTCTAGGAGATTTATATGATCCGTAAAATAAAGATCTAAAAATATGAATATAAACTGCAAGGAAAAACATAGAAGCACCATTTGCGTGAACATATCTTAACAACCATCCATAATTCACATCTCTCATTATATGTTCAACACTGCTGAATGCCATATCTGCATGAGCAATGTAGTGCATAGCCAAAACTAATCCTGTAACTATTTGGGTAATTAAGCAAAAAGTTAATATCCCACCAAAAGTCCACCAGTAATTTAAATTTTTTGGTGTAGGGTAATCTGTTAGGTGATTTGCCAATGTAAGCAAAGGCAATCTATCATTAAACCATTTACCAAACTTTGAACTAGGTGTGTATTCGTGATCACTCATATTTATCCAATCTTAATCGTGTTAGTATTTACAAATTCGTATTTAGGTATCTCCATATTAGTTGGAGCTGGTCCTTTTCTAATTCTACCAGATGTATCATAATGAGAACCATGGCAAGGACAAAACCAACCATCATAATCACCTTTATCTGTTAATGGAACACATCCTAGATGAGTACAAATCCCAAGCATCACTAACCATTCAGGATTCTTTGCTCTATCTTCATCTTTTTCAGGATGCTTAAGATCATTGATGTCAACTGCTCTCGCTTTTTTAATTTCATCATCCGTTCTTCTCTTTATAAAAACAGGTTTACCTCTCCAAAGAACCGTTAAAGATTGTCCTGGTTGCATTGAACTTACATCTACTTCTGTGCTTGCTAATGCTTTTACAGAGGCATCTGGGTTCATTTGATCGACTAATGGCCAAACAGCAGCACCTACTCCAACTGCACCTGCTGCGGCAGTAGCAGTAAACAAGAAATCTCTTCTGTTGGTCTTTTTTTCGTCTTTTTGATCTGACATCTTTAATATTTTATAACTTTGGTAATATATGATTTCATATAATAAAAAAGAGATATTTCTATGGTAACAATGACACAGAAACCTTTAAAACACGGTCTAAAAGTAGCTCTATATCAGCCGGATATTCCTCAAAATACAGCTTCAATTATTCGAACTTGTTCTTGCCTAGGTGCTAGTTTAGAAATCATTGAACCTTGTGGGTTTTTATTTAGCGATAAAAGGTTCAAGAGAGTTGTTATGGATTATTTAGATTACAGTGAAATTAAATTTTACAAGAGCTCTAAAGAATTCTTTGATGAAAATAGTAAAAATAGAGTAGTTTTAATGACGACAAAAGCTAGCAAAGTTTATACAAAGTTTAAATTTAAGCGTAATGATATATTGCTCTTTGGCAGAGAAAGTGCTGGTGTTCCAGAAGATGTACATTCTAAGGTTAATGAAAGAATTAAGATTCCAATGCTAAAAAATAAAAGATCGTTAAACATTTCAATATCAGTGGCCATAGGAGCTTCAGAATTTATAAGACAGTTAGGTTAAATGGATCAATATATAAAAAAGAAATTAGCAAAAAATTGGTTTAAAACTTTACAAGAAGTGCTTTGTAGAGAAATAGAGGAAAAAGAGGGCAAAAAAACCAAATTTAAAATTACTAATTGGAATAGAAGTAAAAGTAATGATGAAGGTGGAGGACAATATAGAATTTTAGAAAACGGTAAAATTTTTGATAAAGTTGGAGTAAATTTTTCAGAAGTTTATGGAAAATTTTCAAATGAATTTAAAAATAAAGTTCCAGGCACTAAAAAAAGCTCCAAATTTTGGGCATCTGGAATATCTGTTGTTATGCATATGAAAAATCCTCATGTGCCGGCAATGCATTTTAACACGAGGTATATAGTTACTTCATTTGGTTGGTTTGGAGGTGGAATGGATGTTACACCTTGTATGAAAGATAAGAAATTAGAAAATTGGTTTCATTCAGAACTAAAAAAATCATGTAATAAACATAACAAAAATTATTACAAAAAATATAAAAAGTGGTGTGATGAATATTTTTATTTGCCACATAGAAAAGAGCCAAGAGGTATTGGCGGGATTTTTTTTGATTATAAAAAAAATAATTGGGAAAAAGATTTTTCTTTTGTTCGAGAAGTGGGAATAAGTTTTAAAAACATTTCTAATGAAATAATTGAGAAAAAAAATAAATTAAAATGGACAATTAAAGATAAAGAAATCCAATACAAAAAAAGAGGTAGATATGTTGAATTTAATTTATTACATGATAGGGGGACAAAATTTGGTTTACAAACTGGTGGAAATGTTGAAGCTATACTTATGTCATTACCACCAACAGCTAAATGGTAAATTATGGATAAAGAACCAATTACTACTGAAGGATTAGAAAAATTAAAAAGTGAATTAATTTTTTTGAAAGAAAAAAAGAGACCCGAAATTGTTGCAGCTATTGCTGAAGCAAGATCACATGGAGATTTGAAAGAAAATGCTGAATATCATGCAGCAAAAGAACAGCAATCTCATAACGAGGGAAGAATTCAAGAAGTTGAGGATTTAATTGCAAGAGCAAATGTAATTGATATCACCAAGATTAGTAATGATGGGAAGGTGATTTTTGGATCTACAGTCTACCTTCAAAATTTAGATACAAATGAAAAAATAAATTACAAAATTGTTGGTAAAGACGAGGCAGATCTAAAACAAAAGCTTCTTTATTTTCAATCACCAATAGGAAAAGGTCTTATAGGTAAAAATAAAGGAGATCTTGTAGAGATAAATACACCAGCAGGGACAAAAAATTTTGAAATTGTAGACGTAAAATACGTTTAATTTGATAAAACTTTTTCCATATCTTTTTTTGATAAATTAAAATTATTTTCAATCCATTTCATTTCTAAATTTTTTAATTTTTGACCCAATTCCCTTCCCTCCTTTAATCCATAATCATTTATTAATAACTGAGCTTTTATTGGAAATTCTGGTTTATCTAATTTTTCAAAGTAAGTTTTTAATTCTGAAAGTTTTTTACTTTGTTTAAAATATAATAAATTGAAATCAATTAAATCGATTGTGCTAGATTTACCCTCATAATAAAATATTTTTTGTAAATCTTTCTTGTTAAAAATTTTAGTACTATCTTTATTTAGCGAATTATTTTTTAGAAAATTAATTTTATCTTTTAACTCATTGGGTAAATTATATTTATACACAAAATAGTCAGAATTGTCAGTTTCATCGATTACAAGAAAAGAAACGACGAAATTTAAACTTTTATTTTTTAATATCTTTTCTTGTGGTTTTGATAACTTGCTCAATTTTTTAAAATTTTTTAGTTGAGGGAAAATTAATGAAAATAATTCACAAGAGGTTTTATTTTTAAATAACTTTAAAAAGTTATCCAATTTGAGAATTTTTTTTAATTCATTGAATTGTCTTTCTTTTGATATTTTTCCTAAACCCTCTATATTTTTTTTAATGATTTTTATTATATTAATTTCATGATCGATTTTGCTATATTCAGTATAAAATCTTAAATATCTAATAATTCTTAAATAATCTTCTTTTATTCTAGTTTCTGGATCACCTATAAATTTAATTATTCCAACATTTAAATCTTTATGACCAGAATTTGGATCATATAAATTACCGTCTAAATCTGAATATATTGAATTTATTGAAAAATCTCTCCTTAATGAATCTTCCTTCCAATTAGTTGTATATTCTACGACAGCATGCCTTCCATCTGTTTTTACATCTTTTCTTAATGTTGTAATTTCAAAATTTTGATCATCAATCACTGCTGTGATTGTGCCATGTTCAATTCCTGTTTCAAAAAACTTTATTTGGTTTTTATCTAAACATTGCCTAACCTGATCAGGGGTTAAATTAGTTGCAAGGTCGATATCATCTGTTTTTTCATCATTTAAAATTTTTCTTACGCAACCACCAACATATCTAATCTCGCTGGTTTCATTGTGGTTATTTATTGCACCAAATATTTTATTTACTCCCTTATTATTTTTTAAATCCAGAAATTTGAGATCTTTATCGCTTGAAATTTTTTTGTTTTGAAAAATTTTTTTAAGTAAAGCTTTCATAAATGGCTGGGGTGCTAGGATTCGAACCTAGGAATGGCGGTACCAAAAACCGCTGCCTTACCACTTGGCTACACCCCAAGATGTTTTTCGTATAACACAAAAAAAAAGCTTTATATAGTTTTAGAGTAAATACACCAATAGTTTTTATATTTATTTTTTAATTTTTTTTGAGCTTTTATTGCCGCATTTTTGGTTAAAAAATAACCAATTATAGTCGAACCCGAGCCTGTCATATTTGCAAAGTAAATATTATCTAAATTTTGCAAATAACTTTTGATTCTTCTTAAAATTGGATATTTATTAAAAGCTGCTCTCTCTAAATCGTTATTCGAAACTTTTAATAAATCTTGTCTGTTAATGTTGTTTGATTTATGGAACAGGCTCTTTGAAAATCCTCTGTGTTTTGCATAAATCATCTTAGTAGAACATCCAAAATTAGGCTTTATTATTAACAAATGAAAATTTAATTTTTTATTAATTTTACTTATATTTTGCCCTTGTAGGATCATTGGACTCTCATAAAGACCCAAAATTACATCTGAACCAACTTTATTTGCAATTTCAATTAAATTATTTTTTGTAGTTTTAATTATTCTTTTTTTAAATAGGTAGTTCAAAATGGATGCTGCATTCATAGATCCTCCCCCCATACCAGAAGATTGGGGTATATTTTTTTTTACTTTGATATTGAATTTTTTATTTTTAATATAATTTTGATCATTTAAGATTTTTAGTAGTTTTGAAATTGTATTTGTATTTGAAATATTTGAGGAAAATTTCCCACTAAACGATATTCTATTTTTTGAACCTTGTGTCTCTTTTATTAAAATCTCATCAGCCAAATTGATCTTAGATATTAAACTTTCGATTTTATGATAACCATTTGAGTATTTATTTAAAATTTTTAAAGTTAAGTTTACTTTTGCAAATGATTTTATTTTATGAAACTTCATTTAAGAATTATTATTTAAGCCATTATATAATTTTTCCTTAACTTTAATTTTCAATTCTTCATCTGCTTCATCGCTATTTAAAGCACTTTTCCAAAAATAATTAGCTTGGATTTTTCTATTTAATTGCCAAAGAACATCTCCGTAATGATCACTTGCAACAGGATCACTTGGTAACAATTCAACAGCTTTTCTTAAATATTTTTCTGCTTCAATATAATTTCCTGTCAAATAATAACCCCAACCAACAGAGTCTGTTATGTAAGGGTCTTCTTCTTTACCTTTGTAAGCTTGATTTAACATTTCTATTGCTTCTTCAATTTTATATCCTCTTTCTAACCAACTATAAGCGAGATAGTTAAGTGTATAGGGCTCGTCAGGTCTAATTTTAATTGAATTTAGCAAATCCTTATCCGCCAAATCATAATTTTTTAATCTTTCATATGCTCCACCTCTGCGATAAAGAACATCTGCATAAGCCATAGAATTTTTATCCAAATTTTTTAAGGCCAAAGTATAATAATTTATAGCCTCATCATATTTTTTAAAGTTTTTGTAAATATTTGCCAAATCATAAATCATCTTTGTCGATTTATTATTAAATTTTTCAAGATTTTTTAATATATAGTTCAAACTTGCATCATAATTTTCTTCCTCTGCTATAATTCTGGCAATCTTCTTTGTTTTGTACCAAAAAAATATTTCATCCTTATCATCAAATTTTTCGAAAGTTTTTTTTGCTAGATCATAATTATTATTAGACTGATAGTTTTCAGCTATTAATGATAAATTAAAATAAAATTTTGGATTTAAATAATTTGAAATATTTAAATATATGTTTGAGTAATCAAATCTACTTTGAGATGAATAAAAATTAGATATAAGGAAAAAGAATTCTGCCAAAATATCATTCTCATTTTGACATGAAAAATGCTGTGTTAATTTTGTATATTTTTTTTCATCTATCCATTTTTTTACTTGAGAAATAAGCAAACTACTTCTTAAAGGATCTATTGTATCTGCAAAATTATCAACTGTTGCAAGGTCGTTATTAGACACTTCGTTACTCAAATAAAAAAAAGTATATCTAGAGTAATCACTTTGAGGATCGTTAATTAAATTTAAAAAATAAGACTCAGTTTGTTTGGAATTCAAATAACAATTTTGAAAAGCCATGTTTATCAAATCTAATTTTCCAAATTGCTCAACAATGTCAGATTTTTTATATATAAAAAGATCAATGTAACTTTTTAAGCTAGAATAAATTATAAATTTGTATGAGTCGTCCTCTTTGAACTTTTCCAATTTTTTTAACTTCAAAGCTGCTTGTTTAAACTTTTTCTTGTTAATGCTATCTAAAATTAATAATAAATTTCCTTCAAAAAAATCTCCTCCTATTGAGGTATTAGAATATTTTACTTGTTTAATTGCTTTTTTAACCTGTCCATCCAAAAGTAAAGAAAATACATATTCTTGCAAAAAACTATCATGTGATTGAATTAATATTTTTGAATTTTCAAAAAACTTAAGAGCATCGTTATTTTTCTGGTTATCAAATGATAATAATGCTGAAAAATAATTTGATAGATACTTCTGGTTGAATTCTTTTTCATTCGCTGCTTTTGAATAGAGATTTGTTTGGTATAGAATTAATATTATAAAACAAAAAATTTTTAAGAACATTTTTTACTTTATGACTTTAAATGAAAAAAATCAAAATGACATATTTGATAGTGATTTAATAAACGAACTAGGTATTGAATATGAATTTAGTGATGAGCCAATAAATAGATTTAAAAATAATGCTTCTAATGAGGAAAAATCTGAAGAATTAGCAAAACTTAGAGTTGAAATAGAAAAGATTGAAGATTGTGAACTAAAAAATAGTGCAAAAAATCTTGTTTTCAGTGATGGAAATTCATCTTCAAAAATAATGATTGTAGGTGAAGGACCTGGACAAAAAGAAGATGAATTAGGAAAACCTTTTGTTGGTGATGCAGGAATGCTTTTAAATAAAATGTTGAAAGCTATTAATTTAGATAGAACTAACGTTTATATAACTAATGTTGTAAATTATAGACCTCCAAATAACAGAAAGCCTGAAATATCAGAAATAAATAGATACTCTGAATATTTAAGAAAACATATTTCGATTATAAATCCCGAAATACTTATTCTAATGGGAAGCACAGCAATGGAAGCGCTCTTCGGGAATAAAATTAAAATCTCTAAAGAAAGAGGAAAATGGAAGGAAGTAATAATTAATAATAAAACATATTTAACAATGATAACTTTTCACCCAGCATATCTACTAAGACAAGCAGAGCAAAAAAAATATTCTTGGGCCGATCTTAAAGAAATTAGAAAAAAAATAGATGAAACTGGTTTAGAGATTTAAATTTTTAATAATATTTTATATGAAAAAAATTATTGCTGGGGTTGATGAAGTTGGAAGAGGGAGCCTTGTAGGACCAGTTTATGCAGCTGCTGTTATATTAAATAAAGAAATTAATAGAAAAATTCTTAAAGATTCAAAAAAACTTAACAAAATTCAGAGGGAAACTTTAGCTAAATATATAAAAAAAAATTCAGTTTGGGCGTTAGGATCTGCATCAATAAAGGAAATTGAAAAAATTAATATTTTAAATGCTAGCCTACTTTCAATGAAAAGAGCAATTAAGAAACTCAAATTGAAACCTAAAAAAGTTTTAATAGATGGTAATAAACCACCAGACTTAAAAAATTATGTAATTAAAACTATTGTAAAAGGTGATGAAAAAATTCCTGAAATTTCAGCCGCATCGATTATTGCTAAAGTTGAAAGAGATAAGCTAATGAAAAAGATGTCTTTTTCTTTTAAAAAATACGGCTGGGATAATAATGCAGGTTATGGAACCAAGGATCATATTAAAGCTATTAAAAAATTTGGAGTGACTAGATTTCATAGAAAAACCTTCCAACCAATACACAAGATATTGAGTCTTAAATAATAATCATAACAATTATCAATCAATAAATTCAATCACAGGTTGACGTAGACTCCTGACTGGAGTCTAATTCAAAAATATAAAATGATCATTTCAGACATAAAAAATAAAATTATTAATGGAGATAGTATTAAGGAATTAAAAAAAATTCCGGCTGAAAGTTTTGATCTGATATTTGCAGATCCCCCTTACAACCTTCAACTGAAAAAAGAATTAAGTCGACCTGACAGATCTAAAGTCGATGCTGTAGACGATGCGTGGGATAAATTTGATAGTTTTAAAAGTTATGATGAGTTTTCAGTTCAATGGCTTAAAGAATGTAAAAGAATTTTAAAAAAAAATGGATCTATATGGGTCATAGGAAGTTATCATAATATTTTTAGAGTTGGTTCAAAAATGCAAGATTTAGGTTTTTGGATACTAAATGATGTGATTTGGAACAAAAATAACCCTATGCCAAATTTTAGAGGAACACGTTTTACGAATGCGCACGAAACACTTATATGGGCATCAAAAAGTGAAGGCTCAAAATATACTTTTAATTATCAATCACTTAAATGTTTAAACGATGATCTACAGATGAGATCTACATGGAATTTACCTATATGTAATGGAAAAGAAAGACTTAAAAATAATGGTAATAAAGTTCACTCAACGCAAAAGCCAGAGTCTTTATTGCACAGAATTATATTAGCATCGTCTAATAAAGGCGATTTAATATTGGACCCGTTTCTCGGTACGGGAACAACTGCTGTAGTTTCAAAAAAGTTAGGTAGAAATTATTTTGGGATAGAAAAAGAAAAAAACTATTTTGAAGCTGCAAGTAAAAGAATTAAAAATACAAAAATTATAGAAGATGAATATTTAGATACTATAAAAAATAATAGATCCAAACCAAGAGTGCCATTTGGATCTTTGGTTGAATTAGGAATTATTAAACCTGGTACTGAAATTTTTGATCAAAAAAAACAAATCAATGCGAAAATTATGATTGATGGTAGTATAAAATATCGGAAATCAGAAGGATCAATTCATAAAGTTGCTGCACAAATATTAGGTGCTGAGAGCTGTAATGGTTGGACTTTTTGGTATTATAAATCAGGTAATTCACTCAAACCAATTGATGATTTGAGGCAAAGACTAAGGCCAACTACTTAATTTCTATAAATTTTTCCAAGATAACTCTCTAGAAATTTTTTATTTTTTGATAAAAATTTCAAAACAATATTTCTAATTAATATTATTATTGGATTAGTTAAATGGAAGGCAAAATGGTTTAATTTTGATCTTTTATTTACTAGTAATATTTTACTTATCTTATCTTTATAAATACTATTTGAATTTGTAATATTTTCTAAAATACCATTTGCTGTTTCAATACTTTGAGAAGCACCTTGTGCAAAAGAAGGTGGAAAAGCAAATAAAGCATCACCACTCAAATAAGTATTTTGATATTTTAGTGTGGGTAATTCAGTGCTTACAAATACAGGAAAACACTTTATATTTGCTAAACTTTCCAAATTAATAATAGAATTTTGTGAAATAAAGTCTTTTAAAGATTTTATAAATGTTTCTGAATTAAGAATATTTTTATTTTCAATTTCTTTAGTAGTTAGTTTCTTTTTGATTATAGCAACGAAATTATATTCGAGTTTTTGATTTACAGGATAAGTTACATAGTGAAAATTTGACCCCATATAAACAGAAATATTATCTTTTTCATGTTGTATTAAATTCGCCCTTAAAGCAATGTTCCCATTAAAAATTGGGTTTAAATGATTATTTGATATTTGAGATTTTAATTTTGAAAAAACACCGTCTGCAATTACTATATAATCGAAACTTTCATTCTTATTACTCCAAGAAATCTTTATTTTTTCATTATATTCGATATTTTGAATATCGGCTTTAAATTGAATTTTTTCCTCAGGTATATTGCCAATTAAAAACTTTATTAATGTTGATCTTTTAAGTGTTGTGTAACGGTCGTTTACATTGTTGAATTGCTTTAAATCAATTTCACAAATCTTTTTAATATTTTTAGCCTGGAAAAAATTTACTTTTGTTGGATAATAAACATCTGATGCTGAAATATTTTTAAATCCTACTTTATTTAACAAATTAATACTATTAACTGAAAGTTGAATGCCATAACCTTCGTTTAAATTAAGATAATCTTTTTTTTCAAAGATTTTATAATCTATTTCAGTATTTTTGTTTAATTCATTTGCAAGATACAAACCAGATATACCAGCTCCTACAATTGCAACTTTTTTCATTCAGATTTTGAGATGGTATAAAATATTTTTTTAGTAAATGATGGAATTATTTCTGAGCTTAATTTATCTTTTTTAATTAATATTTTATTTTTAATCTTTGGAGGTCTTTTCGAGTTATTTAACAAAATTTTCATTTCCATATTAGATAATTTTATATTAATTTTTTTATTATTTGAATAATTATACTTACTTTCTCGAACTTCAGTCATTGGAAAAATTGGCATATTTTTTAAAAATTTAAATTTATCATTTTTGACTAATAAGTAGTTATTATGTTTTTTGTAAATAGTCGCTTCGAAATATTTAGTTTTTATTTCTTTATTAAATTTGGTCAATTCAAAGTCATTTTTTTTTAGAGATATACAATTTTTATTTAAAGGACATTCCTTACAACTTGGATTTTTTGGTTTGCATATTAAAGCACCTATCTCCATGATTGCTTGGGAGTAATCACTAGCACGATTGGACAGTCCAAAAAAATTAATTTTTGTTTTTAAAAAATCTTTAGATATTTCATTCTGCTTTTTTAAATATAGAGTTCTTTTAAGAATTCTCTCTACATTTCCATCTAAAGGAATAGTTTTAAGGTTAAATGCTATAGACATTATTGCTTTGGATGTATATTCACCTACTCCTGGTAATTGTATTAACTTTTCATAAGATTTTGGCAACTTACCATAGAAATCTCTAACAATTATAATTGCACTTTTTTTTAGATTTCTTGCTCTTGAATAATAACCAAGACCTTCCCAATGTTTCATTAAGATCTTTTCGTCGACATTTGCCAATGATTGAAAGGTTGGAATTTGTTTTACAAATTTTTTAAAATAAGGAATAACAGTTTTTACTTGAGTTTGCTGTAACATAAATTCACTAACAAACGTAAAATATTCTTTTTGCCTCTGAGAAACTTTTTTTCTCCAAGGTAAAATTCTTTTATTATTATCGTACCAAAGTAGAATTTTATTTGGTATGTTTTTATTATTCATATGAGTCAAAAATGTAATACTAAGCAGAGATATAACTCCATTCAAGGTTTAAGATCTTTTAAAGATACTTTACCCACAGAGGCAAAAAGAATAATTAGTAAAAAAGGTAAAATTTATAATGAAACTTTAGATAATTGGAAATATTTAGTAGGTAAAGATTTATTTAAAGTAAGTTTTCCTAAGTCATATAAAAGTTCAAACAAGTTATCGGGCAGTCGTTTAAATATTTTAGTAAAGAGGGGAAATGAAATTGACGTTGAGTATTCTAAAAAAGAAATAATAAAAAAAATTAATGTTTTTTTTGGCTATCATGTTTTAGATGACATTAAATTGAATACATTTGATGGGAAAATTGAAGAAAGCCATAAAAATACCGCTATTAATGCGACAAAAAATAAACATATAAAGAGCATAAATAATATTAAAAATGACAAAATAAAAAACTCACTGTTAGAGCTAAGTAAACATTTTAAAATAAAATGAAAAAAATAATTATTGTCTCAATTTTAATTTTTTTTAATTTCATTAATGCTAATTCTGAAGTTAAACCAATTTTAGTAGGGAATGCAGACTCAAAAGTTAAGTTGATGGTTTTTGAATCTTTAACTTGCAGTTTTTGTGCAAATTTTCATAAAAATATTTATCCTAAACTAAAAGAGGATTTTATTGATAAAGGATTGATCTCAATAGAATTTAAAAGCTTCCCATTAGATATCATTGCATTTAATGCAACTAAATTAGCGCATTGTAGAAATGATGGTGAGCATGAAATTTTGCATCACCTTTATTTAAATCAAGATAAGTGGATCAAGGGAAAAAATGAATTAGAAGCAAATCAAGCTATGAAAAAATTTATTAATAATACTGAATATAATCTTGATTTTGATAAGTGCTTGGCGGATAAAAAAATAGAGGATCATATTTTAGAAGACCGAATCGAAGGTGTTAAAAAGTACAAAGTGGACTCTACTCCTACAGTCATAATTAATGGAAAAAAGTTTGAAAATCACTCAAACTACAAAAAATTAAAAAAATACATAGAAAAACTGATATAAGTCAGTG
The DNA here is from genome assembly GCA_902598015.1 of uncultured Pelagibacteraceae bacterium. GTDB lineage: Bacteria > Pseudomonadota > Alphaproteobacteria > Pelagibacterales > Pelagibacteraceae > Pelagibacter. The sequence continues at coordinate 152,440 of CACJZT010000002.1, forward strand.
AATGGAATTTAAAAAAATCCAACTAAATGGATTTAAGTCTTTTGCTGAAAAAACAAATTTCCTCATTGAAGAAGGTTTAACTGGGATAGTTGGCCCAAACGGTTGTGGCAAATCAAATATAGTGGAGTCGTTAAGATGGTGTATGGGTGAGACATCGGCAAAAAGTATGAGAGGTTCAGGAATGGAAGACGTTATATTTTCTGGAACTTCAAACAAACCATCAAAAAATATTGCAGAAGTTTTGGTGAGCTTATCAAATGACAACAAGGATGGTCCTCTACAATATAATGAGCTCGATGAAATTGAAATAAGAAGAAAAATAGAAAAAGATAAAGGCTCAAAATTTTATATAAATGGGAAAGAAGTAAGAGCTAAAGATGCTCAAATGTTTTTTGCTGATTTATCAACAGGTGCCCATTCACCTTCAATTATTAGTCAAGGTAGAATTGGAGCATTGGTCACAGCAAAACCTTCTGATCGAAGAGCTATTTTAGAAGAAGCAGCTGGCATAGCAGGTTTACATGTTAGAAGACACGAAGCAGAATTAAGATTAGGCGCGGCTGAAAATAATTTAAAAAGGGCAGATGAATTAAGAAGACAACAGGAAAGACAATTAGCAAATTTGCAAAAGCAAGCTGAAGAGGCTGCAAAATACAAATCTATTTCAGAAGAAATAAAAAAAGTTGAGGCAGGTTTATATTATTTACGTCTTTTAGAAATTGATAATGAAATTAAAGTAGAGAATGAGATCAACAATGAGGCTGATGATCAAGTTAAGTCCTTCAATGATAAATTAGAGAATTTAAGCATGAAGATTATTGAAAAGAATAAGAATGTAAATCCTATAAGAGAAAAAAATCAAGAAAACTTGTCAAAAATACAAAGGTTAAATTTAGAGTTAAAGAGCTTAGATGAAGAAAAAGACAGGGTTAATGATGAAATTCAATCAATTAGAAAGGCTTTAAGTGTAATAGATGAAGATATTGTTAGAGAAAAAAGCATAATCATTGATGCAAACTCTAATGAAAAAAGACTTAGAGAAGAAAAAGAAAATTTAATTACAGTCGACTCAAAATATTATGAAACTGAAAAATTGTCAGGTTTAGATTTGGTAAATGCAAAAGGAAAATTAAAAGATGAGCAAGATAAGTTAGAGAGAATACTAGAAAATCTAAACCTTGATACTCTAAAAAAGAACTCAGAAACTATTGATTTAGCAAGTGAGCAGTTAGATAAAGCAAAAGAAATGCTCTCAGAGAACAATATCAATGGTGCAACTAATTTAATAGATGAATGCAAAATAAATCTTTCATTTTTAAAAATGAAAATTAATGAAATGCATGATGATGATTTAGCGATAACAGTAACTAAGAAAAATGATGAAATCAAAAGTCTACAAGAAGAATACGCTGAAGCATTTAGTACAAATCAAAATATCAAAAAAGAATCAATTAAGAGAAGTGAAAGAATTAAAATAATCGATCAAGAAATAGAAAGTTGGAAAAACTTATTGGTAAATTCTGAAAAAATGATTAATGAATTAAATAGTAGAAAAGATACTCAACAAAAAAAATTAGATAGCCTAGAAAAACAACCTCAAACACAAGCTGAAAGAAAAGGACAAATATCTGAAAGTTTAAGAATTTCTGAAAAAGAAAAAAGTGATAATGAAATATTAATAGATGAACTAGATAAAGAGATTAACGAATTAAGAAGCAATCTTAATACAACAAAGGAAGAGTCTATTGAAATAAGAGAGCGAAAAGCAAGCTCTGGAGCAACAATCGATGGTTTGAATAAAAGAAGAAATGATTTGTTAGAAAGAGTATCAACAGAACTTAATTTAAAAGAAGAAGAGATACTAAATTTTTCAAATTTAAAAGATGCATCTGAATATCCAGATACAGTAACACAAGAGGAATTGCTTGATGAAAAAAAAAGAGAAAGAGAAAAATTAGGCTCAGTCAACTTAAGAGCAGACGAAGAGACTTCAAAATATGAAGATGAAATTAAGAAAATGGAAAAAGATAGACAAGATTTAGTAACTGCAATTATAAAGTTAAAAGAAAGTATTACTGAACTCAATCAGAAAGGTAGAGAAAGACTTCTAAATGCTTTTGAAAAAGTGAATAGAAAGTTCAATGAAGTTTATACCAAACTATTTAATGGAGGTAGTGCAAAACTAGAATTAGTAGACTCTGATGATCCTTTAGATGCAGGATTAGAAATGTTGGTAAGTCCACCAGGAAAAAGATTACAATCAATAACTTTATTATCTGGAGGTGAACAAGCCCTGACTGCTTTATCTTTAATCTTTGCAGTGTTTCTTACTAATCCAGCTCCAATATGTGTTCTCGATGAAGTAGACGCACCTCTAGATGATGCGAATGTAACAAGATTCTGCAATCTTTTGACGGAACTAACTAAAATTACATCTACAAGATTTATTATTGTAACTCACCACGCTTTAACCATGTCTAAAATGGACAGACTATATGGTGTAACAATGCCAGAAAAAGGAATTAGCCAACTAGTTGCTGTAGATCTTCAAAAAGCAGAGAGTATGGTTGCTTAATAATGGATGAAGACCAGTTTAAAACTCGCCTAAAAATTGCAAAAAAAAAAACCGATAAAGACAAAAAATCTGAAGAGGGAAATAAAGGCTCAAGTATGGGTTCAGCCTTCAAAATGAGCACAGAATTGGTATCTGCAGTGGCTGTTGGGACAATTATTGGGTTTATTTTAGACAATTGGTTTGGTACTAAACCCTGGTTAATTTTAATATTTTTTTTTATTGGTGTAATAGCTGGAATTATGAACGTTATTAGATCAGCAAAAAAAATGCAAAAATAGTAGGCAAATGGCAGCAAATCCAATGTACCAATTCAACGTTTATAGAATTGGTCCAGAAATTAAAATAAATAACATAGATATTTCGTTCACAAACGCGAGTTTGTTTATGGTCATAAGTTCATTAGCAATATTAATTATTTTTAATTTAGGCACGAAGAGATCTATCATACCAAATAAAATTCAATTACTTGCGGAACTCAGTTACTCTTTTATTTCAAAAATGATAAGTGATACAGCTGGATCGAAAGCTAAGCCTTACTTTTCTTTCATATTTTCTTTATTCATGTTTGTTTTATTTTGTAACATGTTTGGGATGATACCATACTCTTTTACTGTCACTAGCCACATCATTGTAACTTTCGTATTAGCAGCATTTATATTTATAGGAGTAACAATAATTGGATTTATTAAACATGGGCTTGGATATCTAAAACTTTTTGTGCCAAGTGGAGTTCCAATGGTTTTATTGCCATTAATAGTTGTTATAGAAATAATTTCATACTTAAGTAGACCAATTAGTTTATCAGTAAGATTGTTTGCAAATATGATGGCAGGCCATACGATGATGAAAGTTTTTGGAGGTTTCGTAGTTAGCTTAGGAATTGTTGGGGGCTGGCTACCACTAGGTTTTTCAGTTGCATTAACAGGTTTGGAGATATTAGTTGCTTTTCTTCAAGCATATGTATTTGCAATTTTAACATGTATCTATTTGAATGATGCATTAAATTTACACCATTAATTAACATAAGGAGGATATAATGGAATTAGAAGCAGCAAAAATGATAGGAGCAGGACTAGCAGCAATTGCACTTGCAGGTGCAGGAGTTGGAATTGGGATAATTTTTGGAAATTATCTCTCAGGTGCAATGAGAAATCCATCTGCAGCTCAAAAGCAGTTTCCAAACTTGCTATTAGGCTTTGCATTAGCGGAAGCGACTGGTTTATTTGGATTAGTTGTTGCATTAATTATTCTTTTCGCGTTTTAATTAATGTTGAAAAAGATAATTTTTCAATTTCTAACTTTAAGTCTTATCTTTACTTATAGTGCTCAAAGCGCTGAGAGTGGAGGCATGCCCCAGCTTAATCCCGAGTTTTGGATATCTCAAATTTTTTGGTTAGTACTTACTTTTGGATTATTGTTTATAATTTTATCTAAGTTCATACTACCAAAGATTAGTAACAATCTTGAAACCAGAAAATCACAAATCTTAGAGAATATCGAAACTGCAGACAAGCAACGGGAAGAAACAGAAAAAAAAGTTAAAGAATTTGATAAAATTATCAATGATAAAAAAATCGAAGCAAAAAACTTCTTTAATAGTGAAAGACAAAAAGTTTTGGACGATATAAACAATAAAAGATTATCTTTAGAAAAGGATATCGAAAAAGAAATAATAAAAGCTGAAGAAGAAATAGACCAATTAAAAAAAACTTCTCAAGAGAAAGTTACTAAAATTGCAATTGAGACATCCTCCGATCTAGTTAAACAATTAATTGGTGAAGATATAAATAAAAGTAGTCTTTCAGCCATAGTTGAAGATCTTTCTAAAAAAGAAATGGAAAAACATAATGGCATTTGATGCAACATTTTGGGTAGCAGTTTCTTTTGTAATATTTTTTGGAGCGCTAATTTATTTAAAAGTTCCGCAAAATGTTAATAATTTATTGAGCAAAATGATTACTGATATCAAAAATGAAATTGATGAAAGTGAAAAACTCCGAGCTGAATCTAAAAGACTATTGGATGACGCGCAAAAGAAGCTAGATACTGCAAAAATTGAGAGTGAAAAGATTATGCAGCAGTCAAAAGATGAAACTGAGAGATTTGTAATTGAAATGAATGACAAATTTCATAAATCAGCTGAACTAAAGAAAAGTCTAGCAGAAACTAAAATCTCTCAAATGAAGGATAATGCCATTAAAGAAATTAAAGATACATCAATTAACATTGCTGTAGAATCTGTGAAAAAAATTATTACAACATCTGTTGATAAGTCTAAACTTGACAATTTGTTTAATAAAAATCTTGAAGAAACAAAGACAGAATTAAAGAAAATAAGTTCTTAAACTAAGATAGTTTATCAAATTTTATAAAAATAATGTAAATTAAGGAATATGAATTCAATTGTAATTGGATCAGGTTTTGGTGGCATAGCAGCAGCTCTTAGACTTCGGGCAAAAGGTCATAAAGTCACTTTAATTGAAAAACAAAAAGATTTAGGTGGAAGAGCGAGAGTATTTAAAAGTAATGGGTTTACTTATGATGGTGGACCAACTGTAATAACTGCTCCTTATTTAATATATGAAATTTTTAAACTTTTTAATAAAAATCCAGATGATTACATAAAAATAAAAGATTTGGATACTTGGTACAGATTTGTTTTTGAAGATGGAAGCCATTTTGATTATTCAGCTGATGAAAAGAAAATGGAAGAACAGATTGAAATAATTAATCATAAAGATGTTGTGGGTTACAGAAATTTACTTAAATTTACAAAAAAAATATTTGATAAGGGTTATTCAGAATTATCAGATGTGCCATTTGATAAACCTTCATTTATGTTTAAGCAAATTCCTGCATTGCTAAGTTTAAAAAGTTATAAATCTGTTTATTCTTTAGTTAGTGGTTTTATTGAAAATGAAAAACTAAGAAGGCTATTTAGTATGCACCCATTATTGGTGGGTGGGAACCCTTTTACTACAACCTCTATATATGGATTAATTTTGTATTTAGAAAAAAAATGGGGAATTCATTATTCTATGGGTGGAACGGGACAAATCATAAAAGGTTTTGAAAAATTGATGTTAGAAGAAGATGTTACAATTATTAAAGGTAAAGAAGTTAAAAACTTGCTTACAAAAAATAAAAGAGTTGTCGGGGTTGTAACAAGTGAAAATGAAGAAATTAAAGCAGATAACATAATTTGTAATGCAGATCCTCCCGGTGTTTATTCAAAAATGCTAAATAATCAAAAATATAACACTCTATTTAATTGGAAAATAAATAGAATGGAATATTCAATGGGATTGTTTGTTTATTATTTTGGAACAAAGAAAAAATACGAAAATGTTGAACATCATACTATAAAGTTTGGCGATAAGTACAAAGAACACTTGGATGATATATTTGTAAACAAAAAATTAAATAACGATATAAGCTATTACCTACATAGGCCTACCGCGACTGACTCGAGTATGGCACCAAAAGACCATGATTGCTTTTATGTATTAGTGCCTGTACCTAATAATAAATCAGGAATAGACTGGTCAGTCGAAGGCGAGAATCTAAAAAAACTTGTAATAGATAAAATGGAAAAAAGTTTATTACCAAATTTAAGAGAAAATATTGTAGATGATTTTTATTTAACCCCTGATTATTTTGAAAAAGAGTTAAATACAAAATATGGCTCGGGTTTTTCAATTCAGCCCAAATTTTCTCAATCAGCGTACTTTAGATTTCATAACAAATCTGAGGTTTATGACGGTTTATATTTTGTTGGAGCAGGCACTCATCCTGGAGCTGGTGTTCCAGGGGTCCTATCATCCGCAAAGGTCTTAGATAAAATTTTGTAATGAATGAACAAAATTATTTGTCGATATACGCTAAATCTTTTAATTGGGCAGGTTTCTTTTTACCAAAACAAGTCTACTCTGATTGCTCTAATTTGTACGATTTTTGTAGATACATAGACAATATAGCAGATGAAAAAGGTGATCTTGATACGAAGTTAAAAAATTTCAATACATTCAAAGAAGATTTCAAATTAAAAAATGAAAATAACCAAATAATTAAAAATATGTGGGCTTTAATAAATAAATTTGAAATATCACAAAAAATAATTGATGATTTATTCGATGGCGTTGAGGCTGATATAGAATCAAAAGTAGAAATCAACACTGACAAAGATCTATATGTTTATTCATATAGAGTGGCTGGAACAGTTGGATTAATGATGGCAAAAATTTTAAATGTCAAAGAAAGATCAGCACTTTTAGGAGCTATTGACTTAGGTATTGCAATGCAATTAACTAATATTTCAAGAGATGTTATTGAAGATGAAAGCAATAATAGGTTTTATATAAAAAAGAATTTTGATGAAATTAAAAGAATTCTAAAAATAGCTGATAAATTTTATAATAATTCTTTTATATCAATTAAAAAAATTCCATTCTTTTTAAGATTTTCGATATTGGTTGCAAGACGAGTATATAGACAAATTGGAAATGAAATCTTAAAAAAAGGAAACTTAGAAAATTATAATAAATCAGGAAAAATTTATGTAAACAATTTGGGAAAAGTCTTACATACAGTGCTATCTATTGGTGATTTAATTAAGTTATATTTTGTAAAAGAAGATAAAAAACTTACAATAAAAGAACATGAGATAATAATGCAAGATATTGAGTATAATGAAAGATTTTGATTACATAATTATTGGAGGAGGCTGTGCTGGTTTAACATTGGCTTATGAGTTAGAGTATCACGATAAACTTAAAAATAAGACTTTAGCAATTATTGAAAAAAGAGATGAATATAAAAGAGATAAAACTTGGTCTTATTGGAAAACTGTACCTCACAAGTTTGATGACTGTGTAAAAAAAAGATGGAAAGATTATACAATCAATTTTAAAGGAAATGTTGAATATAAAGATTGTAAAGAAACTCCTTACGAAAGTATTGATAGTGGACTATTCTACAAAAAAATTTTAAATAAAATCAATAAAAATCCTAATATTCAATTCTTTAAAGATATTAGTCAAGTAAATACAGAAAACGCAATTTTATTTAACAGTTTGCCAGATCTTGAGGATAAAGATTCTAATTTATGGCAACACTTTCAAGGTGTTGAGATTGAAACCGAAAAAGATTTTTTTGATGATCAAATAATGAATTTAATGGACTTTGATTGTGATCAAAAAAAAAGTGTTCATTTTTTCTATACACTGCCCTATTCAAAAAAATCAGCTTTAATCGAAACTACGTGGCTTTCAAAAATGGAAGATGATAGTGAAAAAGATTATGATAAACAAATTACTGATTACATCGAAAACACTTTAAAATTAAAAAAATATAAAATTAATTATAAAGAAGTTGGGGCCATACCATTATTTTATCCAAAATTTAAAAACGACAAAAATACGATTAATATTGGAACTGCTGGAGGTATGACGCGTTTAAGTACTGGCTATACTTTCCTAAATATTCAAGAACAAGCAGAATATATTACCCAAAACATTGATAAAATAACCCAAACTAGAGCTTTCAATATAAAAAGTAAGTATAAGTTTTTAGATAATGTTTTTTTGAAAGTCCTAGCTGAAAAGCCAGAGATCATGCCAAATATTTTCTTCAAAATGTTCAAAAGCAAGTCAAAAACAGTAATAAATTTCCTTTCCAATAAAAGTAATATTTTCGAGGACTTATCCATTATATTAAAGATGCCAAAATGGATTTTTATTAAAGCTGTATTTAAATAATGATCAACAAAATAAATTTTTTTCATTCTATTATTTTTTTTAATATCTGTATTTTTTTTTCTGCCTTTGAAGTATTGAGGAATAATTCGTTTATACTTTTTAGTTTTTTTTTAATTCTTACAATTGGTATCTCTCACGGTGCGCTGGATCATGAAAAGGGTAAAAAACTTTTAAAAATTTATAAAATTAAAAATACAGAAGTGTTCTATATAGCTTATATAGGTATTGCTATTTTTGTTATTTTAATTTGGATTTTAAGTCCAATATTGCTGCTTTCGCTTTTTTTAATAGTTGCAGCATATCATTTTGGCAAAGAGGATAGTGACTTTATCGAAACAAAAAATGCTAATTTTTTAGAAATTTTTTATTTTATTAAAGGATCATTAGTTATTTCAGCACCCTTACTGTTTCATAAAGCTGAGACAATCGAAATTTTTAAAATGTTAAATTTTTCAATAGACGAAAATATTATGGCTAATAATTTTTTAATTCCTTTAGTTATATTATCAGTGCTAAGTAATTTTCTTATATATAGAGGTAATAATCATGATTTAAGATCAATTCTTTTTTTAGATAGTTTTTCAATAATTATTTTAAACTATTTTATTAACCCTATATTTGCTTTCACAATTTATTTCTGCTTTCTTCATTCTATAAGACACTCACTAAGTTTAATTAGTGAAATAAATAAAAATTTGATGAAAGGATTTCCTATTTTTTTACGAAAAATTATTCCACTTACAGTAATTACAGCAATAATGTATTTAATAGTTTTTTATTTTATTTCAGAAAAATTTGGTATAGATGAAAGTATTATTAAAATAATATTTGTTGGATTGGCTTCATTGACCTTTCCTCATATTTTACTTGAATTCATGGTAGAAAAAAAATGAAAAATAAAACTATAAATCTAATTGGATGGATATTGTTCGTTATATCTTCAATTGGTTTCATCATCTCAAGTGTAGGAAGTTTTTGGGCTATGTTCGGAAGCCTGTTTTTTTTTATTGCCTGTATAGTATTTTTAATTCCATTTTTTAAAAAGAATGAAAATGAGTAACAAAAATTTAAAAATTTATTTAGCTGCACCAAGAGGATTTTGCGCAGGAGTTGATAGAGCAATTGAAATTGTAAAAAAGAGTATAGATAAATTTGGTGCTCCAGTTTATGTGAGACACGAAATTGTGCATAACAAACATGTTGTAGAAAGTTTAAAAAAAATAGGAGCGATATTTGTTGAAGAATTAGATGAAATCAAAGATAAGTCTAGACCAGTTATATTCTCAGCACATGGAGTGCCAAAATCTGTCCCAGAGGAAGCTTCTGATTTAAATATGATGTTTGTAGATGCAACGTGTCCTCTAGTATCTAAGGTTCATAGAGAAGCAGAAAACTTAAACAAACAAGGTCATCATATATTATTAATAGGACACAAAAACCATCCAGAGGTCATAGGAACTATGGGTCAATTACCAAAAGGTTCAATAGATTTGATTGAAAATATTGAGGACGCAAATAGGTATGAAAATATCTCAAATAAACAGCTATCTTTCATAACTCAAACAACACTCTCTGTAGATGATACCAAAGATATAATTGCAGCTTTAAAATCTAAATATCCAGATATTAAAGAGCCTAAAAAAGATGACATATGTTATGCAACAACAAATAGACAATCAGCGGTTAAAGAAATAGCAGATAAATGTGATATGTTTTTTGTAATAGGAAGTAGGAATTCATCTAACTCAGTAAGATTAGTTGAAGTTGCAAAAAATTCTGGTTGCAATTCTGCTGAGTTAATACACTCAGAAAGTCCAGTGCCAATAGATAAGATTAAAGAATGTAACACAATTGGAATTTCATCAGGTGCTTCAGCACCAGAAATACTTGTTGAAAAATTTATAGCAGAGTTAAAAGATCAATTTACAGTTAACATTGAAGAAGTTGAAATCGTAAAAGAAAATATTACTTTTAAAATTCCTGGAAAATTAAACTAATGGCTGTTTATACTAAAATTAATAATAAGCAGATAAAATTTATCGAGAAGAAATATAATATTGGAAAAATTATAAATTATTCAGGTATAAAAAAAGGTATTGAAAATACCAACTTCCTTTTAAAGACAAAGAAAAATAAATATATTTTAACTATTTACGAAAAAAGAGTTCAGAAAAAAGATCTTCCATTTTTTGTTAATCTTATGTCTGGTCTATCTAGATTAAAAGTAAAATGTCCGGTTCCTATAAAAGATAAAAAGGGTAAATATTTATTTAACTTAAAAAATAAAAAGGCTTGTATTGTCAGTTTCTTGGAAGGAAAAGATAAAGATCAACTAAGTAATAAAGATTGTTTTATAGTTGGAAAAAATGCTGCACTTCTTCATAAAGCTTCAAAAAAATTGAAATTATATAGAAAAAATTCTCTATCAATAAATTCATGGGGGTCAATTCTAAATAAAGTCGACAATAAAATTAATAAAATATCTAAAAACTTAAAAGATTTAATGAGAGATGATTTGAAAGATATCAAAAAAAAATGGCCTAAAAAACTGCCATATGGAATAATTCATAGCGATCTTTTTATTGATAATATTTTTTTCAAAAGGGGTAAATTTCATGGATTTATAGATTTTTATTTTTCAGCTAATGATTTTTTATCTTATGAATTAGCAACTTGCATTAATGCTTTATGCTTTAAAAAGAAAAATAGAAAATTTGTATTAGATAAAAAAAGATCTTCAAATTTATTAAAGGGCTACCAATCTGTTAGAAAATTAAGTGAAATTGAAAAAAGAAATTTAAATACATTATGTAGAGGATCGGCTTTAAGATATCTTTTGACTAGATCCTATGACTATTTAAATACTCCTAAAAATGCTGTCATTAAAATTAAAGATCCAAAGGAGTATATAGATAAGTTGAATTTTAATAGAAATCTGAGCACATTTAAGGATTATTCTTAATGATTAAAATCTACACAGATGGTTCTTGCATTGGAAATCCAGGAAATGGTGGCTGGGCAGCCATTATTATTGAAAACGGCAGGAAAACTCAAATTAAAGGAAGCAAAAAAGTAACAACAAATAATCAAATGGAGTTGCTAGCTCCTATTAAAGCATTAAAAAAAATTCCAAAAGGTAGCAAGGTTCAAATATTTACAGACTCAAAATACGTAAAATCTGGCATAACTGAATGGATACATAATTGGAAAAAAAATGGTTGGAAAACGGCTAATAAAAAAGAAGTTAAAAATAAAGAACTTTGGAATGAATTAGACAATCTATCAAGTTCATTCGAAATAAAATGGAGCTGGGTAAAAGCACATTCAACAGATAAAATAAATAACGAAGTTGATATTCTTGCAAGAGAGATTGCTAAAAATTAATTGTTGAATTATTAAAATTATATATTTAAAATGAATTTATGAGATTATTAGCTGCTTGTTTAATTAGTTTATTTCTAACTTCATGTGCAACAATAGTTAACGATGCTAATGTTCCAGTAGCTTTATCTTTTTCTGATGGTAGCACCGGTGAATGTCAATTATCAAATAAAAGAGTTTCGTTAAATGTTAAAATTCCTTCTCAGCCAATGGTTAGAAGATCAGATGATGCACTAAAATTTAATTGTAAAACTGCAGATGGAAAGACAGGTTTCGGAAGTATACCTAGTGAGATTGAGTCCGGTAAACTTGCAGGAAGTGTTGTATTTTTTGATTTAGGTATTACTGATTCTATTACTGATAAGCACAGGAGATACCCCTCGAGTTTCGTTATTCCTGTAAATTAGATAATTTACAGAATTTCTAAGACACCCTCTGCTGATGACAAACCACATTGTTTAGTTTCTTTCTCAACTTGAATATTAATCACTTCTAAGTTTTCAATTACCATTGCATAACGATTTGATCTAATACCCATTCCTTTTGAATTTCTATCTACTTCAGCGCCAATGGCTTTTGTAAATAATAGATATGGATCTGATAACATTGTAATTTTACTAGCTGCATTATTTGCTTCTCCCCAAGCATTCATAACAAAAGGGTCATTAACAGATAAACAAAATATATTATCTATTCCTTTAGCTTTTATTTTATCGGCATTAGCAACATATCCAGGAAGATGGAGTTTTGAACAAGTAGAAGTAAAAGCACCAGGCAATCCGATCAAAACAACTTTACCATTTCCTAATATATCTCTAATTTTACTAGTTTGTGGTTCACTATCTACTAAATGAAAAATGTCTATATCTGGGATCTGATCTTTTATTTTTAATTTCATATGGAATTAATTACGTAATCTTTAACTTTATTTATATCATTTGATATAACTTCAAATTTTTCTTCTCTATCATAAACATATTTAAGACTATCTGGTAATTCTTCAGTTTTTGAGATTGCATCTTCTATTGCTTTCGGAAACTTACAAGGGTGTGCTGTGGATAAAACAACACAATTTTGTTCTAATCCAAGTTTTTTTGCAGCACCAATTCCAACTGCGGTATGTGGATCAACTACAACATTATATTCTTTATTTATATCTTTTATCATTTGGATAGTTTCGTTTTCATCTAACATTTCAGATATAAAATTCTTTTTTATTTCATCTAAGTCACTATTATCAATTTTATAAGTATTATTTTTTATCTTACTCATAACATCTCTCGTAACATCTGAATTACAGTCTTTAACATCATATAAAAGCCTCTCAAAGTTACTTGCTATCTGGATATCCATACTAGGAGTATTTGTTTCCTCAACTTTCTTTTGAGTATAATCCCCACCAGAAATTGCTCTATGGAGAATGTCATTTTTGTTAGTAGCTACAATAAGTTTGTCAATTGGAAGTCCAAGTTTTTTTGCCAAATAACCAGCATAAATATCTCCGAAATTTCCAGTCGGAACGGAGAAAGATAGAGGCTGTCCATTTCCTATTTTAAAATATGCATAAAAATAATAAACAGCCTGAGCAACAATTCTTGCCCAATTAATCGAATTAACACCTGACATATTTATTGAGCTAGAAAATTTTTCATCATTAAACATTGCTTTAACCAGATTTTGACAGTCATCAAAATTCCCCTCAATAGCAATATTGAATACATTTTTTTCTTCATGGATTGTCATCAGTCTTCTTTGTACTGGTGAAATTCTGTTATTTGGATGTAATACAAAAACATTTAAATTATTTTTGCCTTTTAAAGCATCAATAGCAGCCGCACCCGTGTCTCCTGAAGTTGCTACAATAATATTAATTTTTTCTTGCTTATTTCCTAGATGATATTGATAGAAATTTCCTATTAATTGCATTGCAATATCTTTAAAAGCAAGTGTTGGACCATGATAGAGCTCTAAAATTTTTAAATTTCCTAAATTAGAGATTTTTACAACATCCTCCGCTCTAAAATTTGAATAAGATTTTGATACTATAGAGATTAACTCTTCTTTAGTCATAAAATCACCAATAAATGGGAAAATTATTTCGGCTGCTAATTCATTGTAATTAAGACCACTCAGTTTGTTTAATTCATCTTTACTAAATGGTTTGATTGATTTTGGTACAAAAAGACCTCCATCATCAGCTAAGCCTTTCAGAAATACGTTTTTAAATGAAAAATGATCTGAATTATTTCTAGTGCTTATATATTCCATCAGTAATTTTTTTTTCTAAAATATAAATATATTAAAAAAATGGAAACAGCTAATGAAAACCATGTAAGAGCATACTTTAAGTGGTTGTTTGAAATATTGGCTCCTATTTGTTTTGACTGGGGATAAATTCCTTCTTGCTTGCTAATATTGTTGATAATGAATGGAGAAAATTCTTTTCCCGTATAGGTCAATAAATCTTCATCTTTAAGAGTGAACCAGTAATTCTTATTTACGTCATTATCTGGCTTGAAATAATTAAATTTACTTTTTAATTTTAAAACTCCCTCGAATTTACTTTCATTTGAAACATACTTTTTAGATTTAAGGTCTCTTGGGACCCAACCCCGATTTATTAAGTAGCTTTTATTATTAATACTAACTGGATTTACAATATCAAATCCTGGCTCTCCTTTTTCATTTAAGGAATATAGATAAATTATTTTTGAATTATCTAATATTCCTTCAAATTTGATTTTTTTAAAGTTAATTGGATTACTTCCATTAAATTCTACTGGATCGCTTTTTAAAGATTGATCAATTGAATTTATTAAATCAAGCTTCCAATTTAATCTTACAATTTGCCAAGTGCCTAATGACAAAAAAACTAAAATAAAAAAGTATACAAAGATTGAAAAAGAAAGCTTATTTTTCAAGAACTGTTAACTTCCCCAAATATAAATGGCAGCAAACAAAAACAACCAGACAACATCAACAAAGTGCCAGTACCAAGCAGCGGCCTCGAAACCAAAGTGATGTTCTTTAGTAAAATGTCCTAATTTACCTCTCCATAGGCAAACTGCTAAGAAAATAGTCCCAACTAAGACGTGGAAACCATGAAACCCTGTGGCCATATAGAATGTAGCTCCATAAATATGACCTGAAAAACTAAATGTAGCGTGTTGGTATTCGTATATTTGCAATAACGTAAAGAATGCTCCTAAAATTACTGTACAGATTAGACCATTTATAAATCCTTTTCTATCATCCTCTAATAAAGAATGGTGTGCCCAAGTTACTGTTGTACCAGATAAAAGTAGGACAAGAGTATTTATAAGTGGGATGTCCCATGGATCAAAAGTTTCAATATCTTTTGGTGGCCATACATTTCCCATAAATTCATTTGGAAACAAACTTGCATCAAAGTATGCCCAAAACCATGCAACAAAAAACATTACCTCAGAAGCAATAAATAATGTCATTCCATATCTATGATGAATTTGAACAACAGGTGTATGATGACCTTTGTGCTCAGCTTCGATTACAACATCTCTGAACCACATAAATGCACAATAAATTATAAGTAAAAAACCTAAAACCATTGCCCACATAACTTTACTGTGAAAATAATAAACAGATCCAACAGCTGTAACTAGTGTTGCTATAGATGTGGCTAAAGGCCAAGGACTAGGGTCAACTAAATGATAATCATGTTTTTGACCTGATGCAGACATTTATTTTAACTCTCTTTTTTTTCGTTTTTATAATATTCAGATGAGAAAAAAGTATATGACATAGTAACATCTTCAACTCTAGATGTTTTTGGATCATTTACTAATTCTGGATCTAGGTAAAAAACTAGGGTGTAACTTGCCTTTTCCCCTGGATCTAATGTTTGTTTTTCAAAGCAAAAACAGCCTAATTTATTAAAATATGCTCCAAATGATGATGGAGAAACATTATATGTAGCTACAGCAGATGAAATTTCATCTCCCGTGTTTTCCACTTCAAATTTAATTCTGTATACCTTGCCTGGCTGAACATCCATTGTTTTTTGATCAACATCAAAATTCCAATCAAGAGCACTGTTAACGTTAGTATCTAATCTTACATTTATTTTTTTATCTAAAACTATATTTGGAGCCTCTTTAGATATTTGTGTTGTTCCACCAAAGCCAGTTACTCTGCAAAATAGATCATACAAAGGCACAGCTGCAAAAGATAATCCCAACATAAAGACAAAAATTCCTGCAAGAATTAGTGGGGTTAAAGTATTTTTTTTAATCATAGAGGTCTTTCAAATACTCCAATATTAAATAGTGTAAAAATGAATAAGAAAATTATAAATGCAACCAAACCAACTGCTGTCCATAAATTTTTCTTTTTTAATTTCTGATCTTTGACTATCATAAAACTTTATCCACTAAGAAAAAAACAAATATTAAAAATAAGTAAATAATTGAATAACTGAAAATATGTCTAGCTTTCTTTATGTTAAATTTTCCAACTTTATAGTTGTAAAGCTGGTAACAAATTAAATTATAATAAAATGTAAGTAGTAAGCTAAGTGTTAAGAATACTTCACCGACAAATCCAATGAAATATGGGAAAACAATTGAAGGTATCATTAACAAAGAATAAATTAGAATATTTTTTTTAGTATCCTGAATTCCATTAGTTACTGGAAGCATTGGAATACCTGCTTTTTTATAATCATCAGCTTTATATAAGCTTAATGCCCAAAAGTGTGATGGTGTCCAAAAGAAAATTATTAAGAAAAAAGCAATCGACTCCAATGAAATAGAATTTGTTGCTATTGCCCATCCAATTACTGGTGGTAAAGCTCCTGATGCTCCACCTATAACAATATTTTGTGGAGTTTTTCTTTTTAACCAGATTGTATAAACAAATACGTAAAATAAGATCGTAAACAATAATAGAAATGCTGATAAAGCATTTGTAACAAAGTATAAGCTTACAACTGAAATAATCGACAGAGATGTTCCAAAATATAATGCTTGGTTTCTGTTCAGCTTCCCTCTTGGAATTGGACGCAGGCAAGTTCTAGACATTAATTTATCTAAGTCAGCTTCATACCACATGTTAAGTGCTCCTGCTGCTCCAGCACCAAAGGCTACAATTAATATCCCAAACACTGATTGTTGAAATGAAACTGAGGTAGGAGCTGTTAATAGACCAACTGCACAAGTAAAAATAACAAGAGACATTACTCTTGGTTTCATTAATTTTAATAATTCAGGAATAATACCTAGTTCGTAATACGATTTTTTTACTTTAGAATACGTCGTAGCCATTTTAATTTTTATATCTTAAGACGTTACTAACTACTAGATTTTTCAGTGCCTTCATAATCTTCAAACTTCGGTAATTCATCAAAAGTATGAAAATTTGGTGGTGATGGAACTGTCCACTCTAATGTTGTGGCCCCTTCTCCCCATGGGTTTTGTGCTGCTTTTTTCTTTTTTGCAAAAGCGTAGATTAAATTAGCGAAAAATACCACTAAGCCAACTACAGAAATATATGAACCGATTGAAGAGATATAATTCCAATCAGCAAATGCATCCGGATAATCAGCGTATCTTCTCGGCATTCCAGCCAATCCTAAGAAATGTTGTGGAAAGAAAACTAAATTTACACCTATGAATGTTAACCAAAAATGAAGTTGTCCCATCCACTCAGAATATTCATACCCTGACATTTTACCAAACCAATAATAGAAGCCTGCAAATATTGCAAAAACAGCTCCCAAAGATAATACATAGTGGAAGTGAGCTACAACATAATAAGTATCATGCAATGCAGTATCTACTCCTGCGTTTGCTAGAACTACACCAGTTACTCCTCCAACTGTAAATAAAAAGATAAATCCTAAAGCCCAAACCATTGGGGTTTTGAATGATATAGATCCTCCCCACATTGTAGCAATCCATGAAAATATTTTAATTCCTGTTGGGACAGCGATAATCATTGTTGCTGCTAAGAAATACGCTTTAGTATCAGTATCTAAACCAACTGTGTACATGTGGTGAGCCCAAACAACAAAACCTACAATTCCAATTGCTACCATCGCGTAAGCCATTCCTAAATATCCAAAAACCGGCTTCTTAGAAAAAGTAGATACGATATGACTGATCATTCCAAATCCTGGTAATATTAGAATATAAACTTCTGGATGACCAAAAAACCAGAATAAATGTTGGAATAATGTTGGGTCTCCACCTGTTTGTGCATCAAAAAATGCTGTACCAAAATTTCTATCTGTTAGAAGCATAGTAATTGCTCCTGCTAATACTGGTAACGAGAGTAATAATAAAAAAGCTGTAACTAATATTGACCATGCAAATAATGGCATCTTATGCAAAGTCATTCCAGGGGTTCTCATATTTAAAATAGTTGTAATAAAATTAACTGCTCCTAAAATTGAAGAGGCTCCTGCGACGTGTAAACTTAAAATTGCTAAATCCATTGCTGGACCTGGTTGACCTGCAGTAGAAGACAGAGGTGGGTAAATCGTCCAGCCACCACCGACACCTTGTGCACCTGGAGGTCCATCTACAAAAATTGATGAAAGTAATAAAATAAACGCAACAGGTAATAACCAAAAAGAAATATTATTCATTCTTGGAAATGCCATATCTGGCGCTCCAATCATTATCGGCACGAACCAGTTTCCAAAGCCACCAATCATCGCTGGCATGACCATAAAGAAAATCATTATTAATCCATGACCTGTAACCAAAACATTATAAAGATGGTAGTTGCCACCTAATACATCATCACCTGGGTGCATTAATTCCATTCTCATCAAAACTGAAAAAGCTGTTCCAATAACACCTGCAATAATTGCAAAAATTAAATACATTGTTCCAATATCTTTATGATTTGTAGAATATGCCCATCTCTTCCAACCTGTTGGAGTATGATGATCGTGAATATGTGCTGCTTCTGAACTCATTTTTATTTACTCGCTACTAGTTTTTTATTAATTAAATTTTCATCTTTTGCAAATTTTATCTTCGCCTCTGAAAGCCAATTTTGGTAATCTTCTTCAGAAACTACTTTAACTTCAATTGGCATAAAAGCATGTTTAATTCCACATAACTCAGAACATTGTCCGTAATAAGTCCCAACTTTTTCAGCTTTGAACCAAGTTTCATTTACTCTTCCTGGCATTGCATCTCTTTTAACTCCAAATGCTGGTAATGCCCATGCATGAAGCACATCATTTGCTGTAATTAAAACTTTAACTACTTTATTTACTGGAACAACGACTACATTATCTGTTGCTAACAATCTTGGCTGACCTTCTTTTAAATCCTTCTCTTCGATCATATAAGCATCAAAAATTATATTTTCATCTGGGTACTCGTATCCCCAATACCATTGGTATCCGATTGCTTTTATAGTTACATCAGCTTTCGGAATTGCATCTTGTGAATATAAAACTTTAAATGATGGTACTGCCATTACAATCAAAATTAAACATGGAACCAAAGTCCAAACAATCTCAACTAAAACATTATGTGTTCTCTTTGATGGATTAGGATTTCTTGATGCTCTAAATCTAACCATAACATAAAGCATTAAAAATAAAACAAACGCACTTATAGCAATTATGATTGGTACTAACATATAGTCATGAAACCAAACTATATCTCTCATAGTTTGCGATGCAGGCTCTTGGAAACCTAACTGCCAATTTTTTGGTTGGTTTGCAAACGCCTCAACTGAGTAAATTAATGCTATAAAAACAAAAAATAGTTTCTTCATTTATTTTCTATATAGATCGAAAATATTATAAAAAATACTAGAGAATTCGCGACAATTTATCAATTTTGCAAATAATTGATCACAGATAACGCGGATATAACTGCAGTTTCAGACCTTAAAATGTTATCGCTTAGTTTTATCGATTGAGACCCTTTAAAGTTTAGAATCTTTTTAATTTCACCGGCTGAATAATCCCCTTCTGGACCAATTAAAAGACAATTTGGTTTTGAATTTGAAATTTTAATTTTTTTATTATTTGTATTTAAATCTCCAAAAATTAAATTGATATCTGAATTGTTAGATAGGAATTTATCTAATGATTGAGGTTTTTCAATTGAAGGAATATTTATTCTATTACTTTGCTCACACGACTCTATAATTATTTTATTTAATCTCTCATTATTTACTTTTCTAACAATTGTCCTTTCAGAAATAATTGGTACAAATTTTGTTACTCCAAGCTCAGTTGCTTTTTGCATCATGAAGTTAAAATAATTTGATTTAATGGGTGAGAAGGCTAACCAGATTTCTTGCTCTATATCTTTTTGTCTCAACTGTTCAACAACCTTGAAATTTAAACTGCTTTTTGAAATTTCAGTTACAATTGACTTCCATTCTCCAGATTTATTAAAAACAGAAAAGGTCTCTCCTTGTTTAATCCTCATTACTTTCAATAAATAATGTGATTGAGACTTAGTTAAATTAGTTTCTAAATTAATTGATAATTTTTCTGGATAAAATATTCTAATATTACTCATTATAATTAAATTAATTTATGAAAAATATTAAAGCAATCATATTTGATGCATACGGAACTTTATTTGATGTTAATTCTGCTGCCGAAAAATGCAAAGAAAGATTGGGCGATAAATGGGAAGGATTTGCTAGTTATTGGAGAACTACACAGCTTGAATATACTTGGCTTAGAAGTTTAATGAGAAGACATAAGGATTTTTGGCAAATCACTGAAGATAGTTTGGATAAATCTATGAATTTTTACAATATTGATAATTCCATGAGATCAGAACTATTAAATTTATACAAAGTACTTTCGCCATTTACAGAAGTTAAGGATGCGCTACAAAAATTAAAACAATCAAATTATAAATTAGCAATTCTATCAAATGGTACACCTGACCTTTTAAATGAACTTGTTGTTAGTAATGGGTTAAAAGATATTTTTGACGATATTTTTTCTGTAGAAGAAGTTGGTATTTTTAAACCAGATTCAAAAGTTTACGACCTTCCAATAAATAAATATAATATTGAAAAGAACGAAGTTTTATTCTTAAGTGCAAATACATGGGATGTATCTGGCGCAGGTAATTATGGGTACAACACTGTTTGGGTGAATAGAAATAATAATATTTTTGATAAATTAGATTTTGAACCTATCAAACAAATAAGCAATTTATCAGAATTACTTGATTTAATTTAGATATATCCTATATGAACAACATGATAAATATCGAAGTAGAAAAAATTATATACCCAACACCAGCATCAGATGGTGCAGGAGTTAAATTAAAAAGAAGTATTGGTGTTGAACCAAATTATTATGATCCATTTTTAATGTTAGATGAATTTGGATCAGAAAATAAAGATGATTATATTGCAGGCTTTCCTCCTCATCCACATAGAGGAATTGAAACAGTTACATATATGTTAGCTGGGAGTTTTGAACATAAAGATAGTACAGGTGGTCAAGGAAAAATGACTGCAGGAGATGTACAGTGGATGAAAACTGGCAGTGGAATAATTCATTCTGAGATGCCGGCTATGAATGATGGAAAACTTCATGGTTTTCAATTATGGATTAATATGCCTGCTAGCGAAAAGATGAGCAAACCAGAATACCACTATATTGACTCTGATAAAATGAGCACACATAAGGATGAAGATAAATTTATAAAAGTAATAGCTGGAAAGTTTGAAAATTCAGAAGGTCCAATAAAAAAACACAATGTGGATCCAATTTATTTTGATGTAGAATTAAACGAAAGTAAAATTTTTAATCATCAAATTCCATCCACACACAATTCATTCATATATTTAATTGAAGGTGAGATAGAAATTGGAAACAATAAACATGAAAGTGTTAAGGACTCTACTTTAATTTTATTATCTAAAGGTGAAAACTTGAAAGTAACTGCTTTAACAAACGCTAAATTTTTACTAATATCTGGAAAACCGATAGGAGAACAGATTGCAAGAGGTGGCCCATTCGTCATGAATACCAAACAAGAAATACTTCAAGCAATTGATGATTACCATAATGGTAATTTCGTAAAGTAAATATGAAAGCTATAAGATTTGAAAAGTTTGGAGGTCCAGAAGTCTTAGAATATAAGGATATTGAAATTGGTAAACCTGGTCCAAAGGAGGTTCTAATTAAAAATTTGTCAATTGGACTTAATTATATTGATGTTTACCATCGAACAGGTTTGTATCCGATTGAATTACCAAGTGGACTTGGATTAGAAGCCTCTGGAGTAGTTGAAGAAATTGGCTCTGAAGTGACTCTTTTTAAAGTTGGAGATCGAGTAAGTCATGCATCTGCTCCGATAAGCGGGTACTCAGAAAAACAAATAATGCCAGAGGAAAAATTAGTCACGGTGCCAGAAGGTATTTCAGATGAAATAGCTTCCTGTATTTTATTGAAAGGAATAACTTCAGAATATTTATTGCACAGGTCATATGCTGTAAAAAAAGGAGATAAAGTTTTATTTCATGCCGCAGCTGGTGGTGTTGGTCAAATATTATGCCAGTGGGCTAATGCTTTAGGATGTGAAGTAATTGGGACAGTTGGATCTAAAGAAAAAGTTGAAATAGCAAAAAAAAATGGGTGTCATCATGTTATCAATTATACAGATCATAATTTTGTGGAAGAAGTTGAAAAAATAGTAGGTAAAAATGGAATAGATGTTGTCTATGACGGTGTAGGAGCAAAAACTTTTGAGGGATCAATAGAATGTTTAAAAATTAGAGGGATGATGGTAGCATTTGGAAATGCATCTGGATATGTTCACACTATAGATGTTAAAAAACATATAAATACAAAAGGTCTTTTTTTTACAAGACCGTCAATAATGCATTATACAATCACAAGAGATGAATTAAAAAAATCTGCTGAATTGGTTTTTGATGCTGTTCTCTCAGGGAAAATAAAAATTGAAGTTTCTAAAAAATACAAATTAAGTGAAGCTAAACAAGCTCACATAGATTTAGAGAATAGGGTTTTAACAGGACCAGCAGTTATTATTCCTTAAATTGATCATCCATATCTGAAAGATGAAGTCTTAACGCTCTAGTCGATATTTGTATTTCTCTTATAAAAAATATTATTGAAACCATCATAGATAAACAACAAGAGCCAAAAATAATTCTAGCTAAAAAATATGTCTCTAAATAAAGAGCAAAAACAGTAAGCATATTAAATAAGAAACCAAATGCTGCGAAAAGTATAGTAATCCTTAAATTTTTTACTCTATCATTTAAATTAATTAGCTGCTGCTTCCACTCTGGTGGGGTATGCTTTTCAAAAACATATTCGTCATGTATTTTTCTAATCAAACCACTTAATGTATGAAATCTGTTACTATATACAGCCATAATCAAAGGAATGGCGGGAAACATTAATGCGGTAACAGTGTAATCAATATTCATGCGAATCAGTTTGATTATGAATCTACGCTTTGTTATTTACAAGTAAATTATGTCTGAAAAGGTTAGAATTTTTATTGAATTAACAAGACTTAATAAACCAATTGGTTTCATGCTTTTATTTTGGCCATGCGTTTGGGGTTTAACAATTTCATATGATTTTTCTCTTTCTTTAAATAAATATTTTATTTATGCTTTTTTATTTTTTTCTGGATCTGTTCTAATGAGATCAGCTGGCTGTATTGTTAACGATATAAGTGATAGAAAAATTGATAAGTTAGTCGAAAGAACAAAAAATAGACCAATCGCGTCAGAAAAAATTTCAGTATTTAATGCTTCAATATATGCTGCAATCTTGTGCTTAATTGCATTTTTAGTTTTAATAAATTTTAACAAATTTACTATTTATATGGCTCTTCTTTCAATGCCATTGGCTTTTACATATCCACTAATGAAAAGATTTACTTACTGGCCTCAACTTTTTTTAGGTATTACTTTTAATTACGGCCTAGTTTTGGCATGGATATCCATTCAAAATGAAGTTTCTATTATACCAATTATATTTTATTTAGGAGCCACATTTTGGACATTAGGATACGACACAATATATGGATATCAAGATATTAATGATGATGAAATAATTGGAGTTAAATCAACATCGATTAAATTTAAAAATAACCCAAAAAAATTTATATCGCTTTGTTACATTATATTTTTAATATCATTGTTTCTTGTTGGTTATAAAATGAATTTTAGTTATTTATATTACATTGCTTTAATAGTGCCTTTAACCCATTTGTTAATTTTTCAATCTCTTAAATTAAAAACTGAAAGTGGGAATGACTGCTTAACAAAATTTAAAAGCAACAATCTTTTGGGTCTTATTATTTTAATAATTTTGTTAGTGGGAAAATTAACTTAATGAAAAATATCGATATTATAAAAAGATTGTATAGTGATTATACGACAAAACATCTTAACAAAATTATACTTGCTATAATTTTTTCTATTTTTGTTGCTGGTGCCACATCAGCAACAGCATGGTTACTCGACCCTGCGATAGAAAAAATTTTTATAAATAAAGATCAAAGTTTAATTTTTATAATTCCACTTTTAATCATAATAGCTTTTGCTACTAAAGGTATATCTCTATATTTAGCAAAGGTTTTAATGATAAAAACTGCAGAAGAAGTGAAAAAAAATATTCAAATCGATATGTTATCTTCTTTCATAAAAGCTGATACTGAAAAAATTGAGGATAAACATTCAGGTAAATATATTTCAAATCTCAACTTTGATGTAAATCAAATAACGGGAATGTTAAGTAACGCAGTTTTAAATTTATTCAAGGATGGCTTAACACTCATTGGCTTATTATTTGTAATGTTCTTCCAGAATTGGAGGCTTTCACTTATAGCTTTAATTATGCTTCCTATAGCATCAATTACTGCTAAAAAATTAGGTAAGCGTATTGTAAAGGTTGCTACAGAAGCACAAGAAAAATCTGGTGATTTAAACAAATATTTAATTGATCTTTTTAAAAACCACAAAATTATAAAAATCTTCCAAAGAGAAAATTATGAGAATGAAAGATCGGAAAAATTTGTAAATGAGCTAAAAGAAAAAACAATAAAAATTCATAGTGTATTTATAAGGTCAACACCTATTATGGAAGTTGTAACTGGAATTATGATTGCAATATTAATTTTTTATTCTGGTAAATTAATTATGAATGATCAACTGAGTATAAATAATTTCTTTTCTTTTTTAGCTGCAATGATGCTTGCATATCAACCGGTTAAATCTTTGGCGAATGTAAATGTTTCATTTGGCCAAGGTTTGTCTGCTGGAAAAAGAATACTACCTATTATAGATCAAAAGAATAAGATTTCATCAAATGAAAATGGCAAAGTATTAGATATAAGCAATGCATCAATAAAATTTCAAAATATTAATTTTAGTTATAAATCAAATCTTAACAATATAGTGCTTAAAAATATTAATATTGACATAGCTGGCAGAAAAATGACAGCTTTAGTGGGTCACAGCGGATCTGGCAAATCTACAATATTAAATTTAATTCCAAGAATTTATGATGCAGACTCCGGGGAAATTCTAATTGATAATCAAAAAGTACAAAACCTTAATCTGAAATCATTAAGAAAAGAAATATCTATAGTTGATCAAAATACAACACTTTTTGATGATACAATTTTTAACAATATCAAATATGCCAAACCAGAGGCGAGTGATGAAGAAATTTTTAAAGCTGCAAAAATATCAATGTGTACAGATTTTATAGAAAAATTAGAAGATAAATTTCAGACTGTTATTGGAGAAAATGGAATAAAATTATCAGGTGGTGAAAAGCAAAGACTTTCAATAGCCAGAGCTTTGTTAAAGGATAGCAAAATAATTCTTTTAGACGAAGCAACTTCATCTCTTGATTCTGAAACAGAAGAAAAAATACAAAAAGCTATTGACGAATTAACAAAAAATAAAACAACAGTAGTTATTGCTCATAGATTATCAACTATTCTTAATTCAGAAAAAATTTATGTGGTTAATAAAGGTTCTATAGAATCATCAGGGAAACATGATGATTTAATCAAAAATTCATTGCTTTATAAAAACTTCTACGAAAGGCAAATAAAAAATAACTAATGTATTTTTTGTATAATATATTAGGAATTATTTTTTTTTTAATCTCACCATTTATATTATTTTTTAGAATGATTAATGGAAAGGAAGATTGGAGAAGAATCTTAGAAAAATACGCTTACTATATTAAAAAAAAGCCTGATACAACTGTATGGTTTCACGGTGCAAGTGTTGGGGAAATCATGAGTATTCTCCCTTTGATAAATAAGTTTGAAAAAGATAAATCTATAAAAAAAATTTTACTTACTTCATCTACATTAAGTTCTGCATCAATAATTGCAAAAAAACCATTAAAGAAAACAACTCATATTTACTATCCATTTGATATTGGATTTATATGCAATAACTTTTTAAATTATTGGCAACCAAAAATCGCAATATTTGTAGATTCTGAAATCTGGCCGAATATGTATGAAAAATTAAATTCAAAAAAAATACCTCTTATTTTAATCAATGCTAGAATTACGAGTAAAAGTTTCAAAAGATGGCAAATCTTTTCATCTTTTGCAAAAAATGTTTTCAGTAAAATAAGTATAGCTTTACCTCAAAATCAAGAAACCCAAAAATATTTAAAAAGATTGGGTGTTAAAAAAATTAAATTTATAGGAAATTTAAAGTATTTTAAAAATGATAAACAAAGTTTAAAGAAAAATGTTAAAAACTTATTTAAAAATAAAAAAGTATTCTGTGCAGCTAGCACTCATTATAATGAAGAGAAAATTATTGGAAAATTACATTTAAAATTGAAGAAAAAGTTTAAGAATTTAATTACAGTATTGATTCCACGTCACATAAATAGATCAGAGGAAATAAGGCAACAACTTAGAAAATTAAAACTGATAGTTACCGAAAGATCAAGCGGACATAAACCATCTGATAATTGTGACGTATATATTGTTAATACATATGGAGAAATGTCAAAATTTTTAAGACTTTCAAATGTTACATTTATTGGTGGATCTTTAGTAAACCATGGAGGACAAAACCCATTAGAAGCTGTAAGAATGGGTAATTACGTGATGCATGGTAGAAAAGTTCATAATTTTAAAGAAATATATAAGGAATTAAAAAAATTAAAAATATCCTCAGAGATTAAAAATATTGATCAAATGGAAAAAGTATTTGTAAAAAATCATAATTACAAAATATCAAACAGTAAAATTAATAAAATTAATTATTTAGGCTCTAAAATTTTTAAAAATAACGTTAAAGAAATTAAAAATTATTTATAATGAAAGTAAAAAGACCCATTTTTTGGGATAGTTTCAATTTCATATCATTATTACTCTTACCATTTAGTTTGATAACAATTATTTTCAATTTTTTTAAATCTTTAAGTCTTAAAAAATATTTCAAAATAAAAACAATCTGTGTTGGAAATATTTACCTAGGTGGAACTGGAAAAACACCTTTAGTTTTAAAAATAAATGAAATGTTAAAATATAAGTTTAAAACTGTATTTATAAAAAAAGAATATAATGATCAAATTGATGAGCAAAATATTTTATCAAAATATGGAAATCTGATTTGTTTAAGTTTTAGAGATATCGCGCTGAGAATTGCTGAGAAAAAAAATTACCAGTTAGCTATATTAGATGATGGTTTACAAGATAAAAGTTTAAATTATGATATTTCTATTGCTTGTTTTAATAGTTCAGAGCTAGTTGGAAATGGGCTAGTTTTGCCTGCTGGGCCATTAAGGGAAAGAATTACAAATATTTTAAATTATGATCTTGCATTTCTTAATGGTGAAAAAAATAATAAAACTTTCGAGAAAACTCTAAAGAGATTGAATCCAAATTTAAAAATATTTAGAGCTAAATACACTCCTAGAAATCTTGAGTCTTTCAAATTTAAAAATAACTTTCTAGTTTTTTCAGGCATAGGTAATCCTTTGGAATTTCAACAAACATTAAAAAAATATAATTTTAAGATAAAAAAAACAATGACTTTTCCTGACCATTATAAATATAAAAATTCTGATATAAATAATATAAAAAATATAGCTAAGACTAATAAATTAAAAATTATAACAACCGAAAAAGACTACAATCGATTGTCAAATATACAAAAAAAGAATATCCAATTTTTAAAAATAGGATTAAAAATTGAAAAAGAAAAAGAATTTAAAAATTTTTTATTAAAGAAATTATGAGGAAGTTTTTTTATTTAATTGAATTTAATAAAATTGTTTTTTTTTATACTTATTATAATTGGTTATAAAAATGGATCTAATTTAGGAGATTTCATTGGGCGCTTGTTTGGTCCAATATTTAGATCAAAAAAGTTAATTGAAAATAATTTGGAACAATCTGGCATTGTAGACAAAAAAAATTACAATAAAATTATCAGCAAAATATATGGAAATTATGGAAGAATACTTGCTGAATATCCTTTTCTTAAAGCATTTAGAAATAACAATTTAAATAAATTTATTGAAATAGAAGGGCTTGAAAACCTAAACAAAATTAAAAAAGAAAAAAGACGAGCTGTATTTATATCTGGTCATTTCAATAATTTTGAATTAATGGCGCTCCAAATAGAAAAGGCTGGTATAAATTTGTGCGCTATTTATAGACCGCTAAATAACGTATTCCTTAACAAAACCATGGAAGAAATTAGAGAAAATTTCATATGCAAAAATCAAATTAAAAAAGGAAGATCAGGCACAAGACAGATTATTGAAAATATAAAAAAAGGTAACTCAGTAGCTTTAATGATAGACCAAAGGGTAAGGGAAGGAATAAAAATTAATTTTTTTGGTAAACCAGCTAGTACTACGACCATACCCGCACAATTAATTAAAAAATATAAATGTGATCTAGTGCCTATTTATATAGAGAGAAGAAAAAATAATTATTTTAAAATGTTTGTTTCAGAACCGATTAAAATCGGGAACAATAAATCAATCAAAGAAATCACTGAACATCTAAATAAGATACTTGAAAAAATGATTTTAAAAAATATAGACCAGTGGATCTGGACTCACGATAGGTGGAAAACATAATCAGTTTTTATCTAATAAATCTCTTTTCATTGAGGCCTCAACATACGAAAAATAGGCTTCCTGTTCTTCAACGTTCCAGTAAGCTAAGTTTTCAAGTGGTATTTTTTTTTTTGAGATTGCACAAATCACATGATCACCATCTTCAATGATCTCAAAATTGTTTGCTAAGTATTTTAATTTAGCTAACTTATTTAACATATTTAAGATATATATTTACTAAATGAAAATTGCAATTATTGGAAGTGGAGGACGAGAGCATGCTTTAGTTCATCACTTAAGTAATTCAAATAAAATAACAAAAATATATTCAATACCTGGTAATGCTGGTACCGAAGAAATATCTGTAAATATTGATTTAAATTTGGAAAATTTTCAAGATTTGTATAATTTTATTAAGAAAGAACAAATAGAATTGGTGATTGTTGGTCCAGAAAAACCATTAGTCGAAGGATTAGTAGATTTCCTAGAGTCAAAAAATATTAAAGTTTTTGGTCCTAGAAAAAAAGTAGCTCAATTAGAAGGCTCAAAAATATTTACAAAACAAATTTGTGAGAAATTTAACATACCAACTGCTAAATTTAAAATTTGTAAATCCAGAGAAGACACATTTTTATTTCTATCATCATCTAATTTTCCTCTAGTTGTAAAGGCGGATGTTCTTGCTGCAGGCAAAGGTGTTTATATATGTCAAAATGTCGATGAGGCTAGAACTGCTGTTAATGAAATATTTGATGGTAAATTTGGTAAAACAGATCAAGTGTTAATTGAAGAATTTTTAGAAGGTGATGAGATGAGTTTTTTTATTATTTCAGATGGAATTAGTTTTAAAACTTTTAATACAGCTCAAGACCATAAAAGAGTTGGTGAAGGTGATACTGGAAAGAACACGGGAGGAATGGGAGCTTATTCACCTTCAAGCTTAATTAACAATGATTTAGAAAATAAAATTTTAAACAAAATAATTGAGCCAACTTTAAAAGCTATAAGTGAAATGAATGAGAAATACGTCGGTTTTTTATATGCCGGCTTAATGATAAAAAATAATGAACCATACCTAATTGAATATAATGTCAGGATGGGTGATCCTGAATGCCAAACTATATTACCTTTGGTTGACAGTGATTTGTTAGAAATAATAAATGCTTGTTGTAATTCAAAATTAGAGACACACAAAATAAAATGGAAAAATAAAAAAAGTATGTGCATTGCTTTATGCTCAAAAGGATATCCTGAAAAATATAATAAGAATGTTGAAATTAAAAATTTAAAAAAATTCAAATCAACCAAAGATAATTTTATTTTTCATGCTGGAACTAAAAGTTATGGAAATAAAATTGTAGCAGTTGGTGGTAGAGTAATAAATTTTGTAAATATCTCAGATAGCTATTTATCAAGCAGAAAAGAAATCATCAATCAGATTAAGAAATTGAATTGGGAAGATGGTTTTTATAGATCAGATATAGGTCATAAAGTCATAGATAAATGAGAGTAATTGGTGGAAAACTAAGAGGGAAGTTTATTCATAATCCCACAGATAAAACAACAAGACCTTTAAAGGATATGGTTAGAGAGTCGATATTTAATATTTTAGAGCATTCTAAGAATGAAAAAATTAAATTCAAAAATGATATAGTTTTGGATTTATTTTCTGGCTCTGGTTCGTTTGGCATTGAATGTTTGTCTAGAGGGGTAAAAAAAGTTTTTTTTTTTGAAAATTACAGGCCCTCTTTAAAAGTTTTAGGAAAAAATATTAAGGATTTAAAAATTGATAAAGATTCAGTTATTAAGGAAATAAACGCTTATGAAATTTCTAAAGAAAATATAGATAATGAAAAAATTAATTTAATATATTTGGATCCACCATTTAAAGATAAAAATATAAATAAATTATTAAGGAAAATTTTAGACCTAAAAATTGCTCACAAAAGTACATTAATAGTAATACATAGAAATAAGAGATTTAAAGAAAATTTTATAAGAGAATTTAAAGTTCTTAGAGAAAAAAAATATGGATTATCAAAAATAATATTTGGTAAATTACTATTTTAGAATTTTTTTTGTTTCTATTTTTATCAATTCAACTGAAGGTTGGTTAATTGGATTTACATTTAACAAGGAACTTAGCATTAAAGTTTCTAAAATAAAAAATGTAAATAGTTCACCTAAAGTTTCCTCGTTTTTATTAATAATTTCAAAACTTCTAAATGATAACTTTTTCTTATTAAATACATTTTGTGTAGCTTTTTTTTGAGCGTACAACACTTGATTTAAGCTACTCTTTTTTAAGTGCTCCAATCCATCGAATAAATATGCATTATTAAATTTAAGTCGACTTCTCTCTCTAGTAGAAAAAAAACTAAAGAAATTATTTTTTGGACCATCTAAATAAAGTTGTAAAAGACTATGATTGTCCTTTGGCATTGTAGAGATTATTGGAAAAAAGCCATTACCCTTTTTTCCTAAACTTTCGGCAGATAATTGCTGGTACCATTTCAAAAAGTTATTTAATTTTTCATCATAATTTAAAATTACGCAATTCTTTTTTCCTTTAATAATATTTGAGTGAATTGAAGAAACATTTTCAATTAAAAAATTAACAAATGTTTTATTTTTTATTAGATAATTTAATCGTTTAAATTTTTTTTCATTTAAGCCCATCAATTCTGCTGGAATCATTCCGACTTCAGATAATACTGCATATCTTCCTCCAATATAATTTTTATGGTCTATTACATCAGATTTCATTTTATTCGCTATGGCTCTTAGAATATTATTTTTATTTTCGGTGATTATTAAATTTTTATTTCTTTTTTGTTTTGTTAAAATCAAGTTTAAATTTGATAATGTTTCTAGAGTATTACCTGATTTTGATATAATTATATTTAAACGTTTTTTGTTTGATTTTGTAATTCTAATGCTCTGTAGGTTATTATAAAAGAA
>CACJZT010000003.1 GCA_902598015.1 uncultured Pelagibacteraceae bacterium
GAGACCATGTGGCCCCAGATTTTGTTGGTGCAGCATTTATTCGTCTGTAACTATTTATTGTTGGATTAAAAAAAGTAGATAAGGATGAAGCATGCCTCATGATGCCTCCTAAAAAATTATAAGCGATCTTGCTTAGCCCAAGTTTATCATGTTGATCAAGAAAGATATTTTTCTTTCCTTTCCATAAAGAAATATGTGCATGACATCCATTACCAGTTAAATTTTCAAAAGGTTTTGGCATAAATGTTGCTCTCAAATCATGCTTTTCTGCAATAGTTTTAACCATAAATTTAAAAAAAGTGTGTCTATCAGCAGTTTTTAGACAATCTGAATAATCCCAATTCATTTCAAATTGCCCATTAGCATCTTCGTGGTCATTTTGATAAGGACCCCATCCCATTTCAATCATACAATCACATATTTCTTTTATAAGCTCATATCTTCTCATTAATGAAGACTGGTCATAACAAGGTTTAGATTGAGTATCTCTATTATCTGCAATTGTATTCCCATCAGGAGAAATTAAAAAATACTCACACTCCACACCTGATTTCATGCTATATCCCAATTCAGATAATTTTTTTATTTGTTTTTTTAACATCACTCTTGGTGAGGCATCGACTGGTTTACCATTCATCCATAAATCTGAAGCCAACCAACCAACTTCTTTATTCCATGGTAGTTGAATTAAACTGTCAGGATCAGGTATTGCAAACATATCAGAATCAGCTGGTGTCATATCTAGCCAAGCTGCAAATCCAGCAAATCCAGCACCATTTACTTGCATATCTTTTATTGCATGAGCAGGAACCAATTTTGATCTTAAGACACCAAATAAATCTACAAAACTTATCAAAAAATATTTAATTTTTTTTTGTTTTGAAATTTTAAATAAATTTTTTGCCATCTAATAACGTAACATAATTATTTAAAAAATGATAAAAAGAAATCTTTGTAATAAATTAAATTTACACCAATAATAATTAATATCGCTATAATTACTCCATACTTTGCTTTTGGCCATGCAAGACGTGCCATTTTGCTAGGAGTTTTATTTTCATTTTGATTATTTTCTTCAGAATTTTGCATTAAAAAAAAGAGGGCACAGTATTTCATGCGCCCTCTTAAAAGTTTTAACCGTCTGTTATATTGCTTTTCCAGTCATTAGCACTTGGTTTTTTTCTGACAATTGCATTCATCTTACCATCTTCTTGTTTAGATGAAATAATATGCCAGCCAACCCAAATAAGGATTGCTATAATAACTAGCACTCCTTCCGAACCAACGCCTGGATAGACAGATCCTTGTACCTCAGAGGCACTTAAATGATCTATCCAATTTGATACTGTTGCCATTTACATACCTCCTTTATCTACTGGCCGAGACTACAGCTTTTTCGTCTTCTTTAGCCTCTTCCATAATTGTATAGTCAAGTCCTGCAAGTTCTACTTCTCTTGGTATTCTTAATTTACCCATTCCGTGAAGAACTTTTGCAATTATATATCCAGGAAGCATACCTAGTACAAAAAACATTATTATTGCACCGATAAACATTCCAAGAGGATTAATTGCTGCATAATTAGTTCCATCCCACATAGCTCCAACACTGTATCCAGATGAAGGATAACCATTTAAAACGAAACCACATATCACAAGACCAACAAATCCAGCATAACCATGAACAGCTACTGCTCCAACTGCGTCGTCGATTTTATATTTTTTCTCGACCCAGTAATGCATTTTGTAAGCTATAACTACTCCGATCATACCGATTATCATTGATTGTATTGGATGATATAAATCATTACCTGCAGATGCACATATTATTCCCGCAAGTCCTGATGAATAAGTCCAGAAAGGATCTCCCTTCGAGACCACATACCCTGCTAACAACCCTCCAGATAACGACATTAAAAAGTTCATCGTTATTCCACTAAGTGTGGTGGGAGTTAGGTAGATGTTCGTTGCAGTAAAGAAAGTTACACCTTCCATACCATATTCAGGTCCAAGATCATAAATCGGAACATTACATGCTGCGTAAAAGCCCCAAAAACCTGTATAGATTAAGAATAATCCAACAGTCACTAACCAAGGATTTCTTGGTCCAATGTTTCTCGGTTCTCCGCTAGATGAAAATTTTCCAATTCTTGGTCCTAAAACAATTAGAACACCTAAGGCAAAACCTCCAGCAATTGCATGAATTACTCCTGAAGCATAAGCATCGTGATATCCTAATATTTTTAACATCCATCCATCAAAATGCCATCCCCATGAAGCATCTATTGTCCAGAAAACAGATCCAATTGCAATTGCAAGTATTCCAAATGCAAAAGTAGTTATCCTTTCAATAACCGCTCCAGATACAATTGAAGCTGCAGTCCATGAAAATAATAAAAAGGCTGCCCAGAAGACACCCATTATATGATCATTAAGATTTACGGCCATCAATGCATTTGTAGGATTAGCAAGATCATTTCCACCAAATCCACCTCCAAGAACTAGACCAGTACTTTCGGTCATAATCGAAGGAGCTAATCCGGGTCCTGTTGGAAATGCCCAGTATATCCACCAACCAAAGAAAAACCATGTGACTGTTACCAGTGGTATCAGCATTGTATTTTTCATAAGAGTATGTTGGTGATGTTTGTAACGAGATGCCCCAACTTCATACATACAGAAACCCACGTGGATCAAAAACATAAGAACCACAGTTACCCAATAGTAAAATTCTGTAAATAAGGTTGTGAGAGCACCTAATTGATCAGTCATATTTCTCTCTCCTATTAATAGTTAATAGACTCTATGAAATTTTTTTTACGCTGACAATTTTAATTTATTTATAAAAAGTAGAAGTTAATAATTATTTTATCAACTTGAAATTGAAATTAGAATTTTAAATATGCTTTTTTAAGGTCAACCAGAGGATGATTCGGGGACATTTGAAACTTTACCAATAATTCTCTAGCTATCATATCTCTATCCTGCTGATTATTAGGTAATTTTATTTTACTTGGTATCGTTACCCAACCGTTAGCATTTCTATCAAATACAGCAGGTCTATTTTCTTCATATCCCATATGAACATCTTCTAACCAATTAAGATCATCCCAACCCATAGCTTCTATATATTTTTTTAAAAATGGAGTGAGTCGACTATAGTCAGGCAAAAGATTAACGTCATATCGATAGCCGATTGTTTGGCCAATCATTTTTTCTCTAGCAGTCTCTTTTTTCTTGCCTAATTGACCTTTGATCTCTTTTGATTTGACTTTTTTCTTACCTTTTTTCTTTGGCATATTTGCTATTAGATTTTATGGAAATCTTTAACTCCTACTGTATGATTTGTTCCTGCAAGAGGCACTTTAGCTAAAGCAGAAGCCTCCATTGTTAATGCAGCCATATCTTCTGGTTCTAGCGAGTGAATATTTGTTTTTCCACATGCTCTAGCCAACAACTGAGCCTCCAATGTCATCGCATGCAAGTAATTATACACTCTTAATGCTGCATCATCAGGATTTAATCTTTTTCTTAATTTAGGATCTTGAGTAGCAACTCCTACCGGACATCTACCCGTGTGACAGTGATAGCAATGACCTGCGGGAACACCCATTTCTTTTTCAAAGTTAGATTCTGGTATTTCTTTATTGCAATTTAAAGCAACCATTGCACCTGTTCCAATTGCAATTGCGTCTGCACCAAGCGCTAAAGCTTTAGCCATATCTGCTCCATCTCTAACACCACCTGCATAAATTAAAGTTACCTTTCCAGTTTTACCTACATCATCCAAAGCTCTTCTTGCTTCTCTAATTCCTGCTATTCCTGGTATACCTGTGTTTGCAGCTGCGATGTGTGGTCCAGCACCAGTTGAACCTTCCATTCCATCAAGATAAATTGAGTCTGGATCACATTTTGCTGCCATCCTTACATCATCATACACTTTAGCTGCTCCAAGTTTTAATTGAATTGGCACTTTGTTTTTTGTTAATTCTCTAAGCTCTTGAACTTTTAAAGCTAAATCATCTGGACCCAACCAATCAGGATGTCTTGCTGGAGATCTTTGATCAATACCTGCGGGTAGCGATCTCATTTCTGCAACTTGGTCAGTAACTTTTTGACCCATCAAATGACCACCCATTCCAACTTTTTGCCCTTGTCCAATAAAAACCTCAATTCCATCAGCTAGTTGAGCATGGTGTGGGTTAAAACCGTATCTTGATTGTATGCACTGATAAAACCATTTTTCTGAATATCTTCTCTCATCTGGTATCATTCCACCTTCACCAGAACATGTTGCGCTACCAGCCATTGTAGCACCTCTAGCTAATGCAGTTTTTGCTTCATAAGATAAAGCTCCAAAACTCATTCCCGTAATGTAAACTGGAATATCAAGCTCAATTGGATTTTCACATCTTGGACCAATGATAGTTTTAGTTTCACATTTTTCTCTATAACCTTCAATAACAAATCTTGTTAATGTACCTGGCAAGAAAACTAGATCATCAAAAGTAGGTATCTTTTTCATCAAAGCCATTCCTCTCATTCTGTATCTTCCTAATTCCGCTTTGATATGAATGTCGTCCATAACCTCTGGAGTAAAAATAGCGTTGTGTCCCAACAAACTTTTGTTTCTTGAAGCTATTCCATTACCATTAGAATGTCCGTTTGACTTTCCATTACCATTTTTTTTCTTTGCCATTTAAATTGCTCCTTTTTTTTCTGTAGGTTCAAGAGCATCGTAATTCCAAAGTTTTTTTCCTGCTACAACTTTGGTCATCTTAGAAACATCGAAGTTTTCTCCGATCTCCGCAACCTTTAATTTTCTTTTAAGCCAGTCTTGATCTGAATCAGTCAATTCAGCTTCGACAGCATCACTACCAAATGATCCAATTTTTCCACCTACAAAAATTGTCCCATCATACATAGAATCTCCTAAATTTATTCCAACATCTCCAAGAATAATAATTCGCCCTCTCTGCATCATGAAACCTGTAAAAGCACCAGCATCTCCGCCAATAATTATTGTTCCACCTTTTTGATCAATTCCTGTTCTGGCACCTACGCTTCCTTTGCATATCAGATCTCCACCTCTAATTGCCGCACCAAAACAAGATCCTGCATTTTTTTCAATTACTACTTTTCCTGCCATCATATTTTCTGCACATGACCATCCCACTCTTCCATTAATTCTAACAATAGGACCATCCATTGATCCACATCCAAAGTACCCCAAACTACCTTCAAATATTAAATTTAATTTATTGAGAATTCCAACTCCCAAGCTATGTTTTCCCTGTGGGTTCTTTATTACAATAGTTCCGTATCCATCTTTCATTAATTCATCAATTTTTTTATTTGCTTCACGACAATCCATGTTCTTAACGTCAATCTCAGTTCTTTTATTAAAATCTACATCATATGTCCCAAAGTAATAAAAATTCTCTGCCTCATCTGGATTAAAAAATTTTTGTTGTGTTTTTCCAGTTAAGACTTCTGTATGAAGTCCCATTGATTGAGCTTTACTTTTTTTTTCTGATGTTTTTAAATTTGCCATACTTTAACTTCTCCATCAAAAGGATCATAAGTTTCGATTTCTTGTGGTAATATTGATCTTATTGCAATTTCCTCTGACCCCATTGCAACTAAATCATCTGACTCATACAATACTAGTGGTTTTGCAGCCATTGTATCTTTCGCCATTCCTAAGCTATCTTTTGTAGCAACAAAATAAGTAAATACCCCATCTAAACCGACAAGAGACTCTTTCATTCCCTCTTCTAATGTAGCTCCATTTCTCATTTTTTCTGCAAGATATACAGCGATTAATTCCGAGTCACATTCTGACATAAATCTCATGCCCTTGTTTTCCAATACTCTTCTATTATTCCAATAGTTTGTTAATTGTCCATTATGAACGACTGATACATCGCTAAAAGGATAACCCCAAAATGGGTGAGCAGATTTAATATCTACTCCTGACTCTGTTGCCATCCTAGCATGACCAATTGCATGTGTCCCGACAACTTTATCTAAATTATATCTGTTACAAACAACTTCAGCGTTTCCTAGATCTTTAATTACTTCTAGAGATTTTCCCATAGATAATATTTCTACACCTTCAACACTTTCTATTTTTTGAGAAAATTCCATTAAATCTTTGTCATACTGAATTTCATATCTTAATGAATAAGGAAGAATTCTATCTTCTTTTATCACTTTAGCGCCTAGCTCAGAAAGATAAGAATCAACAATTTTTTTTCTTTCGTCATAAACTGACACATCTTCTTTTACTGAAGAACTTCCCTCTGCAACATTTTCACCAACCTTAAATCGCATGATGAAATTTTGACCGTCAGTTTTTCCGTATAGAGCGTATCCAGTTGAGTCCTCACCTCTATGCTTTAATGCTTGAAGCATTCCTTGGAGTTCAAAACCTACATTTGATGTATTTCCTCTATGAATTAATCCTGCTATTCCGCACATATTATTTCCTTATTAAATTATGGTAAACAATCCAGATAGGTATCAAGATCCCATTGTGTTGTTGCACCCAAGAATTTTTCCCACTCATCTCGTTTGTACCAATTAAAAACTTTATACATTTCATCTGGCATTGATGATTTTATTACCTCATCTTCCGCCAATCTATCTAAAGCTTCACCTAAACTTAGTGGAAGTTTTTTAACATCTTTACCAGCTTTTTGAGCTTCATATATATTTCTAGACTCAGGTTTGGCTGGTTTCATTTTTTTAGATATTCCTTCATCACAAGCTTTAAGTAATGCTGCACCTAATAAATATGGATTATGCATAGAGTCAACTGATCTGTATTCGAATCTACCTGGAGCAGATACTCTTAGACCACATGTTCTATTTTGATAACCCCAGTCAGCATATACTGGTGCCCAAAAACCTTGATCCCATAATCTTCTATATGAGTTAACTGTTGAAGAACCAATTGCTGTTAAAGCTGGCAAGTGTTTCATTATCCCTGCAATTGATTGTAATCCAATTTTTCCAGGTAATTGCATATCTTTAGTATCAGGCATGAAAGTATTAGTGCCACCGGATACATAACTAAAGACTTCCTCTACTCCTGGAAGTTTTTTGTTACCTAATTTATTTACAGATACCTTTCCACCTTTCCACAAAGACATGTTGGTGTGACATCCACTTGCTGAAACTCCCATAAATGGTTTGGTCATAAAGCAAGCAATAAGATTATGTTCTCTTGCTACCTGAGCACAAATTTGTCGATATGTAGATAGTCTATCAGCATTTCTTAAAACATTATCAAATGTCCAGTTAAGCTCTAATTGACCAGGAGCATCTTCATGGTCACCTTGGATCATATCAAGACCCATCGCTTTTGCGTATTCAATAACCTTCATAAACACAGGTCTTAATGATTCAAATTGATCAATATGATAACAGAAAGGTTTTGAGAAACCTTGTCCAGTTGGAGTTCCGTCAGGATTTTTTGTTAACCACATCATTTCAGGCTCTGTTCCAACTCTTAATTCTAATCCATGTTTCTTTTTAAACTCATTCATGAAAATTCTAAGATTACCTCTGCAGTCACTTGTTAAATGACCACCTGGATTTTTTCTTTCTTCTCTATTTCTAAAACATGTAACAAAAACTCTTCCAACTCTCTTATCCCAAGGCAATTGAACAAAAGTTTCTGGATCAGGTATTCCTACCAATTCCATAGCTTCTGGACCATATCCAATATAATTATTATGACGATCTAAAAATAAATTTGCTGTTGCTCCATAAACCAATTGAAAACCTTTTTCTGCAGTTCTTTCCCAGTGGTCTGCTGGTATTCCTTTTCCAACAACTCTTCCAGTTACTGAAATAAATTGATAATAGATATAAGTAATTCCTAATTCATTTATTTTTTCTCTAACCTTTTTGACGAGTTTAGCTCTACCTGGTTGGTTTACGTGTTTTTCAAGATCCGTCATTCTTCCCCCTTTGAATTTTCAGATCAAAAAGGTAACTGAAAAAAAAACGTTTGTCTACTTAGATAAATTAGCTCCAAGGAAACGGACTGTTCGATGTCGGATGAAGTTTGCCTTTTTCATATCTATCGAACCTGAACGGTTTTAGTAATTCACTTTCTTGACCTAAAATTTCTTGTGCAACAAGGTGTCCAACACCTATCATTTTATAACCATGATTTGCATCTGCAATCATGTAAACATTTTCAAAAAATCTATCGAATATCGGGAATGAATCTGGAGTTAAACAACCCAATCCTCCTGATGGTCCCTTTCTATACAAATGAGATTTACCAACAAAACGTTTCTGAATATGTGCAAGTGCTGAAGTCCACATATCAGAAAATTTATCAGTAGTTTGATATTCAGGAGAGTCAATTCCATATGGGTCAATATTAACTTCATCAAAATGTTTTTGAACAATGTAAGGTGATGTTCCACCTTGAACTCCCAATCCTTCAATATCAGGTTTATAATAAATACCCCATAAGTCTTCTGTAATTATTTTACCATCTTTGTCAGAATAAAGTGGTGCATCTGTATCAACATGAATTACTGGAGGCGGTTTACCTTCATTAGTTTTTAAATAATCTGCATCTACACCCAATACACCTTCTTGTAAAAACCAGTACTTCCACATTTCAACTTCATGCATTTTTCCATTTTTAGCATCTTTTATGTTAGTAGTTTTTGGTAACTCCAACATATTCCAAAAATCTCTTACCCATGGTCCTGCTCCAATAACTACCTGATCACAATCAATTGTACCTTTGTCTGTAACCACGCCAGTAATTGCATTGCTGTTGCTCCCTCTTTTAAAACCTGTAACCTTTACTCCTTTATGAACGTTTACACCGTTTGAATTTGCTTTTTTCTCTAATGCTTTAATTGAATCTTTATTAAATGCGTATCCACCTTTCTTTTCATGTAAGACTGATGTAATACCTTTTGCTTGCCAATCACTAAAAATTCCTTGCATATATTTCATGCAATCTTTTTCACCTTCTATAAATTCTGATTCATATCCGATCGCTTTTTGTTGTTCATAAATACTTGCAACATCTTTATGCATTACTTCTGGAGAAATTTGCATATAGCCGACAGCATTATATTTAAATGCCTCTGGATCACTTTCCCAAACACTAACTGAATGAGCCATTAATTCTCTCATTGCTGGTTGAAAATAATTATTTCTAACAACTCCACATGCAATTCCACTTGCACCTGCAGCAGTGTCTTTTTTTTCTAGGACAACGACATCGTTTGGATTTTTATATTTTTCGGAAAGTTTCCAAGCAGTACTTAACCCGTGAATTCCTCCACCAATTATTACAACTTTTGCTTTTGTCGGTAACGACATGCTTAAACTTTAATTATTTAGCAAAGGAAAGAATATAATAATTTTTATATATAATTTATATAAATTCTAAATATTTATTAGATTTTTAATTAAAAACTCAAATTTTTTAGAGTTTTCAAATATTCGTTAAATTCATTAACAAAATTCTGTGTGGGTAAAACGTACTTTTTTCTATGGTCATTTCCGGTTTTCTCGAGGTAAAAAAATTCTTTATCACAAGCTTCTTTGATCATGAGTGCAGATTTGGGTCTAGAGGTTTTGAAAAGTCTAGTCTTAAGTTCTTCGACAGATAAGTTTTCATTTAATTTATAGGAATTCATCACAATCAACATCATGTGATAATGTGAAGGAGACTTTCTGAAAAAGTAATTACTGGATGTATGGGACAGTTTCATTTGATCTTCCCAAAATTCCAGTAAATCCTTTGATGATTTTGA
Source organism: uncultured Pelagibacteraceae bacterium (assembly GCA_902598015.1). Taxonomy (GTDB): domain Bacteria; phylum Pseudomonadota; class Alphaproteobacteria; order Pelagibacterales; family Pelagibacteraceae; genus Pelagibacter. Next base: position 9,801 of record CACJZT010000003.1, read on the forward strand.
CATTAAGATTTTACACGTGTTTTTTGAGGATCGTAATGCGGGAAACCAACAATTTTAGCAGGTATTCTTTTTTGATGTCCATCAATTTTACCTACTTCAACGTTCATACCTATTTCTGAATGACCTACATCAATTCTGCACAAAGCAATATTTTTATTCAAAGTAGGAGATAGACATCCGCTTGTAACTACGCCAACTTGGGATCTTCCAATGTGAACGCAATCACCGTGATTAGCTTTTTCTTTGCCTACAAGTTCTAATCCAACTAATTTCTTTTGCGGATTTTCTTTTCTCTTTATTAATGCTTCTTTACCAATGAAATCTGCTGTTTTTGTTTTTAAAGGAACCGTAAATCCAACACCAGCTTCAAAAGGGTCAACTTGGCCGTCAAATTCATTACCAAATAATATTAGTCCAGCTTCAATTCTTAATAAATCTAATGCTCCAAAACCAGCAGGTATTATTCCTTCATCTTTGCCAGCTTCCATAAGCACATCCCAAACTGCTGGTGCATCTGAAGGGTGACACCATATTTCGTATCCTAACTCGCCTGTGTATCCAGTTCTAGAAACCATTAATGGAATTCCACTAAGTTCTTTTACTCTACAGATTGTAAACCTAAACCATTGTAATTCTGAAATAGAAGGTTGTGTTGGTGGAGTAAAAATAAATTTTTCTAAAATTTTTCTACTGTTAGGTCCTTGTAGAGAAATATTATTTATTTGATCAGTAGAGTTTTTAACTAAAACATTAAATCTTTTCTTTTTTGCTTGTTCTTTTAACCATTCACCTGCGTATTCATCACCACATACCCATCTAAATCCATGATCACTCATTTTTAACAATGTTCCATCATCAAACATAGAACCATTTTCATAACACATCGAAGAATAAACAATTTGTCCAACTGACAATTTTTTAACATTTCTTGTTAAAGTATAGTCCATTAATTCTTCTGCATCCGGACCTAATATTTCAAATTTTCTTAAAGAAGATAAATCAATTAAAACTGCTTTTTCTCTACACGCTGTATATTCATTTATTACTCCGTGTTTAGTGTAATCATTGGGCAGCCAATATCCTCTAGCATCAACAAAGTTTCTTGTTAACTTTGAAGTTCTTTCATGAAATCCTGTATTTTTTGTTAGTTTTAATTCTGAGTCTGGTTTCATTCTAAATGCAAAAGATTTTGTAAATTCTCTTTTTTTTTCATAAGTTCTAACAAAAATATCTGTAGGGTTCCATGAATTACATGGATCTATATCACTTGGACAGGCTGATGTTCCGCAGGTTAAATCTTTTAAAGCTCTTAATATTACATAATCTCCAGGTCTAGCAAATGACTCATCAGAAAGTACGGTATTTAAGCCTCCTGCTGAAGTATTAAAAAATAAATTGATAGCATGCCATCCCTTTTGTCTATTAACCCCAAAATTTTCCATAGCACCACTTAAGTTATCTGAGCAATTTGGATGCCCAAAATAACCAGCATCTTCGTAATACTTCGATGTACAAGCTAGATTAAAAGTATCATGTCTACCAACAGTATCTCTTATTACTTCTACTAAAGGCTCATGGTCTGTATCATAAAATTTTGAATACAATCCTGGTCCTGGAAATGTATTTCCCATAAAGGTCCTGGTTGTTTGCCAGTCTAAACCTTTTTCAATACCTTTACCTAATTTAGCTGTATCAAAAGCAACAAAATCTGAACATTGTCTACCAGTTGGACAAATTATTTGAATATAATCTCCTTCTTTAACTTCAAAAGAAATCGCTGATTGTTTTGCAATATTTTTTTCGTCTAGAGGATCAAAAATTGGATCTGGAATTATTCTATGTTCTTTATAGTCAACAATATTATTTCTTTTAATAAATAAAGTTAATTCTGTAGGAGGATTTTGTTCATGAACCAACATATCATTACCAGGTGCAGAAAAAATACAATAACATTTATCTTTTGAACTTATTTTAATTTTTTCTCCTGGTGGAGTGTATTTATCAAAAAGGATTGAAGATTTAGATTTTGCAATTTTAAGATTTCTTTTTTCTAATTGGCGCAAAGCAATTTTCGAACTTTCTTCATTTCTATTTAAAATTTTAATTATATCATTTTCTGATTTAGATGATTTTAAATTTAAAATTGATGGATCTGAATTTCCATCAGAATTAAAAACAACTATTTCACAAATTTGATTTCCTTCATTATTAATAATTTCAATTTCATCATCCGGAAAAACCTGAACTCCTGTTAATCCACCGCCATTAACTACATATCTTTCAACCCCAGGTGGCAAAACATTTAAACCAGGTTCATTTATTCTTAAATTTTCTTCTAACATTTTAAATCAATGATTACTTATGTTTAAGAATAAATCAGTACTGATTAATTGTATATATAAATTTTAGTACCAACTTTTGTTGACTGTGAGATTAAATTTAAGGATACTTACTTACTTAATATATTAAGAGAGGAGAAATAAATGAAGAAAATACTATCTTTACTCTCAGCTATAGTAATTACTGTAGTAAGCTTTGCAGGAATATCTAACGCTGACAGTAAAAAACCCATAGTGATCCCAACTCATAACTGGTCAAGTCAAATTGTCATGGCCTATGTTATTGGTGGAATCTTTGAAAGCATGGGTAACAATGTTAAATATGTAAATGCTGACTCTCAAGCGGTTTACGAGTCAATTAGAATTGGTGATGTAACTATATCTCATGAGGTATGGGAATCTGCTTTTGGTAAGTCATTTACAACAGCTTTAGACAAAGGTGGTTTGTTAGACTGGGGTGATCATGAAGCAAGAACTCTTGAGGATATGGGATATCCAAACTGGGTTGTTGAAAAAGGTCTATGTCCAGGTCTACCAGATTGGACAGCTCTAAAAAATCCAGACTGTGCAAAAAACTTTACAACACCTGACTCTCCAGATGGAAAAGGAAGAATGTTGGAAGGACCACAAACTTGGCATGGTGACTTAATCCCTCAAAGGATTGATGCACTAGGCTTAGGTGATTTATGGTGGGTTAAGTTTGCTGGAGGTGCTGATGCACTTTGGGCAGAATTAGCAGCTGCTGAAAAAGAAGGAAGAGGAACTATAATTTTCAACTGGACACCAAACTTTACTGATGGTGCTGGTTTTACATTTATCGACTTCCCTCCATACACAGCTGGTTGCAGACCAGCAGATGGTGGTGACGGAAAATGTGGTTCTCCGGATGGTTATTTGAAAAAAGCAGTACACGAAGATTTTCCAAAAACTCATCCAGATGCAGCAGCAGCGTTTAAAAAATTGTCATTTTCAACAAGTCAAATTGGTGCAATGGCAGCTTTAGTAGACGTTGACAAAATGACTCACGAAGATGCAGCTAAAAAATGGTTAGCTGATAACGAGTCAACTTGGAAAGCTTTCCTTAAATAAGGATAAAAGTTAAAAAATTAAGATCTCCCCCAATTCTGTTGGGGGGGATTTTTTTTTATAAAGATTTGTGTAAAATATATTTATGAGAAAATATCTTTTTTACTTTTTTTTAAGTTTATTAATAAGCTCATCAGTTTTTGCTCGAAGCACCGGATGTAAAGAAGGTAACTGTGAAAATGGATATGGAAAATGGGTTTATACAGATAAAACTACTTATGAAGGTGAGTGGGTAGGAACAAAAAAAAATGGCCAAGGTATAGAAACATGGCCAAACGGATATATCTATAAAGGTGAGTTTAAAAACAGTGTTTGGAGTGGAGTTGGAACTTTAACTTTCCCAGATGGTTCTACTTATGAAGGAGAGTGGGCTAATGGTTTTATGAATGGCAAAGGAACATTTACTTGGGCTAATGGCGACCAAAAAGTAGGAATTTGGAAAAACGGTAAATTGCAAGATTAATGTCGAACGAAACTTCATTTAATAAATTAAAAGGATTACCCGAGAACCTAAAACAATTTATAGGACTAATAGTTTTAACAATAGTCATAATTTCTTCTTTTGCTATTTTAAATAATATATTTAGCGAGGGTGATGAATTAGTTAGGAAAATGAAATTGGAAGAAGAGAGAATTGCAAAAGAGAGAAAACTAAGTGCATTAATTTCAAAACTTCCCTCGGGTATATTAGTAACTTTTGATGGTACTGATCATTATAAATTATCAGATGAATTGTATGAGGGAGTGTGTAATGCCACAAAGCTTATCCCCCAAAGAGCAATAATGGGTGCAAATTTCTTAAATTTTAGAGCACACGAAATTTATACTATTAACGGCAATAAGATTGATGAAACATTTGTTGAATGGGATGCTGAAAAAAAGAAATGTTTTGCAGGTTTTACAGTTAGTGGAAATAACGTAGGAGTAGACGAAACAATTAAAGTAAGCGGTGAAGCCTTAAGTTTTTTAAGTACTGGAATTGATACAAGGGTTTATTTTATTAAAAATTTTTAATGGAAATAAGCTTCAATTATATTGATTTTAATTTAATTAATTTTCGTATACTTTTATAAGAATTATGTCTGAAGCAGTAATCAAATGCGAAGCAGTTTATAAAATTTTTGGTGAAAACGCCAAAAAGATGCTTCAAGATTCAAATGGTAATGTTGATGCTAAAACATTTCAAGAAAATGGTTGTATAGTAGGTGTTAACAATGCCTCTTTTGAAGTGGCAAAAGGAGAGATGCTTGTTGTAATGGGCTTATCTGGATCTGGTAAGTCAACTTTACTAAGGTGTATATCAAGATTAACAGATGCAACAGGTGGAAAAATTTTCATTGAAGGTCAAGATTTATTAAATTTAAATAATAAAGAGTTAATTGAGCTTAGAAGAAACAAAATGGGAATGGTTTTCCAAAGCTTTGCTCTTCTTCCACACAAAACCGTTGTAGAAAATATAGCTTTTCCTCTTCAAATCAAAGGTATCAAAACTGAGGAGAGCATTAATAAAGCAATGGAGATGGTTAAATTAGTTGGACTTGATGGAAGAGAAAATTATTTTCCAAGAGAACTTTCAGGTGGACAACAACAAAGAGTGGGTATTGCAAGATCTCTAGCAGTTGAACCTGATATATGGTTTTTAGATGAACCTTTTTCTGCTTTAGATCCTTTAATTAGAAAAGAAATGCAAGATGAATTTTTAAGACTTCAAGAAAAATTACAAAAAACAATTATGTTTATTACTCATGATTTTGATGAAGCATTAAAACTTGCTGATCGAATTGCAATTATGAAAGATGGTATAATTGAACAACTAGATACACCTGCAAATATAGTTCTAAACCCAGCCACGGAATATGTAAGAAAATTTACTGAAGAAGTGCCTAGAGAAAAAGTTTTATTAATCGAAGATGTAATGGATGAATCTATATCTAATAATTTAGGTGATGTTAAAGTTTCAAAAGATGAAATCATAGAAAATGTTGCAGAAAAAATATTAACGCAAGAAAAATCTGTAGCTGTTATAGATGAAAATAACAAAACCGTTGGGTCAATCAACCCGACAAAAATAATAAATACTGTCTTTGGCGGAAGAAAGAACGGAAAATAAATTATGGAATTTTTAAAAAAATATCCAAAAATATTTCAGTGGTTATTTCTATTAATTGTTTTCTTTGCTCTTTGTTTTGCTATTGATGTTCCAGAAACATATAAATTCATTAGAGGCCAAGCTGAATTCGTAAAAGACCCTAATCAAAGTAGTTATATATTTTTAGGCAAAGAAGTAAGATATTATGCCTTTGATGTTTTCTGGCGTCTTCCTCCATTACTTGGATGGTTACCAATATGGATAAATGACTCCTTGTTTTTCTTAATGAATGAGTGGATGCCAATGGAGTTTTGGAATGAGGACACTCAAGAATTTAAAACCAGACCAATAGTTTTGCAAATTAGCAGAAATTTAACAGCTTTTATGACCTTTTTAATAGAATTAATTAGAGAAATTCTATTAGGTGGACTTGAAACAATTGTTGCCTTTACAAGTTGGGATTGGATCGATGCGAACCCTTGGGCAGAGTTACCAGGTCTACCTTGGACAATAGTTGCAGCTGGCTTTGCAATACTTGCTTATAAATTAAGTGGTATTGGACTCGCTTTATTTGCCGGTTTAACAATGGTTTATATTTCTATATTTGGACAATGGAAACCATCGATGCAAACACTCTCTTTTATTTTAGTTGCTGCGCCTCTATCTTTTATATTTGGGTTAAGTTTAGGTATTGCAGCTTATAAAAGTAAACGTGTAGAAAAAGCTCTATATCCAATTTTATTAGTTATGCAAACAATGCCACAATATGCAGTATTAGTCCCTGCACTTGTTCTTTTTGGAGTCGGTGACCACGCTGCAGTAATTATAACTATGGTTGTTGCTGTTCCACCCATGATATTACTTACTTTACTAGGATTGAGAGCTATTCCTCCAGAAGTAATTGAAGCTGGAAGAATGAGTGGTTGTAATAATTGGCAACTAATGTCTAAAGTGCTAATTCCAACGGCCAGACGAGATATTTTAATTGGCGTAAACCAGATTATCATGGTGTGCTTTTCTATGGCTGTTATTTCAGCCTTCATTGGAGCGAAAGGTCTAGGTTTTAATTTATTGTTAGCACTAAATCAGCTTAATATCGGATTAGCATTAGAAGCTGGTCTTTGTATAAGTCTAATTGCAATTTTATTAGATAAAATGTCATTAGCATGGGCAAACAAGCAAGTCGATTATTTTGGCAATTTGAATTTTTTTCAAAGAAATAAAAATTTATTATTTTTTAGTATTACGGTCATAATTGGAATTTTACTCGCTTACTTTGGATCTGTTTATTTTAAAGGTGGTTACAATTATTTATTTGAAGTTCCACACAATAAAGGAATATCAACTGCTGATTTTTGGAATAAAGGTGTCGATTGGATTTTTGATACCTTCTTTGTTTATATAAAAGCATTTAATACATGGTTAATTCAAGAAGTGTTACAACCAATGAGGGCTTTGTATTTAAGGATGCCAGCTGTTGCTACATTAGTTCTAGTTGTTGGTGCAGGCTATTTAATTGGTGGAATTAGATCTGCATTAGTAGTTTGTGGTTTGACATTATTCATAGCTCTAAGCCCTTGGTGGGATAGAGCCTTAGTAACGGCTTACATGGCAACATTTGGGGTAATTGTCTCTTGTATAATTGGTTTTACGGTTGGCACATTATGTTTTCAAAATAAACATTCTGCAAAATTTATGTTAGGGGTATGTGATATATTTCAAACATTTCCATCATTTGTTTATCTTATTCCTGTTATGATGCTTTTTGGAATAACTGACACTTCTGTTCTTATTGCTGTCATTGTTTATGCAACTATACCAGCAACAAGATACACAATTGAAGGGCTTAGAAGTGTTCCAGCAGGTTTACATGATGCAGCGACGATGTCTGGTGTAAATAAATTTCAAAGATTAACAAAAATTGAATTTCCTTTAGCATTCCCTCATATGATGCTTGGTATAAATCAAACAATAGTGTTTGCATTATTTATGGTGATTATAGGAGCATTTATCGGCACTGAAGATTTAGGGCAATATATTTTAAAAGCTTTATCAGATAAAAATGGTGCTGGTATTGGATTAACTTTGGGTATTTGTGTAGCTTTTATAGGTTTAATTTTTGATAATTTGATAAGAACTTGGGTAGAAAAAAGAAAAAAACATCTAGGAATTGCTTAATCTTAAATGAAAAAAATTTTAATAATAGGCGGTGGCGCAATGGGATCTGCTTTTACTTTTCCATGTATAGATAATAAAAATGAAGTAACTATCACAGAGCCTTATAATAAAACTTTTATTAAAAATTTGTCTTCAAAAAAGAAATATCATTCTAGTTTAAAAATAAATTTACCAAATAAACTAAAATACAAAAAATATTCAACTGATATATTAAAAAATAAATATGATTTGGTAGTTGTTGCGTTAAGTTTATCAGGAATAAATTTTATTAGTGAAGAATTTAAAAAATCAAATATTAAAAGTCCAATTCTTATTCTTACCAAAGGTTTGAAGTATGAGAAAAAAAAACAGAAAATTTTTACTATTTCAGAGGATATAAAGAAAACTAATAAAAATATAAACGTTTCAGTTTTAAAAGGACCTTGCTTAGCAAAAGAACTTTCAAATAAAAAACAAACAAGTGTAATTGTTGCTAATAAAAATATCAAAACCGCAAAAAAAATTTGTAATATGATAACTACAAAATACTATTTAACCGAAACTTCGAAAGATGTTATTGGAGTTGAGATCTGTTCTTCAATTAAAAATATTTATTCAATGATTATTGGGGCTGGAGATAGTTTAAATATGTCTTCAAGTTTATTCAAAAAATCTATAAATGAGATGATATATATTACTAAATATTTTAAAGGAAAAATTGAGACTGCTCTTGGATTGGCTGGAGTTGGAGATTTATACGTCAGTGCTGCTGGAGGTAGAAATAGTAAAATGGGAAGTTACTTAGGGCAAGGCTATACATTCAAAAATGCTAAAAGAAAATTTATGCCTAATGAAACTGTGGAGGGAGAGCAACTTGCAAGAGAAATTGCTCCATTTGTAATAAAAAAAATTCAACAAAAAAAAATCCCTTTGATGACAAAATTAATTAAATCTATAATTAATAACAAAAAATTAATATTAAATTAAAAATGGCAAGTATTAAAATAGATAAAGTAAACAAGTTTTTTGGTAGCACACATGTGATCAAAGATGTTTCTCTTGATATAAAAAGTGAGTCTTTCACAGTTCTAGTAGGCCCAAGCGGATGTGGTAAATCAACAATCTTAAGAATGATTGCTGGTTTAGAGGAAATTAATTCAGGTACAATATCTATTGATGATAAAGTTGTAAATGATCTACCACCTAAAGAAAGAAATATTGCAATGGTATTTCAATCTTATGCTCTTTATCCTCATATGACTGTATTTGATAATATGGCTTTTGGTTTAAAAATTGAAAAAAAATCAAAAGAAGAGATAGAGCAAAGAGTGATGGAGGCTGCTAAAATCTTACAGATAGAAGAGTATCTTGAGAGAAAACCCAAACAATTATCTGGAGGACAACGTCAAAGAGTAGCTATTGGTAGAGCCATTACAAGAAAACCAAAAGTTTTCTTATTCGATGAACCATTATCTAATCTAGATGCAGCATTAAGAGTACAAATGAGAGTAGAATTGGCAAAATTACATGATCAACTTAATGCAACAATGATTTACGTAACTCATGATCAAACTGAAGCCATGACACTTGCAAATGATATTGTTGTATTGGATCAAGGTATAGTTTCACAAAAGGGATCACCCATGAACTTATATAATAACCCAGATAATCTGTTTGTTGGTGGTTTTATCGGATCTCCAAAAATGAATTTTATAGATAGTAAAATTTTAAGTAAAAGTTCAAAGAGTTCTGAAGTAGATATAATGGGGACTGGAAAGTTAAATGTACCAAAAATTTCTGATAATACTCAAGAAGGGGATAGTATAAAAATTGGAATAAGACCAGAGCATTTGATATTAAATGCAAAAACAGATTCATTATGGGAAAGTAAAGTCTTCGTTGTAGAAAAATTAGGGTCAGGAACATATTTATATTTAGAGAAAGAGGGAGATCCTCTTGTTGTACAAACTGATGGAGACACAAACATTAAAGTAGGTGATACTGTTAAAATAGGTTTTGATCCATTTCGTTGCCATTTATTTGATAATAAAGGTATTTCTTTTAAAAATTCTTGAATCAATCTCAGGTAGTATTGTTTAAATTACATACTTGTTATTCTTCTTTTAAATGTTCATTATGTGTTAATTTTTAAATAACTTTAGAAAACAAGAAAAAAGAGGGGAATATATGTTTAAAAATATATTAATAACGATCTCTGCAATAGCTTTTGTTTTTAATTCAATTGCATTTGCAGATATCAAATTCTGGACGACAGAAACTCAACCAGCAAGGATGGCTAAACAAGAAGAGATGGCAAAAGCTTTTGAAGCCAAAACTGGAATTGGAGTTGAAGTTATCCCGATTGATGAAAAAGATTTAGGAACAAGAGCTACTGCAGCAGCTGCAGCAGGAGATCTTCCTGATGTAATTTATCATACATTGCAATATGTGCTGCCATGGGCAGAAGCGGGAATTTTAGACGTTGATGCAAATAATGATATCGTTAACTCACTTGGAAAGAAAACTTTTGCTCCAGGTGCTTTAAAGATGGCTAAAAAAGGTGGCAAAATTGCAGCCGTGCCAGTAGATGGCTGGACGCAAATGGTTGTATACAGAAAAGATTTGTTTAAAGCTGCTGGTTTAGAACCACCGACGACTTATGCAAACATCGAGAAAGCAATAGATGCTTTATCTAGTAATGATATGTTTGGATTTGTTGCGGCAACTAAAACTGACGAAAACTTTATGAGTCAAGTTTTAGAACATGTCATGCTTGCAAACGGTGTAAATATTGTAAAAAAAGGTGGAACAAAAAAACAAGGAAGAGCTTTAAAGAATTCTTTACAGTTTTATAAAAAATTAGCTAAGGCTAGCCCTCCAGGAGAACTTTACTGGAAACAATCAAGAGAACTTTATTTCGCTGGTAAAACTCCAATGATAATATGGTCACCATTTATCATGGATGAATTAGCTGGTTTAAGAGACTCAGCTCCACCAACAATTAACAGTGATCCTACATCACCAGAATTGGCATCTAAAACTGGTTTTATAACTAATTTTAGTGGACCAAATAATGTAAAAGGCGCAGCTTGGGCGGATGTTAGATACTTTGGTGTAACTGCAGATGCAGATACAGATGAAGCTAAGCAGTTTATTCTTTATTCAATGGATGAAGGATATACAAGCACTTTATCTATAGCACCAGAAGGTAAGTTCCCTGTAAGAAGAGGTAATGCAAGTGATCCAAATGCATTTACAACAGCTTGGAGTAAACTGCCTGTTGGAGTTGATAGAAAAGCTCCTTTAACAGATCTATATTCAGCAGATGTAATAAATAATATTGTTGCAGGTTTAGATACTGCTAATAGATGGGGTGTTAAAGAAGGTGAACTATCTAGAGCATCTAAAATTATTAACAATAAGTTTATTAATAGAATCACTAGACAATATATTGACGATCAATTGACGCTAGATGAAGCAGTAGATGAAATTAATACTGTGCTAGCTAGCTTCTAGTAATTTAAAAAATTAAAAAAAGCGGGTAATATTAATTATCCGCTTTTTTTTATGAGTTCAAAACTTGCAAAAATTGAAAAAAGAACAGCTTATCTTTTAATATTACCATCAGTTCTTTTAGTATTTTCTATAATTTTATTTCCAATATTTTCTAATATTTGGATAAGTTTTAAAAATGTAGAGCTCAAAGATTTAAGAATTCCTGAACCAAGAGCAAAAAAATTAGTAAAATCAATTAATGATAATCCAAATCAAATAAAAGTAATTTATAAATTAAGAAATAGTTCTCTTACACAAGAAATTACTAATGTAAAATTTAAAGATAAATATCCAGATGATATCGAACCAATAAGTTTAAATAATAAATGTCAATTTAAATCAAATTTACTTAAGTGTGAGTTAGGTAATTGGCCAAAAAAATATCGAGAAAATTTAGAAATAGTATTTCAAAATATTAATAATCAAGAAATTTCCAAGAAGGAACTAAAATCTTATAAGCCTAAACTATCAGGTAAGTCACAAAATATATTATTAACTTATGAATTTACATTAAATAATTTCAAAAAAGTAATTAAAGACAAAGCTTTTATAGATCTATTATCAACAACTTTTTATTACACTTTTTTTGGAACCATAGGTGCAATAGTTTTTGGAATTTTAGCTGCACAAATGGTAAATCAAAAATTTTTTGGAAGAACATTTATGAGAAGTGTTCTTTTATTTCCTTATGTTGCGCCAGTTGTTGCTCTTGCTTATACCTGGGAACTTTTACTTGATCCAACAAGTGGAACTTTGAATAATTTATTAATTAACTATCAAATTATTGATGGACCAATAAATTTACTAGGACAAAAATATGTAACTTTAAACATACTTGGTTTTGATTTTAAATTGAGGCTAGCATTAACAACTGTAATTATTTTTGAAATTTGGAGATATTTTCCTCTAGCATTTTTATTTATTCTTGCTCGTCTTCAAGCAGTTCCAAAAGAGTTGTATGAAGCAGCTGATGTTGATGGTGCAAATCCTATCCAAAAATTTCTTAATATTACTTTGCCCCAGATATTAGCAGTGATTTCAATTCTATTTATGATTAGATTTATTTGGAATTTTAATAAATTTGAAGACATCTTCTTACTCACTGGCGGGGCATCAGGCACAAGAACATTGCCAATAAATGTATATCAACAAGGTTTTTCAATCGGGGATATTGGTATGGGTTCTGCAGTTTCTATTGTGATTGTAGTGTTTCTATTAATTTTTATGTTTATCTATTTTAAACTTTTAGGAAAAAGAGCTGATGAAAATTAAAAATATATTTACTTATTGCTTTATCTCGTCTTTGTTTTTGTTTTCATTAATTTGTATTTGGAAAATCTTAGTTACATTACAAGGAATTGAATTAACAAATTTTAATTTTAATAAATTATTTATATTTGGAATAATTCTTTGTACAATAAATCTTCTTATTGGGAAAAAATTAAATTTAAATATTAAAATTACTATACTTGCGCTTTTATTTTCTATCTTTGATTATTTCATCTCAAAAAATTTACCTATTTGGTACAGTTTTGGCATATTCTTAATTTCATTATTTTTTTTCAATAATATAAAAAACTACGATAAAAACTTTTTGTCAAAAAATCATTCTTCTCAAAAATTATTCTTTAATTTTTTAACAATATTTGGAATTACTCTATTCTCTTTTGTAATTCTTTTCCCTTTTTATATGATGTTAGTTACAAGCTTTAAAACCCAAGCATTATTATTATTAAACCCCTTAGACTTTAGTATTAACTTTGCACAAGGATTGCCAGAATTGTTCAAATCTTATTTTATAGTATTCAAAGATTACAATTTTGGAAGATATATGCTAACGAGTACAATAGTCTCCTTAGGAACAGTCATTATAACATTAATTTTTGCAATACCGGCTGCTTACGCAGTTGCAAGACTTAATTTCTTTGGAAAAAATTTTTTATCAACATCCATATTGATAATTTATTTATTTCCAGCGATAGTTTTAGTGATACCTTTATACACAATTTTTAGTCAACTTGGTTTAAGAAATTCTATTGAGGGTTTGCTAATAGTTTATACAGCTACGACCTTACCTGTAGCAATTTATATGTTGCAAGGTTACTTTAAAAGTATACCAAAAGAATTAGAAGAAGCAGGGATAATTGATGGTCAAAATTGGCTTGGTATAATTTTTAAAATTATACTTCCACTAAGTTTACCTGCAATATCATCGGTAGCCTTGTATGTATTTATGATAGCTTGGAATGAATTTTTGTTTTCATTAATGTTTTTAGACCGGCCAAATACATTCACATTATCAAGAGCTATTCAGTTTCTGAATGTTGGAGCTGAAACACCTAGACAATATTTGATGGCAGGGTCTGTAGTAGTAACTTTGCCTATTTTAATAATTTTTGTTTATTTTGAAAAATATTTAGTAAGTGGTCTTACTGCAGGAAGTGTTAAAGGATAATGAAAAATAAAGTAGAAGAGGCAAAAAAAATATTATTAGGTAACAGAAAAAATGGTTACACACTTCCTACTAATAACAAATTATATCCTGCTCAATGGAATTGGGATTCAGCTTTTATAGCTCTTGGCTATTCTTACTTTAATTTAGATTTTTCAATTATAGAAATTGAAACTTTGCTTAACGGTCAGTGGGACGATGGCATGGTACCCCACATTCTTTTTCATGAAAAAGACACATCTTATTTTCCAAATCACACAACTTGGCAATGTGGAAAAAATATACCTTCTTCTGGTATTACTCAGCCACCAGTTTTAGCCAGTATTTTGAGAAAAATTGTTGAAAAAAATAAACTAAATAATGATCAAAATTCAAGAATAACTAAAGTAATCAAAAAAATTAAAAATTATCATGATTGGTTCATAAAATTCAGAGATCCTAATAAAACGGGCCTTGTATCCATATTGCATCCTTGGGAAAGCGGGTATGATAATTCACCAATTTGGGATCAGCCAATGAGTAATATCAAAGTAGATAAAGACCTTAATTATAAAAGAAGAGACCTTGAAGTTTCAAACTCTGATGAGAGACCTTTAAAAACTGATTATGATAGATATGTAACTTTAAGAGATCAATTTAGGGATGTTCAGTATGATCCACATAAATTGTATGAGATTTCTGATTTTAATGTAGTAGATGTTGGATTTAATGCTTTATTTTTGAGAGCAAATAAAGATCTACTTACCTTAGCTAAAAATTTAGATTTAAATTTCGATGATTTAAATAATTTCGTATCCAAAACTGAAAATCAAATATTAAAATTATATGATGATAATATTAATGATTTTGTCTCAAAAGATTTAAAAACTAATTTGAATATCGTTGTTCCATCAATAACAAATTATTTTACCTTATTTGCAAATTTAGAAAATGATCAATTAAATAAAAAAATTATTAATAATTTAAAAAATCATAATATTAATGACAATTACTATTTCTCAACAATAAAACCAAATCATCCTTCATTTGAAGAAAAAAGATATTGGAGAGGTCCAATATGGATAAATTGTAATTGGTTGATTTATCAAGGACTTATTAAAAAAGAGCCAGAATATGCAAATGAAATCAAAAAAAAAACTTTAGAATTAATTGAAGAAAAAGGTTTTCATGAATATTACAGTTATAAAGATGGATCAGTTATGGGCGCAAATAATTTCTCATGGAGCGCAGCTTTATATTTAGACCTGGTTCTAGAAAATTAGATTAGATTTTTAGTTTTTATTTAGAAATGTTTCAGAGGAGTCGTCCATTGCTTTTGCCCAAGCTGTATGATGAACAGGAGCTACTGACCCTGTAACTGGAGATGAAAAAGATTTATTTCTATACGTTGATATATCTTCAACCTTATGATGTTCCCATTCTTTAAAATGTTTTCTGATAAGTTCAAAATCTATTTTTGGATAATCCGACATCTCATGTAATTCTTTTGTGTATTCAGTCTGAAAATCAATCATCTGATCAGGATTTTCTAGTTTTTCTTCTAAAGCAACCCATTTATTAATATCTTTTTCAATATCCCCTCCACTTGGCATATTTATTTTCCCCATTATAACATCTCTTGCGTACCAAGCTTGGCAATCAAACATATTAAATGTGTGAAACTGGTCTTGCATTCCTAGATACAAAAGTTTGTGATTATCTTGCCAAACAATACCTTTGTATAATTTTGGGGGATAGAGTCTGTTTCTTGTTTTAAGTTTTAAATTTTCTTCCAAGAAAGGAAAATGATGTAGGTAACCAGTACATAGTATTATTACATCTGCATCCTGTTCTGTGCCATCTTTAAAAATTGCTTTTTTTCCCTCTAATCTATCTAAATAGAATACTTCCTTCATTCCTTCAGGCCATTTAAAACCCATAGGATTATGCCTGTAGCCAATTGTTACACTTTTTGCTCCATATTTATTGCATTGAAGCGCAATATCCTCAGCGGAATAACTGCTTCCTAAAACTATAATATTTTTTCCTCTAAATTCTTCTGCATCTCTAAAATCATGTGAGTGCATTATTCTTCCAGGAAATGAACTCATACCTTTATATTCGGGTATAAAAGGAACTGAAAAATGACCAGTGGACACTACAACGTAATCAAAATGATCAGTTAAAATTTTATCATTTTCTTTATCTTGATAGCTAACTTCAAATTTATCTGATTTAAAAACTGTATTAACTACTCTTGTATTAAATTTAATTTTATTTCTTAAATTTCCTTTACTTACTCTACTCGTGATATAATCATAAAGTACTTCTCTAGGTGGGAAAGATGGAATTGGTTTACCAAAATGTTCATCAAAAGAATAATCTGCAAATTCAAGACACTCTTTAGGTCCGTTTGACCAAAGATATCTATACATACTATTATGAACTGGATCTCCATATTGGTCAGATCCTGTTCTCCAGCTATAATTCCAAAGACCTCCCCAATCACTTTGTTTTTCGAAGCAAACTATTTCAGGTATTTTGTCTCCTTTTTTCTCGGCATGTTCAAAAGCCCTGAGTATTGATAACCCACAAGGTCCAGCACCGATAATAGCGACTTTAGTCATGATAATTTTTCCTCTACAATTAAAATTATAAATATATTGTACTAAGAAAAATAGAAAAATTAAATATTATTTTAATATGAAAACTAATTGGAATTATCCTACTACAATTTGGGTTGGAGAGAACAGAATTCAAGATTTAAGCATAGCATGTAAAAATCTAAAAATCGATAAACCATTATTTGTCACTGATAAGGATTTAATTAATCTAAAAATGGTTCAAGATATTATTTTAGATTTAAAAAAAACCTTTAATCATCTTCAAGTTTTTTCAAATTTTTCAGGTAATCCTGTAGGCGAGAATGTGGAAGAGGGAGTAGGGGAGTTTAAAAAATTAGGTTGTGATGGAGTTATTGCATTTGGTGGTGGCAGCGGTCTTGATGTAGGTAAAGCTATTGCTTTTATGTCAGGACAGTCTAGACCAATATGGGATTTTGAAGATATAGGTGATTATTGGAAAAGAGCAGATGAAACTAACATTGCACCTATCATTGCTGTACCCACTACAGCAGGGACAGGATCAGAAACTGGAAGAGCATCAGCTATAATCAATAAACAAACAGGTATAAAAAAAATTATTTTCCACCCGAAATTTTTACCTTCAATAGTAATTTTAGATCCTAATTTAACTTTAGATCTTTCACCAAGATTGACTGCAGCGACAGGTATGGATGCTTTGGCACACAATTTAGAAGCCTTTTGTGCACCAGGATTCCACCCGATGGCTGATGGAATTGCGATTGAGGGAATGAAGTTAATTAAAAACTCATTAATTAAAGCAGTTAAGAACGGTAAAGATTTAAATGCTAGAGCAGAATTATTAGCCTCAGCTAGTATGGGTTCTACCTCTTTTCAAAAAGGGCTTGGTGCTATTCATTCTTTAAGCCACCCTATTAATGCGCAATTTAATGTTCACCACGGTTTATCAAATGCAATCTTTATGCCTTATGTATTAACTTTTAACAAAGAAATGATTGAAAAAAGGATAATTTCTATATGTGATTATCTCGAACTCGATAAAAGTTTTGATAGTTTTTTACACTGGATTTTAGAACTAAGAAAAGAATTAAATATACCACATAAATTATCAGAAATTATTGATGTAAATAAAATAAATTTAGAGCAGCTATCAGTTATGGCTCTAGAAGATCCATCAACTTCTACCAATCCAAGGACAATGAGTAAGGATGACATGAAAGCACTTTATGAACACAGTATTTCAGGTAAATTATTTTAATGAAAAGAATTCTTATAGTTGAAGGCAACCTTAGAGAGGAAAATCAAAGCTTTACAGATGGTGGAATTAAAACTCATACTGAAAGTTTAAAAGATAGTATTAGTTATTTTACAGATCAATTAGAAATTGATGTTGTTAATCCTTCATCAGATGAAAATATTAATGAAGTAGCTAAAGATTTAACTAAATATCATGGAATGATATGGGGTGGTAGTAGTTTAAATATCTACAATGATACTCCAGAAATAAGAAGACAAATTAACTTTATGAGGGAATGTCAAAAGAATATAAAAAATATATTCGCAATATGTTGGGGAATGCAAGTTGCTGTGACTGTTGCTGGTGGCGAAGTAAAGAAATGCCCTAATGGTGCTCATAGGGGAATAGCTCATGACATAGAAATAAACGAAAACGGTCTTAAACATCCACTTTATAAAAATAAAAATAAAAAATTTAATACCCCTGCATTTAATTTTGATGAAGTTGTAAAATTACCTGAGGGCTCTACATTACTTTCATCAAATCCAATAAACAAAGTCATGGGTATAAATTTTAATGTTGGTTCAACAAATATATGGGGAATTCAATATCACCCAGAGATAACTTATGCCAAAATGATAAGCTTAATTCATTTTAGGAAAGATCGACTTTTAGAAAAAAAAGCATTTATTGACCAAATGGAAATAGACTCTCATGTAAAAATTATAGAAGATGAAAATAAAATTTCAAATAAAGATGCAAGGATGAGAGAATTAGAAAATTGGCTAAATAATTTAAATTAGAACAAGCCTTCTATTTCACCTTTTTCATTAAGCTTAATAGAGTCTGCTGCAGGAACCCTTGGGAGTCCAGGCATTGTCATGATGGCTCCACATATAACAACAATAAATTCTGCACCTGAAGATAATCTTACTTCTCTAATTGGTAATGAATGGCCTGTTGGAGCACCTTTTGCATTTGGATCAGTAGAAAAACTATATTGTGTTTTCGCTACGCATATCGGTAAATTTCCATAACCTGCTTCTTCAAAAGATTTTAATTGATCTTTTATTTTACTGTCAGCAACAACTTCGTTTGCTCGATATATTTCTTTTGCAACAGTTTCAACTTTCTTTAACAAAGGTGTTTTTTCATCATATAAAAATTTAAAATTTGCTTGTTTTTGATCAATTAAATCTACAACATGTGAAGCAAGTTCTTTTGTCCCTTCGCCACCATTTGACCAATGAGTGCATAAAGTAGCTTTAACTCCCATATTATCACAAGCATTTATTAACTCTTTTACTTCATTATCAGTATCAGCAACAAAATGATTAACAGCAACCGCTACCGGTAAACCAAATTTTTTTACATTTTCAATGTGTCTTTCTAAATTTACTAAACCTTTTTTTAACGCGTCTACATTTTCATTTTTTAAATCATCTTTAGCTACGCCACCGTGCATTTTTAATGCTCTAATTGTTGCAACAATAACTACACACTCAGGTTTTAAATTTGATTTTCTACATTTAATATCTAGAAATTTTTCTGCTCCTAGGTCTGCTCCAAATCCAGCTTCAGTTACAACATAATCAGCTAGTTTTAAACCTGCTTTAGTTGCTATTACAGAGTTACAACCGTGCGCAATGTTTGCAAAAGGACCACCATGAATAATGGCAGGATTATTTTCTAACGTTTGAGTTACATTAGGCCTGATTGCTTCCTTTAACAAAACAGTCATTGGTCCGTGAGCATTTAAATCTTTTGCAAAAATAGGCTTTCTATCTCTAGTATAAGCAACTGTAATATTACCTATTCTCTTTTCCAAATCTTCAAGATCATTTGCTAAACAAAAGATAGCCATTATCTCAGATGCTACTGTAATATCAAAACCGTCTTCTCTTGGAAAACCATTAGCAACTCCACCTAAATTAATATTGATAGATCTTAAAGATCTATCATTCATATCCATAACTCTTCTCCAAACCACTCTTCTTACATCTATGTTTAATTTATTTCCCCAATAAATATGATTATCAATTAACGCTGATAATAAATTGTGAGCAGATGTAATTGCATGGAAATCGCCCGTAAAATGTAAATTGATTTGTTCC
This sequence comes from uncultured Pelagibacteraceae bacterium, assembly GCA_902598015.1. GTDB lineage: Bacteria > Pseudomonadota > Alphaproteobacteria > Pelagibacterales > Pelagibacteraceae > Pelagibacter. Next base: position 29,412 of record CACJZT010000003.1, read on the forward strand.
ATTGGAACAACTTGAGCATATCCTCCACCTGCTGCTCCGCCTTTCATTCCAAATGATGGACCTAAACTAGGTTCACGTAAACATACTATAGAATTTTTACCAATTTTATTTAATCCATCATTTAAACCAACTGACGTAGTTGTCTTTCCCTCACCTGCAGGAGTTGGTGTAATAGCAGTAACTAAAATTAATTTTCCATTTTGTTTATCTTTTAAACTATCTAAATATTCTAAATTTATTTTAGCAATATGACGTCCCATAGGGCTAAAAGCACTTGGTTCGTCTGGAACATTAATTTTACCCAAAATCTCATTTATGGGTTTCATTTTTGCTTCTCGTGCAATTTGGATATCTGATTTTGACATAAATCTAATTACTTATTAATGAGCAGAATTACTATCCTTTTTTGTCACGTATTTAAACATCTAAAAAATATATATAAAAAAAATTAGCAAAAACTTATATTTAATTTTATAAAACTTACGGATGCAGAAATATTCAGTATTTAGTCTAATCAAAAATGCTTTCTCCAATCACCAAAATTGGGAAGTTGCTTGGAAAGATCCAACTCCAAAAAGTGAATATGATGTAGTCATCATTGGAGGCGGAGGACACGGTCTTGCTACTGCATATTATTTAGCAAAAGAACATAATATTAGAAATGTAGCTATCATTGAGAAAGGCTGGATTGGTGGTGGAAATGTTGGTCGAAATACAACGATTATAAGATCAAATTTTATGTACGATGCTAATGCAAGATTTAATGAATTTGGAATGGATTTATGGAGAAACTTAAGTCAAGAACTGAACTTTAATGTAATGTTTTCTCCAAGGGGAATAATAAACTTAGCCCACTCAGATGCTCAAATGAACGCATATGCTCGTAGAGGAAACTCTATGAGATTGAATGGAATAGATGCAAAGTTATTGGATAGAGACGATGTTAAAAAATTAATTCCAATGGCTGACTTTAGTGATGAAGTGCGTTTCCCAATTTTTGGAGGCTTAATGCAACCAAGTGCTGGTACCGCAAGACATGATGCTGTTGCTTGGGGTTATGCACGTCAAGCAGATGATATGGGCGTAGATATAATTCAACATTGTGAGGTCACTGGTTTTGATGTTGTTAATGGAAAGATAAAAGGAATTAGAACGTCAAGAGGAGATATCAAAGCAAAAAAAGTTGGATTATGTGTTGCAGGTAGCACAAATATACTAGCTGAAAAATTAAATATGACACTGCCAATAGAAACTCATGTACTGCAAGCTTGTGTTTCAGAACCTGTAAAACCATTATTAGACGGAGTAGTAACTTTTGGAGCAGGCCACTTTTATATAAGTCAATCAGATAAAGGTGAGATGGTAATGGGAGGTGATCTTGATGGATATAATAGTTATGCTCAAAGAGGTAACTTGCCAACCATACAACATGTATTGACAGGTGGCTTAGCTTTGTTTCCATTTTTAAGTAGATTAAAAATGTTAAGGACATGGGGAGGGATTATGGATATGTCTATGGATGGTTCTCCAATAATTGATAAAACTCATATTGAAGGTTTATATTTAAACTGCGGATGGTGTTATGGGGGTTTTAAATCAACCCCTGTCTCAGGTTGGACATTTGCTCATACAATTGCACAAGATCAAGTTCATGAATTAAATTCAGAATTAAGATTAAATAGATTTTCTACAGGCCATCTTTTAGATGAAAAAGGTTTAGGAACCAAAACCTGGATTGGTTAAAAAATGTTATACATCAAATGTCCTTATTGCGGTTTAAGAGCACAAAAAGAATTTTCATATGGAGGTGATGCAACTGTAAAAAGACCTAATATAAATGAAGAAGTATCAAGCGAGGATTGGGATAATTTTGTTTATATGAGAAAAAGTCCAAGAGGGAAACATATAGAGTTATGGCAACATATAGCTGGATGTAGACAATGGATTAAGGTGCAAAGAGACACCGCTACGCATGAAATTTTCCAAACAGCAAAAGTCACAGAAGAAATAAGATGAGCCAACCATTTAGATTAAATAAAGAGGGATTAATTAATCGAAAAAAAAAAATATCTTTTACATTTAATGGTAAAAAATTATTTGGATATGAGGGTGATACAATTGCATCTGCTTTAATAGCAAATGGAATACACTTAGTTGGTAGAAGTTTTAAGTATCATAGACCAAGAGGTTTTTTTGGTGCAGGAGTAGAGGAGCCAAATGCAAAACTACAAGTAGAATTCAACGGTCATTCAGAGCCAAATGTTAATGCAACAGAAATGGAACTCGTCGAAGGTTTGTCTGCAACGAGCCAAAATTGTTGGCCATCAGTTAATTTTGATATTGGTGCAATTAATAATTTTTTAAAAATGTTTTTCCCTGCTGGGTTTTATTACAAAACATTCATGTGGCCTAAAAGTTTCTGGTATAAAATTTACGAACCTTTCATTAGAAAAGCCGCAGGTTTAGGGGTTGCTTCAATAGAAAAAGATAAAGAAAGATATGAACATAAATTTGAGTATTGCGATTTGTTAGTTACTGGATCCGGACCCTCAGGATTAGCAAGCGCTTATGCTGCTGCAAAAAATGGAGCAAAAGTAATTTTAGCTGAGGATAAACCAAGATTTGGAGGAACACTTTTAACTGATGACGTAAGCATCGATAATTTATCAGGAAAAGATTGGGCAGAAAAAATAATTACTGAATTAAAATCTATGCCTAATGTCACTGTAAAAAATAGATCTCAAGTTTTTGGTTACTATGATCATAATATGCTGGTCATGTTTGAGAGAGTCAGTGATCATTTAGAGAAAAAATCAAAATTTACTCCAAGACAAAGACTTTGGTATATTAGAGCCAAAGAAACAATTTTATCAACGGGTTCAATTGAAAGACCAATTGTGTTTGGCAACAATGATACTCCAGGAATTTTTTTATCAGCAGCTGCAAAAGAATATATGAAAGTCTACGGAGTATTAGTTGGAAAGAAACCTTTAATATTTACAAATAACGATAGTGCATATGAAACAGCTTTAGAATTCAAAAAAAATAACGTTGAACCAATTATATTAGATACAAGAGAAGAACATTCATCAGAATTAATCGATGAAGCTAAATCAAAGGGAATTGATATAAGATTTTCACATGGTGTTATTGTCGCTAATGGATACAAAAAAGTTAAATCTGCAAAAATTGGCAAACTGAATAAAGATAAAAATTCTTTTGAGAAAATAGAAACTGTAGATTGTGATTGTATTTGTGTATCTGGATTTTGGACACCATCTGTTCATTTAGCATCACAATCAGGAAATAAACTTAAGTATGAAGAAAAAATTGATGCATTTATTCCCGATAAGAAAAAACAACATGAGACATCAGTCGGTGCAGCAAATGGATCATTTACATTAGAAGAAAGTTTAAAACATGGTTTTGAAAATGGTTCAAATCTTTCCGCAAAAATAACAGAGACTAAAACAGAAATCTCAATTCCAAATGTAAATGAAAAGAAATATGGAGCTCATGATAAATTTTGGTGTATGCCGTTACCTAAAAATGAAAATCCAAAAAGATTTGTTGACTTTCAAAATGATGTATCTGTCTCTGATATAGAAATCGCACTAAGAGAAGGTTATAGATCAATAGAGCACGTCAAAAGATATACAACTCTTGGAATGGCAACAGATCAAGGCCGTACAAGTAATTTAAATGGTCTTCAGTTGGTATCTAATATAGAAAATAAAATAGTTCCTGAAGTGGGACACACAACATTTAGACCACCTTTCACACCAATTACAATCGGGACAATAGTTGGTCGTGAAGTTGGTATGGAATATATGCCGACTAGAAAAACTCCAATGCATGAATGGCATGAGAAAAATAATGCTGTATTTGTTGATGCAGGTGCTTGGAAAAGACCTCGATATTATAAGCAAGGAAGTGAAACTTTATTTGAAGCTTCAAAGAGAGAGGCAAAAAATGTTAGAGAAAATGTTGGTATATGCGATGTAACAACATTAGGAAAAATTGATATTAAAGGTCCAGATGCAGCAGAATTTTTAAATAGAGTTTATACAAATGCTTGGATGAAATTACCTGTTGGAAAAGCAAGATATGGATTAATGCTCAGAGAAGATGGAATTGTCATGGACGATGGAACAACAACAAGAATTTCAGAAAATCATTATCATATGACTACTACAACAGCACAAGCCGCAAATGTTTTATCTCACTTAGAATATTATCTTCAAATTGTTTGGCCAGAATTAAACGTAAATGTTGTTTCTACAACTGAGCAATGGGCAGGAGCTGCAATTGCTGGACCTAAATCTAGAGACATGTTGTCAAAATTATATCCAGAGTTAGATGTTTCAAATGATGCTTTGCCTTTTATGGGCTATAAAGAAGCAGAATTTTTTGGTGTTCCATCAAGAATTTTTAGAATTTCATTTTCTGGTGAGCTTGCATATGAGATTAATGTCAAATCAGATCATGGCATGTTTATGTGGGAGAAAATGATGGAAGTAGGAAAAGAATTTGGAAATCAGCCTTATGGAACTGAAGCTTTATCAACATTAAGAATAGAAATGGGACACGTTGCAGGACCAGAATTAGATGGCCGAACAATCCCATCAGATGTTTCACTAAATGGATTAGTTTCAAAGAAAAAAGATTTTATTGGTAAAAATTCTTTAGGAAGAGAAGCATTTAATGTTGAAAGCAGACAAAAAATTGTTGGACTTATTCCAATTGATAGAAAGTCTAGTATTCCTGAAGGATCTCATATCGTCCAAGATCAGAATGCAAAATTACCTAATCCTAAGCTTGGTCACGTTTCTTCTTCTTGTTGGAGTGTAGAAAATAATAATCCATTTTCTCTAGCAATTATGAAAGATGGAAAAAATATGATTGGCAAAAAGTTTTTTGTGGTATCACCATTAAAAAATAAATCAATTGAAGTAGAAGTTATATCTTCACACTATGTTGACCCAGAGGGAAAAAGAGTTAGATCATGAAAAATGTTTCTGCACTAGAAAATATTCATAAACATGGATTGTTTGGTAATCACGATAGCAAAGATGAGCTAATAAATATTAGAGAAATCAAAGATGTTTTGATTTATCAAATTGTTAAATATAAAAAATCTTCAATTAGTATCGATAAAATAAAAATAGATAATTTAAATTTACCTCAGACTCTTTTGGTATCTTCAAATCATAATACAAGAATTTTATGGATGGGACCTGATAATTGGTTAGTCGTTTCTACGAATAAAGAAATAGAAAAATCTATTTTAGAAAACCTAAGTCATGATGATTTTGCATTAACTGATCTATCTCATTCAAGAACAATACTTGAATTAGAAGGTTCTTTGGTAGATGAAGTATTGAAAAAAGGTTGTCCATTAAATTTAGATGGTCTTGATGAAGGAAAATGTTCTAATTCTGCTTTTCATGCAATTACAATAACTATTGATTTTATTAGTTCAAATCCAAGAAAAGTAAGAATATTTGCTTTAAGAAGTTTTGGTGAATCTCTTTATCATTCAGTAACTGATGCTTGTTTAGAATTTGGCTATAAAGCTGAATAAAAATTATTCTGAAGTTTTAAATTTAGTTTTTTGAATAATAACAACAAACACAATTGGAATTATTAAAGTTATTAGTGTTACTGTTATCAGCAAAATACCTAGATCTGAATAATCAGCGGTAGTAAGAATAGCGTTTGTTACCTTATCTTTTACCTCTCTAGTAATAACATAAATTTCATTTAAATATTTAGTCCCCAAAGCACTTGCTGATAAAGCAAGATTTGTAAAAGATGCGAATACTGCAAAGAAAGTTGCTTTTAAGTGCGAAGGCGCATTTTTAGCAATCCATGCAAGTAAAGGTATCATTGAGACTTGTCCCAAAGGTGACTCAAGTGCAGTATTTAATATTGCAATAAACTTGGCATCAACAACTCCATTAGTAATTGATGATGTCCAATTGTGAAATCCATAATACATTCCTACACTTGGTAAAAATAAAATTGCACCTGCAACAGATAAAATCACAATTATTCTAGCTATTGAGTTGTTTGCCATAAATGGTCTTAATAAGATAATACCCACAAGCGTTAAAACAGAGGCTATAAGAGATAATACAGAAAAAAATTGTTCATTGAATTCAAGAACATCAATTTCAAACCAAGATAAACCTGGACCAGGTCCTGGCATTGCTCTAAAAATAAAAATTATTATTGCTGTTCCTACAACAGTAAGTCTTAAATCTTGAGGAAGTTCTTTAACTAATTTATTCATTAAAAATAGAATAATTGCCATTGAACCTACGAAAACAATTTCTTGAGCAAAAGGCACTTTGAATGATCCAATACCTAAAGTGAAAATAACAAAAACCAAGCTTCCACCTAATATCCACCAGTTTACTTCAGTTTTTTCTGAAGGGGCATAATCTTGGTCACCCTCTAAACCTTGTTCAATAAGTTTTCTTTTCTTTTGATTTTTTAGATATGAGGCAAGAAATATTCCTAGTACAGATACAATTGGAATAATTAAAGCATATATATAAATTGAACCGTATAAACTTATCTTATCTGCCTGTTCAAGTTCGTCTACTCCTTTAAAGAGAATAACGTTAGCTAAAGCAACTAAAACAGTTCCACCAATTATTGCAAATCTTCCAAGAGTTTGCATTGTTGTATGCATAAGCTTGATTTCATCTCTTGAAAATTTATTTCCACTGTCATCAACTAAAGGAACAGCCTCTACAGTCATAGCATCAGCCACAACATCTTGAACAACATAACCAATCGGAGCAAGTAAAACACTGATCACAAACCATGTTTCTACTGAAAGAATTGATGACATCCACTCAGTATGAATTATTAAACCGTACATTATAATTAAACTTAATGAGATTAAGGATGCTCCAACAAAAACCATGTAATTTTTTTTATTCCAGATTAGATCAACAAGATGACCTAAAGGCATCTTCAATGCCCATGGAATTCCAGCCCAAAAACCCAGTCCAGCAAGAAAAGCAGCAGATAAGTTTAGATAGTCTTTAACAAAAAAAGTTCCAACAATACCTGTTAGTCCTGAAATACCAGCAGCAAGATAAATCATCAATGGTGGTAGATAGGTCCACTTAAACTGTCTTCCTAAATCTATTAAAGTACTATCTATAAATCTCAAAATTTTATCACTCATAAATTATTCTGTTAAATTTAATAATATTAATCCATTTTGTTTAGTTTCTTTACACCAAAGTTCATAATTTTCACAAACTCTCCACAAATGATCAAATGCTCTTTGAGATAATTCCAAAGGAAAGTGACTTTTTGCATAATATAATTTTGGGATTTTCATTAATTGTTTAATCATAGTATCTTTTTGTATTTGTAAAAGTCTTATAGTTTCTTGATTAATCTTTTTTTTTGTAGATTTATCTACGTAGTCATTGCTCTCAAGTTCTTTAAACCATTTATCATGAAAATTTCCTGAACTAATTTCATTATAATCATCTGATGCAATAAATATTTCAAAAGCTTGAATATTAGTTAAATTAGGGTTCTTAATTTTGATTTCATATATCTTTTGATAAATGATTTCGGCAACATATAATACAAATGGTCTCGATTTATCAGTTTCCAAACTAAACTCCTCAAATATCTACTGAATAATAGCATGAATTAGGATCATCTTTATAGTGCGCAAAAGGCCCACACTCTTTAAAACCAAAACTTTTAAAAAGTTTTCTAGCGGGTGCAAAAAAATCACCTGCACCAGTTTCGACACTTAGTTTAGTAATTCCTATTTGTTTAGATTTTTCAATAAGATGTGAAATTATTTTTCCACCATATTTTTTATTTCTAAATTTATCTGAAACTCTTATAGATTTAAATTCTCCATGCGTTTCATCAAATAATTTTAAAGCTCCACAACCAATTAATTCATTATTTTCCCATAAACTCCAGAATTTTATACTTGGATCCTTTAATCCAGGAATATCTAATACATGAGAACTCCCCTCAGGAGAAACTGATCTCAATTCAATAAAATGCTTAGTTAGCAACTCATTTACTTGCGGATCGTCAAAATTATTTTCTATTGATTTCATAGTTTCGAAAAACATATAATCTAAATTTAGATTAAACCAAGAAAATTAAATATGTGTGGAAGATACGTAATAACTAGCCCCGTTACAAAAACAAAAAAACTTGTTAAGTCAGCTATACAAGTTGAAGATAATGAAAATTATAATGCACATCCATTTCAAAAATTACCTGTAATTAAAAAATATAATAATGGAAATACTCTAGAAAATTTAAAGTGGGGAGTAGTACCTAGTTGGGCTAAGCAAAAAGATTTTAAACCTTTAATAAACGCAAGACTAGAAACTATTGATGAAAAAGTGTCTTTCAAAAAATTAATTCGATTACATAGATGTGTAGCTGTAGCAGATGGTTTTTATGAGTGGAAAAGAGAAAAAGAAAATAAAACACCTTATTATTTTTTAAGAGAGGATAAAAAGCTTATGTATTTAGCGGCTATCTATGACAATGATCAATTTTGTTTAATAACCGAGGATGCAGATGAAAATATTAAAGAAATACATCATAGACAACCTGTTATAATCAATGAAAATGATGTTAATAGATATTTAAATCTTGAATTGACAGGATCGAGTTTTCTTAAAGAGTGTAAAAAAACAAAATTAAACTTTCATGAAGTCTCAAAGGAAGTTAATAAACCTACAAACAATAATATTTCTTTGATACAAACTATATCTTAAAACTATTTTTCTATAGTTGTTAAATGTCCCATTTTTCTTTTAGCTTTAACTTCTTTTTTTAAATAATCATAAAAAAATTCATTTTCTTTAAATTTTTTATTTTTATATTCTAATATATCCTCACCAATCAAATTTAGCATTTTTGCATTATAAATTTTTTTTGTTTCTAATTTTTCAAGTCCACATACAGCTCTTATATGATTTTCAAATTGGCTAATGTTGTGTGAATTTATAGTTAGGTGTCCAGAATTATGCACTCTTGGCGCAACTTCATTAGCATATAAATTATTATTTTTATCTATAAAGAATTCAACGCACATAGTACCAATATAATCAAGCTCTTCAGCCACTGTTTTTGCCCAGTCCAATGCTTTATTTTTAATTTCATCACTTATATCAGCGGGAATTTTGGAGTGTTTTAAAATCTGGTCTTCATGATAATTTTCAATTGGATCATAAATTTCATATTTTTGATGACCAAATCTTGTAACCACCACTGAGATTTCTTTTTTTAAATTTACTATCTTTTCCAAGATGTAGCCTTTTGAAAAATCAAAATCTTCATTTAAATCATTTGCATTATTTATTTTATATTGGCCCTTTCCATCATAACCAAGTGTACAAGTTTTCAATAAACCAGGTATTAATCTATCGTTTATTTTTATATCATCTAAATCGTTAATACTTACAAACTGTGTTGTAGTTATATTGTTTTTATTCAAAAACTCTTTTTCAGTCATTCTATTTTGAATTAATTTATTTATTTCGGGGCTTGGTAATACAGATTTGGTTTCATTAATTTTTTTCAATATATCATATGGGATATTTTCAAACTCATAAGTAACAAGATCAACTTTTTCTAAAAAGTTATTGATGATATTTATGTCTTGGTAATCTCCATAAATAAATTCATCTGCAAAATTAATTGCGGGTGCATCTTTATCATCTGATAAAATAACTGTTTTAATATTAAGTTTTTTTGCAGCAGATGCTAATAGACTTCCTAATTGTCCACCACCTATTATTCCTAGATCAGGTTTAGACATTAATTACTTTGGTTTTTTTTTTACTTTTGATGTTTGTTTTTTTCGCCAATTTAAAAGTGTTTTTTTTACATTGTTATCATACGTAGCTATAATTGAAGCAGCATATAAACCAGCATTGATTGCACCATCTTCTCCAATAGCAACTGTACCAACAGGAATTCCTTTTGGCATTTGAGCAATTGATAGTAGGCTATCTAAACCTTTTAACTTTTTACTTTCAATGGGAACACCTATTACTGGAATTCTAGTTATTGCAGCAATCATACCAGGTAAATGTGCTGATCCTCCGGCTCCAGCAATAATAATAGAAATATTATTATTTTCTGCTTTCTTTGCATAGGTATAAAGTCTATCAGGCGTTCTGTGAGCAGAGACGATACTTGTCTCATAATTAACTTTTAAAATCTTAAGAACTTTTTCACAATTTTTCATTGTTTTGTAATCAGACTGACTGCCCATTACAATTGATACTTTATGTGATTTTTTTTTGTATTTCATGAAACCAATATCAATTTACAGATATTTCCCTTAAATTGCAATTTTTAGCTAAGGACAGTTTAAGTTAGTGACAATCATAATAATAATAATAGTGTATACCAAATATGAATTATCGAATTGATAATCTTCAGTATTGTAAATGGTCTAGAGAAATCTTTGAAATAAATAATAAAGCTGGATTAAATGCGGTTCACGTAACGTTAGTTTATCATGAAGACTATGATGAATTACAACAAAGAATACAAGAGTGGAATAAACATTTTGAAGAAAATGAAGATCTTATATTTCTAGGCAATAACTACAATGATATTACAAAAGCAAAAGAAGAAAACAAAACTGCAATTTTTTTTGGATTTCAAAATTGTTCACCAATTGAAGATGACATAGGCCTTATAGAAAAAGTACACTCACAAGGTTGTCGATTTATGCAATTAACTTATAACAACCAATCATTATTAGCCACTGGATGTTATGAAAAAAATGATAGTGGAGTTACTAATTTTGGAAAAGAGGCTATTAAAGAAATGAACAGAGTAGGTATCGTTGTTGACATGTCTCATTCAGCAGAAAAAAGTACACTTGATGCAATTGAAATTAGTCAAAAACCAATTGCGATCACTCATGCAAATCCAACTTTTTGGTTTGAAGCGAAAAGAAATAAATCTACAGAATTATTAAAAGTTTTATCCGATAGTGGAGGAATGTTAGGGTTATCATTGTATGCTCATCATTTAAAAGATGGAACGAAGTGTAAAATAGAAAGTTTTTGTGAAATGGTTGCAAGAACAGTTGAAATTATGGGTATTAATAATGTTGGTATAGGATCAGACTTATGTTTGAACCAACCAGACAGTGTAGTTGAGTGGATGAGAAATGGAACTTGGTCAAAATCAAAAAATTTTGGAGAAGGCAGTAAAGATAAACCTGGTTTTCCAAAACAACCAGATTGGTTTTTGGATGCAAGAGGATTTAATAATTTAAGTACAGAACTAAAAAATAAAGGTTTTCAGAAAGAAGAGATAAATAAGATACTTGGTAATAACTGGTTTAATTTTTATAAAGGAATTAATTAATGCAAGTTCCACTAAGAGATCCTAAAATTGTAATGAAACTTTCTAGACTTGGATCATTTCATCAATCTAAATTATCTTTTCTAAGATCATTTTTAAATGAGTTCAAAGATTGGAAATATAACAGAGATTTGTTTGACTTGAATGATAGGGGATATGGAGTCGCTATTTATTCATTTTCAAAAGATAAAAAAACATATTCTTTAGTTTGTTTTGCTAATGAGCTTAAAGATGAGGAAAGATCTGATAGAGTAATAGCAACTAAATGGGATGCTGCATTTGCATTGTATGATGGCATTCCTTCAAAAATTGATATTGATAGACTTTCACAAAATGTTCCTAAACAAGAAGTAGGGAGACTTTCTTATAAAGAACTAACTCTCTCAAGAGCAAATAGATCAGTTAGAGCTTTTAATTATGTGGTTGAATGTTTATCAAAAGGCATCCAGCCCAATACTAATGAGCTTTCAAAAGTTGGATATTTGTACAGAACAACTGCAGTATATGGCTCAGGAAAATTTGGATTAGCAGACAGGTTTAGAATTAAAAATAGAGATGAAATAAATGGTCCTTTTAGATTGGAAATGATGTTAGTTTACCTTGTAAGACAATTCACTTTCGATCAAGTCAATCATATAGCAAAACATAAAAATCCTAAAGATGCTGTAGAATTAGACTTGGATATTTGCAGAAATTTAGGAATTGGAAATTCAACTGGATTAGGAATGGCACCATTTATTATTAACCACCCTTCATTATTAAATAATTGGATTCTCGCTAAAGAGACAGCTTTAAAAAAAATCAGAGAAATAGAAAAAGTATCAGAAGAAGAGTTTAAAATTTTTTACAATTGTTTAATAAAATCTTTAAAAAATGTAACTTCATGGAATACTGAAAGCGAATACCAAAAGAAAAAAATAAACAATTTAATTAATGATTTACAACATTTAATCAATTATTTGAAAGATAATATTGATAAATCAAATTTTTATATATTTGATAAATTATATAACTGGGCAGAGGAAAATTTATCTGAAGAAGGAGTTGAGTATTTGGTTTCTATAATGATGGAGCCATATAATGAAATAACTGATCCTTTAATTTCTAAAATGAGTTCAGACGAGGATAGTAGTTTTAATATACCTGTAGATAGAACTATAAATGACCTAAGGGAAATAATTGAAAAAAATTATTCAGATATTTTAAAAATTGATTTTTCAAAAAATGAAAATAATAAAAAATTTTGGTTCATATCAAAAAATAAAGAAGAACCTAGGATTGGAGATCGTTTTGAAGATAATGGTTCAGAACTTGAGCAGCCTACAGCTATTGCTAGAGATATAAAAAAACTTTATGAAACTATTTTTACATTAAAAAACAGCTTAAAGATTGGTAAATTTCTGTTACAGAACAATGATTTAAGACATATTGTAAGAAGAGTGTTTATAACAGAGAAATATCCATATTCTGAAATTCAAGATAACACCATCGGCTCAAAATTAGTTCCTATTGATATGTTAAGACTTAAACTATCTTTTTTTGGGGCAGTAAAGTTTGATCCAAGATCTGACAAATGGTTAAGGATTTGTATGTTTCAAGGAGCTCCATTACCAAATGAACTTAATTCATTTAATCAATATTGGATATATAACTAAAGTAATTAATGAGAAGTTATAGTGAAATCGATACAATTGTTAAACGTTCAACTAAAGCAAAAGGTTTCCCTTGGGGTGTTGCCGAAGAAATAGGAAAGAACATTAAACAACTTGAGTTATTTGGTTTACCAGGAATAAAAAACATAAACCAATATTTTAAGATTTTTAATAATGAGAAGTTTGAAAATTGCCAATCTTTTAAAAAAAGCAACAGACCTCAAAACTTTTACTGTCCGATTAAACTTGGATTAAGTTTTTTTGATCAATCAATCTCTATCCAAGAACTAAATGATATAGAAATTGAAAAAATGGCTTACCCATTGATATTTTTGCCGTTTGTCAGCAGATCTTCGGAAATAACGGGAAAGAGAATTTTTTTAAAGATAGATCAAAAAGAATTTTTATTAAATTTCAATCAATCAATTTATTCGAATTACTTAAGTAGTGAGATTGTAGAAAAAGCTGATGTAATTAAAATTCAATTCTTAGAAAATAAGAATAATTTTTCTGAAGAAGATTGGAAAGAATTAACAAAATTATCAGAAAACACATTTGTAGAAGAAACTGATGAGTTAAAACAAAAAACTGCAGGCGCAGGATTAACAGATAATGACTGATAACTTTGAATATAAATCAGACAAGTCAGATAATAATGAATTAAATGATATTTGTGATGAATGCAAAAAAGAAGATGAGACAGTAACTCAAAATTTAATACTCACAGGATATAAACTTTGTAACTCCTGCAGAACATCTAAAACTTTATTTCCGCTTTAAATATTTGTACTTATAGGTAATGAATTAATTTTTGTCATTACAAATGAAATTGTCAAAAAAGAAATAATTAAAAAAGATAAAAATACAATTCCAAATGCTTTTAGATTTGATTTTAAATTTAAAATATGTCTTGTTGCTATAATTAATGAAGCAAAAATCCAAAATTGAGTAAGAAAAATAATTAAAAGTACTAATTCTGGTGTGACAGCAAAAAATCTTATCAGTCCTGGAGCGTGTGCGTACCCAACGGCTATAAGAACTCTTTTAAATGGAATTTTTCTATCTTTATCAGGAAAAATTTTAACTCCAATTACAAAGATAAAAATTGCCCACACCAACCAAGTTAATAATGCTGTTAAACCAGATATACCAACAGATGTTTTTACAATCGTATTAGCCGCAACTGCTCCAGCAACCCCATCTAAAATCATAATTAGAATTGCAAAATAAATTCCAGCTTCTCCATAATATCTTGGAGTTCTATAAAGAGTTTTATCAAGCTTTAAAGATTTAAAAACAATATCTAAAAACTGAGCAAACATTAATTATCTTTATTTTTTTTTTGCGCCTTATACGAAACGATTAATGGGAATATTATTAGAGCAATAGCGATTATAATGCAAACAACTATGAAAAAGGTTTTCGTCATATTTAGGGGGAATTAAATTCCCCCTAAAAAAATTTTTATCACTTACTGACTACTTCTCTTGTATTTGCGTTGTAAGATTCTGTAAATGGAATATCAACTACAACTGCATCAACCGGTTCTCCAGGTTTATCAGAATATTTTTCGGGTAGATGGACTTTAAATTTCGATCCAACCTTACCTCTTGGAAAACCATTTGCATTTAGCGTGCCATCAAATGGAACGTATCCCATAGCAATATTTTTCCCTTTTTCTGGGTGATACCAAGGAGAAGTTATAAATCCCACAGGCTCACTGCCGTTTTCTGAAATTAACCAAAAATCTGGAGCATATTCTTCAATAGGTTTTCCTCCTAATTCAAGTCCAACTAATTGAAGTTTGTAAGGTTTATGACCTGCTTTTAAATCAGCTTTCATTTTCTCGAGAGCTTTTTTTCCAACATAATCACCTTTTTTGTTCCATTCACCTTTGCCAGATAAAGAAACTTGATAACCAAGATTACATTGAAATGGATTATGTTCATGATCCATATCTTGTCCCCATGAAAGAATTCCAGCTTGTATCCTTCTGTGGTGAGCAGGAGCAATGACCATTAAGTTATGTTTTTTACCTTCTTCAAGAACAGCATTCCACATATCTTCGGCATATAAAGTTGCTTCTCTTAAATATATTTCAAATCCAGACTCGCCAGAAAAACCTGTTTGAGAAATAATACAACTTCTTCCACCAACTTTTGCAGATGCCAATCCATAAAAAGGCATGTTGTCTATGTCAACTTCACTTCCACAAAGATCTTTCATTAAAGCTTTTGCTTTAGGACCTTGAATTTGTACAGGACAAGCATCTATTTCATTAATTTGAACATTAAACCTTTCATCCGCATTTACTCCTTGCAGATACAATCCAATATCACTATCTGATAAACTGAACCAAAATTCATCTTTAGATATTCTTAGAAGAATAGGATCATTTAATACTCCTCCGTATGCATTACACAAAATTACATATCTTCCTCTCATTGGAGAAATTTTTGTAGCATCTCTTGTAATTACATAATCAACAAATTTTTCTGCATCTGGTCCTTTAACTTGTATTTGTCTTTCAACTGCAACATTCCACATTGTTACATGGTTTTTAATTGCCTCGTACTCAACCATTGCACCACCATCTTCAGGTTTAACATAACCTCTTGGATGATAAATTCTGTTATAAACAGTTGCTCTCCAACATCCTGCTTTCATAGATAAATGCCAGTATGGAGATTTCCTTACTCTTGTTGATATTAGCATCTCAACTTTAGTAGGTCCGCTTTGTCTTAAATTGTATGGTACTTTTCTATCAGACTGATCTACTGATGTTGTATGTCTTAGTTTACTATAGTCAAATTCATTAGACATAGTTATTCTCCTTCAACCACTTGTTAGTTTCCTTCAAGCCGCCGAATGTATAAATGTGGAAATAATCAGTATGCGATTTAACTTTCCCAATTAAATCATTAGGGTCTTTAGGTTTCAATAAATCTAACGCCTTACTAAAATTAGATTTAAGAAAGTTAATGGAATTTTTTGCCCCTACAATATTAGCAAATTTAATTAAGCTAGATATTTTCATTGGCCCAGTTATTCCAACATGAACTGGTATTGTTTGTTTTGAGATAAAATCTATAATAGGCTGAGTATCCATTAGCCACTGTGTAACTATATAATCAGCATAAGGCTTTTTATCTATCATAGCTTTTTCTAAATCAGAGTCGGATATATCAGGACTCCCCTCGGGATGTCCAGCAATTCCAATCTTGATACCATCAAAAAACCCTGTCTCTAGCATTTGATATGAGCTATCAAATTTTCCGATCGGGTCACGACTTCCACCTATCACCAAGACCTGCTTAACACCCAAATCTTTACATCTAGAAACATAATCTTTCAGCTGATTTTCATCATTTATTGACCTTGCTGGGAAGTGAGGAACTGGATTAAATCCCTCTTTAACTAACTCTCCAGACTGTTGAGCGGTCTCTTTATAATCACCCCCAGGTAGCATTGTAAC
This sequence comes from uncultured Pelagibacteraceae bacterium, assembly GCA_902598015.1. Taxonomy (GTDB): domain Bacteria; phylum Pseudomonadota; class Alphaproteobacteria; order Pelagibacterales; family Pelagibacteraceae; genus Pelagibacter. The sequence goes on from CACJZT010000003.1 coordinate 45,942, forward strand.
ATAAACATCTTTTACCTTCGGTAACGTGCTTAAATCAGTTTTAGGACCTATTTCTAAAGAAAAATTCATAAGTAAATTCTTAATTATTTTATATTCCGTGTCTATAAAAATATTAAACAGATGAACACATTGTAACCCATTGTCATGATCTGAAAATTTAATTAAATTTAGTCATGGAAAATAAATTATCTCAAATCACAGAATTATTCTCCAAAACAAGACAACAAACTCTATCCCTGTGTGAGAATTTAGAGGCTGAGGATATGGTCATACAGCCCAGCAAAAATGTTAGCCCACTTAAGTGGCATCTTGGTCACACCACATGGTTCTTTGAAAAATTCATCTTGTCAGAATTGGATGAAAGTTACAAACCTTTTAACAAAGATTATAATTACATATTTAATTCGTATTATAATTCTGTAGGTGAGTACAATCCTCGAAATAAGAGAGGTTCACTAAATAGACCCATTTTAAAAGATGTTGTAAAATATAGACATTATGTAACTGAAAATATTATTGATTTTTTAAAAAGAACAAAAAATAACAGAACATCATTTTTAGTTGAACTAGGTTCAAATCACGAACAACAGCATCAAGAATTAATGTTAATGGATATTAAAAATATTTTTTTCAACAATCCATTGATGCCGACTTATAATTCTAACAATGATAAACCAACTGCTAAAGAAGAAAATGAATTGACATTAGAAACTAGTAAAAAATTTAAATATGGAAACAACGAGGATATTTTTTGTTACGATAATGAATTACCAGTATCAGAAACACAATTAGATCCTTTTAAAATACATTCATTTGTAACTAATGGAGAGTGGAAAGAATTTATTAATGATGGTGGATATAAAAACCATGAATATTGGTTATCTGATGGATGGGACTTTGTAAATAATAATAAATTAGAAAGACCAATGTATTGGATAGATAATAATAATTATTTTACATTAAATGGTTTAAAAAAAATTGATAATGAAAAACCAGTTTCTCATATAAGTTTCTATGAAGCAGATGCTTTTGCAAGATACAAAAATAAAAGATTACCAACTGAATTTGAATTAGAGTATTTTTTAAAACAATCTGATAAAAAAGGTAATTTTTTAGAAAATAAAATTTTTCATGAAGTTGAAGAAAAAGCAGACGATGTTTATGGAAATTTATGGGCATGGACAAGCAGTAATTACACACCTTACAAAAAATATAAACCATATGAAGGAAATTTAGGAGAATATAATAACAAGTTTATGTGCAATCAGTTTGTCTTAAAAGGTGGTTCGCATTCTACATCTATTAATCATATTAGAGCATCTTATAGAAATTTCTTTTATCCAAGTGATACTTGGCAGTTTTGTGGTGTCAGACTAGCTGATGACATCTAGTGACTAATTTAAAACTAATAAATATAAACAATCAAATTCAAGACGATAAAAAATTAATCTTAAAAGGATTATTAAATAAAAAACAAAAATATTTATTACCTAAATATTTTTATGATGAAAAAGGTTCAAAGTTATTTAATAAAATTACAAATGTTAAAGAATATTACCCAACAAATAAAGAGTTAGAAATACTAGGTAACTTACAAAAAGAGATAAGAAAGAAATTACCAATTAATTCAACAATTGTAGAATTTGGTAGTGGCTCAAATAAAAAAATAAATAAATTTATAAAATCATTAAATGAACCCAAAGAATACATTCCTATAGATATTAGTAAGGAATATTTGTTTGAAAATGCATCAATAATTGCAAAAAAATTCTCAGATTTAAAAGTAACAGCAATATGTGCAGATTTTAGTCAGACAAACAGATTAAATAAAATTTTAAAAAATAAAAAAAAAATAGTCAGTTTTTTTCCAGGATCGACCATAGGAAATTACTTGCCCAAAAATGCAAAAAAAATATTAAAAAATTTTTCAAAAATCATAGGCAAAAATTCTTATTTAGTAATTGGGGTTGATTTGATCAAAAATAAGAAAACTCTTGAAAATGCTTACAATGATAAATTGGGAGTTACAGCAAAATTTAATAAAAATATATTAAATGTAGTAAACAAAATTTGTAATTCAAATTTTCAAACTAAAAATTTTGATCATAAAGCATTCTACAATTTAAAAAAAAACAGAATTGAAATGCACCTTATTTCAAAGAAAAATTTCACATTAAAAATTAAAAAAAAGAAAATTAAATTTACTAAAGATGAAAGCATTCATACTGAAAATTCTCATAAATATACAAAAAATAACTTTGTTAAATTAGTTAATAAATCTGGCTTTAAAGTCTTAAAATATTTTTCAGATAAAAAAAATTATTTTGGAGTTTTTTTATTAAAAGTGAAGTAAGTTTTAATATGGCGCAAAAAGACGTAGGTAATAAAATTCCCATCTATAAGTTGAAAGACACCGATCAAGTAATGAAATATTACGATGAGTGGGGAGATGGCAATAAATATGATAAGGATATGGTCGATTGGAATTACACAGGACCAAAAGAAACTACAAAAGTATTCTCAGAATTCCAAAAAAACAAAGATGCAAAAATTTATGATGCTGGTTGTGGAACTGGATTGGTGGGTGTCGAATTAAAAAAATATGGTTTTAAAAATTTTCATGGGGCAGATCTTTCAAAAAAGTTATTAGAATTAGTACCAAATGACCTTTATGAAAAGCTTGAACAAGTAGACTTGAATAAACCCATTAATAAAAAAGATGATGAATATGACTCTGTTATGTGTGTTGGTACATTTACTTTTGGACATGTAAAGCCACAAGCCTTGGAGGAATTTATCAGGATTACAAAGAATAATGGACTTATTTGTTTTACCATCAATGAGGGAATACATGAAGAATATGGTTTTGATAAAAAAATTGAACAACTTAAACAGCAAAATAAATGGAAAGAAATAAAATTTTTTAAATCAGATTACATTGCGAGCAAAGACGTAAATGCTTGGTTAGGTTTATATCAAGTGATAAAGTAATTCATGTCAGAAATTTACAATATTATAGATAAACAAAAATTAGATATTGTATCGAAACCAATTAGTGAAGCTCACGGTTTACCAAATGAATGTTACATCAGTAAAGAATACACTTTAATCGAAAGAAAAAAATTATTTGAAGATAAGTGGATAGTAATTGGAGTTGGAAGTTCTATTCCGGATGAAGGTGATGTGAAACCAATTGATTTACTTGGAATACCCTTACTTATTGTTAGAACAAAAAACAAAGAAATAAAAGTTTTTCATAATATTTGTAGCCATAGAGGAGTTAAATTAGTTAAAGAAGCTGGCAAAATTAGAAATGTTATGAGGTGCTCATATCATTCATGGTCTTATGACTTAGAGGGAAAATTAATTGCTACACCTCATATAGGTGGCATGAATATTCATCAAACTCCTGGATTTGATAAATCAAAAAGTAATTTAAAAGAGATAAGATCATATATTTGGTTAGATCTAATTATGATTAATATTAACAACAATGAAATGTCATTTGAGGATTACATTAGTCCTTTAAGTCAAAGGTGGGAAAAATTTTGGTCATTAAAAGATAGAGAATTAATTTATCATGCAAATGACTATGGTTATTTTAAATTAGATGCAAAGTGTAATTGGAAATTTGCAATTGAAAATTATTGTGAGAGCTATCATTTGCCTTGGGTTCATCCTGGATTAAATTCTTATTCAAAATTAGAAGATCATTATCATATTCAAGGACTGCCAAATCGTTTTGCTGGACAAGGAACTGTGGTCTACAATCCAAGGTTTGAAGGAAAAGAAAAGTTTCCATGCTTTCCTAATTGGCCCAAACATAAAGAAAATATAGCTGAGTATGTAGCGCTATTTCCAAATGTAATGTTAGGAATTCATAAAGATCATTATTATGCTTATTGGTTAGAGCCAATCAATCATGAGTTTACAATAGAACATATGGAAATTTATTATGTTGGAGATGAGGCGGCAACCTCAACAAAGTATAAAAATTTAAGACAAAAAAATCACAAACAATGGAAAGATATTCAAAAAGAAGATGTAGATATAATTCAAAGTATGCAAATAGGTAGAAACTCTCCAGCTTATAATGGTGGTAATTTTTCACCTAAGATGGACAATCCAACTCATCACTTTCATAAGTGGGTTGCTGGTAATTTAATTTAAAGCTAAAACCTAAAAATGAAAATTATATTAATTATGGGACTACCAGGAGCAGGCAAAACAACTTTAGCTGATGAACTTGCACCTTTATTAAATGCTAAAAGATTAAATGCAGATGAAGTAAGAAAAGCTGCAAACGATTGGGATTTTTCAGAAGAGGGAAGGACAAGACAAGCAAAAAGAATGGCAGACTTTGCATTAAAATTAAAAGAAGAAGGAAATTATGTGATTGCGGATTTTATTTGCCCAACTCCAAAGGCAAGAAGTTTATTTCCTGCAGATTATGTAGTTTGGGTAGATACAATAAAAGAAGGTAGATTTGATGACACTAATAAAATGTTTATTAAACCAGAAAAATATAATTTTCATGTTACCACACAAGATGCTAAGTCTTGGGCACCAAAGATTTTAAAGGAGATAAGCAAATGACATATCAATGGGATAATAAAAAACCAACAGCTCAAATGTTAGGAAGATGGCAACCGTTTCATGATGGTCACTATACTCTATTTAAGGAAATTATAAAAAAAACTGGACAAGTATGTATTCAAATTAGAGATGTACAAGGTGTTGATGATAACCCATTTGATTTTGAAACTGTCAAAAAAAATATTGAGGAAAAACTTAATCCAGAGTTTGAGGGCAGGTTTAAAATTATGCTTGTACCAAATATTACGAATATTTGTTATGGAAGAGGTGTTGGATATAAAATTGAAGAAATAGTTTTGCCTGAAGAAATTCAAAAAATTTCAGCAACAAAAATTAGAGCTAAGATGAGAGAAGAAGGTAAATTAAAATAAGTGACCATAAAAATAAATAAATTATCACCAGGCGTTAAAAGAGTTTTAATTAATGATCCAAAAACTTATAATTCATTATCCTACAAAACTCTTTCATCTTTATTAAAGGCATTCAAAAAATTAGATAATGATAAAGAAACAAGGGTCATTATTTTAGAAGGAGCTGGAAAAGGATTTAGTGCAGGCCATAACTTAAAAGAGGTAAGAGGTATAAAAAATAGATCTAATCATCTAAAACTCTTTAAACTTTGTTCAAAATTAATGATGCAAATAGTAGAAGGAAACAAACCAGTAATAGCAAAAGTTCATGGTGCTGCTTATGCAGCTGGATGTCAATTAGCTGCCAGTTGTGATCTTGCATATAGTACGAACTCAGCAACGTTTGCAACTCCTGGAGTAAAAATTGGATTATTTTGCAGTACACCAATGGTAGCTGTCAGCCGAAAAATTAGCAGAAAAAGAATGATGGAAATGCTACTTACCGGTGATCCAATTAGTGCAAAATATGCAAAGGAAATCGGATTAATTAATGATCATTACAGTCCAAAAACTTTAAATAAAAAAGTTTTGGATATCGCAAAAAAAATATCTTCAAAATCAAATTTAACTATCAAAATAGGTAAAAAGGGTTTTTATAAACAATTAGAAATGCCCCTTAACAAAGCTTATGATTATACAAGTAAGATGATGACACTTAATATGTCATCTTATGATGCCAAAGAGGGTATAAGTGCATTTATCGAAAAAAGAAATCCAAGTTGGAAAAACAAATAACCATTAAGTTGAAGTCACTTAAAAAAAAGATTAAGTTGTAATTAAAGGAGAAAATCAATCATGGATGGATGTTGTGGTCCTGGATATGCTAGTCCTGCAGAAGCAATAAAAGCACCAAAAGAAAAGCTTTTATATACTATAGCTATTTACACAGGGACAGGAATACAAAAACCAGACTATTTGGCAACTGTCGATGTTGATCCTCAAAGCCCCACATATTCTAAAGTAATTCATAGACTTGAAATGCCAGGTATTGGAGATGAATTGCATCACATGGGATGGAATGCATGTTCTTCTTGTCATGGCGACTCAAAAATGAGCAGAAAATATTTATTAGTTCCAGGTGTTAGATCAAATAATATTTATGTTGTTGATACTGCATCCGATCCTAGAGCTCCAAAAATACATAAAGTAGTAGATGGATCTGAAATAAAGAAAAAAACTAATTTATCAGGACCACACACAGTTCATTGCTTAGGTTCTGAAATTATCATTTCTTTTCTTGGAGATGCACGAGGAGAAGCGCCAGGAGGATATTTACATTTAAATAAAGATTTTGAAATTGTAGGTAGGTGGGAAAATTCAATGGGAGATATACCTTTTAGTTATGACTTCTGGTATCAACCAAGACACAATGTAATGGTTAGTTCTGAATGGGCTGCCCCAAATACTTTCATGCCTGGATTTGATTTAGAGGAAGTTGGTCATTTGAAATATGGTAGAAGACTTCATGTTTGGGATTTTAAAAAAAAAGAGCCAGTTCAAACAATGTATTTAGGTGAAGATGGTTTAATACCATTAGAAGTTAAATTTATGCATAATCCTGACAGTAGTCATGGATTTTGTGGTGCGGCGCTAAGTGCAAATGTAATTCATTTTTGGAAATCAAAAGAAGGTAAATGGGAATGGGAAAAAATAATTGATGTTGAAAATGAACCACATCCTGATTGGCCAATTCCTGTACCTGGAGTTATGTCGGCAATATTGGTTTCTATGGATGATAAATATCTCTATATAAATAATTGGCTTCATGGAGATATGAGACAATACGATATTTCAGATCCACACAAACCAAAATTAACAGGCCAAGTTTGGATGGGTGGATTGTTAGGAAAGGCTCCAGAAGTAAATGGCGTTAAAATTGCTGGCGGACCCCAAATGTATCAATTATCTTTAGATGGTAAAAGAATGTATGTAACAACATCATTATTTTCTACTTGGGATAATCAATTTTATCCTGAAATAAGAAAGCAGGGTGGAGCAATGATCATGATCGATTGTGATGTTGAAAATGGTGGGATGAAAATTAATAAAGATTTTATTGTTGATTTTGGTAAAGAACCAAATGGACCTAGTAGGTGCCATGAAAGTAGATATCCAGGTGGAGATTGCACAAGCGACATCTGGCTATGACAAAGATTACAATCTCAAACAGAAATAACAGTGCATTTGAAGTCAGTGGAAAAAAACCTTTATTAAACGAATTAAGAGATCAAGGTGTCGATCTTCCATACGGATGTCAGTATGGAGGATGTATTACATGTGCAGCTAAACTAATAAATGGAGAAGTAGATCAACGTTCTCAAGTTGCTTTAAATAACAGACAAATAAATGATGGATATATTATTTTATGTGTTGCTAAAGCAAAAACAGATTGCACAATTGAGATAGGAGTTGAAAGTCATGATAAATTATACCGAAATCCTTTTCTTGATCCTTTAGAGCCACACGAATTAAAAGCAGATATTGCAAGTAAAAAGGATGAAAAAAAATAAAAATGAACCATAACGAACCTTATAGCGCTGAATATTTAAAAGATATTTTAAGCTCAGTTAAGACAATTGCTATGGTTGGTGCTAGCCCAGATAAAACTAAATTTAGTTATGGTGTGCTAAGAGTTTTGCATGAGACTGGTTATGACATGATACCTGTAAATCCTAAACCAGGTATAAAGGAAATCAGAAATTTGAAAGTTTATCCAAATTTATCTGCTATCGATAGACCAGTTGATATGGTTGAAGTATTTAGAAAATCTGAGGATCTTTATGGAATTGCTGAAGAGGCAATATCAATTGGAGCAAAAGTATTATGGGGACAAATAGGTGTAATTAATCATGATGCAGCAAAAATTGCTGAAGATGCAGGTTTAAAAGTAGTTATGAATAGATGTCCAAAAATTGAACTCTTCAGACCATTTTGGAAACCGCGACTAGATCTTAAAATTTAAATCAAATTATGGATACAACACTTTTAGATGAAAAAATAAAAGAACTATATTTAAGTTATAGGACGATAGCAATTGTTGGAGCAAGCCCAGACTCAAAAAAAACTTCCAATATAATAATGAAATATTTAAGAAATACAGGTTACAAAGTTTTTCCTGTTAATCCAGTAACAGATAATAAAATAATACATGGTGAGCCAGTTTATAAAAAATTAACGGACATAAAAGATCATGTAGGAATTGTTAACGTATTTAGACCCAGCGAAGAAGTCGAGGAAATAGCAAAACAAACAATAGAAATTGGTGCAAATGTATTATGGTTGCAATTAGGAATTCATAACGAAAATGCAGCAAAATTAGTCTCTCAAAATAAAATTTATTATATCTCTAATAAATGTATTAAAAACGAATACGATAGATTATTCAAAACTATATAATAACAAATTATTGAGTGTGATATTAAGACCTTTTATTTCATTTTAAATTTAAGATAAATTTAAAATATGAAATCCAAAATTTTATTTATTTTAATCACATTTTTTTATTTTAATTCTTCATTTGCCGATGTTTTAAAACCAAGTGTAAATATAGATCCGAAACAAGTTGTTTTAATTCAATTAAAGGCGTTAATGAAAAATGACAGTCCATACAAAGATAGAGGAATTGAGCAAACATGGGAATTTGCACATCCAAATAATCAAAGGATGACAGGTCCCTTAGATAGATTTAAAAGAATGTTAAAGGGGGCTTCATACTCAATGTTGATTGATCACAAAGAAAATACAGTAACTGAAATTTACAAATCAAGTACTATGGCAACTTATGAAGTTGTTGTTTTGGATAAGGATAAACAATATTTTAAATTTAAATGGAAAGTTGAAAAGAATAATAAAGAGGGCAATCTTTTAGATTGCTGGCTAACAACAGCAGTTTCACAACCAATACCGATGGGATCATCAATATAATGAAAAAGCCTCCAATGTATATTAGGTACGCAATACTAATGTTTATTTTATGCTTTCCAACAATCTCATCCACTCAACTTGGATGGTATTTTTGGGGAAGTGAAGTTGGGATAAATATTGGCATGGTAGTAGGTACAATTTCTGTCATAGTTGCCGCTTATTTAATGTTCAGAATGGGCTGGCGTGACGCAGATGATGAATAATAGAATTTTGTTTCGTTAGTAATTAAAATTTAGTAGGAATCTGATAATGAAATCCAAAGCAAAAGTTGTTGTAGTAGGTGGTGGAGTAGTAGGAGTTAGTGCACTCTATCACTTAGCAAAAAAAGGTTGGTCAGATGTTGTTTTAATTGAAAGAAAAGAACTAACATCAGGCTCAACTTGGCATGCGGCTGGCTTATTACCATTATTTAATATGAGTTATTCTGTGGGACAACTCCATAAGTATGCAGTCAATTTATATAAAACGTTGGAAGAAGAGACAGGAAAAAATGTAGGTTTCAGTGTTGTATCTAATATTAGATTGGCAAGCACTAAAGATAGAATGGATGAATACTTTCAATACGCTGGTGTAGCTCAAACAATTGGTGTTGATGTAAAATTTTTAACACCAGATCAAGTTAAGGAAATCTGGCCATTATGTAATACAACTGATTTAGTCGGTGCAATACAACACCCTGAAGATGGATATATTCAACCAGCTGATTTAACACAAGCTCTTGCAACAGGTGCAAGAAATAGAGGAGCAGAAATTTATAGAAATACAAATGTTGTTGGAATGAAACAAACCAAAGATGGTTGGGTTGTTGAGACAGATAAAGGGTCTATAGAGTGTGAACATATTATTTCTTGTTCAGGAAATTTTGCAAGACAAACTGGAAAGATGGTTGGATTAGATATTCCAGTTATTCCAGTAGAACATCAATACATTGTTACTGAACCCCATCCAGAAATTCAAAAAGAAAAAAAGATGGATTACCAGAGATGGGAGTTTTAAGGGATAGTGATAGCAGATGGTATATGAGAGAAGAAGCGGGTGGATTAATTTTAGGACCATATGAAGATGGTGCACCAGCTTGTTATGTAGATGGACCATCAAAAGATTCTGAATATGAATTATTTCAGGAAGATTTGGATAGATTGGCTCCACACATTGAAGGTGCAATACATAGAGTACCTGCATTTGGTGAAGTGGGAGTTAAGAAAGTTTATAACGGTGCAATTTGTTATACACCTGATGGTAACCCAATTGTTGGTCCTGCTTGGGGATTGAAAAATTTTTGGATAAATGAAGGTCATAGTTTTGGTATCACTGCAGCAGGTGGAGCAGGATGGCAACTTGCTGAATGGATTGTAGATGGTGAACCCACAATTGATATGCTTGGTGTTGAACCAAGAAGGTATGGAGATTATTGCTCTAAATCATATTTAAAAGCTAAAAATGAAGAAGCCTACAGTCACGTTTTCATAACTCACTTTCCTGATGAAGAAAGACCAGCAGCAAGACCATTAAGAACAGCGCCATGTTATGACAGAATGAAAAATTTAGGAGCAGTGTTTGGTCAAAAATTTGGATGGGAACGACCTAATTTTTTTGCAACTGATGGAATGGAGCAAAAAGATGATTGGTCATTTAGAAGATCAAAATGGTTCAATGCAATGGAAAAAGAATGCAAAAACGTAAAAGAAAATGTTGGTCTTTTGGATATGACTGCATTTGCAAAATGTAGAATTAAAGGACCTGGTGCTGAGGAATTTTTAGATAATTTAGTTGCAAACAAATTACCAAAAAAAGTTGGAAGAATTAATTTATGTCATGCTTTAAATACTAAAGGCGGAGTTCATTCTGAATTTACTATTATGAGAGAGTCACATGATAGCTTTTATTTAGTATCAGCAGGAGCTTTCCAAAGATTAGATCATGATTGGATTTTAAAATGGATGCCTTCAGACGGTTCAGTGCAGTTTGAAAATTTAACTAATAGTAATGGAGTTTTGGTTGTTTCAGGTCCAAAAGCAAGAGAGTTAATGCAAAGAGTTTCAAAAGATGATTTTTCAAATGAAAACTTTAGATGGCTAAGTGCAAAAATGGTTGATGTAGGGTACGCACCAGTAAATGCTATGAGAGTTAATTTTGTTGGTGAATTAGGATGGGAACTTCATCATCCAATTGAATATCAAAATCACATTTTTGATAAACTTATGGAAGCAGGACAAGATCTTGGACTAAAGCCATATGGTATCAGAGCAATGAATAGTTTGAGAGTAGAAAAATCGTATAAATTGGTTGGAACAGAACTATCAATAGAATACTCACCTTATGAAAGTGGTCTTGATAGATTTATACATCCTAATAAAGGAAGTTTTATTGGACTTGAAGCATTAAACAAGTGGAGAGAAAAAGGTTTTGATAACAAACTTGTTACCTTGGAGGTTCATAATCCAAAAGATGCAGATGTATTAGGCAACAATCCAATTTATGAAAATGGAAGTGTTATAGGAAGAGCTACAGGAGGAGATTTTGGTTTTAGAATTGGAAAATCATTAGCATTAGGTATGGTTAAACCAGAATTAGCAAATGTTGGACAAAAACTTAAAATTGAAATATTAGGTGAGAAATATGATGCTACAATTTTAGATGAAAGTCCTTACGATCCAGAAAACAATTTATTAAGAGCTTAATGAAAATATTAGTCGCAGTTAAAAGAGTTATTGATTACAACGTTCAAATAAGAGTTAAAGAAGATGGTTCTGGTGTTGTTACTGACAACGTTAAAATGTCAACAAATCCACCAGATGATAATGCAATAGAAGAAGCAGTAAAAATTAAAGAGGCTGGCAAAGCTAAAGAAATAGTTGCAATTACAATCGGTGAAGAAAAAGCTCAAGAAACTGTTAGAAAAGCATTAGCTGTTGGAGCGGATAGGGGAATACATGTCAAAGTTGATAATGTGATTGAGCCATTAGCAGTTTCAAAAATTTTGAAAAAAATTGTAGAAAAAGAAAATCCTGATTTGGTGTTTATGGGAAAACAAGCAATTGACGATGATTGCAATCAAACTGGTCAGATGCTTGCAGCTTTATTAAATTGGCCTCAAGCAACTTTTGCATCGAAAATTGAAGTTAAAGATAATGCATTAGAAGTAACTCGTGAAATTGATGAAGGTTTAGAAACTATTGAAGTAAATGTTCCAGCTATTGTTACATGTGATTTAAGACTAAATGAACCAAGATATGCTTCGCTTCCAAATATTATGAAAGCTAAGAAAAAACCAATAGAACAGTTAAATGCTTCAGATTTAGGAGTTGATATTAATCCTAGAATCGAACAAATTAAAGTTGAAGAACCACCAAAAAGAAAAGCTGGAATAAAAGTCGCTAGTGTAGAAGAATTAGTGCAAAAATTAAAAAATGAGGCTAAGGTAATTTAAATGTCAGTATTATTAATTGCAGAACATAATAATAAAGAGGTTAGACCATTTACCTATAATGCTATAACTGCTGCTTCTCAAATAAATGAGGATCTTCATGTTTTGGTTTTAGGTCATCAAGCTGATGATGTTGCAAAATCTTTATCTGAAGTTCCAAATGTAAAAAAAGTTATTCACGTTGATAATGAAATTTATGAAAACTACATTGCTGAAAATTATACAGCAGCAATAATTAAGCATGCAGAAAGTTATTCACATATTGTAAGCTCAGCAAATACATTTGGTAAAAATTTAATGCCAAGAATTGCTGCATTACTAGATACTTCGCAAGTGAGCGATATAATTAAAGTTATTTCTGAGGATACTTTTTTAAGACCAATTTATGCAGGAAATGCTTTTGCTACGGTCAAAAGTAATGACAAAAAAAAATGTGTTACTATTAGACCGACGTCGTTTGACCCTGCTGATAAGAGTGGTGGATCTGCTGAAATTACAAAATCTGATCCAGCAGAAGCTAGTTCATCAACTAAATTTCTAAAGAAAGAAGAAGTTAAGTCAGACAGACCAGAGCTTGGAACAGCTAGAATAGTGATTTCTGGTGGCAGAGGAATGCAAAATGGCGAAAATTTCAAATTAATCAGCGATATTGCAGACAAACTTAATGCAGCAATTGGAGCATCAAGAGCAGCAGTTGATGCAGGTTATATTACGAATGATCATCAAGTAGGACAAACGGGTAAAGTAGTAGTCCCAGATTTATATATTGCAGTTGGAATTTCAGGTGCGATACAGCACTTAGCAGGAATGAAAGAAAGTAAAGTTATTGTAGCTATAAATAAAGACGGTGAAGCTCCAATTTTTAGTGTCGCAGATTACGGATTAGAAGCAGATCTTTTTGAGGCTCTTCCTCAGTTTTTGTCAGAATTGAACAAATTAAACACTATACAAAAATAGCAAATACTGTAAGAAATTATCATTATGTCCAGAGAAGTGATGGAATACGATGTTGTCATCGTAGGTGGCGGACCATCAGGACTTTCAACTGCAATTAAATTAAAGCAGTTAAATCCAGATATTAATGTCTGCCTTTTAGAGAAAGCATCTGAAATAGGTGCACACATTTTATCAGGGAACGTGTTTGAAACACGTGCTTTAGACGAACTAATACCTAATTGGAAAGAATTAGATGCTCCAATTAAAACAAAAGTTACAAAAGAAAAATTTTTATTTTTAGGAAAACGAAAATCATTAAGTTGGCCAACTTGGTTACTTCCTAAGGTTCAACAAAATCATAACAATTATATTATAAGTCTTGCAAATCTTTGTAGATGGTTAGCAGAACAGGCTGAAGGATTAGGAGTTGAAATATTCCCAGGATTTCCAGCAAGTGAAGTTTTATATAATGAAGATGGATCAGTTAAAGGTATTGCAACCCAAGATATGGGTATCGACAAAGAGGGAAATAAAAAAGATACTTATGAACCAGGAATGGAATTACATGCAAAAGTTACAGTCTTTGCAGAAGGATGCAGAGGTCACTTAGGAAAAGAATTAATTAAGAAGTTTGAGTTGGATAAAGGTAAAAATCCTCAACAATATGGAATTGGTTTTAAAGAAATTTGGGAGATTGATGAAAAAAATCATACAGAAGGTTTAGTAATGCATACTGCTGGATGGCCTTTAGACAATAACACCTATGGTGGAAGTTTTATGTATCATGCAGAAAATAAACAAGTTTTTCTAGGTTACGTAATTGGATTAGATTACCAAAATCCTCATCTCTCACCTTTCGATGAATTCCAAAGATTTAAAACTCATCCAGATATAAAAAAAATAATTGAAGGTGGAAAAAGAATTTCTTATGGCGCAAGAGCTTTAATTGAGGGAGGTATACAGAGTTTACCTCAGATGTTTATGCCAGGTGCTTTGTTAGTTGGATGTGACGCGGGAACGTTAAATATGCCTAAAATAAAAGGGTCTCATACAGCAATGAAAAGTGGAATGATCGCTGCAGAAACAATTTATGAGCATCTTACAAAAAATATAAATTTATCTACATATGAACAAAAATTTAAAGAAAGTTGGGTTTACAAAGAATTATATGAGGCGAGAAATGTAAAACCAAGTTTCTCTTGGGGTTTAATTCTAGGTATATTATTTACTGGAATTGACCAGATTTTATTTAGAGGAAAGCTTCCTTTCACATTAAAGCATAAACACGCTGATCATGAAGCTTTAAAACCAGCAGATAAAATGCCAAAAATTGATTATCCTAAGCCTGATAACGTTATTACTTTTGATAAAACTAGTTCGGTTTATTTAACAGGTACAATTCATTATGATAATCAGCCAGTCCACTTAAAACTTAAAGATCCAGATATGCCAATAAAATATACTTTAGAAAAATTTGATGAGCCTGCACAAAGATATTGTCCAGCAGGAGTTTATGAAGTTCAAGAAGTAAATTCTGTTCAAAAATTTGTAATAAATGCACAAAATTGCATACATTGTAAAACTTGTGATATTAAAGAGCCATCTCAAAATATTACTTGGGTCACACCAGAAGGCGGAGGTGGACCTAAATACGGAAATATGTAATTAAGATAAATCGATTGCAAACTTTTTTAAGGTTTCAATTGGAATAAGCTTTAAAGTGTTTTTATGAGTTTTTTTCAAATAAATTGGACATCCTTTTCCAGCTTCTAAAGCTCGAGCATACCAGCCTGCACACACGCACCAACTATCTCCATCTTTTAAACCTGGAAAACCAAACTCAGGATGAGGTGTAATTAAATCATTGCCTGCTTCTTTACACCATTCTAAAAATTCAGTATTTACTTTTGCACAAACAGTGTGCACACCATGATCATTTTCATCTGTATTGCAACATCCGTCTCTATACCATCCTGTCAAAGGATCATTTGAACATAACTCTAAGTCTTCGTCTAAAACGTTTTTTTGTATATCAGCCATGAAACAATCTTGTTAATTTTTTATCAATATCTATGTTAAAAGAAAATGATCTTCTTTCACCATCAGATTTAAATGGATATGCAGTATGCATTAAATTATTTGGGAATAAGATAAGATCACCAACTCTTGGTTTATGATTAAATATAGAATTATTTAAAAAAGATTTAGAACCATAAATAAAATCAATTGTTCCGTTAGTTTTAATTTTTTTATGTCCCTTTGTTAAATTGTTTGGAATTTTTAAATAACCAACTCCAGAAACATTGCCATCATGAAAATGTACAGGGTTATAATCATTTTTAAATTGTCTTACGACCCATAAATTCTTAATTTTAATCTTTTTTGACTTCTTATTAAGATTTTTTTTTAAATATTGATTTACACTTTTAAAAATAAAACTTTTTAAATTTTTTTTAATAAATTTATTTTTTAATTCAATTTCTTGCTCAACTTGACCTACTAACTTTTTTGAGTAGTCATTTGATTTCAATTTTTTTTTATCTTTGATAATACTTTCAACTTCATCATTAATTTTTTTTACCAAATTTAATGGAATTTTAACAACAGCAATTTTTGGTCCAAACGGACTTAAAACTTTCATTAATTTTTTATATTTTTGTTGGATTAGGTTGTCCTTTATAAACAACCTCTGGATCAAATTTTTTTTCTTCTTCTTCAAATTTCATTTCGATTTGTCTTGCATTATCAATTTTACCCAAAGGAACAGATCTGTAAAAACAGGATCTGTACCCAACGTGGCAACTAGAACCTTCGCCAATATCTACAGTCATCCACACTGCATCTTGATCATCATCAATTCGAATCTCTTTTACTTTTTGAACAAACCCACTTGTTTTTCCTTTATGCCAAATTGATTGCCTTGATCTGCTCCAGTAATGTGCTTCTTTGGTTTCAATAGTTAACTTGAAGGCTTCGACATTCATATACCCATGCATTAATATTTCTTTTGTTTTTGAGCATGTTGTAATGACTGGAATCAATCCATCATTGTCGAATTTAGGAGATAAAAGCTTGCCTTCTTCTATTTCTGCTACATTTTCTCTTTTTTTAAACATATATGTGGAATTATCTAACATAATAATAAATATAATAAATATTTTAAAATTAAGGTTTTATATATATAAAAGCACGTCATGAAATTAGTAAAAAACGAAAACGAAAAAAAAATTAACGAAGTAACAGACAAGGAAGCTGAAGAAGCTTTCGTTAAAATTCTTAAGTGGTTAGGTGAAGATCCTACCAGAGAAGGTTTATTGGAAACTCCAAAAAGAGTAACAAAAGCATTTAAAGAATATTTCAAAGGCTACAAAGAAGATCCTAAAGCAGTTTTAGATAAAACATTTGGTGATGTTGAAGGCTATAGCGATATGGTTGTTCAAAAAAATATTTCAGTTCAAAGTCATTGCGAACATCACATGGCACCAATTATAGGAATTGCTCATGTAGCATACATTCCAAATCAAAGAGTTGTAGGTTTAAGTAAAATAGCAAGAGTAGTAGAAGTATTTTCTAAAAGATTACAAACACAAGAAAGATTAACTGTTCAGATCGCTAATACTTTAATGGAGTCGTTGGATGCAAAAGGAGTTGCGGTAACAATAGATTCAACTCATCAGTGTATGACTATGAGAGGTATAAAAAAAGAGCAAGCTACCACAGTTACAAATTTTTATCTTGGACAGTTTAAAGACGATTTAAGTTATCAAAATAGATATTTGCGATTTATTGCAAAATAATATTTACTGATAAACATGGCGGACTCATTTAAAGCAGTTGTAATAAACAATCAGAACGAAAATTTTACAAGAGAAGTCAAAGAACTAAGTTTAGATCATTTTAAAGATGGTGAGGTGCTAGTTAAGATAGATTATTCTGATCTTAATTGGAAAGATGCAATGATACTAAAAGATGGTGGTAAATTAGTTAAAGAGTTTCCAAGAATACCTGGTATTGATTTTTCTGGAACTGTTGCACAAGGTGATGGTGAAGAATTTAAAGAAGGAGACAGAGTTATATTAACAGGTTGTAGAGCAGGAGAACTTTTTGATGGTGGATATTCTCAATACGCAAAAGTTAAAAAAGATCATATTACAAAAACACCTGAGGGAATGACAAATAAACAAGCTATGATTTTAGGAACTGCTGGTCTTACAGGTTTGTTATGTGCCTTTGCAGTTAAAGCAAGAGAGGAACTATTGATGCAATCAAAAGTAAATGATGTATTGGTAACAGGTTCTACAGGTGGAGTTGGTATGGTAGCAGTAATGGTTCTTGCAAAGATGGGAATTAATGTAACAGCTATAACTGGTAAACCAGATAAAGCAGATTACTTAAAAGAACTTGGTGCAAAAAACGTTATAGATCGTAAAGAATTTGAGGGTGAAGCAAGATTAATAGATAAAGGAACATGGGATGGAGTTGTAGATACCGTCGGTGGCAACATTTTATCTAATGCAATAGCTCAAACTAAACCAAAAGGAATTGTTGCTATATGTGGAAATGCTAGTGGCAATAAATTAAATACATCAGTAATTCCATTTATATTAAGAGCAGTCAAATTATGGGGAGTAGACTCGGTTAATATCAGTAAAAAAAGAAAAGAGTTTGTATGGGGAGAATTCCCTGCTTTGCTAGATTTTGATATTTTAGAAAAATCAGTAAATACTATTGGATTAGACGAATTATTACATATCTATCCTGATATATTAAAAGGAAATTTAAAAAATAAAATAGTAGTGGATGTAAATAAATAATGGATTGGGATAAATTAAAGATATTTCATGCAGTTGCTGAGGCAGGTAGCTTTACTAGTGCAACAGTAATTCTAAATCTAAGTCAATCTGCAATTAGTAGACAAATTCAATCTTTAGAAGAAGATTTAAAAGTTAAATTATTTGAACGTCATGCTAGAGGTTTAACACTAACTGAAAATGGAGAATATGTATTTAAAACAGCTCATGAAGTTATCTCCAAATTAAAAGAGGTAGAAACAACATTAGGAGATAAAAAACATAAACCATCCGGAAAACTATCAGTAACAACCGTTGTTAGTTTTGGAACAACTTGGCTGACGCCAAGAATACAAGAATTTATGCAATTAAATCCAGAAATTGAAGTTGAACTCATATTTGATGATAGGGAGCTAGATTTAAGCACAAGACAAGCAGATATTGGAATATTTATGAGAAGACCGAAACAACTTAATTATATTCAAAAAAAGCTCATAGATATTAATTATCACATCTACGGATCACCAAAATACTTGGAAAAACATGGATATCCTAAGACAGTTAATGACCTAAATAAGCATAACTTTATTTCATTTGGTAGAGGAGCTCCATCACCAGTTTATAATCCAGATTGGGCATTAAAACTTGGAATGAAAGATAATAAAAAAAGAAAAACTGTAATGAGAGTGAATAGTGTTTATGGTTTACTATTAGCTGTTCAAAGCGGTGTAGGATTAGCCGCAATTCCAGATTACTTAACTGTGAAACAACCAAATATAGTAAAAGTTCTACCTAGCGTTCAAGGTCCAACTACAGAGGCACACTTTGTGTACCCTCAATCACTTAAAAATGTTGCTAGAGTTCAAGCTTTTAGAAACTTCCTTTACAGTAAAATTTCTGAGTGGGAATTTTAAATAATTTATCTAAAAAACAGTAATAATTGCGATTGATTATCAATTGCGACAATATTGCAATTGATAATCATTTTCATTGAGAATAGTTATCATCCGCATTGCAGGACAAAATACGTTTAATATAAATATAAATTAAGGAGTAGAATGAGAAAATTAACAATAATTTCATTGTTTTTTGCTTTAATTTCAAGTTTTACGATTGCAGCTGAGGTCAACATTTTTAGTGCAAGACACTATGATTCTGACATTCAATTATATGAAAAATTTACAGCAGCAACTGGAATTAAAGTAAACGTTGTATCAGGAAAAGATAAAGCCCTGCAGAAAAGAATTACAGAAGAGGGAGCAGACTGTGTTGGAGATCTATACATCACAGCTGATGCTGGAAGATTAGGTGCATTTGCAGCCAAAGGCATGATGCAAAACGCTGGTTGGTCAAAAGCTATTAAGGATGCTGTACCTGCACAATTTAGATCTGCTAAATGGACTGGAATAGCTAAGAGAGCAAGAATAATTTATTATTCACCTGAAAGAGTAAATGCAAATGAACTAAATGGCATGACTTACGAAGGTCTAGCTGATCCAAAATGGAAAGGTAGATTAGTAATAAGAAAATCTAACAACATTTATAACCAGTCTTTAGTTGCTTCGCTTGTTAAGAATAATGGTAAAGCTAAAACTGCAGAATGGTCTAAAGCTGTTGTAGCAAACATGGCAAGAACTCCAAAAGGTAACGACCGTGCTCAAATCATGGCTGTTGCAGCAGGAGAAGCTGATATTGCTGTTGCAAATACATATTATCATGCATTGATGTTATCTGGAAAAAAAGGTACTGAACAACAAGAAGCAGCAAAAAAAGTAATGCCTTTTTTCCCTAATCAACAAGATAGAGGAACGCACATTAATATTAGTGGAGCTGGTATGCTTAAACATTCACCAAACAAAGCTAATGCTGTAAAATTAGTTGAGTTTTTATTATCAACAGAGGCTCAAAATCACATTGTAAATAATACTTTTGAGTATCCAATGATCAGTGGTGTAACACCTAATGATTTAGTTCCAGGCAAAGAGATGAACTTTGTAATGGATACTAAAACAAGTGTTAAGTCATACAGTGCAAAACAAGCAGATGCATTAGAAGTAATGTTGGCTGCAGGTTGGAAGTAAATGATAGCTGTTAAAAAAAAATTTACTACGGAAGTTGATTATAATAAATCTTCCAAAGCCTGTCCTGCATGTGCTTCGGAGTGTGAAAAAATCAATAAACGTGTAAATAATAGAAAATTGTCTGAAATTAAAACTAAGGAGGTTCCGCATATCCTAAAAGTATTTAATTTTTGATTTTCTAAAGTTTGTGCCTATGGTTTGGTCTCCTAAGCCATGGGCACTTTTGATTTTCATGATTATAAGGCGGATTATAATATATGAAATTTAATTCCTGGTACCTTTCTTCATTTTTAGTTTCATTTGTTGTTGCAATTCCAATTTTAACTGTGTTTGCAAGTTTCTTCCAAGAAACAACTAATTACTTTGATATTTTAAAAAATACATTTTTAATTGAATATATTTATAATTCCTTAATATTACTTTTAGGAGTTTTAGTTCTTACATTATTCTTAGGTGTTGGCAGTGCATATGTAGTTTCATTTTATGATTTTCCAGGCGTTAAATTTTTTAAATGGGCTTTAATATTATCTTTTGCAGTACCTGCTTACATTTATGCTTATTCATTAACTGCTTTTTTTGAAAACTTTGGAACATTATACTCAATATTGAAATCTTTATTTGGACCTGGTGAATATAATCAATCCATTCCAAAATTTGATGGTATGCTTGGTGCTATTTTATCTATTTCTTTTTCACTATTTGGATATGTTTACGTTTTAACTAGAGCATCTTTTCATTATCAGTCTCAAAATTTAATAGAATTAGGACAAAATCTAGGTTTTTCAAAATATAAATCTTTCTTTAAAATCATTTTACCATCTGCAAGACCAGCGATAGTTGCGGGTTTAGCATTAGTTGCTATGGAAACATTATCAGATTTTGGAGCAGTATCATTTTTTGGAATAGCAACTCTTACTACTGGAATATATGATTCATGGATATCTTTTGATGATTTAGCTTTTGCAAATCAGCTCTCATTTTTTTTGCTATTATTTATATTAGGACTTTTTTTTATTGAGAATATCTCAAGAAAAAAAGCGCAATATCACTCTCCAGTTAAGGGAGGAATTAAAGAAAAGAAGAAAATTAAATTAAACTTTTCAAAAGGCTCTTTAGCATTCGGATTTTGTTTTTTAGTTTTTTTAGTCAGTTTTTTATTCCCTGTTTTACAAATGTTGTATTGGACAATAATTTTTCCAAAAAATTTATTTGATTTAAATACTTTTCAATTATTTATAAATACAATTTACTTAGTATTTTTATCAAGTGTTGTACTAGTAACTTTTTCATTTATTTCAAATTATGGAAACAGAGTAACTAAAAGTAAATTTTTAAATTATCTTACAACATTTTCTATTACTGGTTATGCAATTCCTGGTGTAATTCTAGCTGTAGCATTCATCACTTTTATTGCTTGGTTTGATAATACTTTTATAAAAGCCTTTGAATTTAATTCTATTAAGAAAATCTTTATAGGATCTATATTTGGTTTAGTAATAGTTTATTTTATCAGATTTTATTCATTAGCTTATAACGGTTTGAAAACTGGTTATGAAAGAATAAATAGGTCAATTGATGAAAGTTCTTATCTTCTTGGTTACTCGAAAATAAAAACTTTTTTAGGAATTCATGTTCCTTATTTAAAAAATTCTGTTTTTCTTATAGGGATATTGATTACTATAGAAGTAATAAAAGAATTACCTATAACTTTGATATTGAGACCATTTAACTTTGAAACATTCGCTACAACAGCATATATTTTTGCATCTCAAGATCTCTTAGAGGCTGCGGCAGTTCCATCATTATTCTTGATATTAATTGCAAGTACATTTATTTTGATTACGTCTAAATTTATTTTGAAAGACTAATGGCTAATAATTTTTTTGAAATTGAAAATGTATCTTTTGCTGCTGGCGGGAAAAATAAAGTTAATAATGTTTCTTTAAAAATTGAAAATGAAGGTGAAATTGTATGTTTACTTGGTCCCTCTGGTATAGGTAAAACTACAATATTAAGAACTATTGCGGGTTTAGAAAAAATTAATAAAGGCAAAATTAATCTAAAAGGCAGAACAATTTCTTCTGAAAATATTCATATCGAACCAGAAAATCGTAATATTGCCTTATCATTTCAAGAGAACAGCTTATTTCCTCATTATAATATAGAAAAAAATATTAATCTTGGTTCAGATAGAGTGAAAGAAGATAAAAAAATACAAACTAAAGAAGTAATTAATTTTTTAAACTTAAACAAAATATTAAATAAATTTCCACATGAGATTAGTGCCGGCGAAGCCCAAAGAGCTTCTTTAGCAAGGTCATTGGTCTCTCAACCAGATTTACTAATGCTCGACGAACCATTATCTAATGTAGATCAAAGCTTTAAGGAGGAAATTCAAGTTGAATTAAAGCAAATTTTAACAAATTCTAAAATAACAACAATAATTGTAACACACGATTCATATGAAGCTTTTTATCTAGGCAGTAAATGTGGAATAATATTAGATGGTGAATTAAAGCAATATGATGATCCGTATAACGTTTATCATTTACCAAATTCAGTAGAAGTAGTTAATTTTTTAAATAGAGGTACATTAATACCAGCAGAAGTTACCAGCCCGAAAAGTCTTGAAAATGAAGATTTAGGTACAATAACTGGAAATTTCGCTAGACCGTTTCCAATAGGATCTAAAGTAAAACTATTGATACAACCAGAGGACTTACAGCATGATGATGCGAGTAATCTCAAACTTGAAGTAGTAGATAGAAAATTCAGAGGATCAAATTTTATTTATACATTAAAGACATTAAGTAATAAATTAATACCAGTTTTTGTGCATTCTCATCATATTCATCAACATGAAGTTGATGAAAAATTTGGTATAAAAAGACCCATCCATATCGATCATATTGTTTGCTTTTAAATTTAATTGTATAAATTACATTAAGTATGAAAGAGTTACCAAAAAGTACTAAAGTAGTAGTTATAGGTGGAGGTGTAGCAGGAACATCTTGCGCTTATCATTTAGCTAAATTTGGATGGAAAGATGTAATATTACTTGAGAGAGATCAATTAACATCAGGAACTACTTGGCACGCTGCAGGTCTTCTAGGTCAATTAGGTGCATCATCTACAATTACCAAAATCAGAAAATACTCTTTAGATCTTTATAAAGAATTAGAAAAGACTACAGGATTATCAACTGGAATGAAGCAAAATGGTGCAATCACAGTTGCATCTACCAAAGAAAGAATGCAAGAATTGTTAAGACAAGCAACCACAGCTCAATTGTCTGACGTTGAAGTAGAAGTTCTAGATCATAAAAGACTAAAAGAATTATATCCAGTGATTCATAGTGAAGATCTTGTAGGTGGCGTTTACATGCCAAAAGATGGACAAGCAGATCCTGTTGGAGTTACTAACGTTCTTGCAAAAGCTGCAAGAATGGAAGGTGCTCAAATTTTTGAAAAAACTCCTGTTAAAAAAATACTTACAAAGAATTCAAGAATAAGTGGAGTAGAGACAGAAAAAGGTATTATAGATTGTGAGTATGTAGTTATGGCCACAGGAATGTGGTCTAGACAACTAGGCGAAGAAATTAATGTTAGCGTTCCTTTATACCCAAATGAACATTTTTATATAATCACCGAGCCAATGAAAGATTTACCTCAAAATCTTCCAGTTTTAAGAGATTATAATGCTTGTTTATATTTGAAAGAAGATGCAGGGAAAATGCTAGTTGGAATTTTTGAACCAAATGCAAAACCTGCATTTAAGGAGACTGGAAGAGTGCCTGATGATTTTTCTTTTGGCGAACTTCCCGATGATTTTGATCATTTTGAACCGTATTTAGAAAAGTCATTTCATAGATTACCAATGTTAGAAAGTGCAGGAATTAGAAAATTTTTCTCAGGTCCAGAGTCTTTCACCCCAGATACGCAATATTTATTAGGAGAAACTCCTGAAGTAAAAAATTTGTATACATGTTGTGGTTTTAATAGCATAGGAATTGCTAGCTCAGGAGGAGCGGGTAGAGTAACAGCTGAATGGATGATGAACGGACATATAAATGAGGATTTATTTTCATTAGATATTAAAAGGTTTCAAAAATTCCACTCTTCAAAAAACTTCATTATGGAAAGGGTAACAGAAACACTAGGTGATTTGTATGGAATGCATTGGCCATTTAAACAGCACAACACATCAAGAAATCAAAAGCTTTTACCTTATCACGAGGAATTAAAAAATGCTGGAGCTTGTTTTGGAGTTGCAGGAGGATTTGAAAGACCAATGTGGTATTCATTAAATGGTAAAGAGCCTAAGTATGAATATAGTTTTAATTATCAAAATTGGTACCCATCAGCAAAGCATGAAACTTTAAATGCAAGAAAAAATGTTGGACTTTTTGATTTTTCAACTTTTTCAAAGTTTGATTTAAAAGGGAAAAAAACTCATCAAGAACTACAAAAATTGTGTACCGCTAATATTAAAAACGAAATTGGTAAAACATCATATACTCATATGCTGAATGAAGATGGTGGAATAGAAACAGATTTAACTGTTGTATGTATGGATAAAAACTTTTTTAGAGTTGTAAGCTCTGCAGCTACAAGAGAACATGATAAATACCATATCTTAAAATATTTAGATGAAGACGTATCTTTTAAAGATGTAACAGAGGATATTTGTTGTTTAGGATTGTTTGGTCCAAAGAGCAGAGAGATGATCTCGAAAATAAGCAATGATGATTTTAGCAATGATAAATTTAAGTTTGGAACTGGAAAGTTCATAATGATAAATGGTGTTAAAGTTTGGGCTCAACGACTTTCTTACGTTGGTGAATTAGGATTTGAGCTTTATGTTGACTCAAGTTTAGCTAAGGATTTATATGAAATTCTAATTGAAGAAGGGAAAAACTTCGAACTATCTCATTGTGGAATGCACGCAATGGATATTATGAGAATGGAAAGTGGATTTGTTCACTGGGGACATGATATTTCGCCAGAAGAAAATCAATATCAAGCAGGTTTAAAATTTGCAATTAGTTATAAGAAAAATGTAAACTTTATTGGAAAAGATTCTCTATTAAAAATTAAAGAACAAAAATTAGATAAAAGGTTGATGATGTTTACTCTTAAAGACAGTAAACCTGGTGAGCCACTTTTACTACATGAAGAACCTATTTATATGGATGACAAAATAATTGGTAGAACAACCTCAGGAAATTATTCTTTTTGTTATGATAAAAATCTTTCTTTTGGATATGTCAATTCTGGAAATACAGTTGAAACATTAAAAGACAAAAATATATATATTGAAATTGAAAAACAAAAATATCCAGTTGAGGTATTAGAAAAACCTTTAAACAATAAGGATTTTAAGAACTAAGTTTTTTTTTTCTACTCTCGGCCTGAACAAATAAAACTCCAAAAACTATTATTCCAATAACTCCAAAAGTTTTATTAAAATCAAAAGGTACTCCGAATATATAAAAATTGATTAATGTTGACCAAATTAATTGTGAATATTGAAAATTAGTTACAAAAGATAAATTTGATAGCTGAATTGCAAATATAATTAAAAGGTGGCTGGTAAAACCTAATACACCAAGAAATATCAACCAAACCCACAAGCTATTATTCTCAATGGGAGTCCAGTCTAACATTACATAAATAGAGAAAACAATGGCCCCAACAACAGCAGCATAAAATAACGCCACTAAAGGATCATTATTACCAGAAATAAATTTTGTAAAAAATTGATATAAAGCCCAACATACTGGTGGTACCAAAGGAAAAATTAAGTCTAAACTTAAGACTTTCATACTAGGACTCATTGAATAAATTATACACCCGAAGCTTAATAACATTAAAATTATACCTTTAGATGAAAGAATATCTTTTAAAAATAATGCTGTTAAAATTGATACTATTAATGGAGCTGAGAAGAAAACTACATAGATATCGACAAGGTCAAATTTTTGTAAAGAATGAATGAAAAAAAAAGTAGCAAAAACCATTAATATAGATCTAATAATATTAATTTTAAAATTGCTTTTTAAGTTTAACTTAGGTTTTAATATCGCGAATAAAATTAAAATAATCACAAAGTGAAAAAAAAATCTTCCCCAAATTACTTGATTTAATGGCATTAATGTTCCCAGATATTTTGCAGTAGAATCTTGGCAAACTAAAATAAAAAATCCAGATATAGATAAAATTATAACTTTGGTAATAGACTTATTTTTAAGAAAATTCATAATTTTGATTAAATTTTAGACTGAACTAAGATTATCTAAAATTTTTTTTGAGCACTGTTCTGTATTACTAGAGCCTTGAAGATCTTTTGTTCGACTGTTTTTATCTTTAAGAGTTAATTCAATTGATTTTACTATTCTATCTGAAGCTTCTTTTTCACCCAAGTAATCTAGCATCATTGCAGCTGACCAAATCTGTCCCACTGGATTGGCTATTCCTTGGCCCGCAATATCTGGCGCAGATCCATGTACAGGTTCAAATAATGATGGGTATTTATTTGTTGGATTAATATTTCCAGATGGTGCAATTCCAATAGTTCCAGTACAAGCTGGTCCTAGATCAGATAGAATATCCCCAAAAAGGTTTGATGCGACTATCACATCAAAACGTTCAGGACTTAGAACAAATCTAGCAGCTAATATATCAATATGGTATTGATCAGTTTCTACATCAGAAAAATTTTTTTTATTCTCATTAAATCTTTCATCCCAATAAGGCATTGTAATTGATATTCCATTTGATTTTGTTGCACTTGTTAGTTTTTTTCTTTTTCTTTTTTTAGCTAATTCAAAAGCAAATTGTTGAACTCTATCTATTCCATATTTTGACATTATTGTTTCTTGAATAACCACCTCTCTATCAGTTCCCTGATACATTCTTCCACCGACTGATGAGTATTCACCTTCAGTATTTTCTCTTACAATTATCATGTCAATATCACCTGGCTTTTTATTAGCTAATGGAGCATTTACACCTTCAAAAAGTTTTACAGGTCTTAAATTAATAAATTGATCAAACTCTCTTCTAAATTTTAACAATGATCCCCAAAGTGTTATGTGGTCAGGGTATTTATCTGGCATACCAACTGCACCAAAGAAAATTGCATCATGTTTAGTGAGCTTTTCCTTCCAATCATCTGGCATCATTTTTCCATGTTTTTCATAATAATCGCATGATGCAAAATCATAATCCTCAATATTTAATTTAAATTGATGTTGTTGAGAAATTTCTTTTAATATTTTTTGTGCTTCAGGTACAATTTCTTTGCCAATGCCATCACCAGCAATAGAAGCTATAGAATATTCTTTCATCTATTTAGCGAATGTGTCGTTAAATTGCTTAGTAACTCTGACAAAAGTTGTACACTTACTTAATTGTTTTAAAGAGGGTGCTCCAACATATGTACAACTGCTTCTCACACCACCTAATATGTTTAAAATGGTATCATTAATTTTACCACGGTACTTAACTCTTACTGTTCTACCTTCACTACTTCTGTAGTCTGATAGTCCACCATAATGTTTATTGTTAGCTGTTTCAGAACTCGATCCATAAAATTCAACGTATTTTGAGCCATTAGATTTTACTAATTTTCCTTCACCTTCATCATGACCTGCAAACATTCCTCCAAGCATAACAAAATCAGCTCCTCCACCAAATGCTTTAGCAACATCACCTGGACATGTGCATCCGCCATCTGCAATTATATGTGCACCTAATCCATGAGCTGCATCAGCACATTCTATTACTGCACTTAACTGAGGATAGCCAACTCCAGTTTGTATACGTGTTGTACAGACACTTCCTGGTCCAATTCCAACTTTGACAATATCAGCACCTGATAAAATTAATTCTTGAGTCATATCAGCAGTAACAACGTTTCCTGCAATAATTGTTTTTGTTGGATATTTATCTCTAACAGATTTTAAAAATTTACTAAAATGCTCTGAGTAACCGTTTGCTACATCAATACAAATGAACTTAATGAAACTAAATTCTTTTAAAACTTTATCTAAATTTTGGAAATCTTCTTTTTTAGTGCCAATACTTAAAGCTACATTTGTATATATTGATTTTATTTTTTTAAATTTTTTGATTTTTTTTACGTCATGCTGTTTTGTTAAGCATGTAATCATCCCATATTCTGATAACTTTTGTGCAACACCTAGCTCTCCAACACCATCCATGTTAGCAGCCATTATAGGAATTCCAGACCATTCGTTTTTACTGTATTTAAAACGATAAGTTCTCTTTAGATTTACATCTTTTCTACTTTTAAGAGTGCTTCTTTTAGGTCTAAAAAGTACGTCGGAATAATCTAGTTTTAGCTCTTCTTCAATTCTCACAAAAATGAAGGTATACATCCAATGAATGATAATTCAATTTAATAATTAAGCTTATTAACGTTGTATTTGAACAATTTTAAAATTACTGATTGAATTATAAAAATATAAATTAAAGTAAATAAATGTTTGAAGGATTTAAGAGTAAATACGTCAAAGTTAAAAAAGGGAAAGTCTTTTGTAAAATTAAAGGAGATGGACCACCTTTATTATTACTTCATGGTTATCCTCAAACTCATTTAATGTGGCATAAAACAGCTCCAGGTTTATCTAAAAGTTTTACAGTGGTTGCAGCAGACCTAAGAGGTTATGGAGACAGTTTAGCTCCACCATCTGATAATAAACATTTTAATTATTCAAAAAGAGAAATGGCTAATGACATGAAACAAATGATGGTAAAATTGGGATATCCTAAATTTTTTGTTGCAGGTCATGATAGAGGTGGAAGAGTTGCTCATAGATTAGCAAGAGACCACAGAAAAAACGTGCTTGCTCTCAGCGTTTTAGATATTTGTCCAACTTTAGATATGTACGAACTAACTACTAGAGATTTTGCAAAAGCTTACTTTCATTGGTTTTTCTTAATTCAACCAAAGTGGTTACCAGAAAGAATGATAATGAGTGATCCAAGGAAATGGATGAAGTATTGCTTAGATAAATGGTCTGGCAATCATAAATTTGGAAAAGTTGAAGAGGGTTATCTAAAGTGCTTTAAGCAACCAAAGAGAATTCACGGATCATGTGAGGATTATAGAGCATCTGCTACTATTGATCTTGATCATGACAGATATGATCGAAGGAAAAAATTAAATATTCCTGTTCAAGTTTTATGGGGAAAAAGTGGAGTTATAGGCAAACAATTTAAACCAATCAAAATTTGGCAAAAATATTCAAATAAAAAAGTTGTTGGAGTTGCTGTTAAATCTGGACATTTTATACCAGAGCAAAATCCTAAAGAAACTATTAAACAATTAAAAAGTTTCTTTTTAAAAAATGCTTAAAATTATTCCAAATAAAAAAAATATAGGCGCAGAATTAATCTGTGATTTAAATAAAATTAATAATTCTACACTAAAAAAAATAAAATCTGCTCTCTCAAAATATGGGATGATTTATTTTAGAAATCAAAAATTAAATTCTGATAATTACTTAAAATTTGCTAAAAAATTTGGAAAACTTGCGAACTATCCAAGACTTAAAGGATTAAATAAAAAGTATCCTCAAATAACTGTTGTTCAAAGAAAATCTACTGACAAAGGCCCTAGTTTTGGCGAACAATTTCACACAGACTCAATTTATACAAAAAAGCCGCCTAGATTTACAATGTTGTTATCTAAATTAGTTCCAAAAAAAGGTCAGGCAAATACAGATTTTTGCTCTCAATATTTAGCTTATGAAAAACTACCTGCTAACTTTAAAAGAAAGTTTAAAAACGAAAAATGTGTATTTTCATCAGAAGGACCTATTTCTGTAACAAGATTGGAAAGAGAGAAAGAAAAGGGGAAAAAAGCTAAAGAGCTTATTTCAAAGCATAATTTGATAAGAAAAATAAATAGTAAATATACTTTATATTGTAGTCCAGGACACTTTATTCGGTTTAATAACAGTAAAATTGATAAAAAATTAAAAACTTATTTATTCAAACACCAAGTAAAAAAAAGTTTTCAATATTCTTTGGAGTGGGAAAAGAACCAATTAGCTATTTGGGATAATAGATCTATGCTTCATCAAGCAACAGCTTTTAAAGGTGATAGAATTATGCATAGAATTACTGTCCAATAATGTTTCAAGTATTTTTAGGTTTAACTCCATTTATAGGCATTACTCTTATTGGTTATCTTTTAGGATACATTAAAATATTTGATTTACAAAAAGCTAGAATATTTAACTTATTTTCATTTTATATCGCAGTCCCTGCTTTAATTATAAAACTAGTTGCGCAAAGTGATGTTGGTGAAATAGATGTGTCTCAAATTTCATCATATTTTTTAATGCAATTAACAAGCGGAATATTTGCTTTCTTATTAACCAAAAATACTTTCAAAAGATCAATGCAAGAATCTATTATTTGGGCTCTAACAGTTGCTTTATCAAATCACGTAATATTAGTTTTACCTATTGCTGAAATATTCTTTCAAGGAAGTACGATAACTCAAATATCAGGTATTATTTTAATGGATAGTGTAGTTTTAATATCCATAGTTAGTTTCTTTTTAGAACTTACTGTAAAAAAAAAAATTAAATTATTTCAGTTTTTAAGAAATTTAATTTTAAACCCTATGATATTAGCAATTTTAATTGGATTGATAATAAGAATTTCAAAGATCAATATTGATGAAACCCCATTTGAGTATATTCTTCAAAGACTGGCAGCATGTGTGATGCCAGTTGGATTATTTGCAATTGGTATTATTCTATCTTTTTACTCAAAAAAACTTTTCAATAAATTAACAATCACTATCTCAATATTAAAACTTATTATATCACCACTGATTTTGCTAATTTTAGGGTACACATTCTTTAACTTATCAAATCCAATTAATTTTGCGGGAGCCTTGTTAGTTAGTGTCGGACCATGTGGGGCCACCTCAATTGTTATGTGCTCAGCATACAATGTAAGCCCAGAGAATATAATTAAGGCAATATTTATTTCAACATTTGCTTCAATATTTACCTTTTTATTTACAATAAATTTATTAAATTAAATAAATATGATCAAAAATATATTTAGTATCCTTTTTATTTCTTTATTCTTATCATCGATTTCGATAGCTAAAGATAAAATAGATGAAACTATTGATAAAACCACTGACTTTTTGAAATCTATATCCAAGAAAAGTTTGAATAAATCACAAACTGCAGAATTTTTAAATAATTATGCTATAACATTAGAAGATGAGAGAAATCAAGGTATTGTTACATATATATTTGATGAGAAAAATTATAAAAGATACCAAGATGGAAAAATTATTTCAGAAGATGGATGGAGATTTACAAACTTAGGTAAGTTAAGAGTATTTTCAGGTGATATTAAGTTAACATGGAAATTTAAGCTTGATAAGCAAAACGTAATAGTAATTAAGACTAAATTCCAACCACTTGGAAAAGAATATCCTTTTACCTACCAATTAAAAGATAAGTTCTTTGAACAAGTGAATTAAATGTCAAAAAGATATAGTGGTAAATCATTCAAAGATTCTAGTGTTAGGAAAAAACCTAAACTTTCATTAAAACAAAAAAGAAAGTTAAAAAAAGAAAAAAAAAAAAATTAGTATTAATCTAAAAATTTACCTTGATATGTCGTATTTCAAATAATGCATCATTTCTCCTATTTTTATATATTTCTTGATTTGATAGTATTTCAAATTTAAAGCTATTTATTCCATCTTTTAAATAATTTTCGTTATTACTCCAGTTTTGATTAAAAGTTTTTTGATTATCTATATGATATTTAGTAGGTACTACTTTTTTTTCATCATTAATTTCATATCCTAAATTATCATGAATGAGTGGTTGGTAAAAACCGTCCCTATAATTAATATTTATTTTATTCACTTCTAATCTTCTTCTCATATCAGTATCCTCAAATCCCCATCCCCAATAAGAATTGGAGTATCCGTTAACTTTTTTAAATATGTTTTTTGGAAGAAGAACTGAACCTAAAAAAACATTTTCTCTCTTTGGACTTTTGACAATTAACCTCCTATTTTTTGAAGGAACAATCGGCAGATTATTGTAACCATGTTTAATTAGCAATGAAGGGCTTTCCGAATATCTATAGTCTGCTATCATTGGTAAAAAATCGATATTATTTACAACTAAATAATCTAAATAATTTTCGTTTATTAAAAAGCCAGCATTATTTAGAGAGCCAAGATTAAATGGTTTGTCATTAGCTTGTTCTATGAAGCATAATTTTAAGTTTAAGTATTTATCTAATTTATCTTCATTAAAGTATATTTTTGAGTGAAAAAGGAATATTTCGTATTGTTTTGGTCTGTCTCTATATGGTATTACAACAACTAATTTTTTATCTAAATTATTTTTATGTTGTGACATTTAAATAAATAATATTTTTTTTAATATTGTATATCAATTAATGAATATATAAATTATATTCTTTAAAATCATGGTTCTATATAACGAAAAAATTAAGCACCTTAGCTGCTCTGATCTGAGGATTTTTTTGAAAAAATTGGTTAAAGATAAAATAGAGAAAGAGTGGACAGAGGACTTCATTGAAAATATGAATCTTGTGATAATCCCACGAATGACAATAAAAAGACGTTATGAAAACAAGGGGATTGATATGTCAAGATTGATTGATAATCCTTCCTACTATCAGCATGTAAAAAAGAGCGTCGACTCACGTGGCAATCTTGAATTTAAAGATCGATAAATTTTTTCACGATAAGCCAATTTAATCCCTAGCACTGCATCAATATTTTCTGTAAGCTGTTTAAAAAAAACAAACTTAAGAGGGAAATATGAATAAATATTTTAAAATAATTGTTGTTTTATTATCGTCTCTATTTTTAAGTTTCTCGGCAAATTCAACTGAAGTAAAATTTGGACATGTAGGAAAACCTGGATCTTTATTTTCTGCATCAGTTGATCATTTTGCTAAACTTGCAAATGAGAGATTAGGCAACAAAGGAAAAGTAACTGTTTTTGGTTCTTCGCAACTTGGAAAAGACAAACAAGGAATGCAAAAACTAAAATTAGGTACAGTTAATATGTGGTTACCTTCATCAGTAATGGCATCTATTCATGATGAGTTTGGTGTATTTGATATGCCTTTTATTATTAAAGACAGAAAACATATGAATAAAGTTGAAAGCCAAGTTTTACCAGGAATGTTTAAAAATCTTGAAGATAAAACGGGATACAAAGTTATTGCTGTTTGGGAAAATGGATTTAGACATATCACAAACAATACTAGACCAATTAACACTCCGGGTGACTTAAAAGGAATTAAATTAAGAACTCCTAAATCAAAATGGAGAGTTAAAATGTTCCAATCATACGGTGCAAACCCAACTCCAATGTCTTTCTCAGAAGTATTTACTGCTTTGAAAACAGGAACAATGGATGGACAAGAAAACCCATATGCTCAGATTGCTAGTGCTAAATTCCAAGAAGTTCAAAAATATTTATCAATCACAGGTCACGTTTACACTCCTGCTTATGTAACAGTACATAAAGACCACTGGAGCAAACTTCCTGCAGATGTACAAAGTATTTTAGAGCAAGCTGCTAAAGATACGCAAAAATTTGTGTACGCTGAAGCTGCTAATCTTGAAAAATCTTTATTGGGAGTTATCAAATCAGCTGGAGTTCAAGTTAATGAAGCTGATAAAGGTGCTTTCATTAGTGCAAGTAAAGGAATATACGATCAATTCGCGTCGGAAGTACCAACTGGTGGTGCGTTAATTGATAAAGTATCGTCTTTAGCAAATTAACATAATTTGTAACAGGCCCTCTACCAGAGGGCCTGAAAAAAAATGACATTGCAAAAATTTATAAATTCTTACGAAAAAATATTAAAACTAATACTGTTTATAATGATGGTAGCATTAGCAGTAACAGTTTTACTTGGTGTTACTTTTCGTTTCGCTGGCAGTGCTTTGGTTTGGTATGACGAGGTTGCAGCTGTTCAGCTTGCTTGGATAACTTATTATGGTTCAGCGTATGCAGCTTTAAAAGGTTCTCATATAAGTGTTCCGAGCATTTTTAAAGCTTTTCCATTAGCACTTAGAAAAATTTTCTTTGTAGTGTCAAAATTAGTTGTTTATGGTTTTTTAATATTATTGGCTTATTACGGTTATTTAGTTTTAACTCTTATAACAGGAGAGACCTTAGTAACATTAGAGTGGGTTCCTCAGCCTTTTGTGCAATCAGTTATTCCAATTGCATCATGTTTATTTATTTTATCTGAAACCCTAAGAATTCCTGAAGACTATAAAAATTTAGTTCTTCAAACAACAGGTGAGGAGCAAACAGGAGATATTTAATGATAATTCTTACAATGTTTGCAGTCCTTCTACTTCTTTTATCTATAAATGTACCTATAGCTATTGGCCTTGCAGTAACAACAATTATTGCAATGGTATTAAAGACGGGAACAAGTTTTTTAATTGATACTGCAATAGTTATGTTTGATGGATCAATGAAGTTTCCATTGATTGCTATTCCATTATTTATCCTAGCTGGATCAATAATGAATAGTGCAGGTATTTCTAGAAGATTAATTGCTTTTGCTTCAGCGCTTGTTGGATTTATCAAAGGTGGTTTAAGCATGATTAACATTGCTACCTCTATGTTTTTTGCTGAAATTTCTGGATCAGCTGTAGCAGATGTTGCTGCACTTGGATCTATCTTAATTCCAGCGATGAAGAAAAAAGGATACCCTGGTCCTTTCGCTGCTGCAGTAACATCATCCTCAGCGTCTTTGGCGATTATCATACCACCTTCAATACCAATGATTGTTTATGCGGTAATGGCTCAAAGTTCAGTAGTACAATTGTTTGTAGCAGGAATTGTTCCAGGTGTAATAGGTGGCTTCTTCTTAATGTTAGCAGCATATATCACTGCAAGACGTAAAAACTTTCCTGTTGAAGAAACATTTAATATTCCAAATGTAAAGAAAACTGCAAAAGATGCAGCATTAGCATTTTTATTACCTATCATTATTTTAGGTGGAATTTTTGGAGGAGTTGTAACTGCAACTGAAGGAGCAGGTTTAGCAGTTGTAGCATCATTAGTTATTGGATTTATTTATAAAGAAATAGATTTTAAAAGATTATACGAGTCAGCATGTGAAGGAGCAATTCAAACAGCTTCAGTAATGTTATTAGTAGCTGCATCTGTGTTACTTGGTGAATTTTTAACAATTGAACAAATCCCACAAAAAGTTGCAGAGTCAATTATTGATTTTACGAATAATAAATATGCAGTTTTAGGAATACTTAATGTATTTCTTTTAGTAATAGGTTTCTTTTTACATTCCGTTGCCGCAATAATTTTAACAGTGCCAATTGTTATGCCATTAGTTAATGCGGTAGGTATTGATCCAGTTCACTTTGGTATAATTGTAACTTTAAATTTAGCAATTGGTCAACAAACACCGCCAGTTGCAAGTGTACTGGTTACGGCTTGTTCCGTTGCAAAAGCAGACATATGGGATGTAACAAGATCGAATATATCATTTATATGTGTATTATTAGTATTGTTAATGTTAGTAACTTATGTTCCAGCCATACCAATGACTTTAGTTGAATTTTTTTATAGGAGCTAAATGAGCAAATTAATTAAAGTAAATAAAAAAAATAAATATTTAGTTGAAGTTGTTATCAATAGACCAGAAAAACTAAATGCAATGACTAAGCCAATGTGGATTGA
Organism: uncultured Pelagibacteraceae bacterium; assembly: GCA_902598015.1. Classification (GTDB taxonomy): domain Bacteria; phylum Pseudomonadota; class Alphaproteobacteria; order Pelagibacterales; family Pelagibacteraceae; genus Pelagibacter. The sequence goes on from CACJZT010000003.1 coordinate 81,887, forward strand.
GCTTGGTAAAGTTTTCAAAAAATTATCTAAAAATAAAAATTTAAGATGTATCATTATAAGAGGAGAGGGCGGTAAATCTTTTTCACCAGGAAATGATATTGGAGAATTTAAAAAACAAAGATCTTCATCAAAATTAGCAAAATCTTATGGCAAATTTTTACACGGAACACTTGGAGCAATTTTTGATTGTCCAATACCAACAATTGCTTTGATTGAAGGAATATGTGTTGGAGGTGGATTGGAAATAGCAGGATGTTGTGACATAAGAATTTGTGGCAAAAGCTCTAGGTTTGGAGTTCCAATTAAAAGATTAGGCTTAACAATGGCTGCAAAAGAACTTGAGGTGCTTTTAAAAGTAACCAATTACACAACTGCAATGGAAATATTATTTGAAGGAAGAGTATTTGGAGCTGATGAAGCCTTTCAAAAGAGGCTAGTTAATAGAGTAGTTAATGATAAAGATGTTGAAAAAGAAGCTTATAAATCAGCAGAATTGATATGTGAAGGTGCACCAAAAGTTGCAAGGTGGCACAAGCAATTTGCAAGAAACATTTTAAAAAATGGAAAGGTTACAGAAAAAATAAATAATCTAGGTTACAAATGTTACGATACGCAAGACTTCAAAATTGGATATCAATCTTTCTTAAATAAAACAAAACCAAAATTCAAAAATAAGTAATAAATGACTGCATCATTAAAAGGCATTCGTGTACTTGAGATGGCACAAATAATGGCTGGTCCAACATGTGGACTACTATTAGCTGATCTTGGAGCAGAGGTAATTAAAATAGAAAAGACACCCGGAGGAGATGATACCAGAAACTTCTTGCCACCAGAAATTAATGGAGAGTCTGCGGCCTTTATGATGATGAATAGAAATAAGAAAGGTATCGCATTAAATTTAAAAGACAAAGATGGAATAGAGATATTTAAAACGATGGTAAAAAATTCTGATGTGGTTTTGGAGAATTTCAGAAAAGGGACATTAGAAAAATTAGGAGTTGGATATGATGTTATGTCAGAAATTAATCCTAAAATAATTTTATGTGAAATTTCTGGATACGGTAGAACAGGTCCTTATGCAGATAAAGGAGGATTTGATTTGGTCGCACAAGGAATGAGTGGATTAATGAGTATTACTGGCGAAAGCAAAGATAAACCACCTATGAAAGTAGGTGCACCAATAACAGATATAACGGCTGGTTTACTTGCAGCTAGTGGAATTTTAGCAGCATTAGTTCATAGAGAAAAAACGGGTGAAGGACAAAAAGTTGATACATCTTTGTATGAAGCAGGTATTGTTCATACTTACTGGCAGTCTGCTATTGCAGGTGCCACAGGAGAGTCTCCTGGTCCTTTAGGTTCAGCACATCCTTTAACAGCTCCTTATCAAGCATTTAAAACAAAAGATAAATGGATTACGGTAGGTGCTTCAAATCAAAATACCTGGCTTATGTTACTTAAAGCAATTGGTCGTGAAGATTTGCAAGAAAATGAAAAGTTTTCATCTAATTTAAATAGAAAACAAAATTTAAAAGAATTAGTTGATATTCTTAACAAAGAACTAATTAAAAAAACTTCCAGTGAGTGGTTAAAAATTTTTGATGATAATGGATTACCATGCGGTCCTATAAACTCAATAACAGATATGTTTAAAGATCCTCAAACAATTGAAAGAGAAATGGTTATAGAAGTAGATAATAAAAAGGCAGGTAAAAGTAATGCTATTGGTATGCCGATTAAATTTTCAAAAAGTAAAACTGAAAAATCAAAAGGTGCTCCAAACTTAGGAGAGCACACAAAAGAAGTTATGCAAATTTTCGGTTATAAAGATGATCAGATTAAAAATTTTTATAATAAAAAAGTAATAGTTTAGTTTCTACTATCAACAATTAGTGTATCTTTAGAGCCTCCACCTTGAGAACTATTTACAATTGTGCTCCCCTTTTTGAGCGCGACTCTAGTTAATCCCCCCGTCGTAACATAAGTAGATTTACCAGTTAAGATAAAAGGTCTTAAATCTAAATGCCGTGGCTCAATATTGTCAGGGGTTATTGTTGGAACTGTCGATAAAATTTCCAAAGGTTGTGCTATATAGTTTCTTGGATTTTTCTTAATATTTTTAATCATTTCTTCTTTTTCAAATTTAGAGGCTTTTGGACCAATCATAATTCCATAACCACCCGATGCATTTGAAGGTTTAACTACATATTTTGATATATTATCTATAACGTGATCTCTATTTTTTTTATCTCCGCACAGAAGAGTTTCTACTTGATCAATAATTGGTTGTTCTCCTAAATAATAAATGATCATTTTATTAACATATGAATAAACTGCTTTATCATCTGCTACACCTGTACCTAATGCATTTATTATTCCAACATTTCCTTTTCTCCAACATTTGAAAACACCCGGTACACCCAGTAATGATCCTTTGAAAAAAACTTTTGGGTCCATAAAATTATCATCAATTCGTCTGTAAATACAATCTACTTTTAAAGGACCTTTAACAGTTTTCATATAAACGTGATCGTTTTCAACAAATAAATCTTTGCCCTCTACTAAAGCTATACCCATTTGTTCAGCTAAAAAGGAGTGTTCGAAATAAGCGGAATTGTAAATGCCAGGTGTCAATAAAACCATATGTGGGTTGGTAGTTTTCTTTGGAATACACTCTGTCATGCAATTATATAATTTATTTGCATATTGATGAACTGAGGAAACCTTATATCTAGTAAATAATTCTGGGAAAATATCTCTCATAACCATCCTATTTTCCAACATATATGAAACACCTGATGGAACTCTTAAGTTATCCTCTAGAACTAAAAAATCTCCATCAATATTTTTTATGAGATCTATACCAGATATATTTGACCATGCTTTATGCTTAGGGGAGAAACCTTCACATTCTTTTAAATACAATGGGGAATTAAAAATTAATTCTTTAGGTATTACTTTATCTTTAAATATTTTTTTTGAATTATAGACGTCATCAATAAATAAATTTAGCGCCTTAACTCTTTGTGCAAGTCCCTTTGCAACTTTTAACCATTGACTTTTTGGTATGATTCTAGGAATGATGTCCAAAGGCCATTTTTTTTCTTCAGCTCTATTATTTGCAGCATAAACTCTAAAATTTATTCCTCTAGCACTTATTGTACTTTGACAATTTTTTTCAATTTCTTGTAATTTCTTCTTTCCATACTTTTCAAGAATACCTGCTATTATTTTAGCATGACTTCTCAACTTCTTCTCTTTACTGATATATCCATCAAAAGTTGATTTAGAATCGTAATTTTTCCAAAAATCAGACATATTAACTTAATTTTTTTACATAAGAGTTAAATAAGCAAATGATTAAATTCGATATCTGATATGAAATAAATGGGTTTTATTGTAACCACATATAATTTAAATATTTAACTTTAATATGACTTATTGTATTGGCATTAAAACAGAGACAGGACTAGTATTTGCATCAGACTCCAGAACAAATGCAGGATTGGACAATGTAAATATATATTCTAAAATGCTTACACACGATGTTGGAGATAGAACAATAGTAATTGTTACATCAGGAAATCTTGGAACTTCTCAAGCAGTTTATAATTCCATCAAAAAAGATTTAAAAAGCGAAACAGGTATTATGAATTTAAATACTTGTAGTGATTTTGAGCAGATTGCATCATATATAGGTTCGCTTAATATTGAACATTCTTCTCCACAAGGGATAAATACTGACAGTGTATTATTAGGCTCAACATTTATTGTCGGTGGTCAAATAAAAGATCAACCTCCTGAATTATACTTAGTTTACCCTCAGGGTAATTATATTCGTCCAGCAGATAGCAAACCATATTTGGTCATAGGAGAAGTTAAATATGGAAAACCTATTTTAGATAGAGTGATCACACCAAAAGTTTCAATTGGAGATGCATCGAGATGTGCACTGATATCAATGGACTCTACATTAAAAAGTGATTTAACTGTTGGTCCACCAATCGATTTTGCTGTGATAAAAAAAGATGAAATCAAAATAGCATCACTTAAATGTCTAAATATGAATGATCCTGAATTTTCAAAAGTTTGTAATCAATGGTCACAAGGTATTTTCAAGATATTTGACTCTTTTCAAAGATTTGACTGGGAAAAAAATTAATACTTAGTGTATTCTTTAATTTCTTTAATTTTAGAACCAGTTTTATTATTTATTTCTAATTTTAATTTTGCCCTTTCGTCATTTAGAAAGTGAACATCTCTTGATAATTTAATAAATTTTTCACCAAAATCAGAATTTTTTTCACATAATCTTTTATCATCTTCTATTACCCAAAGCTTTGAATTAATTTCTTTTAGTGAATTGTATAAATTTTCAATTTCACTGTAATTTTTAATATTTTTATTTAATTGATTTTTTAAAATTTTATATTCATCATTTATAAAGTTTAGTTTCTCAGGATCTTTAATTTTTTCTGATTTAATTTCTAAAATTGAAATTTTATCCAGCAATTCTCCAACTGATACTTCTACTAAAATTTTATTCATATAAACTGATATTATGTTAAGTTGTTAAAAATATGTCTAATATACTTATTATAAAACATGGATCTTTAGGTGATATAGCCCAGGCAAGTGGTGCAATTCAAGATATATCTGATAACCATCCAAATGATGATCTTTATATACTATCGACCAAACCTTATTATGATTTATTAAAAAAAAATCCAAATATAACTAATGTCATTTTAGATAAACGACTTTCTAGATTTAACTTAATTTATTTATATTTATTAATGAGAAAAATAAAAAAATATAAATTTGTTAAAGTATATGACCTTCAAAATTCTAAAAGAACTAGTTTTTATAAAAAAATTCTCTTCCCAAAAGCTACATCAGATGTCTGGTCCTCAACTGAGACAACTCTTCCAGAAGGAACTAATAAGACAGATTTTGACAAAGATACCGTTTTAAATCGTTTTGAGCATCAATTAAATGTGTCTGGTGTTAAAACTGATAAAGTAATCAAACCAGATTTTTCATGGAGCTGTGAGGATATTTCAGAAATCAAAAAAAAATATAATTTAAATAAATATATAATTTTATTCCCTTTTTCATCTTCTCATTTAAATATAAAAAGATGGCCGTATTACAATGAATTGATAAAAAAAATTAAATCTTCTTTTAGAGATGAAGTCCAAATTTTAATTGCCCCTGGTCCAAATGAAATCAAATTAGCTAATGATATTGATGCTAATATTATTTTAGATAATGATAAAGCGCTCAACATTCCTCAACTTTCATCATTAATAAAAGATAGTTATTTTGTTGTATCTAATGATACTGGGCCAGCACATATGGCGGCTCATTTGAATGTAAAAGGCTTAGTTTTATTTGGATCGCATACTACTGCTAAAAAAGTTAGTATTGAGCGAGAACATTTTAAAGCTATTCAAGTTTCAGATTTGACCAAACTTTCGGCAGATAAAGTATTTCAAAGAATGCAAGAAGCTATTAATTAGTTTTTCTAAATTTTGATAATAAAAAAGGTAAAAATAAAACTATTATAAAAATTCTTAAAAAATGATGGTAACTCACAAATATTGGATCAATGTTATAAGCAACACTAATAACAACCATTTCATGAATTCCTCCAGGAGCAAAACTTAAAAAAGTTGGGATAAATTCAAACCCTATATAAGTTAGCAAATAAGCAGTTATCATTGCAACAATAACTAAAATTGAACTAACAATTATTCCATGAAATATAAAAAATAATAATTCTTTAATTTTTAATCCATTCAGTCTTGTGCCCAAAGCTGTTCCGAGAAATATAAATGCAATATTTATAAATGCATCTGGGAATCTGGCATTAATTATTTCAAAGGTATAGAAAGTACCAGATAATGCCATCGCACCCACTAAAGTAGGTGATGGAATTTTATAATTTTTTAAGATGTTTGCAAAAATGAAACAGATTATTAATAAAAATAATATTTCTAAAAAATATCTTTCGTCATAGATATTTTCATAATTGTAACCTGTAATTTCTGAAAAGCCTAAATTGTTAATAAAAAAAATAGGAACAAAACTTACAATAAATATCACTCTAGTAGCCTGAGGGATCAAAACACCTTTATCATTTTTACTTTTTCCAAATTCTAATAAAGCTGCAGATATTGGAACAAATGCACCTGGAAGAGCTGCCAAAACTGAAATGAATTTACTAAATTTACAAATTTTGAAAAAATAATAACCGGCAAGAATTGTACTGACTATTGTACAGATCAACATCGCTAATGACGAAAAAATCCATAAATGAATTTTATACAATAGTGTTACGTTTAAAGTCCCACCCAGAATTATACCAACTATTAAAAATATAGGATTTAATAATTTAGTTGGAAAAACTATTTTAAAATTTGTAAATGCAAAACATAAATTTAAACCTAGAGATCCTAATAACCAGGGCAAAGGTAGATTAATTAAAGTACCTAAGTATCCACCAACAAGTCCTATAAATAGAGCTTTATAACTACCTACTAAAGCTAAAATATATTCCTTTATGTTTTTGGAAAAATTATATTTGAGCATTGACTAAAATTTATAACTTATGTTTAATGATGGTTTCATAAATATAATAAGAGAGGAAATAATGAAACTAATTAAAACTTTTATTTCAGTTTTATTCTCTGCTTTCCTTCTATTTTCATCAACAAGTTCATTTGCAGTTGAAAAATTACATTTTTTAATTGGCGGTGGTGCTGGTGGTGGTTGGGATGGAACTGCTAGAGGTACTGGAGAAGCATTAACAAAAGCTGGTTTTTTGAAAAGTGCATCATTTGAAAACATGTCAGGTGGTGGAGGTGGTAAGGCTTTGGCTTACCTAATCAATAACGCTCCGAAAGATACAGTTTTAGTTCAGTCAACACCATTGGTGTTAAGATCTATTACAAGACACAAAGGTTATGTAAAAGGTACTGGCACTTTATCTTATAAAGATGTTAAACCAATTGCAGGTGTAATTGGAGATTATGGTGCAATAGTTGTTGCAAAAAATTCACCTATCAAAAATTTCAAAGATGCGGTTGATCAATATCAAAAAGATCCAAAGTCAATTAAAATGGCTGGAGGATCTGTAAGAGGAAGCATGGACCACTTAATTGGTGCGTTAGCTTTCCAAGCAGCTGGAGCAAATCCAAACGATGTGATCTATGTTCCGTATGATGCTGGTGGAAAAGCGCTTGCTGGACTTTTATCTGGAGAAACTCAAATACTTTCAACAGGTTTAGGTGAAGTAATGGGTGCTAGAGATCAAGTAAGAATAATTGGTATCACTGCTCCTGAGAGAGTAGGTGATGCACCAGAAGCTCCAACATTAAAAGAGCAAGGATATGATGTTCAGTTTGTTAACTGGAGAGGTTTCTTTGCACCAAAAAGCATGAGTATGAGTGACTATAACAAAATCTCTAAAATGCTTGGCGATGTTCAAAAAACACCAGAGTGGGAAGCTGTTAGAAAAAGAAATGCTTGGGTAAATATTTATAACCCAGGTTCTAAATTTGATGCATTCTTGGAAAAACAAACGGTTGAAATGACAGCTCTGATGAAAAAACTTGGAGTAATATAATCTTTATAGATTATTAAAGAATGTAAAGCAGTGAGAATAAGTCCTACAAAATTTATCTCACTGCTTTTTTTAGTTTTATCAGTATTTTATCTATACACAGCTTACAATATTCAAGTATTTGCATTTGATGAGAATGCACCATTCAATGCTAGGACTTTTCCAATATATTTAGGTTGGGCTGGAATAATTTTATCGAGTTTAAAAATAATTTTACCTGAGAAAGTTATTACAGAGGTTAATCATAAACACTTAGATTATAAAAGCATAATCTATCTAATAATTATCTCACTAATATATGCAGCTGTAATTTTAAAAATTGGATATTTTATATCAACTTCTTTATTTCTTTTTGCATCTTACTATTTCTTAGGTGAAAGAAGATGGGGATTGATGTTTATTTTGTCTTTTCCATTTGTTGCTGCATTTATGTATTTGTTGCATGGTTTATTAAATATTTATCTTCGTGATCCTTTTTTAAAATATATCGGAGTTATGGGATGATCGAAGGAATACTTATAGGATTATCAACAGCATTATCATTAACAAATATTTTAATGGTAATGGTTGGTTGTTTCGCCGGAACAATAATTGGAATGTTGCCAGGACTTGGACCAATGACTGCAATAGCATTAATGATACCAATTACTTACGGCTTTGATCCATCAACAGGTTTAATTTTAATGGCGGGTGTTTATTATGGAGCAGTATTTGGAGGATCTACATCTTCTATTTTATTAAATGCTCCTGGAATACCAGGAACTGTTGCTACTGCATTTGATGGTTATCCAATGGCACAACAAGGTAAAGCTGGAAAAGCTTTAGCAATCGCTGCTTATAGTTCATTTGCTGGAGGAACAATTTCTGCAATATTTTTATTAGTTGCAGCCCCCAGTTTATCAAAAGTAAGTTTAGCTTTTAGGTCACCTGACTATTTTGCACTAATGATTTTAGGTTTAACTGCAATTTCTGCATTCTCATCTAAAGGACAATTTTTAAAGGCAATGATGATGGTAGTTTTAGGATTAATGTTAGCAACTGTAGGACAAGATTCTTTGTCAGATATAACAAGATTTACTTTTAACAATATGAATTTAACTGATGGAATAAGCTTTGTATTAATTGTCATGGCTACATTTGCAATGAGTGAAGCTCTGACGATTATTTTTAGAGGGAAAGATCCAAACAGAGCAGCAAAACAAATCTCATTAACAGAATTAGGTTCAATTAAAGTAAATAAAGAGGAAACAATTAAAATGGCCAAAACTATACCTAGGTCTTCTATACTTGGTTTCTTAATTGGTGTTTTACCTGGTGCAGGTGCAACAATTGCATCTTTCTTAGCATATGGAATGGAGAGAAATTATGTAAACGAAGAAGAAAAACAAAAATTTGGAAAAGGTAGTGTTCATGGTTTATCAGCACCTGAGACAGCAAATAATGCGGCTTGCTCTGGTTCGTTTGTTCCTTTGCTAACATTAGGTATTCCAGGGAGTGGTACAACTGCGGTTATGCTTGGAGCTCTTTTAGGGTTTGGTATTCAGCCTGGACCAAGACTTTATCAAACTAACCCTGAAATTTTCTGGTCAGTTATCATGTCAATGTACATTGGCATGGTCGTACTTTTGATTTTAAATTTACCTTTAATACCTTATATCGCTAGAATTTTAGCAGTACCTAGAAATTACTTAATTCCTTTAATTTTATTTTTTTCAGTAACAGGAATATATCTAATGTCATTCAACAATTTTGATATTTTTTTAATGATAGGTATTGCAGTGGTTGCAACTTTTTTAAGGCTATATGATTTCCCCATGCCACCTTTAATATTGGCTTTTGTACTCGGGGGACTAATGGAGGAAACATTAAGAAGATCACTATTAATAAGTGATGGATCACCTAATTTTTTATGGGATAGACCAATAACTCTAATAATATTATTGATCACAATAACAATTGTTGGTTGGCAAATTTTTTCAACTTTTAGAAAAAAAAATTAAATATAAATTTTATCAGCTAGACCGTAGCAAAGAATTCCACTTAACACTGTTAAAATTCCCGATGCAATGACACCTTCGCTATTTGTTTTTTCGTTATGTCCAAGCTTATTGATATAAATTGTATATATCCCAATTAAAAAATATAAAACATTTTGAGCAAAAATTAATGTAAAGAAACCCCATGTTCCTGCCAAACCATCTGCTTTAATTAACATTATGTATAGTGCTACTAAAATTGATGCAATAAACGGTGCTCCAAAAAATCTAACCATCACAGCTGCAGAATGATCTATATTGTATTGATCTAAAAATGATTTTGTTGCTACCACTGTTCTAAAAGCATAAACAGCGTAAACGATAAAATGGACAATAAAAATACTTAAATAAATTATTCCATTAAATTTATCTAACATGTTTTGATTTTATAAGATTCCTTTGTAGTTTTCAATTATCTTATCCCAAAGAAAATTTTCGGAGTGTGTTTTGCACTCTTTTCCAAATTCAATATATTTATTACCCTCAAATAAATTATCTATACTTGAATAAATTTCATCTAGACTGTTACCATCGCAAATTAACCCAGTTTTATTATGAATAATTGCATCAGAAGCACCACCATCTTTACCGCCTATAGATGGAATCCCATATTGCGCAGCCTCAATGAAAGAAATTCCAAAGCCCTCAACTGAGGTTTTGTGAATTATTGATGGCATAATAAAAATATTAGATTTTGCAATTAATGCATTTTTCAATTCATTAGAGATATCACTTAAAAAATTTACATATTTATCAAGATTTAATTCTATCACTAATTTTTTTAAATTTTCTTCTTCATCTCCGTATCCTATACAAGTGTAAGTAATATCAGGATATTTCTCTTTTAAATTACGAATAGCCATAATAACTTTTTCATGATTTTTTCTCTTATCAAATCTTGATACAGTAATTAGTCTTTGTTTTTTTCCTTTTAACATTTCTTCTGCTTGTTTAAGGTCATCTTTTGGAATTTCTTCAACGGGATCTACGCCTGGATTTATAACTATTAATTTTTTTTCTTCAACTCCGAGACTAACTGCTAAATTTTTTGTGAAATTTGAGTTTGCTACAACATGATCAACATGATTTAAAACCTCCAGAACTTTTTTGTTCAACCTAGATCCTTTGGGATGATTAATTTCTTTAGAATGAATTAAACATATTTTCTTTTTTGTAGATTTTATATGTTCTAAACTTTTCCAGTGATCTGCAATAATACAATTTACATTTTTATTTTCATTTAAATATTCATTTATCATTAAAGATTTTCTATATTTTCTCAATAATTTAACTCCACTAACTCTTTCAATCGTAAATGAAACTTTATCATCAAACTTTTTATGATCTTCATGATAATCGGCAAAAACTTTAACCAAATCAAGTTTTGATAAAGATCTCGCTAATCCCCACATCAAATTTTGCATACCACCAACTTCAGGAGGGAAAGTTCTAGTTACTATTAAATACATTAATTAGATGACCACTTTATACCACAACCCATACTTGGGAATTGTTCCTCAGGACCTTTGCCTGTTTCTGAAACTTGTTTCATAGCAAAAAATAAATCACTATCTCCAGATCTTACAGGCTTTAGTTCTCTTAATTCTCTTATTCTTCCTCTATATTGGAGACCAGAATCTTTATCATAACCGAAGAAATCTGGAGTACATACAGCATCATATTTTCTTGCAATGTCTTGTGTTTCATCAATTAGGTAAGGAAAATTAAACTTATGTTTAATCGCAAACTCTATCATTTTTTCAAAAGAGTCTTCTGGATAATTAATTGGATCATTAGAACATATTGCAACTGAATTTATTCCTAAATCATTAAGCTTAGTACAGTCCTCCACCACATCTCTAATAATTGCTTTTACATATGGACAGTGATTACAAATAAACATTATCAAAGTACCATTTTCACCTTTGATATCATTTAAAGATATTAATTTGTTCTCTGTAGATTTTAATTCAAAGTTTTCTGCTTTTTTTCCAAAATCACATACTGGTGTTTTAATAGGCATAATGTAATAATATATAAATTATGTTTTACGATTTGGAAGATAAAAAACCAAAAAACTCTGGCGAAAATTGGGTAGCGCCAAATGCAACTATTATTGGAGATGTCACATTAGAAAAAAACTCCAGTGTTTGGTTTAATGCCGTAATTAGAGGGGATAATGAAAACATTCATGTTGGAGAAGGTTCAAATGTTCAAGACGGAAGCGTTTTGCATACTGACCCAGGTTGCCCTTTAAGAATTGGTAAAGACGTAACTATCGGTCATATCGTTATGCTTCATGGATGTACGATTGGAGATAACAGTTTAATTGGTATTGGAGCTGTCATTTTAAATAATGCAAAAATAGGTAAAAACTGCATCATTGGTGCTAAAGCATTAATAACTGAAAACAAAGAAATTCCAGATAACTCATTAGTAATTGGATCACCAGGAAGAGTAGTTAGAAAACTTACTGATGATGAAATAGGCAAAATTACTGAGAACGCAAAACATTACCAAGATAATTGGAAAAGATACGTAAAAACAGTTTTTTAATATGCCAGCAGGGTATGTAATTGCACAATTAAGAGTAACTAATCCAGAAAATTATAAAGAGTACATTGAAAAAGTTAATCCAATTGTAAAAAAATTTGATGGAGAATTTTTAGTTAGAAATGGTGAATATCAAATATTTGATGGTGAAACTAAATTTCCAAGAATAATAGTTCTAAAATTTCCAAGTTATGAGAGGGCGCTAGAGTGGTATAATTCAGAGGAATATAAACCAATAAAACAAATAAGATTGGATAATGCTGAGGGGACAAACATAATAATTAAAGGACTTTAAAAGATTAATCTTTTAGCGACAAAATTTTAAAATTTATTTTCAACTCTGGGAATTTTCTATCTATAATTAATTTAATTTTTTTAAATGAATCCTTGTGAATTTTCTTTTCTATAGTTGAATTAAATTCTTTCTTTCCATTAACTATTTTAGCTGCACCACAATCTTCGTGATTAATTACTATTAATTTACTTATATTATGTAATTTTATTGAAGTTGATAAATTATCCAAAAAGGTTGATTGCCATTTTTTAAATCTTTTAGAAGTTACTCCGATGGCAGCTCCAGCAATAGTAAATGAGCTATATTTTCCAGTTAATTTTTTTTTCTTTAAATAATTAAAAACTTTTGGCTGAAACCTTGGATCCATACACGATAAAACCATAGCTTCATATTTTTTCATTATGGCACCAACCAAGCATCTTTACTATTATCAATGTCAAATCTAGCTCTTCGATGACCTTTTGCAGCTAAATACAACCACTCAATAGATTTAATTTTACACTGTATAACAGTGAAGTTTTTATATCCTTCTTCACTTTGTTCTTTTGTGTAATCAAAATTATCTAATTCAGGTTTTAAACCAGATGTTGGAATATTAGACTCTGTACCTGGTCCATTATCTACCAAGTAACACTTACGACTTATATGTTGGGTTTTTTCCCAAGATTGTTTTGTTATATCATTATTGTGATTGATAATTGCTTCAACTTTTAATCTAACCTGAATTTTTTCATCTTTATCATAAAATAACATCGATGAATTTGGGTTTTTTTCTAAGATTTTAATTTTATCAGATCTAATGTCACTGTGAAATTGAACTAAATTATTTTGTTCATCTGATTTTCTAAGAACAACAATTCTACTTTCAATATTATCTTCACTTCCACACGAAAAAACAGGTATTCTAAATGGTGAAGATCTATTAGTAACTGCATCAGTTAGCATTAACCAAATTTTCTTTTTTATTTCGGAAAAATCCTCGTAGTAGGGAACAGTGGTAGACACAATTATTTTTTCTTTTTTAATCTAGCTATTAAGCTAGAGCTATCCCAACGGTTTCCACCCATTTTTTGAACTTCTGCATAATAACCATCAACAATTTCAGTTACTGGTACAGGTGAACCATTTCTTTTTGCTTCTTCAATACAAATTTTTAAATCTTTTCTCATCCAATCTACAGCAAATCCGTAATCAAACTTATCAGCTACCATAGTTTTATATCTATTTTCCATTTGCCAAGATTGAGCTGCACCTTTTGAAATAGTTTCCATAACTTTATCCATATCTAATCCTGCATTAATTCCAAAATTTACTGCTTCAGATAAACCTTGTACTAAACCACCAATACACATTTGATTAACCATCTTAGTTAATTGTCCACTTCCTGATGGTCCGATTAAAGTTACTTTTTTACTATAACAATCAATTATTGGCTCTGCTTTTTTAAAATCATTATCATCTCCACCAACCATGACAGTTAATATCCCACCTTCAGCACCTGACTGTCCCCCAGATATAGGAGCATCTAAAAAACCAAATCCATTATCTTTTGCGGCTTTATAAAGTTCTCTAGAAATTTCAGCAGACACTGTTGAATTATCTATATATACACATCCTTCTTTGGCATTATGAAATAATCCATGTTCTTCTAATGAAACTTGTCTTAAATCATCGTCATTCCCAACACAGGTAAAAATAAAATCAGCATCTTTCGCAGCTTCAGATGGTGTATCAGCCATATTACCTTTGTATTCACCAATCCATTTTTCTGCTTTTGATTTTGTTCTGTTAAAAACAGTTACATTATGTCCTGCTTTTGATATATATCCTGCCATTGGATAACCCATTACACCAAGACCTATGAAAGCAACTTTAGAAGTCATATTTTTTTATGTTTAAAAATTTAAGTTTAAAAGTAATTGTATTTGGATTTATATTTACATTTTTTTCAAGCTTTGGACAGAGTTTTTTTCTTGGAATATTTAATACAAGTATAAGAGAGACATTATCGATAACTCATGGACAATTTGGCTCAATATATGCATCTGCAACATTGTGCAGTAGTTTATTACTTATTTGGGTTGGAAAGAAAATTGATGATATAAATATTTTCCGCTTTGCAATCTATGTAACGTTACTTTTATCTTTTTCTTGTTTTTTCTTTTCAAAAATTTCATCAATAGTTTTTTTATTCATTGCAATTTTCTTAATGAGGTTTTCAGGACAAGGAATGATGTCTCATACTGCAACAACAACAGTTTCAAGATATTTTACAAAATCTAGGGGTAGGGCATTAAGTATTTGTTGGTTTGGTTTATCAAGTGCTGAATTTATATTACCTGTTTTAATGGTATTTTTGTTGTCATTAACAACTTGGCAAAATATTTGGTCAGTAATTGCTTTATTAATTTTAATATTTTTACCGATTGCATCATTCTTTTTAGTTCGAACTGTTAAACTTGATACGAGAGAAAGAACTGATGGTGAAGAATTTAAAGAGGAAAATATTAAGCAATGGAAAAGAATTGAAGTAATAAAAGATTATAAATTTTATATAGTAAGTATGAATATGCTGGCCATGCCTTGGATTGCAACTGGTGTATTTGTTTATCAGTCATTTATTACTGAGTCAAAAAACTGGGGACCATTTGTAATTGCGCAGTCTTTTATGTCTTATTCAGTATTTTCAGTAATTACACTTTTAATATCTGGTTTTTTAATTGATAAATTCACAAGTCGAAAACTTTTAATATTTATGAATATTCCTTTATTTCTATCGACATTTGTAATTATTTATTTTGATGCGCAATTTACTGCATTTATATTTTTAGGTTTAATTGGAATATCAAATGGTTTGGCAAACGTTTTGGGATCCTCTACTTGGGCTGAAGTTTATGGTGTAAAGCATATTGGATCGATTAAAGCTTTGACCACTGCTCTAATGGTTTTTTCAACAGCTTTTGGGACAGCTCTTTTTGGAATTTTAATTGATATTGGATTTTCAATTGAGAAAATAGCTATAATATCTGCACTTTATATAATAATTTCATTAATCCTTCTTTTTTTAGTTAGAAAAAAATTAAATCCAATTTTAGTGTAAAAATACTTGATTTTGTTAATCTTGGAGTATATTTAATCGCCCATGGCAAGAGTTACCGTTGAAGATTGTATAGATAAAGTAGATAGCCCTTATGAATTAGTTTTAGTTGCTAAAGAAAGAGCCACTCAACTTAATTCAGGAATTGAACCTACATTAGATCGAGATAATGATAAACACACAGTTATTGCATTAAGAGAGATAGCTGAAGAAACAATTAAAGTTCCAGATTTAACTGAAGCTGCAGTTTACAAATTAAGAAAACATGTGGAACAAATAGATGATACTGCTGAAGAAGATGAAGATATTGGTGATGATTTTGAAAATCTGTACAAAGGTGAGATTTCAAAAAGTGGTGTACCAATTCTTCCTTCTAAAAGAGCTAGAAAAATCCCTGAAAAAATTCAAGTTTCAAAAGAAGATCTTGCTGAATTATCACCATCGGCTCAACCTGATGTTAATGTAGAAGCCCCAAGTGAGGCTGAAGAAAATGATGACGTTTCACTAGATCAAGTTTCAGAAGCAGAAGAGCAAGTTTCAGATAACGTAAGCGACGAAGAAAATAATTCTTAATTAAGAAAACTCTTTTAATATTTGTTCCCTGTGTTCATCAAGATCAGGTATATCACCTCTAGTACTTTTATCTTCGTATGAAGACATTTTTATAGGATTACCTGCTAATCTAAAATCACCAACTACTTTATGATAGGCTTTAACAATCATATTTCTTGCTTCGACTTGAGGATTTTCTACAGCCTCTTTAATATTAAATATTGGTCCGCATGGTATCTTTAATTTTTCCATTTCACTTACCCATTCAGAAGTATTTTTTGAAGAAAGTTTATTTTCAAAAATTGATTTTAGTTCATTCATATTTTCACATCTCAGAGAATTAGTATTAAATCTTTTATCACTGACCATTTCAGGTATTCCTAATACTTCACAAAGTTTTTCATATAATTTATCGTTACCTGCAGCAATGATTATATAACTATCTTTTGTTTTAAATGCCTCAAACGGAGCGATTGAAGGATGTCTAGATCCCATCGGTTTGGGAATTTCATTTTTAGATAAATATCTTGCAATTGCATTTTCTAAAATCGCAATTTGGCAGTCTAACATTGAAACATCTATAAACATTCCCTTGCCTGTTTTTTGTCTATCATACAAAGCTGCATTAATTCCGATTGCTGTAAAAAGGCCTGCTGTAATATCACCAATTGATGTTCCTACTCTTGTTGGTTCACTATTTGGATGACCTGTAACACTCATCAGTCCACCCATTCCCTGAACGACCATGTCATAAGCCGGTAATTCTTTTAAAGGGCCAGTCTGACCAAAACCAGATGCAGATGCATATATTAATTTTGGATATTTTTTGCTTACATCTTTCCAACCATATCCCCATTTTTCTAAAGTACCTGGTTTAAAATTTTCTACTAAAATATCTGCTTTTGCTAAAATTTTATCAAAGATTTTTTTATCATCTTCATTTTTTAAATTAAGAGCAATACTCTCTTTTCCTCTATTCAGTGACATAAAATATGCTGAATAGTCTTTTACAAAAGGTCCAAACTTTCTTGAATCATCACCAATTTCTGGTGCTTCTACTTTAATTACACGTGCACCGAGATCAGATAAAATCATTGTACAATATGGACCTACTAAAACCCTAGTAAGATCAACAACTAATAAATTTTTTAAAGGACCATCCATAATAAGTACGTCATTTCCTTATATTGACTCTTCTGCTCAAGTTCAATTTAATATCATCATTATAAATAAAAAGGGGAAAACTATGTTAAGAAAAATAACATTATATTTGTCTTCAATAATTCTAGCTTTTTCAATAGTAGGATCTGCATATGCAGTTACATTAAAAGCAAGTCACCAATGGCCAGGTACACCAAGAGCTGACGGCTCTTTTGATCCACGTCATGAAATGGTGCAAATTATTGCTGATGAAGTAAAAAAAGCAAACGTTGATTTAGAAATTAGAATTTATCCAGCTAAGTCACTTTATAAGCCAAAAGAACAGTGGAAACCTATGACTACAGGTCAATTAGATATTTCTGCTTTCCCATTAGCTTATGCATCAAAATTCCATCCAGAGTTTGATGCTACATTGATGCCAGGAACTGTAAAAAATCATGAGCATGCATTGAGATTTAATAAAGGTCCAATGATGACTGAGATTAAAAAAATAATCAGTGATGCCGGTGTTGTAGTACTATCTGATGCATGGTTAGGTGGTGGTTTCGCATCAAAAACTAAATGTATCAAGAATCCAAGTGATGCTAAAGGACAGGTGATGAGAGCTGCAGGAAAAGCTTTCAACCAAATGTTAGAAGCTGCTGGTGCAGGTATTCAAAGTATGCCATCATCTGAAATTTATACTGGATTACAAACTGGTGTATTAACAGGTGCAAATACCAGTTCAGGAAGTTTTGTAAGTTACAAAATTTACGAACAAGTAAAATGTGCAACTCCTCCAGGGAAATTTGGTTTATGGTTTATGTATGAGCCAATTTTAATGTCTAAGAAAAGCTACAATGCTTTAAATTCTAGCCAACAAGTGGCTTTAATGAAAGCAGGTAAAGTTGCTGAGAAATATATGACAGCTCAAGTAGAAAACTTAGATAAAAAGTTTGAGGAAGCATACAAAGCTGCAGGTGTTAAATTAGTGTATATGGATGCTGATGATCATGCTGCATGGGTTGATATTGCAATTAAATCATCTCATAAAGCTTTTGCTGAAAAAGTTCCAGGTGGCGATAAGCTTATGGAAATGGCTTTAGCAGTTAAATAAAATAATATATAAAGAACCCCTATTTATTCTCAATAAGTAGGGGTTTTTTTATGAAAGAAAAATACTTAAAATTCTGTGATTATGTTGCAAGAGCTTGTGGAGCTTTTGCAGTTCTAGCTTTATTGTTATCAATTCTTGTAATTGTAGAATTAGTTTTTGAAAGATACTTTTTTCAAAGAGCAATCACTTGGCAAACTGAATTAGTTACAATGCTTTTAGTTGCTTCAACATTTATAGGAAGTGCATATGTTTTAAGTGAAAAAGCTCATGTAAGTATGGAGTGGATTTACGATTTTTTATCAAAAAAAAATATTTTAAGACTTAAAATTTTTACTTCCTTAGTCAGTTTATTATTCTTCTTAATTTTATTCTATTTTGGTTTTTTAATGGTTGAGGAAGCGTTTACTAAAAATTACTCAACAGGAACAGTTTGGGATCCTCCTTTGTGGGTACCATATTCTTCAATGATGATAGGTGCTGCATTAATGATTTTACAATATATAGCAGAGATTATTAAGCTTACTGACGAAAAGGATACTAACTAATGGATCCATTAATAATTGCAATAATTGTTGCTGTTTTTACTTTGATAGTATTATTTTCCGGAATACCAATTGCTTTTGGTTTAAGCTTTGTATCAATAGCTCTTTTGGTTGCTTTCGAAGGTTTCCAAATGCTAGATGTTTTTGCTGAAACTTTCTATGCGGGATTAAATTCGTTTGTCCTACTTTCAATTCCAATGTTTATATTAATGGGGATGGCAGTTGCTAATTCTCCAGCAGGAAAAGATCTATATACAGGATTAGACAGATGGTTATGGAGGGTACCTGGAGGTTTGGTTATTTCTAATATAGGAGCTTGTTCAATCTTTGCCGCACTAAGTGGATCAAGTCCCGCAACCTGTGCCGCAATTGGCACTATGGGAATTCCTGAAATGAGAAAAAGAGGATACTCAGATCAAATTGCAACAGGAACTATAGCAGCTGGTGGAACATTAGGAGTTTTAATACCTCCAAGTATTGTTTTAATTGTATATGGAATTGCAACTGGAACATCTATTGGAAGATTATTTTTAAGCGGGTTGATACCTGGATTTATGCTTGCAGGTATGTTCGCTATCTGGGCACTGATACATAGTTACTTTATTGACAAAGATTCAGCTAAAGCTCTAAAGAATAGAACGCCTCCAACTTTCAAAGAAAAAATTGAAGTTCTACCAAGGATACTACCTTTCTTAGCAATCATTGCTGGTGTTTTATATGTTTTATATGGTGGTGTTGCTACTCCATCAGAGGCTTCAGGGGTTGGAGCCTTTTTAGTTTTTGTTTTGATTGCAGTTGTATACAAAATTTACCAACCAAAAAAAATATGGAATATTGTCAAAGTTTCAATGAAAGAAAGTGTGATGATAATGTTTATCATTGCAGCTTCATATCTTTTTGCATTTACATTGTCACAACTTTACGTAACTCAATCCTTAGCTCAAAGCATGGTAGAGATGAGCTCTAATAAGTGGGTGGTATTTATTTTAATAAATATATTTCTGTTGATTGCAGGTTTCTTTTTACCTCCTGTTGCTGTGATTGTTATGACTTCAGCAATATTATTGCCAGTTATAACTCAACTGGGATTTGATCCGTACTGGTTTGCAATTGTATTTACAATTAATATGGAAATTGGTCTTATTACACCACCCGTTGGATTAAACCTTTATATAATTAAAGGCATAACACCAGATGTTAGTTTGTCAGAAATTTTAAAGGGATCTATACCATTTATGATAATTATGGCTTTAGCTATACTTATTTTGTGTATTTTTCCTGAGATTGTGACTTGGTTACCTGACAAAATAATGGGTAAAAGTCTAGGTTTTTAATATATAAAAAACACCATGTTAAATATAAAAAGAATATTCGAAACAATTGCTGATGCTGGTCAAAAAATTTTAGAGAAAAAATCATTAAAAAAATTCTCTAAAAAAAGAGACCTGATTGAGTTATGCGATGACTTGTTGTCATCTAAAGGAGCAGCATTTGGAATTACATTAGCAAGGGATATTCTTTTTAGATATCATAACTTATCTCATGAAGATAAATTAAAATTCTTACTTCAAGTAAATGAAAAATATAAACCTGATACAGCAAATATTGATAATGCTATAAAAGACTATACAGAAAATAAAAATAGCAGGTCAATTTTAAATTTATCAAGAATTACATCAGGAATTAGAAAAGAATTGTTTATAAGATTAAACATGGCTCCTAATGGAACAGCTGAGATTGTTTCTTTAAGAGAAGATCTACAAATGTTTTTATTAAAAAATCCTGAATTAAAAGAATTAGATTATGATTTGATTGATATTTTTAAAAATTGGTTCAATCCTGGATTTTTAAAATTAAGAAAAATAACCTGGGACACTAAAGCTGCAATATTAGAAAAATTATTAAAATATGAAAAAGTTCATTCGATGAAAGATATGAATGAATTGAAAATTAGATTAGGTGAAAATAGAAGATTTTTTGCTTATTTTCATCCAGCATTAGAAGATGAGCCAATAATTTTTGTTGAGATTGCGCTAACTAAAGGGCTAGCTAAATCGATACAAGAATTAACAAGACCTAATGATGGGAAAAAAGAAGATTATGATACAGCTACTTTTTATTCAATTAGTAACTGTCAAGAAGGGCTTTCAAGAGTTACATTGGGTAATTTTTTAATTAAAAGAGTTGTATACGAATTACAAGAAGAACTACCTGATGTAAAAAATTTTGGAACCCTATCACCAATGCAAGGTTTTGCAGATTGGGTAAAATCATCAGAAAATGACAAAATAAGTGAGATAGTTCAAAAAGATAATTTTGTAAAAGTAGAGTTTTTAAAATCATTAGATCTTAAAATTGGAGATAGAAAATTTATAGATAATAAAGATTTACTAACAAAACTTGCTTTAAATTACTTGGCTGTGCAAAAAAATGATCTAGGTTTTCCTATTAATGATGTATGCAGGTTCCATTTAAAAAATGGAGCTGAAATTGATGATATCGTAATTAATGCCAATGTTTCCGATGTGGGTTTTAAAAGATCATTTGGAATAATGGTTAATTATAAATATGAACTTGGAAAAATTGAACAAAATCACCAAGAGTACGTAAACGAAAAAAAAATTAACATATCAAGCAAACTCAAAAAATATGTTTAAATTAAATAGAACTGTTTCTGTTGCTCCTATGATGGACTGTACAGACAAACATGAGAGATTTTTCTTAAGACTAATTAGTAAAAACGTTCTTCTCTATACTGAAATGATTGTTTCAGAAGCTATTGATAGAGGAGATAAAAAGAAACTACTAGAATTTGATATGAGGGAAAAACCAGTAGCTCTGCAACTTGGTGGTTCTTCTCCAAAATTATTAGGAAATGCAGCATATTTAGGTGAAGAATTTGGTTATAATGAAATAAATTTAAATTTAGGTTGCCCAAGTAAAAAAGTTCAAAAAAATAGATTTGGAGCTTGTCTAATTCAAGAACCAAAACTTGTTGCTGATTGTCTAAGTGAAATGATTTCAAAAACTTCATTACCAGTAACTGTTAAAACCAGGATTGGATATGACAATGTTGATCAATATGAAAATTTATATAATTTTATAAATATTTTAAAAGATACTGGTGTTAAAACATTTATCATACATGCAAGAAAGGCAATGTTAGGAAAATTTACACCTAAACAAAATTTAAATATACCACCGTTGAAATATGAATATGTAAATAGATTAAAAAAAGATTTTCATCAATTGGAAATAATAATTAATGGAGGAATAACTTCTACTGGTCAAATTAAAGAACATTTAGAAAATGTAGATGGTGTTATGATTGGAAGGTCAATTTATCATTCCCCTTATATGTTAGCAGATATTGAGAACCAAATTTTTAATAATAACGATATTTTGACAAGACAAGAAGTAGTTGAGAAACTAATTGAGTATGTAAAAGAAGAAATTAAAAAGGGTACAAGATTAAATCAAATTATGAGACATACTCTTGGTTTGTTTCATGGACAAACAGGTTCTAGTTTTTGGAAAAGATATTTAAGTGAAAATATGTGTGTAAGAGATGCCGATGTTAAGAAAATTGATCACATAATGGATAAAGTAAAATTTAATCCACAAAGCATATCGGCAGGTCAAATTGAATAATACTCTTCTTGAGATTAATAATATTTATTTTATTTTTTTAATGATGGCAGCTGCAGTTCCAGTTGGTTTTTTTGCAGGATTTTTTGGAATTGGTGGAGGATTAATTTCAGTTCCATTTTTATTTTTCGTATTTGAAGCATTTAATGTAGATAAAGATTATTTAATGCATTTATCTGTAGGGACAGCTTTCTCAATAACAATTTTAACAGCAACAGCCTCAGTATTAACCCACAGAAAATATAATGCTGTTGATTTTAATATAATTAAAAATTATGGGACATTTGTAATAATTGGAGTTTTCACCGGAACATTAATGGCAGCATTGATGAATACCAAAACATTATTATTCTTTTTTTCTGCCGTTGTTTTCTTTTTTGGAGCTTACCTGTTGTTACAGAGTGAAAAGAAAAAAAAGGTTAAAAAAAAATTTAATATATACCCAAGAATAATATTTGGTTTTTTGTCAGGATTAATTTCTGCTCCCATGGGAATTACCGGAGCTATGATGAATGTCCCTATATTAAGATATTTTGGCTATCCAATTAATTTAGCAATTGGAAGCTCTGCAGCTATTGGATTTATAATAGCTTTGTTTGGATCAATAGGATTTTTTACATCTGGTTTGATGTTAAAAGCCGATATCCCACTTAGTATTGGATTTATAAATATACCTGCATTTATAATTTTTGTTCCAATAACTACTTTTATGGCAAGGATTGGAGCAAAAACAGTCCAAGATTTAGATAGAGTTAAAACTCAAAGGTTATTTGGTGTTTTTCTTTATGTTATTGGTACTTTGTTTTTATATAGATTTCTAGTGACTTAGGAGACGAGGTGGTTTCAGTCTCCCTCCGCCACCTCAATTACATAATAATCGATTCTCTAAAACTTTCTTAACTCTTTATGGTTGAATTTTAAATTTTTTGATCGTAATCCCCAACTTTACCAGTTTTTTGAATTAAATTATCAATAAATTCAAAGATTTTTATCTTTCTTTTTTCAGAAGTTGCGCTTTCAATTACTATTACTAATGAGGGTTTATTGGAAGATGCTCTTATTAATCCCCAGGATCCATCTTTAAAAGAAAACCTTATTCCATTTACTGTTAGTATTTCATTAATTTCTTGGTCATCAATTTTTATTTTATCTTCTTTAATTTTCTTAATTTCCTCAACCAATTTATCAATAACCTCATATTTTTCGCTATCTTTACAGTATGGACCCATTGTAGGACTTTGATAAGTTATTGGTATTTCGTTGAGAATTTCGCTAATCCTTTTTTCACTTTTATTTAGTAATTTACAAACTTGGATTGCAGAATTTATTCCATCGTCGTATCCGTAACCTAGAGGCTCATTAAAAAAGAAATGTCCACTTTTTTCAAATCCAGCTAAAGCTTTTTCAGCATTTACCTTTCTTTTGATATGAGAGTGTCCTGTTTTCCAATAAATTGTTTCACAATTGTTTTCTTTTAATACTTTATCATTTGAATATAGACCTGTGGATTTTACATCAACAATAAATTTACTATTTTTATGATCTTTTGAGAGATTTCTAGCAATTAAAAGCCCTATTTTATCTGAAAAGATTTCGTTACCTTTATCGTCAATAACACCAACTCTATCTCCGTCACCATCAAACCCAAATCCTATGTCTGCATTATTATCTTTCACAGCTTTTGAAATTGCATGTAACATTTCTAAATCTTCAGGATTAGGATTATATTTTGGAAAAGTCCAATCCAGATTGCAATCAAGTTCAACGACTTCGCACCCAATACCTCTTAAAATTTCTGGTGCAAATATGCCTGCTGTTCCGTTACCACATGCAACAACTGCTTTAATTTTTTTATTTAGTCTGTTTTTTGTTATTAGCTCATTTTTATATATATCCTGAAAACCATCAATTTTATTTATATTTCCCTTACCATTAATAAATTTTTGATTGAGAGTAATATCTTTTAGTTCTTTCATTTCTTCAGGTGCATGAGTAAGACCTTTTTTGATACCCATTTTTACACCTGTCCAACCATTTTCATTATGACTAGCTGTAACCATTGCAATTGCATCTGAATTTAAATTAAATTGTGCGAAATAAACCATAGGAGATAAAGATAATCCTATATCTTCGATTTTGCATCCAGTTGAAACTAAACCCTCTTTTAATTTTTCTTTAATATGTTCACTGTAAGATCTGTAATCTTGGCCAACTATAATTCTAGGATTGTCTTTTTTCGTATGTTTAATTATTTGAGTTCCAAGACCTTTGCCAAGTTGAACGATTCCATCATCATCTATGTCTTTTTCGTATACCCATCGTGCGTCATATTCCCGAAAGCCGTAGGGATCAATTTTTCCCGAATTATTCATGTGGATATATGTACATTTTTTTAAAATTTTTATTGATAAATATTTAATAAGTTCTATAAATGTTCTATTGATTTACAATTTATATAGTATATCAGGTAAATCTACACACTATATCTAGTTATTTACTAGATTTTTTAGTATAAAGATAAAAAGGGAGTTTAATGAACAAAATATTGTCTCAGGCAATCAGGAAGGCTGTCTCTGATTATAAACCTGCGGAAAAAATTAGCAATAATGACAAAAGACCAGACTTATTTTCACTAAATAACAACACAGAGTTGTTTCAAAATTCTAAAGGGATAACTATTAAAATAGATAGATCTAGAGATAATAATTTAACAGATTTTGGAAGAGCAACACTAAGTGATAGATACCTTGGAGAAAACGAGTCTTTCCAAGATTTATTTGCAAGAGTTGCAAGTCATTATGCAGATGACAACTTGCACGCGCAAAGACTTTACAACTACATCAGTAATTTATGGTTCATGCCAGCAACACCAGTTTTATCAAACGGTGGAACAAAAAGAGGATTACCAATTTCTTGTTTCTTAAATGAAGCGGGGGATAGCTTAACTGGAATATTAGATCTATGGAGTGAAAATGTTTGGTTGGCTGCCAAAGGTGGAGGTATTGGAAGTTATTGGGGTAATTTAAGATCTATTGGAGAAAAAATTGGAAGAGTTGGAAAAACTTCAGGCATTATTCCTTTTATAAAAGTTATGGACTCTTTGACAATGGCGATCAGTCAAGGTTCTTTAAGAAGAGGATCAGCAGCTTGTTATCTTCCAATTGATCATCCGGAGATAGAAGAATTCATTGAAATGAGAAGACCAACAGGTGGTGATCCAAATAGAAGATCATTAAATTTACACCACGGTGTTTTAGTTTCAGATGCATTTATGAGAGCCGTAGAGCTAGATGAACAATGGGCATTAAAAAGTCCAAAAGATCAATCAGTACAAGCTACTGTTTCTGCAAGAAATTTATGGATTAGATTATTAACTGCAAGAATTGAAACTGGAGAACCTTATATTGTTTTCATTGATACAGTTAATAGAATGATACCTCAACATCATAAGCTTGCTGGTTTAACAGTTAAGACATCTAACTTGTGTAGTGAAATAACTTTACCAACAGGAATTGATAAAGAGGGTAGAGATAGAACGGCAGTATGTTGTTTATCATCTTTAAATTTAGAAACTTATGATGAATGGAAAGACGATGAAAACTTTGTTCCAGACGTAATGAGATTTTTAGATAATGTATTAACGGACTTTACTGAAAAAGCACCTGAGTCATTTAGTGATGCTGTTTATTCAGCATTGAAAGAAAGAAGTGTTGGTCTAGGTGTTATGGGACTTCATTCATTCTTTCAACAAAAAATGATTCCTTTTGAGTCAGTGATGAGTAAAGTTTGGAATAAAAAAATATTTGAAAGCATCCAAAAACAAGTTGATCAAGCTTCAAAAGATTTGGCCGATGAAAGAGGTGCATGTCCAGATGCTGCTGATTATGGTATTAATGAAAGATTTTCAAATAAAACTGCAATAGCTCCAACTGCTTCAATTTCAATTATCTGTGGTGGAACATCTCCAGGAGTTGAACCAATTGCAGCAAATAGTTATACACATAAAACTTTGTCTGGATCATTTAATGTTAGAAATAAATATCTAAGTAAATTATTAGAGAAGCACGGTAAAAATGATGATGAAACGTGGTCAAGTATAACAACAAATCAAGGCTCAGTTTCTCATCTTGATTTTTTAACACAACAAGAAAAAGACGTATTTAAAACAGCTTTTGAACTAGACCAGAAATGGATTGTGGAATTAGGTGCAGATAGAACACCTCATATTTCACAAGCACAATCAATAAATATATTTATACCTGCAGATATTCATAAAAGGGACTTACACCAAATCCATTTCCAAGCTTGGAAAAAAGGGTTGAAGAGTCTTTATTACTGCAGATCTAAATCAATACAAAGAGCGGAAAACGTAAACGATGCAAATTCTACAGATGTAACTGCAAATGTTTACAAATCTAAGAAACAAGAAAATCAACAACCAGAATACGAGGAGTGTTTATCATGTCAGTAGAAAGTCTAAAAGATACAAAACAAAAAATTATAGAACCAAAAAAAATGGGCCTATTAGTTGAGAACCCAGTTTATAAACCATTCAGATACCCATGGTGTTATGATGCTTGGTTAACTCAACAAAGAATTCATTGGTTACCAGAGGAAGTTCCACTCGGCGATGATGTCAGAGATTGGCAAAAAAATCTTTCAGAGTCAGAAAAAAATTTATTAACACAAATTTTTAGATTTTTTACTCAAGCAGATGTTGAAGTTAATAACTGTTATTTAAGACATTACACAACTGTATTTAAACCTACAGAAGTTTTAATGATGATGACAGCATTTGCTTCTATGGAGACGGTGCATGTGGCAGCTTATTCACATTTATTAGACACTATTGGAATGCCAGAATCTGAATATT
This sequence comes from uncultured Pelagibacteraceae bacterium, assembly GCA_902598015.1. GTDB lineage: Bacteria > Pseudomonadota > Alphaproteobacteria > Pelagibacterales > Pelagibacteraceae > Pelagibacter. The sequence continues at coordinate 109,370 of CACJZT010000003.1, forward strand.
CTGCATTCATGAAATACAAAGAGATGAAAGATAAATATGATTACATGCAAAACTTTAATGTAAACTCAAAAGAAGATATCGCAAAAACTGTTGCAGTATTTAGTGCCTTTACAGAAGGTCTTCAATTGTTTGCAAGTTTTGCAATTTTATTAAACTTCCCAAGACACAACAAACTCAAAGGAATGGGTCAGATAGTTACTTGGTCAGTAAGAGATGAAACTCTTCATTGTAATTCTATGATTAGAATTTTTAAAGAGTTCATTAAAGAAAATCCTGAGATTTGGACTCCGAAACTTAAAAAAGAACTTTATGAAGCTTGCAGAACTATAATTGAACACGAGGATGCATTTATTGATCTAGCTTTTGAAATGGGACCAATGCAAGGTTTAACTGCTCAAGAAGTTAAAGATTACATTAGGTTCATTGGTAATAGAAGATTAACTCAGTTAGGTCTTGAGCCAATATATGATGTGCAGAAAAATCCATTAACATGGTTAGATACGATGTTAAATGCAGTTGAGCATATGAACTTCTTTGAAGGTAGAGCCACTGAATATTCAAAAGCATCTACACAAGGTAACTGGATAGACGCTTTCTCCTAGGATTGAGTGATAGTAAGTCCCTGTATAAGTATTTGTAAAACTGATCCAGTATCAGGTCTATGCTATGGATGTGGTAGATCTGATGAAGAAAAGAAAATCTGGAAAGACTCTGAAACAACTGATGATTGGAAAAATAAAAATCTAAAAGAAATAGAAAACAGGCTTTCAGGTTGGCAATTAGAGAGCTTTAAAAGGTCTTACAAAAACAAAATTGAAAAAGGTGTCTCTTTATATAAAGAAAAGCAAATTAAATAATATTATCTTTGATTTAGAAGCATTACTTTTCTGTATTTACTTCCTTTGTATTTAGCCAATGGTCTAATTAATTTATTTGATGAATGTTGTTCCATTATATGGGCTGACCAACCAGTAATCCTTGAAATTACAAATATTGGTGTAAAGAAATCAGTATCAAAACCCATTAAATGATATGTTGGTCCTGTTGGGTAATCTACGTTTGGATGAATATTCTTTTTACTAATCATTACTTTTTCAACAATATCGTAAATCTTTAAAAACTTTTTATCTTTTTTAATTTTAGCAACTTTTTTGAAATACTCTTTCATGGTTGGAACTCTAGAATCACCACTTTTATAAACTCTGTGCCCAAAACCCATCACAACCTCTTTTTTCTTTAAGGCATTATTGATCCATTTTAAGGCATTCTCAGGTTTTTTGATTTTATTCATCATATGCATGACCTCTTCATTAGCGCCTCCATGCAAAGGTCCTTTTAAACTTGCAATGGCACCTGTTATTGCGCCATGAATATCAGATAAACTACTTGTTATTGTTCTAGCAGTAAAAGTTGAAACATTAAAACTGTGTTCTGCGTATAGAATTAAAGATACATCAAAGGCTTTTACAATTTCTTTTTGAGGAACCTTTCCAAAACACATATAGAAGAAGTTTTCTGCAAAAGTTAATTCTTTTTTAGGTTTAATAATCTTCTTACCTTTTCGTATTCTATAAAAAGCTGCTAAAGCGGTTGGAGTTTTAGCTAAAATTCTTAAAGCTTTTCTTGTATTTGCTTCTTGAGAATTATCTGTAGTTTCTTTATCCTCTAATCCCATTACACTAACCGCTGTTCGAGCAACATCCATAGGATGAGACTTTTTTGGCATGTGTTTGATTATTTCGTAAAGATTTTTTGATAAATCTCTATGTCCCCTTTCAATTTTTTCAAATTGTCTTAGCTCTATACTGTTTGGTAAATCACCCTTCAAAATAAGATACGCAGCTTCTTCAAATCTACAAAATTCACACAGATCCTGAACAGCATATCCCCTATAGGTTAATGAGTTGATCTCAGGCATAACTTTAGAAACTTCTGTTTCATCAACAACAATTCCTAATAAACCTTTTTTTACTTCTTCACTCATTATTCATGTCCCTCAGTACTAAAATTATATATCTTTTCGTCTAAAGAGTTGTATTTTTCATACTCAACTAGATCATACAATCTTTTTCTGGTTTGCATCTTATCTATAATATTATTTTGATGTCCATCCGCAAAAATGGCACGTAGACCATCCTCAACACTTTTCATCGCTAATCTTTGTGTAGTAACTGGATAAATAACAATATTATAACCAAGCTCTTCTAATTGTTTAAAGTCTAGCAACTTCGATTTACCAAACTCAGTCATATTGGCTAAAAGATAACAATCTAGTGATTTTCTAACTTTTTCAAACTCAGTTTCATCTTTTAATGCTTCTGGAAAAACAATTTCTGCACCAGCATCAATATAAGATTTGCAACGATCAATCATTTTATCAATACCCTCTACACTTTTAGCATCTGAACGTGCAATGATTTTAAATTGTTTATCTGATCTCGCTTCTACACATTCTTTAATTTTTTTTGTCATATCCTCTTTTGATATCAATTCTTTATTGTCTAGATGGCCACATCTTTTCTGTTCAATCTGATCTTCTAAATGAATTGCTGAAATTCCAAAATTTTCAAATGTTTGAACAGTTTCTTTACAAGATTTAAAACCTGTATCGACATCAACAATGGTTGGAAGATTTGTAACACGTGCAATTTGTTTTGACCTGTTGCTTACATCATTAAGAGTTGTTAATCCTATATCTGGATAACCCAAATCGTTAGACATAACACCTCCAGATACATAAACTCCATCATATCCAATTTCTTCAATAACTTTTGCTGTTAATGGATTATATGCACCAGGTATTCTTAAAATTTTATTTGATTTTAGTTTATTATCTAAATCAATTCTTTTCTCTTCAGGTTTTTTTTCAACAAAGTGCACTAGAATATTCCTTTTTTATTATTCGATTTTAAGTATCTTCTACTTACTTCAATATTTAGTTTTGTAAGCTGATTATTTTTTAATTTTTTTAAATTTTGAACATCTTTTAAAAATCTATCACTTTCTTTTTTAGAAATAATATTTTCTGTTAAAATTTTAAATTTATTTATATAATCTTTTCTTTCAAAAGGTCTTTTACCGTAAGGATGAGCATCTGCTCTTTCTAATTCCTCAATAATTTTTTTCCCATTATTTAATGTTACTATAACCTTTGCACCAAAAGATTTCTTTTTTGGATCAGGATCATGGTATTTTTTTGTCCATTTTTTATCCTCATGAGTTTTAATTGATCTCCATATTTTAATAGTGCTTTTTTTATTAGCTCTCTTTTTAGTATAAGACTTTACATGATGCCAATCTGCATCTTCTAAAGCTACTGCAAAAATATACATTATTGAGTGATCTAAAGTTTCTCTACTAGCATTCGGATCCATTTTTTGTGGATCATTAGATCCAGTCCCTATTACATAATGCGTGTGATGACTTGTATATATATCTATTTTTTTAATTGTATTTAAATTATCAATTTTTTTATTAAGTGCTTTTGCAATATCAATTAATGCTTGAGCTTGATATTCTGCGGAATATTCTTTTGTATATGTTTCGAGAATGGCTTTCTTTTCTTCGTTCTTTTTAGGCAAAGGAACAAAATATTTAGCATTTTTTCCATCTAATATTCTTGCAATTACACTGTCTTCACCTTCATAAATAGGACTCGGAGCTCCTTCACCTCTCATCGTTCTATCCACAGCTTCAATTGCTAATTTTCCTGCATGAGCTGGAGCATACGCCTTCCAACTTGAAATCTCACCTTTTCTTGATTGTCTTGTTGAAACACTCACATGTAATGCTTGTTGAACAGCTTGATAAATAGTTTCTGTATTTAATTTTAACATAGATCCAATACCAGCAGCAACACTTGGTCCCAAGTGAGCGATATGATCAACTTTGTGTTTATGAAGACAAATAGCTTTTACAAGATTAACTTGCACTTCATAAGCAGTTATAATTCCTCTTAATAAATCATTTCCATTTTTTTTTAATTGTTGTGCCACTGCTAAAAGAGCAGGAATATTATCACCAGGATGACTGTAATCAGCTGCTAGAAATGTATCATGAAAATCTAATTCTCTAACAGCAGTTCCATTTGCCCACGCAGCCCATTCACAATCAAATTTTAGTTTTGAATTTATGCCAAAAAGATTAGCTCCATTTTTTCTAACATGTTTTTTTGCCATTTCTCTTGCAGATATTACAGGTCTTCTATTTAAGGAGGCTATAGCAACAGAAGCGTTATCAATAATTCTATTAATAACCATTTCTACTGAATTTTTATTTAATTTAGCATTATCACTTGCTATCTCTGCTATTTTCCAAGCAAGCTGTTTCTTCTTTGGAAGATTTATTTTTGATGGATATACTTTAATTGTATGCAATAACAAAATAACTCCTAATTTGTGATTTTGTTTTAATAGTTAAAATAAATTAATCAATATTAAAGATATTGAGATACAATTTTTTCAATACCTACAAAGTCTTTTATTAAGTGATTATGATAAATTTCATCAATATTTTTTTCAGTATATCCATCCTCTAATAAAATCATTGGAATATCTGCCGCTTTGGCTGCATTTGCATCCGACTCACTATCACCAATCATAATTGATTTATTTTTACTACCATCTAAAATTTCTATGATTGTTGTTATATGTCTCGGATCAGGTTTACAATAATCAAAAGTATTATAACCTGCAACATACTCGAAGTAATCATATATCCCAATTTTTTTTAAAAGATCTACTGCAAGATGTTCCGTTTTATTCGTACATACAGCCATTGATATATTTTCTTTTTTACACCAATTTAAAAAATCTTTTACACCAGGCATCAGAGTACTTTCATTTAAAATATTTTTTCCATAATAAGAAATAAATTCATCTGTCATTTCATTTTTAATTTTCTCATTAATCGAGGTTAATTCTTTTTTGGCCTGGCTCCATATAGATCTACCAATCATTGCCCCAGCTCCTTGACCAACAGTATTTTTAAGTTCATCAAGAGATTTTGTGGGGTATCCAAATTTCCTCATAACATGGTTATGAGCAAGCATTAGATCAGGTGCTGTGTCTACTAACGTACCATCTAAATCAAAAAGAACTGTGAATTTTTGTGTCATTTAAAAAGTATTAATAAGAAATAAATTGTGAATTAATTAAATCAATACCCAGTTATATACAACTATCTAATGAATAGTCAAAATTTACAAAATAAACTTAGAGATAAATTTTTAAAAAAAGGTGTCAAAATGAAGGGGCCTGAGACAGTTTTTTTTTCTAAAGATACTAAAATTGGAAAAAATGTAGAGATAGAACCTTACGTTGTGTTTGCCGATAAAGTGAAAATAGGAAACAATGTAAAAATTTTATCTTTCTCTCATCTTGAGGGTGTTAAAATAGATAATGATGTAAGTGTAGGTCCATATGCACGTTTAAGACCTGGAACAAAAATAAAATCTGGATCAAAAATTGGAAATTTTGTTGAGGTAAAAAAATCTATAATAAATAAAAATTCTAAAGTTAATCATTTATCATATATTGGAGATGCACTAGTAGGGAAGGAAGTTAATATTGGAGCTGGAACAATAACTTGTAATTATGATGGAAGAAAAAAAAGTAAAACAAATATTAAGGATAAAGTATTTGTAGGTTCAAATACTTCTTTGGTAGCACCAGTTACTCTGAATGAAAAAAGTGTCATAGGTGCAGGTTCAGTAATTACTAAAAATGTATGCAAAGGGTCGTTGGCATTAACAAGATCAAATCAAAAAGAAAAGAAAAATTACAAAAGGAAATAATAAGTAATGTGTGGAATAGTTGGAATTACAAGCTCTAAAGAGGTTACTCCCAGAATTATAAGTTCATTAAAAAAACTTGAGTATAGAGGCTATGACTCTGCAGGTTTAGCAACTCTTTCAAATGGAAATATAAATGAGGTAAAGTGTGAGGGTAGAGTAGACGCTTTAGAGAAAAACATTTTACAAACTAAAATATCTGGCTCTATTGGTATCGGACACGTAAGATGGGCCACTCATGGAAAACCTAGCTCAATTAATGCACATCCTCATTCTTCAGAAGATGTATCTGTAGTTCATAATGGTATAATTGAAAATTCAACTATTCTAAAAAAATTATTAGAAAATAAAGGCTATAAGTTTAAATCACAAACAGATACAGAAGTAATAGTTCATTTGGTAACTGATTATTTAAAAAAAAATAACCTTAAAAATACAATTATAAAAGTTTTAAAAAAATTACACGGTAGTTTTGCGCTAGGAATAATATTTAAAGACCAACCAGACTTAATAGTTGGGGCAAGAAGAGGCTCTCCTCTTGCAGTTGGTTATGGTCCAAATGAACACTATCTTGGTTCAGACTCTTATGCATTAAAGTCAATGACAAATAAAATTTCATACTTAAATGATGGAGAATTTTGCATATTAAAAAAAGATCAAGTTGAATTTTTTGATGCTGATGGAACTAAAGTAAACAAAAAAGTCTTAAATCTTTCTAAAGATGATCAAAATTATGAAAAAGGAGATTACAAATATTATATGGCCAAAGAAATAGATGAGCAGCCAATCACTTTAAAAAATTGTATTAATGAATACATC
>CACJZT010000004.1 GCA_902598015.1 uncultured Pelagibacteraceae bacterium
TCCATTCGGTAGGCTTCAATTCTTTAGTTAAAGCTATTTTAATTACTTCGTCAGCAGTTTCTACTGGAACTATTTCAATATCATCTTTCACTTTTTTTGGTACATCAATTAAATCTTTTTCATTCTCTTTAGGTATTAAAACTTTTTTAACACCTGCTCTATGAGCTGCTAATAGTTTTTCTTTAAGTCCACCAATTGGTAAAACTTGACCTGTAATTGTTACCTCTCCAGTCATAGCAATTTCTCTCTTAACTGGAACTTTTGTAATTGAAGATACTATTGATGTAACCATAGCTATACCTGCAGAAGGTCCATCTTTTGGTGTTGCACCCTCTGGAACATGAATATGAAAATCTTTTTTCTCAAATAGTGGTGGTGTTACTCCAAATTCTAAACATTTTGATCTAACATAAGATTTTGCAGCTTTTACAGATTCTTGCATTACATCACCTAACTTACCAGTTATCTGCATTCTACCTTTACCTGGCATATTAACTGTTTCAACTTTTAATATTTCGCCACCAAACTCTGTCCATGCTAAACCTATAACTATTCCCACTTTATCTTTTGCTTCTAGTTCGCCAAATTTGAATTTCTTAACTCCAAGAAAGTCGGGTATATTTTTTTCACTAACCTCGACACTCTTTTCCTCATTATTTACAACTTTTTTAACAACTTTTCTTGTTACTTTTGATATTTCTCTCTCTAAATTTCTAACACCACTTTCTCTTGTATAGCTTCTTATAATCTCTTTTATTGTATCGTCAGCTAACTTCATTTCACCTTCTTTAACACCGTTATCTTTGATTTGCTTAGGAAGTAGATATTTGTTTGCAATATTAATCTTCTCATCTTCTGTATATCCAGGAATTCTAATAACTTCCATTCTATCTAAAAGTGGGGGAAGAATATTAAGTGTGTTTGCTGTTGTTACAAACATTACATCTGATAAATCATAATCAACTTCAAGATAATGATCATTAAATGTTGTGTTTTGTTCTGGATCCAAAGCTTCTAATAAAGCCGATGAAGGATCACCTCTATAATCGTTTCCAACTTTATCAATCTCGTCTAATAAAAATAAAGGATTTTTAGTACCCGCCTTTTTCATCATCTGAATAATTTTTCCAGGAAGTGAACCAATATAAGTTCTTCTGTGACCTCTGACTTCTGCTTCATCTCTTACTCCACCCAAAGACATTCTTACAAATTGTCTGTTAGTTGCCTTAGCTATTGATTTACCTAATGAAGTTTTACCTACCCCTGGAGGTCCCACCAAACAAAGTATTGGACCTTTTATTTTATCCATTCTTTTTTGAACTGCTAAAAATTCAATGATTCGCTCCTTAACTTTTTCTAATCCAAAGTGATCTTCTTCTAAAATTTTTAAAGCTTTGTTTAAATCTATGTCCACTTTATCTTTTTTAAACCATGGTAAATCTATCATCCAATCTAGGTAGTTTCTTACAACAGTTGCCTCAGCTGACATTGGACTCATATTTTTTAATTTTTTTAATTCTGACATGCATTTCTTTTCGACATCTTTTGGCATCTTTGCTTTTAATATAGATTTCTTTAAACTTGTTGTTTCATCTTTACCGTCTTCAATTTCACCTAATTCTTTTTGAATAGCTTTTAGTTGCTCATTTAAATAATATTCTCTCTGAGTCTTCTCCATTTGAGTTTTAACTCTTCCTCTTATTCTTTTTTCAACACCTATAATACTTGCCTCATTTTCCATTATTTTAATGACACTATTTAATCTTTTCTTAACATCTAAAGTTTCAAATATTTGTTGTTTTTCTGAGATGCTAGCATTGATATGAGAAATTATATTATCCGCAATTTTGGATGGGTCTTTTAATTGCTTTATATTGTTAATTGTCTCTGAGGATATCTTCTTATTAACGCTGGTTAACTTTTCTAATCTTTTTATTGCTGTTAAGCTTAAAGGAAGTAGATCATCTTCTTTTGAAATTATGTCTTTTTGATACTCAAAAGAACATTTAATAAATTTTTCATCATCTTTGAAGTCTACTATTTTTACTCTTTTGGTACCTTCAACTAATACTTTAACCGTTCCATCTGGAAGTTTGAGTAGCTGCAATATGTTACTTTCACATCCATAAGTAAAAACATCATTTTTCTTAGGATCATCAACTTCAGAATTTTTTTGTGTAACAAGAACAATTTTTTTATCACCTTTCATTACTTCGTTTAATGCAGTGATGGACTTGTCTCTCCCAACAAATAAAGGGATCACCATACTTGGAAAAACTACAATGTCTCTTAATGGTAATAATGGTAATGTCACTTTTATATCCATCTGAGAAATATGGATATTATATTTTATAATGCAATAGGTAATTATGGTTTATTAACGTGCAATTATGCTGCTGAAGTCTTGTCAGTTTTAGTTTTGTTCTTCGAATGAACAATAACAGGTGCCGATATACCTTTCGCCGCACCAGAATCAATTATAACTTCTTCTATGTTATCTTGACTTGGCAAATCAAACATTGTTTTTAATAATATATTTTCGAGAATCGATCTAAGCCCTCTTGCTCCAGTTTTTTTTGATATGGCTTTGTTAGCAATGTCTTTAACTGATTGATCTTTGAAAGTAAGTTTTACTCCCTCTAATTTAAATAGCTCTTGATATTGTTTAATTAAAGAATTTTTTGGCTCAATTAAAATTTTAACTAAAGATTTTTCATCAAGATCATCTAAAGTAGCAGTTATCGGTAATCTTCCTATAAATTCTGGTATCAGTCCATATTTTAATAAGTCTTCAGGCTCAAGATTCTTCATCCACTCACCTACTTTTTTATCTTCAAGACTTTTAACTTCAGCACCAAATCCAATTGATGAACCTTTATCTCTTTGAGAAATAATTTTATCTAAACCTGCAAAAGCACCACCACATATAAATAGAATGTTAGTTGTGTCTACTTGTAAAAATTCTTGTTGTGGATGTTTTCTTCCACCTTGAGGAGGTACACTGGCAACAGTTCCTTCCATTATTTTTAATAAAGCTTGTTGAACTCCTTCACCAGAGACATCTCTAGTAATTGATGGATTTTCTGATTTTCTACTTATTTTATCTACCTCATCAATATAAACAATTCCTCTTTGTGCTTTCTCAACATTATAATCAGCTGCTTGTAATAGTTTTAATATTATATTTTCAACATCTTCACCAACATAACCGGCTTCAGTTAATGTAGTTGCATCTGCCATTGTAAATGGCACATCTAAAATTCTTGCTAGTGTTTGAGCTAATAAAGTTTTTCCGCATCCTGTTGGTCCAACTAATAAAATATTTGATTTTGAAAGTTCGACATTTTTACTAGTTTTATTTTCGTAATTTAATCTTTTGTAATGATTATGAACAGCAACCGATAAAACTTTTTTTGCATGATCTTGTCCGATTACATAATCATCTAGAACTGCGCAAATCTCTTTTGGTGAGGGTAATCCATCTTGATGTTTTACAAAAGTATCTTTGCTCTCTTCTTTGATGATGTCCATACATAATTCAACACACTCATCACAAATAAAAACAGTTGGGCCAGCAATTAATTTTCTAACCTCGTGTTGACTCTTTCCACAGAAAGAACAGTAAAGAATATTTTTATTATTGTTGCTCATAGTTTTTTATAACGAATCAATTTGAATACTTTATTACAAAGATTACTTCTTAATCAAGTATAGGTTGTGAATAAACTATATATTGTTGTTTAGTCTCTTTTTTCTACTACTTTATCTATCAAACCAAAATCTTTTGCGTTATCTGGAGTCATAAAATTGTCTCTCTCCAAAGCTTCTTTAATTTGATCAACTGACTTACCTGTATGTTTAGAATAAATTTCGTTCAATCTTTTTTTCAAAGACATAACCTCATTAGCATGGATTTCTATATCAGTTGCTTGACCTTGAAAACCTGCAGATGGTTGGTGAACCATTATTCTTGAATTGGGCAAAGATAATCTTTTTCCTTTTGATCCTGCAGCTAACAAAAATGATCCCATACTTGCAGCTTGACCAATGCACAATGTGCTAACTTCAGGTTTGATATATTGCATCGTATCATAAATTCCTAAACCTGCAGTAACTAATCCACCTGGACTATTAATGTATAAAGAAATTTCTTTTTTAGGATCTTCAGACTCTAAAAATAATAATTGAGCAGTAACTAAAGACGCAACAGCATCATTAATTGGTCCAACTACAAAAACTATTCTCTCTTTTAATAATCTTGAATAAATATCATAAGCTCTTTCACCGCGGCTTGATTGCTCAACAACCATTGGTATCAAAGTGCTTAAGTGTTCTGGAATTTTTGTTGTCATAAGTGATTCGATTTACTTATACAACTTGTGATTACTTTTTGCTAACTTTTTTTGTCGATTTAGTTTTTTTAGCTACTTTTTTTGGAGCTTTAGATGGTTTCGCTATTTTCTTTTCTTTTTTATCTTCAGACTTAACTTCTTTTTTCTCTTTTACTTTATCATCAGCTCCCTCAGATAGTTTTGCTAATTTCTCTTGCTCTTTTAAATTTTTTTCATTCTCCTCTTTTAATATTTTTTCAGCTTCTTCTTTACTAATTTCTTTTTTGTTTACTTTTGCAATTTTTTTAAGTTCACCTATTATTTTTTCTTCATAAATAGAACCTCTTAAACTCTCTATCGCTCCTGGATTTTTCTCATAATACTCTTTGACCATCTTTTCTTGTCCAGGCATCATTCTAAACTGCTTTTGTATTTCTGTATTTAGCTCTTCTTGAGAAACTTTAATTTTATTTTTTTCACCAAATGCATTCAATATTAAACCAGTTTTAATTCTTTTTTTGGCTTGTTCCTCAAAGTATTTCATATTTTTTTTCTTTTCTTCTTCCTTCATACCTTGAGCTAATAAATTTACCTCTTGTTCAATAAGGTTAGCTGGTAGCTGATCTAGTTTTTGTTTTTCAATTTGTTCAAGAATTTGTTTTTTTGATATCATTTCCAATGAATTTTTAAATTCATCATTAATTTGTTTAGATATTAATTCTTTTAAATTATTTAAGTCTTTTGCTCCTAAATTTTTCGCAAAGTTATCATCAATTTTTGTTTCTTCTGGTTTTTTTACAGCTGTAATTTTACATTCAAACACTGCAGATTTATTAGCTACTTCTTTTTCTGGAAAGTTTTCTGGTAGCTTAACTTCTACTTTTTTATCTTCTTTATTTTTGACACCTTCTAATTGCTTATCAAACCCTTTAATAAATAAATCTTTTCCAAGTTCTAGTTGAGTATTCTTTCCTTCATTTCCTTTAAAATCCTTACTATCAACTGTTGCTTTATAATCAAAAACAACCAAATCACCCACTTTAGCTGCATAACTTTCTTCAGCATCTTTAAAGTTTTTTTGAGTTTTTGCTATTTGATCAATTCTTTTATCTGTTTCTTTTGGATCAATTTTAACAACGTATTCGTCTACTTTTAAATCTTTTAATGATCCAACTTCAACATTAGGTAATTCTGTTACTGAAATTGTGTATTCAAGATCTTTTCCTTCTCCAAATGATTTTAAATCAATCTTAGGCTGACCTGCTGGTTTAATCTTATTATCCTCAAGAGCTTTGGTTGTTGTATCTTTTAATACTTTATCTATTACTTCTCCGTATACAGCTTTTCCAAACTGTCTTTTTAAAATTTCTGTAGGAACTTTTCCTGGTCTAAATCCTTTTAAAACAACATCTTTTTTTATCTCTTCGTATTTTTCTTCGAGATATCCAGATATAGTTTTTTTATCGATAAAAACTTTAATATCTTTTTCTAAACCTTTTTTATTTTCTACTGTTACTTTCATAAAATATGGTAGGCGAGAAAGGACTCGAACCTTCACAGTTTGCACTATTGGTTCCTAAGACCAACGCGTCTACCAATTCCGCCACTCGCCCAAATTATTGGTGCTTTATATATGATTGTTTATAATTGTCCAATTAGAATAATAGTGTAAAACATTAGCTTAATTGATATGAGCAAAACAAATATTGCAATTGTTATTTATCTAGTCGGTCTTGCATTAGGAGCAATCTTTTTAGATATATGGAGTGCTGAAACTAGTCCAAAAGCTTTATTAGGAATTGGATGGACAACTTTATTTGCGATCGCTTTATTCTTTGCTGAAAAAGAAAAAGAAGAAAAAAAAGATTAATTTTTTTTTATTAATTCACTTATAAAAAGTTCACCATCGCCATCATCAACTGCTTTTTTATAAAAAGATTTTGATAAATCAGATAATTTTTCAGCATTATCCATGCCTTTTAATAAGTCTGATATATAAGTTAAATCTTTTAGTGTATTAGTCGCTGTAAACTTAAAACCTGTGTAATCATCCTCTAGAACCTTGTCAAAAATTCTCTTTAATGCATTAGAATTACCTGATCCTAATTGTGCTACTTTATAAAGTTTATCTAAATCAATATCTAATTTTTTTGCAGCTTTTATTAATTCAATTACATAAGTTGCTGTTCCTAAAGATAGAAAATTATTTAATAATTTTGTTTTCGCACCATTTCCAATCCCTCCAAAATGATAATAATTTTTACAAAAACATTTTAAAAGTTCTTCTGATCTTTTTAAATTTTCCTCAGATCCACCAACAATTCCACCCAATATTCCTTCTTCTGCTTGAACAGGGCCTCCCATTACAGGACACTCTAAATAAGGAATATTTTTTGCATTTAATATTTGCTCCATTTCAACAGATCCATTTTGATTATGAGTGGTAATATCTATTACAATCGTTTTATCAGACAGTAATGAAACTATTTTATTTCCAATTTCGTGTGCTATTGGAGAGTTCGTTACGCATAAAAACAAAGCATCTAATCCACTATTACAAAGTTCTTCATAGGATTTAACTTCTTTTGCACCCTCTTTAACAATTCTATCAATTGGCTTTCTGTTCTTATTAGCAATTACAAATAACTCATGATTATTTTTAAGAATGTTATTTGCGATACCAAATCCCATCCATCCAACACCTATAAATCCAACTTTCATAATTCAATATAATAATCATGTATAATTACTACATGGTTTCAATACTTCCTATAAATTTATAATCTTTATCTATAACTACAATTTCACCAGATGATGTGCCATAATTTAACATTTCTGAAATAACTACAAAATGTGTTACTAAAATTAGATTTTTATCACTATTCCAGTTAGATATGTAATTTTTTAAATTCTTAATTTGTCCATCTTTATATTTATAAAACTTTTCTTGATAAAAAGAGTTTAACCCTTTGAAGGTTTCATAATTATTAAACGCAAATCTTGCGGTATCTTTACATCTACACCACTCACTAGATAATACTTTGTCGATTTGAATATTATTTTCCTTAAATAATTTTCCAATTTTTTTTGATTGCTCTATGCCCTCTTGATTTAAATTTCTTTGAGTATCACATTTTGTTAAATCAATATTGTTAGGATCTCCATTTCCAGGTGCAAGTGAATGTCTTATAAATACAATTTTCCCACCCTTCTGCAGTTCGCTTATTACTAAATCATTAGCCTGTGAATAATTTGAATTAAAAATACTTAGCAAAAATAAAAGAATAAAATTTATATATTTCATAAACGACAATTAAATTTTTATCTGTATTTTTTATAATAGAGCTTTCTGAACTGATAATTTCCAACCATTTATTAAATCGTTCCTAACTTTTCGGTTTATTTTAGGCTTAAAAATTTTATCTTTTTTCCATTTCCTCTTGATTTGATATAATGATTTAAATAATCCAATTTGATATCCAGCTAGTAAAGCTACTCCTAAACCAGTTGTTTCTAATACCTTTGGTCTTTCTGTATTTATATTTATGATGTCAGATAAAAATTGCGAAAACCAGTTGTTTTTTACCATGCCTCCATCAATCTTAAGTTTAGTTGGTTTTAAACCATCTTTTTTCATTGCATTAAATAAATCATTACTTTGATAGGCAACTGACTCTAATACTGCTCTAACTAAGGTTTTCCAATCACTATTTCTTGTTAAACCTGTTATTACCCCTCTTGCATCAGGCCTCCAATAAGGTGCTCCCATTCCACTGAAGGCAGGCACAACGTATACACCCTCATTATTTTTTTTTGATTGAGCAATTGTTTCCGTATCAAAAGCATTGTTAATAAATTTTAATTTATCTCTTAACCATTGTACACCTGCACCTGCAATAAAAATAGATCCTTCAAGAGCATAAGTATTTTTTCCATTAAATCTGTAACATATTGTTGTTAATAATTTATTTTTAGAATAAATTTTTTTTGAACCAGTATTCATTATGACAAAGGCACCAGTTCCATATGTGCTTTTTACTGAACCTCTTTCAAAGCATGACTGTCCTACTGCAGCTGCTTGTTGGTCTCCTAGAACTGCTGATATTGGTATTTCACTGCCGACAATTCTCTTACTTGTTAAACCAAAATTATCAGCTGAATTTTTAACTTTTGGCAAAATATTTTCAGAAATTTTAAGTTTTTTTAAGATTTCTTTATCCCATTTATTATTATTAATGTTAAATAACATGGTCCTACAAGCATTAGTTGCTTCTGTTAAATGATGTTGCCCATTAGTAAGTTTCCAAATAAGGAAAGTATCAACAGTACCAAATAATAAATTATTTGATTTTAAAAGTTTCTTAACATTTTTTACGTTTTCTAGTATCCATTTAATTTTAGTTGCAGAAAAATATGGGTCAATAAATAATCCAGTTTTTTTTCTAAAAATTTTTTCATAATTTTTTTTCTTTAACTCTTCACAATAGTCTTGGGTTCTTCTATCTTGCCAAACAATTGCGTTGTAGACTGGTTTTCCTGTTTTCTTATTCCAAAGAATAGTTGTCTCTCTCTGATTAGTTATTCCTATACTTAATATTTTTCCTCTTAATAGTGATGCTTTTTTTATTACTTTTTTCAACGCTTTTAGAGTTGTAAGCCAAATTTCGTTTGGATTATGCTCCACCCATCCATTTTTTGGAAAATATTGATTAAATTCAAACTGGGATGTAAATTTTATATTACCATCTAAATCAAAGAGAATTGCTCTAGTTGATGTTGTGCCTTGGTCAATAGCAACAAGAAATTTTTTCACAATTTAAGTCTATACCTAAATTTTTTTTTCTAAAAGTAAAAACTAATACAAGCTGGAAGGATTAACACTTTTAAATTCTAACATGTTCTCAAAAGTACACATTTCAGGTTTTGAAAAAGTAATTTTTGGAAATTTTTTACTAAAGTCTAAAAATAGTTTTTTATTAAATTCAATTAAATTACTTATTTCAATCTCACTAAGCTCTCTTAAGATATATGCCAAAGTAATATGAAAAGTATATCTTTGATGGTTTTCAAATTTAATTTTTAATAAGCTACTTAGTTCATCTCTACAATTTCTAAGAATTTTTTCATCCTTTTTAGAAAAAGGTTCTAAAATAATACTATAACCACCAAAAAATGTTTTTAGTTTAAGATTAAATTCTTTTGGAAAATTATAGTTTTTAATTCTTTTATTTAATTCAAAAGCTATATCTTTGTGATCCATATCAAGATCTATATCTGATGGCCAATTATTTGTATTTTTTGTATTTAAATTACAACAATCAAATAACGTCATATGAAAACTAGATTGAGGTAAATAGAAATAAGTTTTTTCTGGATTAAAATTTTTTATTTTTTTTTGAAAACTACTAATTTCATCGGATAAATTGGTGTTAAGAGGAATATTACAAATTATTGTACAACCTGGAAAGGGTAAAGGATTTCCTTTGTCATCAAATTTATTTTCAGCACCTTTTAAAGTATATCCTTCAAGTTTTCCAGCTAAAAACTTTTCCTCATTACTAACTATATTTAAATCCATTAAAATAAACTAAAACCAGTTTATATTTTCTTTCTCACAAAGTTCTTTAAGCTTCAATGGATAATCTGTCATGATACCATCTACACCATACTCAACCATTTTTAACATGTCGTAATCTTTGTTTACTGTCCAAACGTTCACTGGCAAATTTTCTTGATGAGAAATATCTACTAGTTTTTTTGTAATATCTTTATGGTATGGATGCCAAGCTTCTCCGCCTTGTGATTTTATAATTTTCGGTAATTCATGATTTTCAAAAAAGGGCATGTAACTCATCCATGGAGATCTATTATAAATTGTATTTTTAATTTTAATTCCAGCCTGTTGTTGAAAAGTTAAATAAGCTCTTGAAATTTCAGGGTAAAGTTTTTTCATTTCTGTCAGTGTTCGCCAATCAAATGATGAAACAATTATTTTATTTTGTAAGGTTGACTTATTTACCTCTTGCATAACTAGTTTAACCATTTCTTCTGGAGTCGGCGTTAGATTTTCCTCATCAGGTGTAGATTTAATTTCTAAATTTATTAATAGATTTTCAGATATGTTTTTTGAGGATAAATTTAATAATTCAGAAAGTTTCGGTATCTTTTGATTTTCTAAAGTTTTTTGATTAACAAATCTTCTTCCATATCTAGATAACTTATTTAAAGATCCAACATCAAATTTTAAAAGTTCTTCATAAGTTAAATCATATATTTTTATATTTTCATCCTCTATCCAATTTCCCTCGTTATCTTTTGTAAGACTTGGATCTAATCTAAAGTCGTGAGTAATCACAGGAATAAAATCTTTTGAAATCAAAATATCAGTTTCGTATGCATTAATATTGTTTTCAAATAAGTATTTAAAACTTTCTAGAGTGTTTTCGGGAAGATCTCCTCTTGCTCCTCGGTGACCATAAATTTTTATATGATTTGGTTTGCTTAAAATCAAAATTAATTAACTCTTTTGCCAGTGCTTTTATCAAAAATATAATATTTATTGTTCTCAATATTAAGACTTAGATCAGCACCTTTTTCAATAGTTAGATTTCCCGGACACCTATAACAAAAGTCTTTTTTGTCTTTTAATTGACCATAAACAAGATTATCCGAACCAAGTTGTTCCACTAAGTCTACTTTTAAATTAATTAAACTATTTTCACTTTGACTTAAATGTTCAGGTCTTATTCCTAATTTTACTTCTCCCTCAAAGTCACTATCAATATCTTTAATTTCAAAACCTTCTGCAGATAATGTTTTATTTTTTATATTACCATCTAAAAAATTCATTTGAGGTGAGCCAATAAAACCAGCAACAAATAATGATTTTGGATTATCATATATCTCAATAGGAGTTCCAAGCTGTTCAATAATTCCATTGTTAATAACTGCTAATCTATCAGCAAGTGTCATGGCCTCTACTTGATCATGCGTAACAAATATGCTTGTTACTCCAACTTTCTGCTGAAGTTTTTTGATTTCAAGTCTCATCTGAATTCTTAATTTTGCATCTAAGTTTGAAAGAGGTTCATCAAATAAGAATATTTTAGGATTTCTAACAATTGCTCTACCCATTGCAACTCTTTGTCTTTGACCTCCGGATAACATTGAAGGTTTTCTCTGTAAATAATCTGAAATTTGTAGCAGCTTAGCTGCATCATTTACTTTTTGCTCAATTGTTTCTTTGTCAATTCCTCTGTTTTTTAGACCATAAGCCAAGTTATTATAAACATTCATATGTGGGTATAATGCATAGTTCTGAAACACCATTGCTACATCTCTTTCAGACGGATCTACCTCATTAATTAATTTTCCATCAAGATTAATATCACCCTCTGTAATATCCTCTAAGCCTGCAACCATTCTTAATAAAGTTGATTTTCCACATCCACTAGGTCCTACAAAAACCATAAACTCACCTTCATCAACACTTAATGAAGTTTCATGAACAGCCTTAGTTCCATTTGGGTAAATCTTAGTCACATTTTTTAAATCTAAAAAGCTCATTTATTTCTCCGTTTGAATTAATCCTTTTATGAACCATTTTTGTAAAAATACTACCACTAAAACTGGTGGGATCATTGACAAAATGATATACGCAAATCTTTCTGCAGTTCTTGGCAGAGCAACTCCTTCATAGCTTTCTGTGTAAATAATCTTCATTCCCATTACAACAGTCCAGTATTCTTCTGCAGTTGTCATTATTAGTGGCCATAAATATTGGCTGTATCCATATACAAACATAAAGATAAACATTGCTGCTATCATGGTTTTAGATAATGGAACCAAGAAATCTATGAAAAAACTCCAAGCATTTGCTCCGTCTAATTTTGCTGACTCCAAGAGTTCATCTGGAATTGTTTTATAAAATTGTCTGAAGAAAAATGTTGCTGTAGCTGAAGCAACTAATGGAAGGATAAGGCCTGTATATGAATTTGTTAAACCTAAATCAGATACAATTTTATAGCTTGGAAAAATCCTTACCTCCAAAGGAACAAGTAGAGTAATAAAGATTAACCAAAAAATTGGTACAGCTAATTTAAATCTATAATAAACCAAAGCATATGCTGACATTGCTGAAATAACTACCTTAAGTGTTGCAATTCCTAATGCCATTATAAAACTATTAATAAACATTTTTGCAGCAGTCACTTCTTCTGACCAACCACCTTTTTCATTTAAAACTTCGTTATAGTTTCTTGCTAGCTGATCACCTATATGAAACTTCATACCTTCGGTTAATATAGTTACAGAGTCATGCGAAGAACTTGCAAAAGATATCCAAATAGGAACTACCATTAACAAGACTCCTAGTATTAAAATAATATGAGCAATTATTTGAAGTGGTTTAATTTTCATTTATCTTGAAAAACCCCCTTAATAAAATATTTCTGCAACACAATTATAATTAAAATTGGTGGCACCATAGACATCATCACGAAAGCAAAACGATGAACAATTGAACCCGACATCATTTTTAATCCCATAACCACTGTCCAATATTGTTCTGAAGTTGTTACCAATAATGGCCATAGATACTGATTGTAGCCAAAAACAAACATAAATATTAACATCGCTACAATCATTGTTTTTGACAAAGGAATTAAAAAATCAACAAAAAATCTCCAGGTATTTGCTCCATCAAGTTTTGCGGATTCAAGTAATTCATCTGGAACGGTTTTATAAAATTGTCGAAAGAATAATGTTGCTATAGCTGATGCTGAAATAGGAACTATTAATCCAAAGTAAGAATTCACTAGATTAAGCTCAGCCATTACTGAATAAGTAGGGAAAATTCTTAACTCTAATGGTACTAAAATTGTAATAAATATAATCCAAAACAATAATGTTGCATATTTTATTCTGTAATAAACCAACGCGTAAGCAGCCATTAAAGATGTAACAACGGATAATATTGCAACTCCAGTAGCCATGATAAAACTATTAAAAAACATTTTTAATGCTGTTATCTCTTTAAAAAAACCACCCTGATATAATAAAACTCGTAAGTAATTTTCATAAAAGCTATCTCCTAAAAACATTTGGAGACCATTCATATTAATCATTGAACTCGTGTGCGTCGAGCTAGCAAAAATCATCCATACAGGAACTAACATGATTAGTATTCCAATGAGTAAAATTAAATGTGAAAAACTTGATGTGATAAATCTAGTCATTAATTATAATGTATTTTCCCTTCGATATATCTAAATTGAAAAATCGTAATTACTAATACAATCAACATCATCATTATTGATTGAGCTCCTGCACTTCCTAAATCCAGTCCTCTAAATCCATCCATGTAAGCTTTATAAACTAGAGTTCTTGTTTCACCGGAAGGAGCACCTATTGTTGTGGTATCAATAATTCCAAATGTATCAAAGAAAGCATACGTTATATTAATAATTATTAAAAAGAATGTAGTTGGCATTAATAATGGGAATGTAATTGTCCAAAATCTTCTAAAACTATTTTTACAGTCAATCATTGATGCTTCAATTACAGATTTTTGTATAGCTTGAAGTCCAGCCAAGAAGAAAATAAAATTAGCACTGATTTGCTTCCAAGAACCAGCTATGATTACGTAAATATAAGAGTCGAACACACTTTCGTACCAATTAAATCCCCACAGTTCGTGAAATAAATGATAAAGAAGACCAAATCTTTCACTAAAAAAATAATTTGCCATTACACCGACTACCGCAGGCGCAATTGCATAAGGCCAAATTAAAAGTGTTTTGTAAGTGCTTTTACCATGCATTACATTATTAGCCTGAACGGCAAGTAATAATCCAATTGAGCCTGTAATTAACGTAATAACAAAACTATAAATAATAGTAAATTTGAAAGCTATGAAATAAGCTGGATCATCAAAAATAAATAAAAAATTGTCAAACCATACAAACTTCGATCCAAATCCAAAAGCATCTTGCATTGTAAATGCATCTCTAAAGGTTTGTATGATTGGCCAATATAAAAAAATTAACAATATACCTAGCTGCGGAGCTAAGAAAAGATATTGTGAATAGCTAGATTTGAATTGGACTTTTTTCATACTTTTGTAAAAATAAATAAGGAGGGTAAATTAATACCCTCCTTATTGTTTTAATTATTCTTACAAAGTTTTAGCAAATTGCTTTAACAATTTAGCTGCACCTTTGTCCATATTCTGCAATCCTTTTTCGATTGATATTTTGCCGTTTAACATTGGCTCAATATTTTCGTAAATTACTTCACGAATTTGGGGCCAGTTACCAGCTCTATATCCACCAGGAATAGTTGAACCTTCTAAGCTTAATTGTTCACCAACTGCTTTATGATATGGAGAAGCTCTATAGAAATTTATAGTTTCAGCTAACTCTATACCACCTTTAGTCACTGCAGAGTAACCAGTCATATTGTGATAATACAGATCCATTTCTGGAGAACCCATAAATTCTATAAATTTAGCAAGTCCTTTGTACTCTTCCTCAGTATGACCATTTAAGATCCAGTTAGCAGCACCACCTATAAAAGTTGGATACTCTTTTCCTTTGGTTACTGAATCCCAGTAAGGAATATGATTAACTGTAAAGTTTGGAACAACACCTTTCATTCCACCAAATGATGCAGCAGAACCAAACCAAAATGCAGCTTCACCTGCTATAAATGGTGCTTGATTGTCTCCCCACGCTCTTCCTTTATAGCCATATAAACCTTTATCATACCATTCTTTAACTTTCTTCCAATGATAGACAAATGCATCAGTTTCAGCGAATAAAGTTTTTGTAGGAACAGCATCGTAACCATTATTTCCATCTAACATTAATAAATTATGTCTAGAAAAGAAATTTTCAGTCCAAATCCATGGACTATGACTTTGAACTAAAGGAATGTATCCAGCAGCTTTGATTTTTGGAGCCATGGCCTCAAATTCTTCATAAGTTTTTGGCACAGATTCAATTCCAACCTCTTTCAAAATGTCCATGTTTGCATACATCAAACAAGTTGAACTATTGAAAGGTACACCAATCATTTTTCCATCAGAGTCGGCATAGAAATTTTTAATGCCTGGAATATAGTTGTCAGCATCTACATCAATGCCATATTTCTTAGCCATTTCTTCAAAACCGATAACAACACCATTTTTTACTTGAGCTACCATGATTGCAGCACCAGCATCATAAACCTGTGAATAGTGTGGTTGGTCGCCTGCTCTAAATGCAGCAATAGTTGCCGCCATGTTATCTTCATAACTTCCTTTTCCTGTAGGAATGACCGTATATTGATCTTGTGAAGCGTTAAATCTATTTGCAATTTCAATAATTACATCACCAAGAAAACCACTGTTTCCGTACCACCAATGAATTTCTGTTTTTGAATAACTGTGTGATGTAAAAGAGAAAGTAAATAGAATTGTTAAAACACTAAGTATTTTTTTCATATCTATCCTTCTGTTAAGTTTATTTAATTTTTTATTAATACTTTATTAATGTTAAGATATTATGAAATTGTAAATAATTGCATTTAAAAATTTTTAATTTCTAAGAGAGGTTGTATATTTTAAAACAAATCATAATTTAAATGTCTAAAAAATTTGATTTATTCATAATAGGTGGCGGTATAAACGGTGCAGGTATTGCAAGAGATGCTGCAGGTAGAGGTTTATCAGTTTGTTTAGCTGACAAAGGTGAGATTGGAGGAGCAACCTCATCTTGGTCGACAAAATTAGTACATGGTGGTCTTCGTTATTTAGAAAATTATGAATTCAAACTAGTTAGAGAATCTCTGAAAGAAAGAGAAATAGTTTATAAAATTGCCAGACATATTTCCAAACCGATTCCTTTTATAATTCCTTATGCAGATAAAATTCGACCAGCCTGGTTAATTAAAATTGGTTTATTTTTGTATGATAATTTAGGTGGCAAAAGCAATATACCAAAATCAAAAACGTTTGATCTTACAAAAAAATTTTCAAATATTCTTAAGCAAAAATACAAAACTGGTTTTCAATATTTTGACATACAAATTGACGATAAAAAATTAACGAAACTAAATGCTAAAGATGCAAAAAGAAATAAAGCTAAAATACTAGAATATAACAAAGTTAAAAAAGCTGAAATTATTGGCAATGAATGGATTATTAGTCTTGAAAAAGGTGAAAAAGTAAAATCAAAAATTTTAATTAATGCATCTGGACCATGGATAAACGAAACCTTAAATAAAAATATAAAAATTAAATCTAAGAAAAAAATAAGATTAGTTAAAGGAAGTCATATTATTACAAAAAAATTGTACAAAGAAAATGTTGCATTCACATTTCAAAATACTGATAAAAGAATAATATTTGTGATACCTTATAAAGGGAAGTTTTCTTTAATTGGAACTACAGAAGTTGAGGTTAAATCACCAGAAAATAAAGGAATATCAAAAAAAGAAATTACATATTTAATTCGTTCAGTAAATAATTACTTAAAAAAACAAATCAGAACAAAGGACATTGTAGATACTTATTCAGGGATAAGACCTCTAATTGAAGATTTTAATACAGCTTCAAAAGTCACAAGAGATTATGTTTTTGATTTAAAAATTATAAAAAAATTACCTTTATTGAATATATATGGAGGAAAACTAACCACCTACAGAAAATTGTCTGAAAAAGTCCTTTTTGACCTTAGAAAGTTTTTACCTAAAACAAAAAAAGGTCCATGGACACACAAAAAGAAGCTTCTCTAAACTTAATGACCGTTAAATTTGAAAAATTAAAAAAAACAATAATTAAATGTAATAAATGCCCTAGACTTGTGAGGTTTAGAAAAAAAATATCTACGGAAAAAAGAAAACAATATATGGACCAAACTTATTGGGGAAAACCAGTTACAGGTTTTGGAGATATAAATGGAAAAATAATGATTGTTGGTCTAGCACCAGCTGCTCATGGTGGAACAAGAACAGGCAGAGTATTTACAGGCGATAAATCCTCAGATTTTTTATATAAATGTTTACACAATGTAAAAATTGCCAATCAAAGTAATTCAGATCATATAAATGATGGATTGAAAATAAAAAATACTTTCATAACTCCAGCTTTAAAGTGTGTTCCTCCAGGAGATAAGCCGTTAAATGATGAGTTAAAAAATTGTTTTGGTTATTTTAAATCTGAATTTGAAATACTTAAAAATCTTAAAATAATTGTGGCTTTAGGAAAAATTGCCTTTGATACTTGTGTAAAATTTTATAGAGAAAATTTTGATTACACTGAGAGAGTAAAATTTGGTCATGGATCATATTTTAAATTACCTAACAATGTATTGTTGATGGGATGTTATCATCCAAGTCCAAGAAATGTAAATACTGGACGAATAAATGAAAAACAAATGACTAAACTATTTAAAAAAGTAAAAGAACTAGTTTAATTTGTTAATAAGTGCTACTGGAAGTTTTACTGGTTTTCCCAACTTATTTAGAGATACTAATTTAATCTCTGCATCACATAAAGTATCTGATTTTCTTTTAATTACTTGTGACATTGTAATTGTAGTCAAAGTATTAGATTTTATTTTTGTGAAAACGGTAATTTTATCCTCAAATTTAGCTGGTTTTTTAAAATCTACGTTGCAAGTTTTTACTGCTATTAAAACATTATGTTTATCTAATAACTTTTTATTCGAATATCCCAGGGAATAAATAAGCTCAGATCTTGCTCTTTCAAAGTACTTTAAATAATTTGCGTGGTAAACAATTCCACCAAAATCAGTATCCTCATAGTATACTTTTAAATTATACTTAAATACTTTCATCAATTGATATTAATAAAATTTATTGAGAAGAAAAATAGATATTTTGATAGTAAGTAATTGATTTTTTCTTTGAATTATCTGTATCTGACATTATCGCTATACCATCTAGCTCATTAACATCTAAATTATGGAATTTCTTGAAATCTTCTTTAACGTTTGCTTTGACAGTTACCCATTCATTTAAATTTGTTTTGGTAGTAGCAAGGACATTATCTATGGACTTTTTAGTATATGGGCTTGGAAAGTTGCTTCCAACTTCTTGATTACTCGAAAAAACGTAATTTATTGCTCTATTGGATAAAGGTGTTGCCCCAGTTTTTTTGATGACGAATACTCTTCCTGCAAAGTCATGACCTTTTTTAGTTGTTTCATCTATCCCAGGTATATCTTTCTCAATTTTCCAGGTAATATTTATGAAAGGTGTTTTATTTAGATCAATTTTAATCTCCTTACCTAGGCCAGAAGCAGCATTATCAGCAATAGCTTTAAGGTAATTACCATTTTCATCAGAGCCGACAGAATAAGCAGTTTTGTTATCTGCCCCTCTTACTTTTCTAACTGTCAATTCTGATAGTTCTTTCTCTGTAAACTCAAATACTTTTACTTCCTCGGAATACAAAGTAGTTTGAAACAACGCTGTAACCAAAATCAATTTAAATAAAAATCTGAACATGTCCTCTCTATATAAAAGATAAAATAATTTTCAAATTCAAAATTTTGACATTATTTAAACATGCATAAATCATTATTATTCTCTATTTAAATAATATGAAATTAGCAGTTCTTTTTGGTTTGATGATTTATTGGTCTATAATTATAACTGCACCTGTAATTTCAAAAAATTCAGAAAAATTTGGAGAAAAAAAGGTATTAGTACCTCTTAAAAAACCAAGAATTTAAGGCAGAAGTACTATCTTTGGGGCCGAACAGGTTCCATCATGAATTTCTTTAAAAGCACCCCACCCATCTTTAAGATTTCTGTACTCAATCCACTCTATCTTGCCTAGCTTGTTATTAGTTAAAATATCAATAGTTTCTCCAAATTCTTTGTTTGTATAACAATAAGTTCCAATAAAAGTAACTTCTTGTAGAGTTGCTTTCCTAAAATTAAAAGATCCTGCGGGCTGAGTTAGTCCGATATGAACTATTATTCCACCCGGTTTTACTACACTGATTGCCTGTTGTCGTGAAACTTCAAGTCCAACAGTATCAAAAACTAAATCAAAGCTGCTCTCTTTAATATCTTTATGATCTGGTGATACTGTTTTTGCATCTACATATTTAGAGCATTCATTTAGTCTTTTTTGATTAGGATCAGAAATTGTCAAATTAGTATTTCCCTGGATTTTGGATAAAATTAATGCACATAATAGCCCAATTGCTCCACCACCCTGAACAAGAGTTCTACATTCATTTAATGGTTTTTTTGATGCTTCTACTGCTAATAATACTGCATGATATGAGACTGCTGTTGGTTCTGCAACTGCAGCCTCTTTTACATCAAGCTTTTCAGGAACTTTGAAAATATTATGATCTGGAACTGTAATGAGTTCAGCAAACGCACCTTGTCTTTCATAAGGTCTGTTCATTCCTAGAAGCACTCTATCTGGACATAAATGTTCTCTTCCGCTTTTGCAGTATTCACAATTTCTACAAGTTATTAATGGATTAAGAACTGAAATTTGATCTTTAAGCTTACCATTAATTATTTGACCACTAACTTCATGACCTAAAATTAACGGTGGAATTCTTCTCTCATCTTTTCCGTGGTAAGCATGCATATCTGAGCCACAGATACCTGACGCATGTACTTTAAGAATACTTTCTCCAGGTTTTTCAGAAGGTTCTTTTTCCTCCCTAAATTCCATTTCCTCAACACCAGTGTAGACAAGGGCTTTCATCATTACTTATTATTTAATAAATAATATACTAAATAAGATGCGAATGCTCCAATAATCCATCCAAAAGATTGATATTGTATTAAATTTTCATTTAGCAAAGATGATAAAGAAAATATTGATCCAATTAAAAGAGCATACAATGCTTTGAGGTTCCAACCGTTACTGTAAATATATTCTGTATGTTCTTTAGGATAAAAAAGCTCTTTGTGATTAATTTGTTGTTTTTTAAATAAATAATAGTCTGCTACCAATACACCAAAAATTGGCCCAAAAGTCGTAGCTACAGCTTCAACAAATATTAGAACATTAGCTTTACTGAAAATTGAAAGCCAAAATGTTGAAATAATTAATCCAATAATTGAAATTACAATTCCTGTTTTTTTTAATGTTAAAGAGTTCGGGAAAAAATTTATCAATGTATTCTGTGAAGGAATATAATTGGCTATCAAATTAGTTGATAAAGAAGAGATAATAATAAATATCAAGCAAAAGAAAGTTAAAAAATTATTATTAAATTTACCAATTATATCATTTGGATTAGTAAGTAGACTTGAAGCATTTAAACCTTTACTGGTAAGAATGATATCTGAACCTAATGTGATCAAAACAGAGAAAAAAGAAAAGAATATTAAATTTAATATTATACTTAGGTTTCCTTTGGTCATTTCTTTGTAATTCATTGAGTATCTAGAAAAGTCTCCAAAAGTTAGAAGAACTATTGCAAAATAAGCAAATAAAGTTCCTGTGATTGATATTATTGGAGCTATATTCGACTGAATTGCAAAATTGCTAAAGACTAAGCTTAATCTTATTCCATTTATGAGTTCATTGTAATACTCGGATAAAATAACAATTAATAATACAGAAAGTCCTAAATATATCGAAAGACCTGAAAAATTAATAAATGATTTTAGAAAATTCTGTCCTTTTGTAAAAAGGATGTATTGAAATATTAAAGTTAAAAATAAACAAATCCAATCAATTAAATTTAAACCAAAAAAGAATAATAGAAATATTTCATTCTGTAAGAGTTGATTATCAATTTTAAATATAATGATCCTTGCAATATAACCTAGTGACTTTGATATAAAAAATGTTTGGACACCAAACATGAACAAACCAACTAATCCTCTGATCATCCCCACATATCTGGCACCAGTAAAACCCATCGAAAGTCTGAGAATTGTTGGAAAACTTAATCCACTACTTTGAGAAATTTTTCCAATTATATTAGCAAAAAAGAATACTAATAATCCTGCTAGTAATGATCCTATTAAGACAACAAAAAAATTCAGATCATAGAATAAATATAAAGCTGATATTAAAGAGAACCCAACTATTGTTTGAATATTTATAGCCCAAAAGTTAAAATAATTCTTCCAACTCCAGTCTCGATTATTTGGATTTATTGAAACTAATTCCCAATTCCTTAATTGAAATTTTTCGCTTTGATTCACTTAAATGATATTAATCAATTATTTACTGCTGTCCATATAAGAGAGTTGGCAACCATAGTACTATTTTTGGATACGCTATGATTATAATTAATCCAATTATCTGCAATACCATGAACTGCATCATTCCAAGATAAATATCTTTTAAATCCCAACTTGGAACTACTCCTTTTAAAAAATAAGCAGATAACGCTACGGGGGGTGAGAGCCAGGCGGTTTGCAAATTAACAGCAACAAGAATTGCAAACCAAGTTAAATTAAATCCTAATGCTTCAACTAATGGTAAAATAATAGGAACAACTATCATAACAATAGGTACCCACTCTAGTGGCCATCCTAAAAGAAAAATCATAATCATGATTATTCCTAAGATTAAATATTTATTCATCTCAAGTGATAATAGAAAATCTGTTAAAACCATTGGGGTTCCTAATCTTGCAAACACTGCTCCGAAGAAATTAGAAGCAGCAACTAAAACCATAATTAATGCAGAAATCTCTAGAGTTTTAACTAAAGCATCTTGTAATTTTTTTAATGTTAATTTTCTGTAAGCTAAAGAAAGCAATAATGCACCACCTGCTCCACATCCTGCAGCCTCTGTTGGTGTAGCAAATCCAAATAGAATACTACCTAATGCAGCAAATACTAAAGCAGCAGGTGGCACTAATCCTAAGAAAAATTCTAGCCATAATTTTTTTAAATCTGTTGTTCTTAATTCTTCTGGTATGGGTGGACCTAGTTTTGGGTTCATCATACATCTGAATGTTGTGTATGCAGCATATAAGCATGCCAACAATATTCCTGGAACTATTGCAGCTGCGAATAAATCAGTTACAGGAATTTCCATAATTGGACCCATAACTACAAGCATAATGCTCGGTGGAATTAGAATACCTAAAGTTCCTCCAGCGGTAATCGTACCAGCAGCTAATTTTACATCATAATTAGACCTGTTCATTGATTTAGCAGCCATAATTCCAAGTATTGTAACTGATGCACCAACTATTCCAGTTGCAGCAGCAAATATTACAGAAACAAATAAAACTGCATAATATAAAGAGCCTCTAACTCTTGCCAACATCATTTGGAAAGCTGAGAATAATCTCTCCATTAAACCTGCTTGTTCCATCATTATTCCCATAAATACAAATAAGGGGACGGCGGCGAGAGTTTGTTCGGTCATCACCATTGAAAATTGTAGTGTCATTAAATAGAAAACTAATTTTCCAAAACCTAAATAACCGAAAACGAAACCTAAAAAAATAAGAGTAAATGAAATTGGAAATCCTATAAATATTGCAAACAACATCACACCAATAAGTATGAAACCTAAAATTGCTGGGTCTATTAAATGTGAAAGCATTAACTACCCGGCCATTTACCTTTAACAGCTGCGTAATAACTTTTAAAAAGTTCTGAAATACCTTGGATTAAAAGGAAGACAATACCAATCCACAGACAAGATTTTATCGGCCACATATATGGCATCCATGTTGTATCCATCCCTCTTTCGTTTCTCATTATACTTTCTTGGACAAAGCCTGTTGTCATATACAAAAAGACTATTAATCCTGGAAAATAAAATAATAAGTAAAGCCAAAAATCTATTCTGCCTTGAGTTTTAACTTTAAAATTTCTATATAAAAAATCTGCTCTAATATGAACACCTTTTGAAAGAGCGTATCCTGCTCCCAACATAAATAATGCTCCATAAAAAAATCTGCTCATATCATAAGCCCAGATTGTAGGAGCTAAAAATAATTTTCTTGCTAAAACTTCATAAACCATCCCAAGCATTAGTGGGATCGTAATCCAGCAAACAATGTTTCCTATTAATTTACTAAATTTGTCTATGTTAACTATAGTTTTAGCCATCCAAGTTGGCATATCATCAGGCATCTTTCCTGATCCAGATCGCCTTTCGGCTATCATTTCATCTGAAATATCTAACTTTGGATTATCCGACATATAAATTTTAGAAAAAGAAAGCGGGCTTATAAAAGCCCGCTTAATAACTTTATTTATTTTTTCAACGAATTAGCATAAGCCATTCCTAGCTTAGCATTCGATGTTTGTGCACCAGACCAGAATGGTACAGCAGTATTAGCAAAGCTTATCATTGAGTCATAAACTTCTTTAAAGAATGCGTTTTCTTTTGCATTTTTCTCTAAAGTTGCTTTCGCTGCAGCCATATAAGCTGGGAAATAATCTGCTGGTGTATCTTCAAGAATCACACCATGATTTTCAGTTAGATCTTTAAGTGCTAATCCATTAGTGTTGATTCTGTAAGCTAAAGCTCTCATCAACGATGCATCGGCAGCCATCTTCATTGAAAATTTCTCATGGTCAGTGAACTTATCGTAAGTGCTTTTGTTTAAGTAAAAGTCTGCATTTACGACTACTTGGTGTAAACCTTGTAGATAGTAGTGTTTTAATACTTTATGAATACCAAACACTTTATCTGGTTGAGGACAACACCACTCAGCAGCATCAATAGTTCCTGCTTCCAATGCTGGAAGAATATCTCCACCACCCATTGCAACTGAAGCTATTCCAATGTCTTTATAAGTTTGACCTGGAATTCCTGGAGGAGTTCTAAACTTAAATGTTCTGAAATCATCCATATCTTTGATTTTTCTTGGGAACCATCCTAAAGCTTCTGGACCAACTGGTTGAAGCATGAAACCTTTAATGTCTCTTTTCATTTCTCCCCAAAGTCTGTCATATAGTTGTTCTCCACCACCATATAAAAACCATGATAAGAATGCGATGTTATCAATTCCTACACCACCACCTGCTACTGGCGAACCAAATAACATAGCAGCTGGATGTTCTCCAGACCAATAGTGTGTCCAAGCAAATCCACAATCAATCAAACCTTTATCAACAGCATCAAGAGTTTCTTTAACTCCAACTACTGTTCCTGCTGGCATAATTTCAAATTTTAGAGATCCACCTGTTAGTTTTGTTACGTTGTCAGTAAAGTCTTTTAACATTACCGCCTCATCACCTTTAGCGCTAATAACCGTCTGACACTTTAACGTTTTTGCAGCATTCGCATTTGAAATAAATCCAAATACTAAGAACGCAGCAAACAACGCTGAAACGATTTTTTTCATTATATCCCTCTCTTTTTATTTATAATGTGAAGATCCTCTCAAAAATCAAAGCTACATACAAGTGTCATTTCGACGTTTTTATGAGAAAAATGTTTAAAATCATTAAATATTCATTAAAGATTATTTATAAAAAATATGGATAAATTTGATTACATAATTATTGGTGCAGGATCCGCAGGCTGTGTCTTGGCTAATAGATTAACAACAAATCCTGATACTAAAGTTCTTTTACTTGAGGCCGGCGGCAAAGATACCAATCCTTGGATCCATATCCCAGGGGGTTATTTTAAAACGATGCACAATCCAGATACCGACTGGTGTTTTAACACAGAAAAAGAGCCAAACTGCGATAACAGACAAATGGTTTACCCTAGGGGCAAAACACTAGGTGGAAGCTCTTCGATTAATGGAATGCTTTATATTAGAGGTCAATCAAATGATTATAATTATTGGAGACAATTAGGTAATGTTGGTTGGTCATGGGATGATGTTCTTCCTTATTTTAAAAAGTCTGAAGATTTTCAATTTGGAGAAAATGAATTTCATGGTTCTGGGGGACCTATTGCAGTTGAGAAAATTAGAGCAACATTCAAAGTTCTCGATCTATTTTTAGAAGCCGCTGAAGAGCATGGTTATAAAAGAACTGATGATTTTAATAACGGTGATAATGAGGGAATGGGATATTTTCCATTTACAATTAAAAATGGCTTTAGATGCAGTACAGCAGTTGGTTATTTAAATCCAGTTAAGAGCAGAAAAAATTTAAAAATCATAACCAAAGCACATATTAAAAATATAGAATTTGAAAATAATAAAGCAAAAAAAGTAAATTATTGGATAAATGGAAAAGAATTTTCTGTTGAAACTAATAAAGAAATTATATTAAGCGCAGGTACAATTGGTTCACCTCATATATTACAAGCATCAGGTATTGGTCCAGGAGAACTTCTAAAAGAAAATAATATTAATGTATTAAAAGATCATCAAGGAGTTGGAAGAAATCTAACTGATCATTTAATGCTAAGACCTGTTTACAAAATTAAAAATTTAGAAACTTTAAATGATATTTACTACAGTTTTACTAAAAAAATGTTATCTGGTTTGAAGTTTCTTCTCTTAAGAAAAGGACCTTTAACAGTTGGTGCTAGTTATGTTTGTGGTTTTGTTAAGAGTGATGAACATTTAGAAACGCCAAATCTTCAATTTCATATTTCACCAGCAAGTACTGATCTTTTAGGAAAATCAGCTTTACATAAATTTCCGGCGTTCACTCCAACAATTACAAATGTAAGACCAACAAGCAGAGGGTCTATTGAATTAA
This sequence comes from uncultured Pelagibacteraceae bacterium, assembly GCA_902598015.1. GTDB lineage: Bacteria > Pseudomonadota > Alphaproteobacteria > Pelagibacterales > Pelagibacteraceae > Pelagibacter. The sequence goes on from CACJZT010000004.1 coordinate 25,965, forward strand.
AATCTCCAGACACCAGAGTTTCACCAAAAATAAAAATGAATTATTTATCAACCGATGAAGATCGTGAGATTGCTGGAAAAGCATTAAAGATTGTAAGAAAAATTGTTATGGAATCTAAAGCTTATAAAGATTATCAACCTGAAGAGCTTAGACCGGGAATCAATATTACAGACAATGAGGAATTAGCAACAGAAGCTGGGAAGTTTGCGAATACTATATTCCATCCAGTGAGCACATGTAGAATGGGTAAAGATGAAAATGCTGTTGTTAATGATCGATTAGTCGCTCACGGATTAGAAAATTTAAGGGTTGTAGATGCCTCTGTTATGCCTCATATCACATCAGGAAATACAAATGCACCGACAATAATGATTGCGGAAAAAGCAGCTGATATGATAATTGAGGATAGTAGAAGATGACCGAACAAATAGTAATTTTTTTTCAAATAGTTTTTATTGATTTAGTTTTAGCAGGAGACAACGCAATTATAATTGGAATGGTTGCTTCTCAATTTCCAACCGAGCAAAGAAAAAAAATTATTTTTTGGGGAATTGGAGCAGCGGTAGTTTTAAGAATTATATTTACACTAATAACTGCTTATCTATTACAAATCACAGGACTTAGACTTATAGGTGGAATATTACTTCTTTATATATGTTACAGACTTTACGTGGATGTAATTAAAATGAATGGTAATGCAGAAGAAAATGTAAAAAAAGTAGATAACAGTTCATTCATGAAGGCAATAACAACTGTAATTCTAGCAGATGTAACAATGAGTTTAGATAATGTACTTGGAGTAGCGGGAGCGGCTAGAGATCATTACATGTTATTGATATTTGGTTTAGTTTTATCAATAGTTTTAATGGCTACTGCAGCAACATTGATATCTGGCTGGATTAAAAAGTATAAATGGATAGGATGGGTTGGATTATTAGCAATATTATTTGTTGCAATAGAGCTAATATATACAGACGTAAAACTATTTTTATAAATGTATTTAAAAAAGATAAATTTAAAAAATAAAGTTGCTTTAGTAACAGGCGCCGGAAAAGGTATAGGTAGAGCTTGTTCAATTGCTCTTGCAGAAGCTGGTGCAACTATAATTGGAGTAAGTAGAACTACTTCTGATCTTGATAAACTTCAAAAAGATATAAAAAAAGTTAAAGGAAAATTAGTTAAAATATCTTGTGATATTATGGATTACGAAGATCTTTCTTCAAAATTAAAAAAAATTAAGAAGATCGATATACTTGTAAATAATGCAGGTACAAATATTCCTGAGCCTTTCGAAAAAATCAAACAAAAAAGTATGAATTATCTTGTAGATTTAAATATGAAAGCAGCATTTAATGTTGCGCAATTAGTAGTCCTAAAAATGTTAAAAAATAAAAAAAAAGGTGGATCTATAATTAATATGTCCTCACAATTAGGGCATGTTGGTATGTCAGGTAGAAATATTTATAATATGACAAAATTTGGAATTGAGGGATTAACAAAGGGAATGGGTGTTGAACTTGCAACAAAAAATATTAGAGTAAATACAGTTGCACCTACATTTGTTGAAACTCCAATGGTTAAAAAATTCTTTAAAAATAAAAAATTTAAACAGCTAGCTTTAAGTAATATTCCAATGGGAAAAGTTGCAACAGAGTCTGATGTAGCTACAGCGGTATGTTTTTTAGCTTCAGATGCAGCAAGCATGATAACAGGGACATCAATAGTAATTGATGGGGGTTGGACAGCAAAATAATGAAAAAATTGTTGCTTATTTTAGCAATTATATTTTCTACACACTCTCATGCTTTAGAGTTTCAAGGTAAATTTTTACAAGGACATTTTATTTTAGGTAAAGCAGAAGCTGGATCAAAAGTATTTGTAGATAAAATACAAGTTAAAGTATCTGAGGACGGATATTTTGTATTCGGTATTGATAGAGATCGAAAATTCGATGTAGCCATTACTGAAATAAGAAATGGTAAAAAAAACAAAATTATAAAAAAAGTTTTTAAAAGAAAATATAATATTCAAAGAATAGATGGTCTGCCTGAAAATAAAGTTACACCACCAGAGTCTGTTTATAAAAGGATTAAAGAAGAAAATGGGAGAATTGGAAAAGCAAGAGCCATCAATTCAGATTTAACTTTCTTTACTGAACAATTTATTATGCCAGTTAAAGGAATAATTAGTGGAGTTTACGGTAGCCAAAGAATTCTTAATGGTAAACCAAAATGGCCTCACTATGGAATTGATATTGCAGCTAAACAAGGGACTAAAATTAAATCATCTGGAACTGGAATAGTGACTATGGCAGAAGATGATCTTTATTATACAGGTGGTACTGTAATAATGGATCACGGACACGGAATTTCAACAATATATTCACATCTAGAAAATGTAATGGTTAAAGTTGGTGATGAAGTTAAACAAGGACAAATTATTGGAACTGTTGGATCTACTGGTAGATCAACTGGGCCTCATTTAGATTTTAGGATAAATTGGTTTCAAACTAGACTTGATCCTATGAGCATTCTTCAATAAGTTCTGGCTATGAAAAATGAAATTAATCATATTGCTGGAAGACTTGTAAAAGCTTTCAACACAAATACAGTCATCAACCCTATCCCAGTAAAATATTGTAAAAATATTAATTTAGCTAACAAACTTAGAAAATTGTGTGAAGATCAAATTAAAGATGAAACAATTGGAATAAAAGCTGGTGGAACTGGAATTCAAGCTTTAAAAAAATTAAAAGAAAAAGAACCTTTTACAGCAAAAGTATTTAAAAAAAGATTAGTTAAATCCGGTCAAAAAGTAAAAATAAACCAACACACTAAAGGTATAGAGGTTGAAGTTTATTATTTTATTAAGAAATCTTTCTTTGATTTTAAAGGAAAAGTCACAAAATCAAATGTCACTAAATTTATTAAATTTATGGGGCCTTGTTTTGAAATAGTTGGATTTAGACAAAGAAATAAAAAATTTACGTATTTAGGAGACATTTGTGGGGATTTTGGATTTAACATCAAATTTGTTGTTGGAAGAAAAACAAAATTTAAAAAATTAAACTTAAATAATTTAAAAACATCATTAGTCAGCAAAAAGAATGGAATAAAGGTAAATGGTAATACAAATATTGTTTATATTAACCCGTTAAATTCTTTAAGATTTGTTTTAAATAAAGTTAAGAAAGAAAAGATAAAATTAAATAAAGATTTTTATGTTTTCACAGGCTCAACTGTGGGAGTAGTTCCATTTAAAGGAAAAGGATTATACAAAGGAACAGTTGATAAAATCGGTTCTGTTAGTGTTAACATTCGTTAATGGGTCTTCATTTTAGTAAAGAAGAATTCTCAAATAGAAAAGAAAAGACACTGAACTCTATGAAAAATGAGGGTGTAGATGCTCTTATTATGTTTAGACAAGAGTCTATGTATTGGCTCACTGGTTACGACACTTTCGGATATGTTTTTTTTCAAGCATTAGTTTTAGATCAAAAAGGTAATGTAATATTATTAACTAGAGCCCCTGATTTAAGGCAAGCTCAAAACACGTCCAATATTAGTGATATAAGAATTTGGATTGATAAGGATGGTTCTAATCCAGCTGATGATCTCAAAATTATTTTAGATGAACTTAACTTAAAAGGAAAAAAAATTGGAGTTGAATATGAAGCATACGGTCTTACAGGAAGAAATGCATTAAGACTTAATACAGTTTTAAAAAACTATTGCTCAATTGAAGATAAGTCAGAATTAATTACAAAACTAAGGGTAATAAAATCTGATGAAGAAATTAGTTATGTAAAAAAAGCAGCAAATTTAGCTGACAAGGCTTTGGATGAAGTATGGAAACATGCAAAAGCAGGAGTAAGTGAATCTAAAATTCTAGCTGAAATGAATAGAGTTATATTTGAGGGAGGTGGAGATTATCCTGCTAATGAATTTATTATAGGGTCAGGAAAGAATGCCCTACTCTGTCGATATCAAGCAGAAAAACAAATACTTAATAATCAAGATCAGTTGACCATTGAATGGGCTGGAACCTACAGGCACTATCATTCAGCGATGTTTAGAACAATACCAATAGGAAAAGCAGATCCAAAACATCTTAAAATGCATGAAGCATGTGTTGAGGCGCTTACAAATTGTGAAAATAAATTAAAGCCTGGAAATAAAATTGGAGAGGTTTTCGATGTCCATGCAAAAACCTTTGATGATCATGGCTTTAAAAATTCAAGAATGAATGCATGTGGTTACTCTTTAGGTGCAACTTTTTCACCAAACTGGATGGATTGGCCAATGCTTTATACTGGCAACCCTTACGTTATAGAACCAGGCAACATCTTCTTCATGCACATGATATTGATGAATTCTGAAAGTCAATTAGCGATGAATTTAGGTGAAACTTATCTAGTTACTGATAAAGGAAATGAAAGGTTGGGTAATCAAAAATTAGATTTGGTAACTTTATAATTACTGAATTAAGAATTTTTTAATTCCAATAAGACCATTGTTCTCCAGCCATTTTTCTCTCTTAAAACTTTTTTTGATATAATTCGATATCCAGATACTGTTGCATTTTCTAGTTTATTTTCAGCTGTCATTTCATAATCTTTTTCAACACCATAATTATTTTCTGAATGCGAAATTTTTTCCGATTTTACAATTAAGTGTTGTGAAATATCAGCTATTTTTAATTTGGCATCCATTATAGCTTTTTTTTCAGATATATTTAAATCTTTAGACCAACCTTGTCCGCACATTTTAACTATTTTTTCTGAAAATTTATTTTTTTCACACCATAAATTTGTAAATTTCATTAAATCATTTGATGATTTAATTGAATTTTTATTCTTTACATATGACTTGTTGCAATTTGTTAATAATAAGCCAAAAATTATAATTAATATTAATCTCATTTAAGCTCCTATAAGTTTTCTAATATAAATAAAAATGACATGGTCAAAGCTTGATGGTACTTTTCATCCGTAAGAAAAGTTACAAAAAAGTTATCTTTTTCTTTACAAATGTATTGTTCTTTTTTGTTGATTATTTTGTCATTTATGACATCTGCTTCAGCATAATATTTACAATCACTCTTTGCCAAGACAGAACTTGTTAATAGAAAGAAAATTATTACAAATCTTTTGACCATAACTTCTCTTTCTTTTGTTGTGATAACTCAAATTGTATTTGATTAAGAATGGCATCCATTAAATCAAAAAATGCTGATTGAACTTCTTGTTCAAATACTTTTTTTTGACATTCACTATTACATTGTGTCAAATTATGGGTAAGTGTTTGTTTGTAATACTCATTACTCTTGCCAAATGAGTGGGTAGTAAAGGTAATTAAAAACAAAAATAAAATTGTTTTAATTATTTTCATAATTATCCTCCTTAGTATATTTTTCAATTGTTTTTTTATAATCGTAAAAATCCAAGGTATCAGCTTCAAGTTTACATAATTTTTTAATAATTATATTTTGAAGTCTCTCTAATTTTTCATCACTTAGTTTAGACATTTTATATTCAAACTTATTTCTAAACTTAGAAATGGGAATTTCTTTCTGTTTCACATCTATTATGTAGTTATTTTATCCTGTAACACCTAGTGTAAAATAAATTAATATTTTTCACTTAGTAAATTAAAGCTTTTTAAGCTTATGATTATAAATTAAGATAACAAATTATTATGACTAAAATAAGAGAACCATTATCAATTGAAAAAATTTTGACAGATTTGATCGGTAAATTAAAAGAAAATGAAATTAAAGAATTTACGGGAAAATCAATTTCTCATTTTAGAAAATGCAGTGATCCTGATGATAAAGATCATAACCTTCACTTAGCTGATGCTATTAAACTTGATATTCTCTCGTTAAGATCACAAAATGGTAGTCCTTTTTTAGACAATATTGAATTAATTATTGACCAAGAATTTAATGAATTAGAAAAATTAAAAGATGTATCCAGAATATTAAATAATATTGGTGGCAGAATTGGAAATTTAATGGATGTAACAGAGCAAGCAACAAGTCCTGAAAGTCAAAAAGGTGCTGAAATATCTAGTAAAGAAAAAGATAACATATTTAAAGCAATATCTGAAGTAGAAGAAAAAATTGCTAAATTGAAACTTTCAGTAAAATAAATTAAATTTTAAAAATGAAAATAGATATTTATGGAAATGGTGCTGAAATTGTAATTGGTAAGTTGTCCCAAAAACAAACTGAAAAAATTTTTCCACTTCTCTCTAAAAAAGATGATGGAATAGATGAAACGGAGTTTGAAAGAATTATGGAAAAACCATGGAATGAAATTGATAATATTTTTCATTGGAGTGGAGCTTTTGGAGGAAATTATGGATTTTATCTTACAAATGAAAAAGAGGAAGAAATTAAACCTGAAGGTACATTAAGTTTTAACTTTGATGATGATGATTGCTTTACAAATAATAATAAAAATGGAATAGACAATTATCAAGTAGGAATAAATAAATTTAATCCTTACATAGATAAAATGTTTCTGTCTGGACGCAGTAAAGATGTCACTGACGAAATGAAAAAATTTGCAGAAAACAGTGGGGTTATTTTTATGTGCGTTAGTCAAGAAAAGGGGCATTGGGGAAGTTTTGAACTGAAAGATAATTTTGATGTAAAAAAATTAGTACCAAAAATAGCTTGTCCTGAAGTTGGTTTATATCATGAATGTCTTTATGGTTTTTTATACGATGGTAAAGAAGTTGAAGTTGAATTTACTGGAGATACTATAGGTAAAACAAGAACTTTTTATTTAATAGAACCAACCTATACTGATGATGGTCAAATTTCTTATGATATAGCTGATGAATGGTATATGTAATTTGATATGAATTTTAATTCTTTAGTTTGGTATTCTTCATTAGCAATAGGTGATGAAAAAAATAGTTATGTAGCTGATTTTCTTAATAAAAGTTGCGAACTTATTAATGAAGAAATTAATGAAGAGATAAAAGAAAAAAAACTTCCTATTAATTTTAAAATTGATTTTCTACACATACCAAAGGGTGAAGATGGAGTTAATTTATTAAATAATAAATTAACTAGTTATACAAATCCTATATTTACAAACGGTCACTCAATTCCAAAATACAACCCTTCTATTATTGAGAATATAAAAGATAAAAGTTTCTTTTATTTTCCTCAAAATATAACTCATGCAAGTTACAATAAATTTGAAGAAAATATTAAAAAAAGGATTTTCAAAGTAGGTAGAGCTGACCAACCAGCAAAGTTAGCGTTTATAGATAATGAAATAAAAAAACATTCTTCATCTAAAGTTTATTTTTTTCATCAAGAATTAAGATTATCTGAAAAAATGTTAGCTAATCACAAAGATAATGTAAATTTTACTAGCATTTCATTAAAAGATATTGATGAAAAAGATTTAGATCAAAAAATTAAATCTTACCTTGATGAAATAAAACCTAAAGATTTAATTATACTTGATTTGAATTTAAAGGTTTTCAGACCAATATTTAATTACTTAAACAACAATAGTCTTTCAAACAAAGTTATTAATACATTTGGAACCATTGAAAATAGGTTTGAAAAAATAAGTTTTAACTTAATTCAATTAATAGGAAATCATGGGATTCCTTCAGTTTCTATTGAGGATTTAATGTCTAAGATCTATGGTGAAAATGTAACACCAACAGATAAAGCTTTACTATTAGAGAGCACATTTAGATTAGAAATTCCTATTTTAGCATTTCAGACTTTAAAGAAATGTATCAATTCAGGATTAACAAATATTGAAGATCAAAATATTTTAGAAACTTTATTATCTTTTAATAATGATAGTGATGTATTTGTTGGAAAACGTATTCAATATGGATTTAATCAATCTAATGAAAATATTTTAAAGGAAAATTATGCTTATACTTTTCCAAATTCTCTTCAAAACGAAAAATATAAAATTCCAAAAATTCTACACCCATCTCAGTTTTCAACAGTAAATGGTAAGATTCAACAATTTAATACTGTATATAATTATATAGATGTACTTAGAATAACTAATATAGATATAAAAGAAAAAACATGGACTGCAGAATTTTATTTAGACCTTGTATCTCAGTCAGATGATCCTCTAAATCAAGTTATCTTTAATAATTTATCTTCAACAAACGATAAATTTACGTCTAAGGAAATTTGGAGAAGAAAAGATGAAGACGATTATAATACAGTTAGATATTATATAGTTGCTAACTTTGATTTTTTAGCAATTGCAGATAATTATCCTTTTGATTGGCAAAGTGTTTATATTTCGATGACACTAAAGGATAATTCGAGACATATCCTGCAACCAATTCCATTAGAATTAGTAGATGATGAATTTGATATTAATGAGTGGCATATCGAAAATGCTTTCTCTGGTATAAAATATAAGAAAAACTTTTTATACAAAGATACTGATCTTAAAAAGACAGTTACTGTATCAAGTGAAAATAGATTAGGTTGGACTTTAAGAAGAAAAAATACTGCAACTTTATTTAAAATTGGAATTCCAATGTTCTTCTTAACGTTTTTGGTCTATTACTCTGTATTTTTAGGTTTTGATAAATCAGGAGAAAGTATAGGAATTTTAACAACAACATTCTTATCGGCAATTGCTTTATATTTTTCAGTAGAGAAGCCTGAACCAAAAAAATTAACAATTATTGATATTATATTTATTTGGTTTTATATTGTGAATGGTTTTACCATCACCGCATTCAGTTTATCTTCATTAATTACTGAAAAAATTCATTATTATACGAGTGGATTTTTAAAATTTGTTATTCCTATATCATTAATTAGTATAGCAATTTATTTATATAAAAGAGTTCAAAATAACAGAAAAGATATAATCTTAGATAGAGATCTATAAATAATTTTTTGCTCAATTTAAAAATAGTTTCACTTATGGTAATCTGAAAGAAAAAATTATAAATGAAGGAGAATATATGGGATTTAGATCATTATTTACAAAAGGAGTTGCACTAACTTCAGCAGGACGTACAAGTCAACACTCTAGAAAAGCATCTTCTTATGCCAAACAAGCAATTAATTGTTTTAGACAGGCAAAATCACTTAAAGCTGAAAAAAAAATAGATAAAATGTTAGATGGTTTAAATCATCTTTCAAACTCTGTCTTGGAAGTATCTGATAGTGTTACACCAATTTCTATGATGAATGCAACTAGCGCTCTTCTAGCAGACAATATTCAAAAAATGATAAATCAAAGTCAATTAAATATCATCAATACTCTTGGAAATAAAAAAATAAAGAAAAAAAGTAAATGACTTTCACAGAGTGGGACAATGCTTTTGCTGATTTATCAAATGTAACTTAATTTTTAGATAAATATTTTCTATTTATAAAATTATAATTTAAATGTTCAGGATTAATCTTATTTTTCATAAAATCATTAAAAAGTTGGTTATCTTCAGGATAAAGCAACCATAAAAAATTTTTACCGTATTTTTCTTCGATCTTTTTTTCATATAAATGGAATGAATAGATAACTTGTGAGGTTAAGCTAATTGGAGCTGATTTTAAATCATTGATAAAGCGTTTAATTCCTAAACTGGTGAAATTAGCAGGTGTAAAGGGTGATCCATGTAAACCTGGTGCAAGTATTTCACTTTCTTTAGAAGATCCATACACAGTTTGAATAGCCTTTTGATATTTATTTTCAGAAAAATTTTTTTTAAAAATATATTTAGCAACATCTTTCGTGAGTTGGAAATAATAAGGCCAACGAACTAATTTAATTTTCTCTTTTAAACATAATTCGTTTTTCCTTAAATCGCGCTCATGATTTGCAACTTTATCATAATGATCTGGACCATCATATTCAAAAGCAATTTTATCATCAGGAAAATATATATCTAAACTAAATCTAGCAAGCTTATGTTCTGATACATTATTTTTTTCTAAAAAAAGTTGAGATATGAATTTTAAATTTTTTGCAGTCATTTCTGCATTTTTTTTTTTCATAAGAATTTAATTAAGTATTTAAAAATATTTCCCTTCACCATTATAACTAGAATATAATTTTTTCATTTCTCCATTTTTTACTTCAATAACTGTTATTAGATCATCATAACCTCGATCAACCAATTCAGCATCTAAGAACTCTTGTAAAGATTCTCCTTTGTAAACGCAATCAATTATAATATTAAAATCGTGATTTCCGTATCTTTCGTGCTCAATCATCCCTGGAAGTCTAACAGGTACTGATATCTCTTGAAATTGTTCAGTGTCAAATTCTTCTTTATCTTTAAGTTCAAATTCAAATTGAATGGATGCTTTTGATAAACTTAATAAAGTTAAATATAAACCATCCTCATATTTATCATTTTGTTTTGGAATTTGTATTTTATCATCGTCAAAAACAATTATACCCTCATTACCTTTATCACCGTTTTCACCATAATTAAATACACCTTCATATTCTTTTGCAGCAAGACCTCCATAGGCTAAATTTTGTAGATCTTCACCCATATCTTCTTTGTTTGAATATTTTTTATAAAATGACTCTTCCTGCTTTTTGTCTAACTTACCAAAAACAACTTTACCTGCAGGCTCTGTTTTGATGTATATTTCTTTGTTTACTTTTAAATCCTTCTTAAACGATTTGTCAGCAAATTGAATTGCACTTTCATCTTGTGCTATTGCAGCATCGACAATCTCTTTGTCTTTTTTTAAACTTTCATGTGCAAATTTTAAATTTTGACCACTAATTTTCACTAATTCTAAAATAAACTCTTTATCTTTAATTAAATTTTCATCAACGATATATTCAAGGGCATCAGTATGATATTGTCTTACAGCTTCAATAATAATATCTTTATCATATTTTAAATTATCATCTGCATAATTAAATGCATTACCAGCTTTTTTTACTGCCTCTAAAACAATCTCTTTATTTTTTTTGAATTTATCATCTACGTATTCTAGGGCAGAACCGTATTGTTTTACTGCTTCAAAAACAATTTCTTCATCTTTTTTAAAACTATCATCAGCAAATTGAATAGCCGAACCCTCACATTTTACTGCAATTAAAACAATCTCTTTATTTTTTTTAAAACTATCATCTACGTATTCAAGAGCATAACCATCTTTTTTTACAGCTTCTGAAACTATCTGATTATCTTTTCTAAACTCCTCATCTGCATATTGTATAGCTGAACCATATTGTTTCACAGCCTCTAAAACTATTTCTCTATCCCTTTTGAACGCATCATCCGCATACTGTAGTGCAGCGCCATGTCCTTTAACCGCTTCTAAAATAACCTCTCTATCCTTGGTTAAACTTTTATCTGCATATGAAATAAGTGTTCCATCAGTTTTAATTGCCTCAAGAACTATTTTTTTGTCTTTTTTAAAAATTTGATCTGCATATTCAAGTGCATAACCGTTGTTTTTGATAGCTTCTAGGACTATTTCTTCATCTTTTTTTAAACTATCATCTGCAAACTGAATTATTGTCCCATTTTGTTTTACAGCTTCTAAAACTATTTCTTTATCTTTTTTAAATTCATCAGATAAATTCTCTAATTCATAACTAGACGATTTGACTATTTCTAATGCTTCTTCTTTTTTCATAATTTTTATTCTTGAACCATATTTTTTTTTCTATTTATCTTCCCAAACAATTTTATTATTTTCATCCATAATCCTTATTTCATCTCTTTCGGTTGCCAAACAATCACTTTTTGCATTAAAATTTATTACAATTTCATCATCATAATCCTCATTTTCAAGGGTACTCCATAATTCATCAAGATTTTTTGCCTCATATTCAAGTGTATGTTCTACAATTTTGTTTTCATTTTCATTTTCATAAGATGAACTGTATTTAAAAGTCACGAAAAATTTCATTTTAATTTTTTTTTAACTCAATATTACTTAATCTAAGAATTAATTGATATTGGTTTTTATTTATTCTGCCATCTAAAAATCCTCTATATGGACTTCCATTTGTTTGAAAAATTAATGGTTCCTTGCCTGATTTACCACCTCCTAAAAACATTAAACTTTTTTTATTATCCAATGTTTTTGCCATGTCATACAAAAATTCAAAAGTTAAACCGTCAGTGTGTCTTAGTTGAATACTTTTATTGATTACAAATTTTTTTAATATTTCTTCTCTTTTAAAAAACTTACCAGTCCATTTAAGGGGAGGAGTATCATCTCTTACATTTGGTACTTTTTCTTTAGGATCCTGTTTTTTTATCTCTTTTCCATCTTTATTGAATAAAACTTCTTTAATCTTTGGAGGTGAATAGAGAATTTCATTATTTGAGTTAAATAAAATTCTATCTGCATCTCCTATAAATTTACCTGCATATTCAATGTCAACATCAACATCATTTTTTAAAATATTTTCTGCTAGTTTAGATTTGTATTTTTTAATTAAACTTTCTTCAGAAGTTTCATCTGAGCTAATAAGTAATCTAGAATTCTTTATAGATTTACCTTTGTAAGCAAGCTTTGGATCATTTTCTTTTATCAAAGATACAAATCTAACATTTGCATCTCTCTTTTTTTCGTTTGATATATGTATTTCTTTTAAAGCTACTGTCATTAAATCATCTCAAAATCTAAATCGTTATCTTCAAATTCTTCTACTTCTTCAGGAAGATCCTCACTTTTTTCCCCTACCCAATTACAAGTAGTTTTCCGCCCAATTAAAGCAAAATAATCTTTTTCACCTTTTAAGATAATTCCATCCTCAAGTTTAAAATCAGCATAATAATTGAATGGAAAACTAAAAACATCTCCTTTGTCTAACTTTAATTTTAAATCTTCATCAAAATCTTTTGGTTCTAGATGATATACAGAATTAACCTTTAAGTTTAATGCTTCTTCAATAGATGTCGAGGTTAAGTCTACTTCTTTACCAAGTGTAGATTCTTCTTTTTTAACTTTTTTGCCATCATCATTAATTGCCTCTAATTCTTTTTTTTCAACAAAATTACCTTTATGATCTAAATAGCTGCTACTTATATCACTACTAACAAATACAATACCTGTTTCTTCCTCTAAATTAGCTTTTGAGCACTCTTTTCCTTTCTCATCTAAAAATAATCTTTTTTTAAATCCATAAAGTTTTTTTCTATCAATTTTAGATATTCCAAAAGTAGATTTGTTTTTATTAAGATTAAGAATTAATTCACGCGCCATTTTTTTCCCAACCTTTTTTTATATTTTCTAAAATAAGATTTTTAAAATGATTTAAACCAAGTTTTTCATCTTCAAAAGGATACAATTTTCTTTTTATTGGATCACTTCTTCCTTCTGAATAATCTAAGTAATAACAAAGATATGATGGGTAATCTGATAATTTTTCTTTATTTGATTTCCAGAACAAAAATTTTCTAATTGCAGTTCCTTTTTTACTTTCTTTTTTATAAGTTTCTTTTTTTATTATTTTACTTTTAGGAAGATCTTTATTGTTTACTTCTTTAAATTCACTTTTGGGAATACCACTTACTTTTATGATTTGATCTATTCCACAATCTTCAAAATTTGCTTTTTTGTCAGATCTAATATTAACAACATTACAATTTAATATTGATACCGATCTTGATCTTCCTGTAGCATTTAAAGATTTATTTGAGTATTCATATTTTAAATGTCTTATCGGTTCATCATTTGATTTATCTCCCTGAAATTCTAATAATTTAATTTCACAAACTATCTCAGGTTTTATAAAATTATATGCAGAACCATTTGAAGCTATTTTTTGAAAGTTAGAATTAACTTTTAATTTAACTAATTTTTTATAAAGATCTTTCCTTAAAATAGTTGGTATATTACCACATGAACCTACGTGTAAAATTTCATTTTCATTTAAAAAAACGCCAAGCGAAATTGATCTAATTTGATTAGGTGTATTACCTATTGTATATCCAGTTATTAATAGGTCTACAGTTTCTTCATTTTTAATTTTATAAACAGCACTATCATTTCTAACAATTAAACCTTCGGCATTATTTTTAATTACTATTTCTTTAAAATATTTATCTACCTCTGAATGTTTTATTTGTTTATGTTCTAATACATGAGACAAATCTTTGGAATTTTCACCTAAATTTTTTTTTAAAAAATTATATTTTTCCCCAAAACTACTTAAAAGTTTATCAGATATAACTACATCAAAGAGACCTAATCTAAGGTTTTTTCTTTTTAATTTATCTCCTAGTCCAGAAATAGTGTCTCCGTAACGCTCTCTTTCTTTTGTTAAATAATATAATTCACCTGCTAGAATAATATTCTTTGTTTTTGATAACTTTTTATCTAATTCTTTTTTAATATCACTTAATAATTTTGAAATATCATTTTCATTAGAATTAATTATTTTTGAGTTTTTATTCGATTTACAATAAAACCATATTTGTCCATCGTACTTTCTGGAAAACCAATATTTTCCTTTTACAATTATGTCTAAATCATCATTAGATAAAAAAATATATTTCCTAGTAACTGAATTTTTATATTTTTTAATCGAACTAATTATTTCCATTAAACCTAATAGAATTAAAAATTATTTTTTTTCAAATTACAAATACTACAATTTTCATCAAAACTTGGTTTTGGGTTTTCAAGAAAATCTATTATATCTGTAATAAAGCTAAACAAATAATCATCATCTCTTTGGATAGGATAATATTTTGTTTTCATGTTGAAAGATGGATTATTATTAACTGATTGAATTTTTTCTGGTTCAAAACAAAATATTCCTAAATTTTTAATGGGATTAAGTTTAAGACATTTCTCATTAGGTTTCTCAAACATTAACGCATAACTTAACAATTGAGTTTTATATAATTCGATTTTCTTTTCATTAATATCAGTAACCTTGAAATCTATAATTGAATAAAAAGACTCATGATCAATATATGCATCTATTTTCCCTCTAAGAATAAATTTTCTACCTTTTTTATCTTTTAATATCTCTGATTTTTGAAGTTTTTCATAATCTGTTTTTATTTCACCAGGTTCAATATTTGCATTTAAAATATCAGTTTTTTTGTTGTGATAAAATTCTTTTTGAAGTTTATCTAGTTTTGAAAATATTGAGGGAAATGTTGTTGAAACTCTTAAATTATCTTTCTTTAAATCATAATAGCATCTCTTACAACCAGAATAACCAAAAGCAAATTCACTTGGAGAAAATATTATCTCTTTCATATATTTTGTTTAAAAATTATTATAATTCTTTAGTGCAACCAAAGAAAGAAATATATTTTTCATTATCTTTAGTATTCATATTTTTAGTGACTTCATGAATTAATTCACCAGTTGATCTATTTAAAAAGACTGACTCTGAGTATTTTTTTTCTTTATCTATATTTTTAAATAAAATGGTATCGTTTTTAGCAATTCTAACATCATCTTTACTAATATCTGAATAAGTATCTATAAATTCTGATAAACCATTAATAGTAAGTTTACTTGGTTGTGCTGCTACAACTTTTAATACTTTGCTTTTATCAACTTCAATATTGTCTGCGGTAAAAGTTTGATAATTAAAATCTTTATTTTTGATCATTATTTTTTCTAATTTACAATCAAATGTAATTTTAAAATCATGAATGATATCAGTATTTTTGGAATAACTAACCGATGTAGAAAACATTAAAATTATTAATGAAACTATAATTTTCATTTGTTTAAATTAATTACCTCAAATCTAGACTAAATTTTGTACATTTAACTACTTCTCCATCACAACCACATAGCACACAGTCACTTGCAGAATTACATACATAATCATTATAACCCTCTGCTTTAGTTTTATGAGAATTCATCCAACTCTCTGTAAGTCCATGTCCTATACCCATATTACCATTAACTTTAACACCAAATGGATTTCTCGAACCAACTTGATGATACCAATACTTCCAAATATTATTTGTATGTGATGTATATCTACCATTAAAAATGTCTGAACAAGATGTTTGTATTGGGCTAAAATTTGTAAAACCTCCGTTACCATCAGATTTTCCACCTTGTGCTAGTTCAATTTTATCTGTTTGGTCAATTGCACATTTCATATAAGTGGTATTTACCCACTTAATAAATTTAGCATGATTTGACCACACAACTTTTTTTTTAGCTGCTGCTGTGTATCCACTATAAGCAACAACACCTACTGCAGCTAATATTCCTATGATTGCTACCACAACTAGTAGTTCGATTAATGTGAAACCATTATGTTTCATAAAGTTATCTTATAATATTTTTTTAAATAAGTCTTGCACCCCAAATTTACACAACTAATACTGAAAATTTTATATTTTAAGATTTAGATGAAACTGTAAATTTTACTTTTTTATCTTTAAAATCTCTGCCTGTTCCCGTTACACCACCATCTCGTATCCACTCTAACACACCTGCGGCACCCATATTATTTGTACATGATATTTGCCAAGTTCCTTTTCCATTTTGTTGTAATGAATAAGAGCCATCACAAGTTCCATCATTATTAGGTAAAGGTAAATTTATTTTACCTCTGTAATCAGCTTCATCAAAACTGACCGTTCCTGCAATTAAATCAGAATATCCATCCCAGCTTAATGCTATAGATCTTTCACCAGATAGTTCATATTTACTAGCAGTCTCATTTGAAGATGATTTCTCTTTTTTTGTACTTGTATCAATTTTTTTATTTAAATCTGCTTGCCCTGTTTCTAAATTTATCCCTGCGAGCAATCTTATATCTCCATCATAAAAACCTGCTTCTTGAATTTTCTTAGCAACTAAAAAAGGGTCTTTGAGATCAGATTTTTTAATGCTTACTTTTTTATTGCCGTTTTTCCAAACAATTCTTCTTTTTTTTGCAAATGTAAAACATGGAACGCCATTTGAGTATTTTTCACACGCTATTCTAGCTCTAGCAGCTGTATTGTTGTCCATACATCCATGTGCTCTATATTCTGCAGGACAATAGAAATATTCAAAAGCTTGACCATCTTTCGATAAAGCAAAAATAGTTGGGTCATTTTTTGTTATTCTGTCAGCCGAATAATTTGTATTACCCGCACCATACATATACATAATAAGATATTCCATGGTTTCTTTAGATAATTTTACATCACCTTTACCGGTTTTTGAATAAGATGCTGAAGGAAAAATTAATAATAAAAAGATAAGTAATAATTTTAAATATTTCATTTGTAAAATCCTAATTCTTTCATTAATGATTTTAATTCATCAAAGGAAATTTTTCTAGAAATTTTTTTCTTCGCACCTTTCCAAACTATTTTATTTTTCTTTGCAAAAATTTTACAATTTGGACTGCTGCATCTACCTTTTTCTGGACCCAAATTAACTGATTTTGAATCCCACTGAAATATATTTTTATAATTTCCATTTATAACGAAGTAGTTAGCATAAAAAGGTTGCATACTATTGAAAGAAAATCCCTCAACTTCGAGATCTTCCATAATAAATTTATCTAATTTTTTTGTAATATAAACATGAAAATCTTTTAATTCTTTGTCATTGAAAGTAATTGGTCCAGAACCTGGTTTGGCTTTACCTGCGTGAGCATTTATTGTTATTAAACTACTCAAGATTATGCTTAATAAAACCTTTATTAAGTTTAATTTCATATTTAAATCTTATCAATTTTACCAAATAAATCTACAGCACTTTGCCACCCATTTTCTAATCTTGGTCCTCCAAAATAATCACCACACAGACCAAATTTTAAAGACTTATTCCATAAAGATAATTGTTTAAGTGGCTTTGAATTAGATGAATACATCCAGCCATGAATTCTTGAGTGATGAATTTTTTTAATTTTTAACTTTGTTAATTTTTCAAATTTTTTAACGAGTTGATTTGTATAGTATTTTCTTTTGTTTCTATAATCTTTCGTAAATTTATTACCGTATTTGTATGTGCTTTGAAGTGTCCATAAATCATACTTATAATTAAATCTTTTCTTGCTATTTTCATAAGCAGCCCAACCAAGCATATCATCATTAAAAAAGTAACTACTATTTGATTGTTTAAGTTTATTGGTAACAATCATGACTGTTAAATTAGCATCCATTTTAACTTTTTGATTTAAATAGGATTTATTTAAGTATTTTTTTCCTAATTTCTTACTTTGAGGAAATGGGCAAGTCAAAATAAGATTTTTACATTTTTGTTTTACATCATTTTTGAATGTTAATTCCCAATAGTTGTTTAATCTCTTTATATTTATAAGCTCATATTCAAAATTACATTTAATTTTCTTTAATAAATGTTTGCTAATAGAGTTGTTTCCTTTTGTTCCAATTAATTTTAAATGATTTTTAATTTCTTTAACTGTTTTGTGAAGAAAAAGGTGGTTACCACCCCATTTTTTTAAAACTTTTTTCTTAATAAGTTGATTAGTAAATGATTTAAATTTTGTAGATTTTGGAGAGATATATTGAAGTCCATGATCAAATCCGACTTTATCTTTATATTTTTTAAATGAACTTCTTCCACCATAACCTCTTGCTTTATCATAAACTGCAATGGAGTATTTTTTATTTAATAATTTTGCGATTGTTGATCCAGAAATTCCTGATCCTATGATGCAAAAATCAAGCATGATTTGTAACTTGACTGATTAACAAAGATACTCAAGTGCCTTAAGTATTCCACCTTTTTTATAAGGTATTTTAGATTTCATTAAACCCATTTCAACACCTGCTAATGTTCCAGCTAACATCAGTTCATTAAAATCACCTAGATGACCAATTCTAAAAATTTTACCAGCAACTTTTGCAAGTCCAGTTCCCAAAGACATGTTATAATGATCTAAAATAGTTTTTCTTAAAAAATCTGCATCATGACCATCTGGAACCATTACTGCTGTTAATGAATCTGAGTATTCTTCTGGATTTTTACAAAGTATTTCTAATCCCCAAGAGTTAACTGCAACTCTTGTAGCTTCTGCAAATCTTTTGTGTCTTTTGAAAACATTATCTAAACCTTCTTCTGTAAGCATATTGATTGCTTCATCCAAACCATAAAATAAATTTGTGGCTGGTGTGTAAGGAAAGTAACCTTTTTTATTGTTTTCTAACATCGGTCCCCAATCCCAGTAAGATTTTGGTAATTCAGATGTTTTATATGCCTCTAAAGCTTTAGAACTTATTGCATTAAAAGAAAGTCCTGGTGGTAATAGTAATCCTTTTTGAGAACCACCAACAGTTACATCCACTTTCCACTCTTCATGTCTATAATCAATAGAGCCTAATGAAGATATCGTATCAACAAATAATAAAGCTGGATGTTCCGCATTATCCATAGCTTTTCTAATTTCTCCAATTCTACTTGTAACACCTGTAGAAGTTTCATTATGTACAGCACAAACTGCTTTAATTTTTTTATCTTTGTCTTCTTTTAGTTTTTGTTCAACGATGTTTGGATCAACACCTGTTCTCCAATCACCTTCAACAAAGTCAACTTTAATTTTAAATTTTTGAGCAATATCCCACCAAAGAGTTGAGAAATGTCCAGTTTCAAACATCAAGATTTTATCTCCAGCACTTAAAGTGTTTACAAGCGCGGCTTCCCAAGCTCCCGTTCCTGAAGCTGGAAAAATTATTACAGGTTCAGAGGTTTTGAAAATTAATTTTATTCGATCTAAAACTCTTAATCCTAATTCAGCAAAGTCAGGTCCTCTATGATCTATAGTTGGATAATCCATAGCTCTTAGAACTCTATCTGGAACGTTTGTTGGTCCTGGAATTTGTAAAAAATGTCGACCAGGTCTTATATTATTTGAAATTGCCATACCGCTGTATATGCTAAAGAAATTATATAAGCAAATTTATAATGTATGACAAATAGTAGTAATTTAATTGATAGCATAGAAGTTTACGTTCTTAATAATCCAGATGAAGTAAAACCACATTGGGTTAGTCACTTTATTGTACCAACAGCTAATGAACTCTTAATTAAAATTAAAACTAAAGATGGTAATTCAGGATTTGGATTAGCAACAAGCTACACTGATATTGCTCCTATCATCAAACCATTTTCAAATGGCTTACAAAATTTAATAATTGGAGAAGATCCATTTTGCCCAGAAAAAATTTATGAAAAAATTTTCAAATTAACTGATACTCGAGTCAGTAGCGAAAAAGGTTGGAGTAGAGAAGCATTAATCAGAATTTCAGCAGCTTTAGATATTGCTTGTTGGGATTTGATAGGAAAAGCTTCAAACATCCCATTGTACAAATTATTTGGTGGATACAGAAATAAAATTCCTGTTTATGTTACATGTGCTTACTACAGAGATGGTAAAGATGAAAAAGAGCTAAGAGATGAAATAAAAAAATTATTAAATGTTAATCATCAAAGTTTTAAAGTTAAGGTTGGGGGACTTAGTATCAAAGAAGACGCTAAGAGACTAGAGATTATTAGAGATGAAATTGGAGATCAAAAAGAATTAATGATTGATGTTAATAGAGCATGGGATCTAAAAACTGCAATTGAAGGTGTAAAAGAATTTGAGAGATTTAATCCTACATGGATTGAAGAACCTGTTAGATGGGAAGATGATAGAAGAACTTTAAAACTTTTATCAAAACAAACTAAAATTCCATTATCAGGTGGTGAAAGTGAAATAACTATTTATGGGTGTAGGTCTATGATTGAAGAAGAGGCAATACAAATTTTACAATTTGATTGCACGATGTTTGGTGGTTTCACTAATGGAAAAAAACTTTCAGCTTTATGTGAATTAAATCATATAGATGTAGCACCACATCATGATTGTTATATTCACGCTCCATTAGTAGCGTCAACTCCAGCTGGAAGAATAGTTGAGTCATTTGATGATGAGAGAGATCCTCTTCAAGGACAATTATTTGAAAATCCACATAAAATGAGTGATGGATGGATACATTTAAATGAAAAACCTGGTTTAGGTTTAGAGATTTCAGAAGCCGCGTTAAAAAAGTTCGGTAAACTGGTTTACAAAAATAAATAAACCTTTAATTAAGTTTTATGCGGTTTAATTCAGATCAAATACAAAAGATTGGTAAAGAAATTAGCAGTAAAGTTAATGGTAAAACTTTATTCGATGAATTCTCACGAGGAAGATACAGTACAGATGCTTCTGTATATCAAATTAAACCCCTTGGTGTAGTTCTTCCAAAAGATACCAATGATGTTTTAAGTTTAATGGAATATTCACAAAAGAATTCTGTTCCCCTATTAGCTAGAGGTGGTGGAAGTTCTCAATGTGGTCAGACTGTTGGAGAAAGTGTTGTATTAGATTACAGCAAACATCAAAATAAAATTTTAGAACTCAATGTTGAAGAAAAATATGTGTGGGTTCAACCAGGTGTCGTATTAGATCATCTAAATGCTTATTTGAGACCTCATGGACTTTGGTTTCCAGTAGACGTTTCAACAAGCAGTAGAGCAACTATAGGAGGAATGTCAGCTAACAATTCCTGTGGATCTAGATCTTTATATTATGGCAACATGGTTCATAATGTATTAGCTATTGAAGCAATATTAGATGATGGCTCTATATTTAATTTTGATCAAATAAATAAGAATTATTTAGCTACAAAGAACAATCAAGATAGACTCTATAAAATCATAGATAAATTCATAGATGTGAGACAACAGGTTGGAGGCGAAATTGATGCTAATTGGCCAACAACACAAAGAAGAGTTGGAGGATATAACATTGATTTAATTGATCCAGAAGGATTTAATTCGTCAAATCTTCTTGTTGGCTCTGAAGGAACATTGTCTTTATTCAATAAAATAAAATTAAAGTTATCCGAAATACCACAGAATAAAATTTTAGGTGTCTGCTACTTTGATAATTTTCATCAAGCAATGGAATTATCAAAAGAGATTGTAAAATTAAAACCAACTTGTGTTGAGTTGATGGACCAAAATTTATTAAATTTGGCAAAAGAAATACCAATATATGCTGGAGGTATAAAAAAATACATCAAAGGAAATCCTGAAGCAGTTTTGATGGTTGAGTTTATTGATACAGAGAAAAGTGTATATGAAAAGAAAATAAAGGATCTAGAATACTTAGTTTTAAACCAAAACAAAAAAAATGAGTTTGCATATTATTCAGATCTATCAGAGCAGAAAGAAGTTTTTGAAATAAGAAAAGCTGGATTAAATATTTTGATGTCAATGAAAGGTGATAGAAAACCAGTTGCATTCATTGAAGATTGTGCAGTTTCTCTTGAACACTTAGCTGACTATACAGCTAGATTAAAAGAAATATTCAAAAAATATGGAACAAGTGGAATGTTTTATGCGCACGCATCTGTTGGAACTCTTCACGTAAGACCAGTTTTAAATATGAAATCTGACAAGGATATACAAAATATGAGATCTATATCTGAAGAAGCCTTTGAAATGGTTAAAGATTATAAAGGTTCTCATTCTGGTGAACATGGAGATGGAATTGTTAGATCAGAATTCCATGAAATGATGTTTGGTAAAAAAATCACAAATGCATTTGAAGAAATAAAAGATTCATTCGATAGTAAAAACCTTTTAAATCCTGGAAAAATTGTTCGGCCATTTAAATCAAATGATAGATCTTTAATGAGATACAAATCAGGTTATCAAACAGAAAATATAGATACACATTACGATTGGTCTAATTGGGGTCAATTCTCTGATGCAGTTGAGATGTGTAATAACAATGGTGCTTGTAGAAAGTTAGATTCTGGTGTGATGTGTCCATCGTACAGAGTAACTAAAGAAGAAAAAGATTTAGTCCGAGGCAGAGCAAATACTTTAAGATTAGCTTTATCTAATCAACTTCCAGAAGGTTCATTTGCATCAAAAGAAATGTATGAAACTATGGAGTTATGTGTCAGCTGTAAAGCTTGTCAAAGAGAATGTCCTATGTCGGTTGATATGGCTAAGATGAAATCTGAGTTTCTTTCTCATTACTATAAAAAATTTAGTATGCGTATTAAAGATAAAGTTATCTCAGATATGCCAAGACTTATTTGGTTATTAAAGATTGTTGCTCCTATATTCAATAAAATCAAAAACATACCACTAATCTCAACAATTGTTGAAAAGTTTGGTTTTGCAACAGCAAGGACTATGCCTGAAGTTCAAAACCAGAACGCATTACGAGAGATTTACGATAGTCAGATAGTATCCGAAAATAAAGTAATTCTGTTTGCAGATACTTTTAATATTAACTTTGAAAATGAAAATTTAGTTTATGCAATTAAAGTACTAAATAAATTTGGTTATCAGGCAATTATACCAAGTTTTGGTAAAGATAAATTAAAGAGACCACTTTGTTGTGGAAGAACTTATATTTCTTACGGTCAATTAGACAAAGCCTCTGAGGAGCTAAATAGATTTAATGATTACGTTATCCAAAATAATTATATTGATTTACCAGTTGTTGGTATCGAACCATCTTGTTTATTAACTTTTAACGATGAATATCAGACTTTAAAAAATGTGAATAATAGAGAACAAATTAAAAATAAATTTTATCTGCTTGAGGAATTTATTTTAGAACAAATAAGAAATAATAATAACATTAAAGCTAATAAGTTCGATCAAAATGTATTAATCCACGGGCACTGTCATCAAAAATCACAAGATAGAATGAAGGGTCTAACTAATCTTTTATCAGAATTAAATATTAATAATAAAATGATAGAGTCTAGTTGTTGTGGAATGGCTGGTTCATTTGGGTATGACAGTAAGACTTATGAAGTCTCTAAAAAAATGGCTAATCTTTCTTTAATACCTGCAATCAATAATAGTGGTGAAAAAGATTTTATTATTGCAAATGGAACAAGCTGTAGACATCAAATATCTGATTTATCTCAGAAAAAAGGTAAACATGTCTCAGAATTATTATTTAAAATTTTTGAAACAGTTAATTAAACCAAACTAGGTATAATTTTTCTTAAATCCATAGAAAGCTTAGGGTTAATTTTTGAATATATCACTCCTTTGCCTATTTTTTTTAATGCTAATATTTTTCCGTCTGGTGAAATAATTGCTGTATGGCCAAATGTTTCTCTTTTAGGGGTATTTTTACCAGTTTGAGCTGGTGCAAAAATATAACAAAAATTTTCAATCGCCCTTGCTCTTAAAAGTGTTAACCAATGTTTTTGTCCCGTAAACTTTGTAAAAGCTGATGGAACAGCTATAAAACTTAATTTTTTTTTTGATAAATTTCTATAAAGTTCAGGAAATCTTAGATCAAAACAGATTGTAAAACCTATTTTGCCCCAAGGTAAGTTAGCTGTGACTAATTTATTTCCTGCTTTAAAAGTTTTACTTTCTTTATGTTGCTCTTTATTTGGAATTTTAACATCAAACATATTAATTTTGTCGTAATATTTGACAATTTTTCCATTCGGTCCAACTAGTATCGATCTATTTCTGAGCTTATTTTTAACCTTAATACAAATTGAGCCAAGTAAAATCCATTTCTTATATTTTTTTGAAACTTCTTTAATTTTTTTCAAAATTGGATCTTTATTCATTTCAAATGAATATCTAAAAAGTATTTCCCTACTACTGGACATCAAGGAAGAGGTTTCGGGTGTAATAATTAAATCAGATTTGTTTTTTATAGCTTGATTTATGTATTTAATAATATCTTTAAAATTACTTTGATAATTTTCTCCACTAGATAATTGTATACAAGCTATTTTCATGTTTGAAATCCATATTTTTTTTCTAAATATTTAATTACATTATGAATTATAAAAGTCATAAACAAGTAAATACCTCCTGCCACAATAAATACCTCAACAGGCTTAAATGTTGTTGAAATTATATATTTAGCAACACCAGTTAAGTCCATAAGTGTGACTGTACTTGCCAAGGATGTACCTTTAAGCATTAAAATAATTTCATTACCATAAGCTGGTAAAGATTGTTTAATTGCAATAGGAATTTGTATTTTTGTAAAAATAATCTTAGAGGGGATACCTAAACTTCTTCCAGCTTCTAAATATCCAGGTTTTATAGTTTGAAAAGCTGATCTCAATATTTCTGATGTATAAGCACCAGTATTTAATGAAAATGCTATTATCGCACACCAATATGGTTCTTTTAAAACTACCCACAAAAAGGTTGTTCTTAAATATTCAATTTGACCTAATCCAAAATATATTATGAAGATTTGAACCAATAAAGGAGTTCCTCTAAAAATATATGAATATCCGTAAGCAAATTTATTAATCAACTTATTATTATTCATTCTCAAGATTGCAAAACCTAATCCAATAAAAAGACCAAAAATTAAAGATACAGATAGCAGTTTAAGAGTAATCAAAGTTGCATTCAGCAACTTAGGAAAACTATTAATCATTAATTCAATATCCATTAATAACCTTTGCTATATTTTGTTTCTAATCTATTTAATAATTGCATACTTAAAAATGTAAGCATTAAGTATAGAACTGCTGCGAATGAGTAAAAAAATAATGGATCTCTAGTTGAACCAGCTGCAATATAGGATTGTCTCATTATTTCAACTAAACCAGTTACAGATATAAGTGAAGTATCTTTTAATGTAATTTGCCAAACATTACTTAAGTTTGGAAATGCTAATCTTAGCATTTGAGGCAAAATAATTTTAAAGAAGTAAATATATTTATTAAAACCTAAAACTTTTGCAGCTTCAAATTGACCTTTATCAATTGATTGTAGGGCTCCTCTAAATACTTCGGTTGAATATGCTCCCGATATTATCCCTATTGAAAATGAACCAGTTAAAAAAGCATTAATTTCGATGTAATCATTATAACCAAATATTGAAGCAACAAACATAATTGCTCCACTTCCACCGAAGAAAAATAAATAAATTACAAGAAGCTCTGGTACACCTCTAATAACTGTGGTGTATGCATTGGCAATTGAGTTTAGAATTTTGTTATTAGATAACTTTAATGGAGTAAATAAAGCAGCAAATATAAAGCCAATTATCATTGCGGTTATTGAGACCGCAATTGTCATTAAGGTTGCAAAGAATAACTCGTCTCCCCAACCTTTATCACCAAAATATAGAAGTTCCATAATATAGGTGGCTAATTATAGCCACCCATAAATAATTTATTACATAGAAGCGTCAAAACCAAAATGTTTTATAGCAAGCTTACTGATAATGCCATCATCTCTAGCTTTATCAATTGCTGCATTAAAATCATTTAAAAGTTTAGAGTCACCTTTTCTAATACCTACACCAACACCATTACCAAAATCTCCGCCTGCAAATGTTGGTCCAGTTAATACTACTCCTTTACCAGATTTTTCTGCATAATCTGTAAAAGCAACTGCTGCAGCTAGTGCAGCATCTATTCTACCAGCAGATAAATCTAAGTTTACTTCATCTTGAGTTTTGTAAGTTCTTATCTTTACATTACCCATTAAACCAGACTCTAAGAAGTTCTGGTGAATTGTTGCTGTTTGTACACCAATAGTTTTACCTTTAAATGCTTTGGTCAAAACATCTAGTGTTGCTTGTTCATCAGCACTTACGTCAGATAAATTTATAGCTGACATTGTTTTAAGACCCTCGTTTTTCGATCCTTTCATAACAGCTAATGAT
Organism: uncultured Pelagibacteraceae bacterium; assembly: GCA_902598015.1. Classification (GTDB taxonomy): domain Bacteria; phylum Pseudomonadota; class Alphaproteobacteria; order Pelagibacterales; family Pelagibacteraceae; genus Pelagibacter. The sequence continues at coordinate 52,582 of CACJZT010000004.1, forward strand.
GCAACTTCATCAGCATAACCTTGAGAAAAGTTTATTGTTTTCATTCTCTCACCAGTTATTGACATTCCAGCCATAATAGCATCAAATTTTCTTGAAACTAAAGCTGGTATCATTCCATCCCAGTCTTGCTCCACAATTGTACAATCATGATTCATTATTTTGCATAATTCATTTGCTAATTCGACTTCAAAGCCAATCAAATTTCCTGCTGAATCTTTAGAATTCCAAGGCGGATATGCACCTTCGGTTCCTATTTTAATTTGATCTGCAATAGAAGAAATTGTTAGAAATGATGATATTAAAATACCAAGTCCTAATACTTTTAATTTTTTCATTTTTTTCCTCCAAAATTTTGAAGATTATTTCATAAAATTATTGTTTTAAAAAGTAAAATTAATGATTTATTGACGAGGAAAAATTCCAAGAACAATCGAAACTAGGTATATAAACTCTTGAAAGTTTTGTATTTCCAAAATTTTTGTTAAAAACATTTAACCAATTTTCAACTTGTTTTGGTTTTTTGTCTTGGCTTCCAACTTGAGCAGTAATTACACCTTTAGGTTTTAATATTCTTTCTAGAGATGACATATTTTTTGCAGCCAAATCTATGCAAAATTGATCATCGTTAAGATCAACAAAAATTTGATCATAGGTATTATCTTTGACTGATTTAATGCTCTCAAATGCATCGCCCCAAACACATTTAACTGAATTTTTTTCTGTAGCCTTTTCTCCTATTTTACTTAAATGTTTATCGCATACATCAACAACTTCAGGATCTAATTCATACCAATCTATAAATCCAAAATTTTGTGAAATACATTCTCTTGCTACCCCACCGTCACCTCCACCAATAATTGCAGCTTTTTCTTTATTTGAATTCAAATTAAGACCAGAATTTACAAAGGTTGAGCTATATAAATGTTCATCGCTCTCAGCAACTTGTATTTCATTATCAATAAATAAAGCTTTTCCAAATTGTTCTAAATCAAGTATTTCAATGTATTGACCAACCTTAGATTTAAAATTTTCTAATACTTTGTTTACAACATAAGATTTTTTTAATCCTGGTGAACTGTAATTATCATGATATAGATCAATTGTATCTCTGTTAAATTCCTTAATAATGATTTGTTTGTGTTCTATTTCTTCTTTAATTACTTTAAGAGCAACTGATGGTGAAACTTTACCGCAAGTAAAAAAATCAAAACTTATAATTTCATTTTCTGGAAAAGTGTGAAAACTAATGTGACTTTCAGCAAGTAATGCAACTAATGTAAAGCCTTGAGGTTCAAATTTATATTTTGAAATCTTTAAAACTGTTACTTTTGCTAATTTCGCAATTTTATAAACTAACTTTTCATAAAAAGATGGATCATATTCTTTTTTAGTTCCAATGATATCTAGAGTTATATGTTCTCCGACCTTTGTCATATTCAATCTCTTTTATAATTTTTAGCTTTTTTTATAACTTTATTCATTTCTTTTAAGGAAAGTATTTTTGGCTTTCCAAGCTTAAGAGCTGTTATATACTGTAAACTCAAATTTTCAACTTCTTGTGCCAATTCAAAAGCATCAGGTAAATTTTTATCAAAAACAATCTGACCGTGATTTGCAATCAAGCAGGCTTTTCTATTATTCAAAGCTTTTAAAATGTTTTTTGAAAGCTCTCTTGTTCCATAAGTTGCGTATTTCGCACATTTAATATCATTACCTCCCGCGAGTGCAACCATGTAATGAAAAGCTGGAATAGGTTTTTTGTGAACAGATAGAGCTGTTGCATTAGTTGAATGTGTATGAACTATTGCTTGAGCATCTTTCTTTTTGATATAAATATCTTGATGAAATCTCCATTCTGACGAAGGTTTATATTTTTTTTCATATTTTCCATCTAGACTTACAAACACTATATCTTTTACTTTTAGTGATGAGTATTTTTTTCCTGAAGGGGTAATAAGAAAACCATTGTTATGTCTGACTGATATATTGCCGGATCTTAAAGCTGATAATTTTTTGTCATTAAGCATTTTTGAAAACTTAATAACATCATTTTTCTTTTTATTAGTTTTTGAAGAGACCATTTAAACCTTCAGTAGAGGCTTCGCATATTCCTTTTTCTGTTATTAATGCTGTAACATATTTAGCTGGAGTTACATCAAAAGCCAAATTTAATGATTTACTTTTCTCTGGATAAATTAAAACTTTATCAACTTTATTATCTTTGTTAATTCCATCCACATGAGAAAGTTCTTTTGGATCTCTTTCTTCAATTGGAATATCTTTGGAGTTTTTTAAATTCCAATCTATCGTTGAACTTGGTAAAGCAACATAAAAAGGAACATTATTATCATGAGCTGCAAGAGCTTTTAAATATGTACCAATTTTATTGCACACATCTCCGTTAGATAATGTTCTATCTGTTCCAACAATACACATATCAACCTGTCCTCTTTGCATTAATATTCCACCTGTATTATCTGCTATAATTGTATTCGGAATTTCTTCTTCATTAAGTTCATATGATGTAAGGTTTGCTCCTTGATTTCTTGGTCTAGTTTCATCTACCCAAACATGTATTGGTATTCCTTTTTTATGTGCATGATAAATAGGAGAAGTTGCTGTTCCCCAATCTATTGTAGCTAACCAACCTGCATTACAATGTGTGAGAATATTTACAGTATCTTTCTTTTTATTATATATATCCTCAATAATATTTAATCCATTTTTACCAATACTTTCACAAAATGCCTCATCTTCTTTACAAATTTCTTTAGCTTCATTGAGTGCAACATTAAATAAATTTCCAGGTTCAACAAATGATAATTTGTTATTCATTCTATGAACTGCCCACTGAAGATTTATAGCTGTCGGTCTGGAAGCAACTAATTCCTCTGAACTTTTTTTTATAAAATCTAAACTGTTATTTTCTTTTATAGCTAATACTAAGCCAAATGCAGCAGTGCCTCCGATTAATGGTGCCCCCCTAACTTCCATTGTTTTGATAGCATTTATCGAGTCTTTAACTGAACTTAATTCTTTTATTATAAATTTATGTGGAAGCTTTGTTTGATCTATTATTTTTACAACTTGTTTTTCTTCATCAAACCAAATTGTTTTATATTCAACATCATTAATTTTCATTTATTAAGAACTCTTCCTGCAATTGTTTTTAATTTATCTTTAGTTTTTTGAGTTCTTTTTTCTGGAGCTGTAATTATTGCTACATCTAAACAATTATTAGTTGGATCATTTGGATCAATGTGATTTTCAAAGTTCTCTATCAAATTTTTAATCATATTTTTAGCTTTTGCTGCATTATCTAAAAGTACTTTAATAACTTGTTGAACATCAACATTTTCCTGATCTGGATGCCAGCAATCATAATCTGTTACCATCGATACTGAAGCATATCTAATTTCAGCTTCTCTTGCCAGCTTAGCTTCTGGCATATTTGTCATTCCAATAACATCTGCTTTCCAAGATCTATATAGATTTGACTCTGCTAATGTGGAGAATTGTGGGCCTTCCATTACAACATAAGTTCCACCTCTTTGATAAGGTATATTTTCTTTTTTAATGGCATCTTCGCAAGCATTCATCAGCCCACTTGAAGTTGGATGCGCCATTGATACATGCGCAACAATTTCATCATCAAAAAAAGATTTGTTTCTTGCAAAAGTTCTATCAATGAACTGATCAACGATAACAAATTTGCCTGGGGGCAAATCTTCTTTTAAAGATCCAACGGCTGAAACAGAAACTATGTCTGTGATACCTAGTTGTTTAAGAGCATCAATATTTGCTCTAAAATTTATTTTTGATGGAGAAATAAAATGACCTTTTCCATGTCTTGGTAGAAAATAAATTTCTTTATTATTATATTTGGCCTTTAATATTAAGTCTGAGGGTTTTCCCCATGGAGTATTTATATCGAGTGTCTCTCTATCTTTAAACTCCTCAACATCATATAGCCCACTTCCACCAATAATTGCTAATTTATTATTTGCCATAATACATTTTAGATTATAATTAAGTTTTATGGATTTAAAAGAACATATTAGATCAATTCAAGATTATCCAAAAAAAGGAATTCTGTTTAGAGATATTACAACCCTTATAAAAAATGAAAAAGCTTTCAAGGAATGTATAAATCAAATAGTAGAGAGATCAAAAAAATTTAAATTTGATAAAATAGCTGCTGTTGAATCAAGAGGTTTTGTTTTTGCTTCAGCTATTTCATATATTTTAGATAAACCATTTATAATGCTCAGAAAAAAAAATAAACTCCCTGCAGAAGTTCATTCAGTAGACTTTGAACTTGAGTATGGAACTGCGACAATAGAAGTACATAAAGATTCATTCGATGAAAGTGATAAAGTTTTAATAATTGATGATTTAATTGCTACTGGAGGCACAGCAGAAGCTGCTGCTAAATTAATAGAAATTTCAAAAAGTAAAGTGGCTGGATTTATATTTGTAATAAATCTTTTTGATTTAGGTGGAACTGATAGTTTGCTAAAAAAAGGATATAAAGTTGAAAATTTATTAGATTTTCCTGGTCACTGATGGTAGCGGGAAGTGGGATCGAACCACTGACCTCGGGCTTATGAGTCCCGCGCTCTAACCAACTGAGCTACCCCGCCAAGTTTAAATGAAATTTATACAACTTTGATTTTATCTTGCAAGTTTAATGAATATATCTCCCATGCCTGACTGAAGCTGATCTAATGGAGTATTGTTTCGAAGGGTGCAATATCTACCAGTCACTTGGTGTCTATCTATGGCATTAACATTATATTGAGTGCAGGTTTTGGCTTTGTGTAATAGACCAATGACCAGTTTTCCATCTACTACTGAAACTTGTTTCGTATCTAATTCATTGCCATTACAAAAATATTTTTTATTTACCCTTTCAGGAAAATCTGTTTTCCCACATGGATTTTCAATTGTGAAAACATAAAATTCTTTTTCTATGCCTTTAAATTTATGTTTCATTTTAGTTGTTTTTGAATATTTCATTAAATCACAGGAGCATGGAATGCAGCATCTATAATATTCACCACATATCTTTTTGCCTGTATTGTTTTCAGTTAAATAAACATATTCTGGAACAGCATTTGGACTTATTAAAGAACCTGACACTGCACAGTATAGTTTGTTATATTCTACAAAATCCTCATAAGAGATATCTTTATCTATTATATATTTAAAAAATTTAGGACCTGCTGCATTTCTATTTCTATCAGGGAAAATTTTATTCCAATCATTAACAATATCTTGATAATAGTTTTTTTCTTGAGAATTTGCTGAATTTATAGGAATTGAAGAAAAAATTACAAATATAATAAGACTAATTATATTTTTAATACTGTACATTTATTAATGATTTAAAAACCCATATTTGACCAGTTACTTTGGTCTTGAGTTTTACTATTGAATTTTTTTATTTCTTCCTCAGATGGTTCTCTAAAAAGATACATTACAATTCCTGAAACAAATAATGCTAATAATGATAAAGAACAAATAGTCATGTGTTTCATATATAAAAGCTTTATAATTTTTCAACACTATATAATGAGTAGTATTGTCCTATAATTTTTGTCTAAATTCGTAAGTTTTATTTAATTCATCAATATCAAATGTTTCTATTGAACCATCAGTCCATTTAATTTCAACTTTAAAATCTTTTTCACCTTGTCTTATTCCATAATGAGCAACAGGCTCCATCTGACAAAGATATCCTGAACCTGCATCTATTGTTTTAGAGTGAACTCTTTTATTAGATTTTAATGTTACTGTTGCACCTCTTGCAGGAGCTCCAAATTGATTAAGTGGTTTAATACGTAGATAATTAAACTTTTTAATATCTGCTTTATATAAAGTTAATGGTTGAAACCCTGACTCACCATGTGAAACTAATAGCTCTAAAATTCCATCGTCATCAATATCTGCAACAGCTGCTCCAGTTCCAAGACCTACAGTCTCTAAACCATTTTCTATTTTAATTTCTTTAAATACTCCGCCCTCTAAAACTTTGAAGAGTTTATTTGGTTCTCCAATATTATTCATAAAAATTTCATCATATCCGTCATTATCAAAGTCAGCTGAAATAACTGTTCTTATTTTGGTTGGATCGTTGTACGGAGAGGTTGATATATCTTTAAATTTATCTCCATCTAAAACATATGCTCTATGCATTCCATCCCAGTTAGAGGATAAGATATCTAATCTTCCTCTATATAAAAGATCACTTAGAGCTGTTCCTCTGCCATTTTCAAATCTATCTTGAACTTCATACTCTTTAGCTAAATCTTGGAATGAACCTTTAGAATTATAATATAGAAAGTTATCTCCTCTTTCATTTGCAGCAAAAATATCAGATCTATCTGAAAGAATGTGTCCTGATACAATGGCTCTCCCACCAGTAATTTTATCGATCGATAATAATTTAGCCTGGTCTTTTATTCGATCTCTAATTAATTCATAAAAACGAGTCGGACCTCCATAATTTGCAACATAAATACCATATGCACCATCACCTTTTCTATCTACACAAACAACAGATCTACCAGCTGTTAAGTTTAATTCACTTTGATTAATTTCTTTTTCAAATAAATCCTCAAATTTATTGTTATTTAAATCTATTAGTCGATCAGAGTAAATTTTTGATCCACTATATGTATCGGTATTTAAAAAATATATTTCTTCATAACCATCTTGATCGATATCACATGCGGCAACACCAATTGTTCTTCTTTCTTCGTCTGTAAATATTTTTTCATTTATAATATTTATTAATTTTCCATCTTTATAAGAAAGAGCTAGATTTTTGAAACCAAAGCCAGTTACTACAAAATCATATTTATTATCTTGGTTAACATCAGTTACCGAAACTCCATAACTTAGTCTAAATTCGTTTTCTGCTATTTGATCAGTAATATTTAAAAAAAAATCTTTTGCGTTAGCATAACTAAATACAGATAAAATACTGAGAAAAACGAAGATAATTTTTTTCATAATTAAGCTCTTTATTGGAATTTTAAAATTATAATATGAGATAAATTAGCTTACTCGAGTAAGCCTAATATTGAATAAATAACTAACCCTATAATTGCTGCAAAGAAAATTAAAAATGAAATTTGACTAAAAATATTATTCTTTGATCTAATTTCTCCCTTTTTGTACTTTCTAATCTGAATGATACCAAACCTAATTACTATTAAACCAAGAATTAGAAGTGATACTTTAAATAAAAATTCAATCATATTAAAATTCTAAAGACTTAAAACTACTTTATTAAATTAGGGTTTACATATTTCTGTTTCTAAATATTCTTTATCAGCTATTTCAGAAATAACTACTACTGACCAACAATTAGACCCGAAAGCGTTAAATGCATAAGAAATTTTAGTAGTACCAGTCATTGTTGGTTTTGATCCGCCACTGGAATAATTTCCACCATCAAGAATAGCTGGTTCACAAAATTTTCCCCTTTTTTGACCATAAGGAGAACACCAAGTTGATCCACCATATTGAAAATGTGTTACCATTGCTGCTCTAAAATTTGCTAAATTACTTTGGTATAACTTTGAACATTGGTTTGATGTCTTGCCTCCAGCCCCATTTAGAATTAAATCTGATCCAGTTTCACATAGCATCATAGAATTTTTAATAAATTTAACTATTTTATTATGATTTGCTTTCGTTGCATTTTTTTTTGCTCCACTAGTATACCCGCTATAAGCAACTACACCTACTGCAGCTAATATTCCTATAATAGCTACAACAACTAGGAGTTCTATTAATGTGAAACCTTTTTTATTCATAATCATTAATTAATCTAACGGAATATTTGTAATAAGAGGAGAGCCAGTGTCCTCTAAGCAAGTATAAACATATACAAAAGTTTTACCTTTTGAGTGATCATATCCCTGTGCAATAGAAATTTGACCTTGTGCCTCAAATTTATTGCTACCACTAGGTTTACAATTATAAAAAGTGCCTACTTGTAGATCTGTGTTTCCATAAACATCTTTGAATTTAGTTTTCATTACTTTATGAGCTGCAACTGCTACATTTGCGTTAATTTTTCCTGAACTACAGGTTAATTGATTTACTCCATTTAGTGGCATCACCGCTGTTTCTCCAATTTCACATCTTGTCCATTCATTTATAATGTAATTTACAATTAATTTGTTATTTGCCTTTGTGGTATTTTTTTTTGCACCAGCGGTGTAACCACTATAAGCAACTACACCCACTGCAGCTAAAATCCCAATTATTGCTACAACAACCAATAGTTCAATTAGGGTGAAACCATTTTTATTCAAATGATATTTCATTCTCAATATACTCAGTTTTACCAGTGCTATCTCCTAAATTTGAGCAAATTTTTATTGTGTTAGAATTTAATTTAAATATTGAAAGAAAGCCACTCTGTTGACGATGTGAAGGACATCCTGTCATATAACCTGGTGGATTACAGTTTGTGACATTTAATTTACACCAAGAACCGTAAGGTGGATTACTTCCATAAAAAGGACTTGTCCAGTTCATTCCATAAACTGTTTGGTTCATATAACTAATAAAATTATCAATATTCATAGGACAGTTTGCTGTCTTCTCATTACCACTTATGTCATTATATTTTATTGGTTCACCAACACTACATAATGCAGATTTAGCTGCTACCATTTTAAATATAGTTGCATGATTTGACTTAGTTGCTGCAATTTTTGCACCAATTGTATAACCGTTATATGCAATTACACCTACTGCAGCTAATATCCCGATGATTGCTACAACAACTAGGAGTTCTATTAATGTGAAGCCTTTATTTTGCAATTGTATTTTCTATTACCTTTCCATCACAAAGCGTTCTGACTCTAAAAGTGTTACGTACAGGATCATGATAATAACTAACACCTTCAGTTGTTGGTGAGCTACTGTTTCCAGCCCAATCATAACCCCAATGATTATTAGGTGTATATGGATTTCTCAAAGTATTTGTAAGATGCCAGCCAACATGTTGACCTAATTCAAAAAATGGTCTTGAGCAATTGAAATCAAATTCTGCGCCTTTTTGAAATCCAGAATAATACTTTCTTAATTTGATAGTTTCATTAAATTCACAGAAGGTTTTTTTTTCAACTATTGTTTTTACAATCTTTTTATGATTATCCCTACAAACGCTGTGCTTTGCACTACTCGTATAACCACTGTAAGCAACTACACCTACAGCAGCTAATATTCCAATAATAGCTACTACGACTAATAGTTCTATTAATGTAAAGCCTTTATTTTTCATAAATAATATTAATTTAAAGTAACACTACTAGTAAGTGTTTTGCCTTGTTTACAAGTTTCAGTCAATGGTGCTGGATCACATGTGTATTTGGTATCTATGTAAAGAATATTTGAACTAGTGCTCTTGGTTAATAATTTTATTGCTCCTGGAGTACCTTCTCCTACCGTTCCACCTACTTCTACTGCTTCTGCACAAGTACTTCCTCCCATCCAACCAAATTGATTACACCATTTTAAAGTCCTGAAATGATTAGCAAAATCTGTAGCTAGTTGACTTGCATTACCACTGGAAACATAGCCACACAAATCAGCTGTATTTGTGGAAGAATTTTTTTTTAAGATAAGTTCTTCCCCTATACTGCATTTGGTAACACTATTGATTATAAAATTTGAAATTGTTTTGTGACTTGCTTTTACAGCATTTTCTTTAGCTCCTTTTGTATATCCACTATAAGCAACTACACCGACTGCAGCTAATATTCCTATAATAGCTACTACGACTAAAAGTTCTATTAAGGTGAAACCTTTATTTTTCATTTTTTATTTGCTTTGTAATTTTCCATCCATTTTGTAAAAACTACTATAGCATCATTCATATCTTTTGTTTTATTTGGATGATTTTTAGCTCTACCTAGCATAGTTGCAATAACATTTACTTGATATTTTATTGGTCTCTTTTTTATGGCTGAAACTGTAAATAATGCTTTTTCTTTGTCTTTAAAACCTAAGCCTTTTAAGGTTGTCTCTGGCTTATAATCTGAAAACAAAGAAAGATTTAATGGTTTAAATTTTTTATCTTTGATTAGTTTATTCATTGGCATTTTATCGACTATTTCAAAGATTTTTTTTGTATATATTTTTTCTAACTCAATTTTTATCGTGCCATCAAAACCAATTAAAGTAACTTTAAATTTTTTTGATTTATCTAATTTTGTAACTAATTTTATATATCTTTTGTGAAAGCCTTTAATTTCTTTTTGATACAAATCTTTTGATCTTTTATATTCTGGATGACTGTAATTAGGCGTAATGAGGACTAGCAATCTACATTTCCATAGATATTTTTTAAAACTCATTAAAAATATTAATTGTAAATTTTGTCTCTTACAAGCTTACTTAATAAACTATATCCAAGTTCATTCATATGTAGTGGATCTTCATCATAAAACTTATCATAACCTGCATTAATCATTGGTGTTGTAATATCTACATAATCCCACATTTTTAAATTGGTTAAGTGTTTTTTTATCTTTGAATTAGCATCTAAAATTGTTGTCATAAGATCCCTTCTAAAAGGACTAGGCTTAATTGAAATAAAAAAACATTTTGCTCTTGGTAGTTTTTCTTCAACTTGGTTGGAAAATAATAAAAATTCTTTTAACAATTCGTCACTATCCATTCCATAACCAATATCATTATCTCCAGCATAAAAGAAAAGGTTGGAAGGGTTTAAAGGAGCAACCAATCTATCAAAATATCTTCTACAAGATACTAAAGTTGAACCCCCGAAGCCTAAATTATAAAGATTATTTATTGATAAATCATTTTTGGCATTATCCCACAATTTAAAAGTTGAACTACCATACAAGGCAACACTGTTATTTGTATTTTTTTGTTGAAAAGAATTATGTTCCAATTCTCTAACATCTAATTCAAACTCTTCTTCAACTGGACTGACTAAATTTACGTTAGTTTTCAAATTCTCTATTTTATCTATGTTGTCTTGAACATTTTTAGCTAAATCAATGGCTTCTTCTACATAAGATCTAAATTTAGTTCTGTAATTATCTAAAAAACTTTTCATCTCTTCTTGATTTTCTGGATCTTTGATATGATCACTTATAGTTATTGGCTCCTTAATAACTGCAGAATATATTGTTTTAGAAACTGGATAATCAAAATTAGCAAGAGCAATTGGAATAAGTTTTGGTTTTGGGTTAAGCTTAAATGCAAGATTAAATGCACCAGCTTTAAATGGTCCTGGAGATGTTATTGTTTTATTATCTTCTGTTTCTGATGTTCCTTCGGGCGCAATTACAATCGGTTGTTTTTGATTAAATACCTTTTGAGCTTCGTCAAAAAGCTTTTGTTTTCTTAATTTCTTTTCTTCATCACTTTCATCCAACTTATCAGACTCTGGGGTATGAACAAAAATGTAATCTAAATTTTCATAGTAATTATATCTCCAAAATTCTGTGTTCCGACTTGTTCTAACGATACGTTGGCCTCCATCGTTATATTTTGGATGTAATATTTTTGAACTGATGAAATGACTGTCGATTGAAAATGAATGCCCATTTGCAAGCTGATTATCATCTATAGCTGCTAAGTGATTATAGAAAAAAATATTTGTTGGTTCATCTGGCAAATTTTCCCAACCCTTAATTACATATTTAACATTATCAAAAGCTTTTGTGAAATTTGAATTGGTTAACTCTCTTAATTTTGTTTTATCTGGATTACTAGAAGAATTTGAAACTCTATTATAAATAATATTTAATTGGCTGTGGAAACGAGACTCTCTTTCTAAATTATTTAAAGTATCTTTTATTAAACTAGATAATGATTTTTCTATTTCATTTCCTTTAATAAGTAGTTCGTAAACCACATCAAATGCCATTTCATAAGTATGAGTACTCTTCAATAAATGTGGAATACTATATAACTTAGAACTAGCAGGTATTCTTGCAGTATTATCTTTCAATAATAAATTAACAAATTCTAATTCGTTTTCGGCTGAATATTTTGTTAGACCAGTTGCACTTTGTTGGAAACGTCCTAGCTGCCACAACTGTCTTTTAAAAATCTTTATTGATAATTCAGGATCAGAAATAATTAGATTTTCGAGTGCTTCGTTAGAAATATGTAAAACTTTCGTATCTCTAGTAGATTTAATTGTATAGGGATTAAAAAAATCTCCTTTCCCGGAAGATAAAGTTAGCGCAATACCAGCTCTAGTTAGAGTTCTAAAATTTCTTCTTATTTTTCCATTAATAAAGTTGTGGAATAAGCCATCAACTTTACCACTTAATAATATCTTTAAACCTTTAGAAACGTCTCCCTCTTTAACTATATATTGATTTGATGAATACATCTTAATATTATCTAATTTAATAAACTTTTCTAAGTCATCATCAGTAAGTGTTGAGAAAAAAGTAGCAGATTTAATTCTATGTATATTTGTAATACTTTTTTCTGAAGGGATGCCTGGAGAAATTTGTATTTCATCATCTTTATACAAAGTGTTTAAATTTCTTGAAGAGACAAGCAGTTGGAAAGAAAAAAACGAAATGGCTGAGTATAATGTTGATATAAGTTTACTATTTTTTTGTTGTAAATCTCTTAAATCATCTAGTTTTATCGAGATATATTCTGTTCCACCTTCAATAAATATTTCACCCATAAATCTATTTGGTTGATTAAGTCCAGATATACCTAATGGTGTTGCAGGCTTTGTTATTTTTGCAAAGGTTATAGATTTAGTTTCAAAATACTTGGTAAATGTAGCTTTGCCTTTGATTAAAAAATAAATGTTTTCTGAAATTTGATGCTGCTTTGCTAAAACTTCATCACTCGCAGCTATTATATGCTCTGATATTCCATCTATTAGTCCAAAAGATTCTTTTAGATTTCCTAAATCAAAGCCATTTTGCTGAAATAATTCAGATAATTTCATAAGTAAAATGAATAGATATACTTAATTTGAATTTATTGATTAAGAATAAATGCATATCTGGGTTGAAAAGTTATCAATAGTTTACTTAATTTTTTTTAGTATTTATTAGCTGTGAAACGTAAATTAAAAAAAAATAAATCATCAAATAAATCTAAAACGCTTTCAAAAAAGCCAAAAGTAATAAACCCGAACTTTTTTTATTTTTATAATGAAAATGGAAAGTTAATTGGAATACCTTACGGTAATTAAATTTTATCTTCTTTGAGATAAGCTCGCGTGTTTATTTAATACTTCAGCTGAAATAATTTTTGCTTCTGTTGTTTTTTTAACATTCCAGATTTTTTCCTTAGCAATTTTAGTCGATATTTTATTATCAACTATTGGTGATGGATAATCTTTACCAATTTCTAAATTTATTCCCTTTTGTTCAATGAATGTTAATTTCCATGGTTCATGAATTAATTTTCCTTGAACATTTTTTAATTCTGGAACCCATTTTTTGATAAAATCTCCTGTAGGATCTTGATCAATTGATTGTTTTATTGGATTGTAAATTCTTATTGAATTTATTCCTGTGGTTCCTGATTGCATTTGAAACTGTGAATAATGAATACCCGGCTCATAATCTGTAAATAATTTTGCTAAATGTTTTGATGTTTTTTTCCAATCAAGCCATAATTGATAAGAAGCAAATGAAACTAACATTGCTCTCATTCTAAAATTAATCCATCCATTAGTTCTGAGGTACCTTATACAAGCATCAACAAACGGATAACCAGTAGTTCCATTTTTCCATGCTAAATGATAATCTTCATTAAAATTATTTTCTCTTATTCCATTATAAGCACTATTCATATTTCTAAATTCAATTTCTGGTTCATCGTATAACTTTTGAATAAAATGACAGTGCCAGGCTAATCGACTTTTAAAAGCAATTAAGGATTTCTTTTTTGAAAAAGATAAATTGGATTTTAACTTATCATTAGTTTTTTTAAAAATTTCTTTAATAGAAATATTTCCGAATGCAATATGAGGACTTAATCTAGAACAAGAAATTTCTCCTGTTATCGGCGAAGACATTTCTTTTTGGTAATTTTCTGACCTGTCATTAAGGAAAGAATCTAAAAGTTGAAGTGCATTTTGTCTTCCACCAATTTGAATTTTTCCATTTTCTAAATTATTTGTTTCTATTTTTGATAAATCCTCTACATAATTATCTGGAATAAACTCGCAATTTAAATTCGAATTAACGCTTTCACTATCTATAAATTTATTCCAATTATATGACCATTTATTTCTAATTCTATGATTTAGTTGAACACCAAATTGATTTGATAATTTCCAATTAATATTTTTTTCTTTAAATAAAAAACTAACTTCTTTATCTAAGTTAGTTATATACATGTTCTTGAATATTATATTTGAATAAACCTCGTTTATTTTAAATTTATTAGTTAAATGACTTAAAATTTCTAATGTATCTCCATAATATATATTGAGTTTAGCATTATATTTTTCACTCAATGTTTTTTTTAAGTCTTCTAATGAGGATTTTAAAAAATCTAGATGGAATGAGCTTGATGTAGGTAATTTGTGATATTCTTTATCAAATATGTAAATTGGTAAAACCTTTCCTGATTTTGCAGCTTCGTTAAATGCATCATTATTAGATACACGTAGATCGTTCCTGAACCATACGATTTTGTTCATTTTAAATAATTAAAGACTGATTTTGAAAGTTCTTGAAGTTTTGTCGTCTGATACTTTTAAAATTTTAAATTTTGAAGTTTTTTCAAGTTTTTGCCCTTTGTTTGTAACAAAAGATTTCATTTTCTTAACTTCACCCTCAGGCATTTTTCTAGTGTATTTCAAAGTATGTTTTTTTGATCCAATAACAAATATTGTTTTCATGAGATTTTAATTACAAATATATTTATTGTCTGTCTCTGTGACATAAGTTTCATTTAAGAGTTTGGGAATATTTTGATTATTTTGATATCGAGAATCTACTAAAGAGACAGGTTGTATTCAAATAATATATTTATAAAAAATAGAAATAAATTTGTTGAATACAACCTACCTAAAACTTATTTTTATAAGTGAAGGAGGTGCAAATGCTTAGAATAACGCCACCTGACACTTAGCTGGTGAGATATCACATAATTAAAATAACACAAACTAAATCCATTTGATGGATTTGGCCAAAATGGCATAAAAAAGGGGAGCTCTTTTGGTAATAACCAATTGAGCTGACCCCTTTTAATAATTTTTAGACATAAAATCTTTAATTCTCTTTGCACCTTCAATTATATCTTTTGTGCTTCTGGCATATGAGAATCGGATAGTAGAATTTCCTCTTTTTTGATCAAAATCAATTCCTGGTGTTATAGCAACATTTGCTTCATCTAAAACTTTTTTACAAAAAGCTAAGCTATCATTTGAATATTCAGAAATATCAACATAGATATAAAAAGCTCCATCAGGTGGTGAAAATTTTTTTAGTCCTGCTTTAGGTAATTCTTCTAAAAGTATCTCTCTATTTTTTTTATATACCTCAACATTCGATTGTAACTCTTCACTTGCATCTAATGAAGCAAGGGCTGTAACTTGACTTGCGTGTGGAGGACAAACAAACAAATTTTGTGAAAGTCTTTCTACTTGTCTGACATGATCATCTGGTACAACCATCCAACCTATTCGCCAACCAGTCATTGAAAAGTATTTTGAAAAAGAATTAATTACATAACAATTATCTGTAATCTCTAAAGCTGAAGTTGGATTATTTTCATATTGAATTCCGTGATAAATTTCATCACTAATAAAGCTTACATTATTCTCGTTTGCAGTATTAATTAAATTCTCTAAAGATTGTTTGTCTAGCATAGACCCAGTTGGATTTGCAGGTGATGCAACAAGAATTCCATTTAAGTTATTATTTAGAATATCATCTGGTACTGGTTGAAATCTATTTTGAAGTTTAGTTTGAATATCTACGGTTTCCAAACTTAGTGATTTTAGTATTTGTCTATAGCTAGGATAACTTGGAGATCCAATTCCAACTCTGTCTCCACTATCAAACAACGCAGAAAAGGATAATATAAAAGCTCCAGAAGAGCCTGTTGTGACTACTATTCTATTTGGATTAAGATCTAAATTGTACCAATCTCCATATAACTTTGAAATTTTAGCTCTTAAAGCTGGTAGACCAAGTGATACAGTATAGCCTAGATTGTTTTTGTTTATCTCATTTGTAATATAATCTTTAGCAATCTTAGGTGCTGGTGTTCCTGGCTGCCCTACCTCCATATGAATTATATCTTTACCTTTTTCCTCCGCAATTCTTGCTGATTCCATAACATCCATTACTATAAATGGATCAACATCTGATCTTTTTGATTTTTTCATCATTTTATTTGATCTTCACAAAATTTTTTAACCTCATCAGCAGAGAGCCTTTCACTTTCAGGTTTATTCGAATCTAATTCAGCTTTTCCAATTATACACGCTTTAATGGTTTTGCTTTTGTTAAATCCTGAATAATACTGAGTTGATATATACAATGCTATAACTCCAAGTATTATAATTATTGAAACTTTTAAATTATTACTCATTTATGAATTATTTCATCCTCAACAGTGTTAGACAAAACTCCAATATTTGATATTTCAACTTCAACATTGTCTCCAGGTTTCATATATACAGGTGGATTTCTTTTTGATCCTACTCCACCGGGAGTTCCTGTTACTAAAACATCTCCTGCTCGCCAAGACATAGCTTTAGATACGTAAGAAATTAAAATTGGCAAATCGAAAATTAATTGACTTAATTTAGCATTTTGCATCACTTCACCATTAAGCCTCGTCTCTATTGTTAAACTTTTATAATCTGGAATATCTTCTGCTAAAACCATATGAGGACCAAAACTTCCTGTCTTTTCAAAATTTTTTCCCATACCGAATTGTCTTGTATGTCTTTGCCACTCTCTAATTGTTGCCTCGTTATAACATGAAAAACCAACAATGTGTTTTAAAGCATTCTCTGGTTTGATATGTTTGCCACCTTCATCCATAATAACTGCCATTTCACCTTCAAAGTCTAAACTTTTGGATACAGATGGTCTTTGGATTGCCTGCTTGTGAGCTGTTTGACTCTCTGGAAATCTGTGAAATATTACTGGGTTTTCTTCAACAGTACGATTGGTTTCTTTTGCATGTTCAATGTAATTCAAACCTACACATATAATTTTACCTGGATTAGGAATCAGGGGTAAGTATTCAATTTCCTCCGTTTTTATGGAACCGGGATTGCTTACTACATATTCTTTTGCTTCTTTGATTTTTTCAATCTTTATTAATTCTTTTAAATTTGAAGCTCCACCTATCTTTCCAGTTAGATCGGTGATGAGATTATTTTCAATTATTCCAAACTTTTCAACATTGTCGTGTTTGTAAGAGACAAATTTCATATCTATTATGAAATTTTATTAATATCAACTAACTAGAGACTTTTGAGGTCTCATATCACTCTTGCTTATACCAGCTACTTTAACTGGTTTTTTCATAGCATCTCTTCTGAATGGCTCACCTAATTCTTGATTTAGAATTATTTCGATAAATGTAGTAATACCTTTTTTTTGATCTTCACATGATTGTTTAATAGCTTTAGTGGTTTCTTCCATTGTATTTGCGATAACACCTTTTAATCCACATGCATTAGCAACTTTTGCATAACTTAATTCTGGATCTAACTCTGTTCCAACAAAATTATCATCGAACCATAAAATTGAATTTCTTTTTTCGGCACCCCATTGATAATTTCTAAAAATTACCATTGTTATTGCAGGCCACTCTTCTCTTGCACAAGAACTCATTTCGTTCATACTTATTCCAAATGCTCCATCACCAGCAAAACCTATAACTGGAGTGTCTGGACACCCAATTTTTGCTCCAAGAATAGATGGAAATCCGTAACCGCATGGTCCAAATAAACCTGGTGCCAAATATTTTCTTGGTTTTTCAAATGTTGGGTATGCATTACCAATTGCACAATTATTTCCAATATCGCTTGAAATTATAACATCTTCTGGCATTCCAGCTTGAATAGCTCTCCATGCTTGCCTTGGAGACATTCTGTCTTTATCTCTTTCTCTTGCCTCTTTATTCCAAACAGTTCCCGGATCATCATCCTCATGATCTAAACTTGTAAGAGTTTGCAACCATGCAGATTTTGTTTGATGAATTAGATTTTTTCTATCTTCTCTTCCATTATCTCCAGCATTTGATGAAAGTTTTTCTAATATCTGTTGAGCTACCATTTTAGCATCACCACAAATACCAACTGTAACTTTCTTAGTTAAACCAATACGATCGGGGTTCATATCTACTTGAATAATTGTTGCATCTTTTGGCCAGTAATCAATTCCATATCCTGGTAATGTTGAAAATGGATTTAATCTTGTTCCTAATGCTAAAACTACATCAGCTTTTGAAATTAACTCCATTGCAGCTTTAGATCCATTGTAACCTAATGGACCAACAGCTAATGGATGGCTTCCTGGAAAGCTATCATTATGTTGATATCCATTACATACAGGTGCATCAAGCTTTTCTGCTAATTTTTTACAATCATCAATCGCATCACCTATAACAACTCCTGCTCCGGATAAAATTACTGGGAATTTTGCTTCTGATAATAATTTCGCAGCTCTATCAACAGCATCTTTTCCACCACCTTGTCTTTCAAATCTTACAATTGGAGGCAATTCTATATCTATAACTTGTGTCCAAAAATCTCTTGGTACATTTATTTGTGCAGGCGCTGACCCTCTAAATGCTTTTTCTATAACTCTGTTTAAAACTTCTGCCATTCTTGATGGGTCTCTAACTTCTTCTTGATAACACACCATGTCTTTAAATAAATTCATTTGCTCTACTTCTTGAAAACCACCTTGGCCCATAGTTTTGTTTGCTGCTTGTGGTGTAACTAATAGTAACGGAGTATGATTCCAGTAAGCAGTTTTTATTGGTGTAACAAGTCCTGTAATACCTGGACCATTTTGAGCAATCACCATTGACATTTTTCCAGTTGCTCTCGTATAACCATCAGCAATCAATCCACCATTTGTTTCATGAGCAACGTCCCAAAAAGTTATTCCAGCTTCTGGGAAAAGATCAGAAATAGGCATGAATGCAGAACCAATAATACCAAACGAATGTTCGATACCATGCATTTGTAAAACTTTTACAAAAGCTTCTTCGGTTGTCATTTTAGCCATATCAAATCCTTCTTAATTCTATTTTTTAATTGTCAAAGTGCCCAATTCATATATAAATTGGATCGAATTTCAAACAAAGAAATCGTCACAATGGCTGGCACAGATATTATAATCCACGATGAAAAAGACAATGTAGGTGTTGTAGTTATTGAAAAAATTACTCCTAAACAAGACTGTGATTGCTGGATTATGGAAAATGATAAATCGGTAAAAATTCAATCGATGGATGAAATACCTTTGGGTCATAAAATTGCTATGACTGATCTTAACGAAGGAGATACAATATTAAAGTATGGGCATGATATTGGCAAAGTTGTAAAATCAATTAAAAAAGGTGAGCATGTGCATGTTCACAACGTAAAAACTAAAAAGTGGTAAAATGGAAATTCCAAAAACGTTTTTAGGATATAAAAGAGAAGATGGAAGAACAGGTACAAGAAATCACGTAATAATTCTACCTGTTGATGATATTTCAAATGCTTGTGCTGAAGCTGTAGCTAATAATATTAAAGGTACGATTGCACTTCCACATTCTTATGGAAGATTACAATTTGGAGCAGACCTAGAGCTTCATTTTAGAACAATGATTGGAACAGGAAAAAATCCAAATGTTGCAGCAGTTATAGTAATTGGTATTGAGCCTAAATGGACAAAAAGAATTGTTGATGCAATTGCAACGACTGGAAAACCAGTTGAAGGTTTTAGTATAGAAGGTGTGGGAGATATAGACACTATCGCAAGAGTTTCAAAGAAAGCTCAAGAATTTTCAATTTGGGCGTCAGAGAAACAAAGAGAAGAACGTCCTATAAGTGATTTATGGATATCAGTTAAATGTGGAGAGTCTGATACAACATCTGGATTAGCATCAAATCCTACAGTGGGAAATTTAATGGATAAATTAGAACCCCTTGGCGTTCATTTATGTTTTGGTGAAACATCTGAATTAACGGGCGCTGAAACTGTTTGTGAAAAAAGAGGAAAAACTCCTGAGGCTCAAGAGAAGTTTAGAAAAACTTGGAGTTCTTATAATGATTTCATTTTAAAAGAAGCAACAGATGATCTTTCCGAAAGTCAACCAACAGCTGGGAACATAGCTGGTGGACTTACTACAATTGAAGAAAAAGCATTTGGAAATTTTCAAAAAATTGGGGGATGTAAATTTATTGATGTACTAGAACCAGCAGAAGAACCAACTAAAGGTCCGGGATTATACTTTATGGATACTTCATCAGCTGCTGCTGAATGTGTTACTTTACAAGCTGCAGGAGGATTTAATCTCCACCTATTTCCAACTGGACAAGGAAATATAATTGGAAACCCAATTGAACCAGTAGTAAAACTAACTGCTAATCCTTTAACTGCTAGAACCATGAGTGAACATATTGATGTTGATGTTTCTAAAATCTTATCAAGAGAAATGAATTTAGATGAAGCTGGTGACGAATTAATTAAAGCTACGATAAGAGTTGCAAATGGAAGATTAACTTGTGCTGAAGCATTAGGTCATAGAGAATTTGTTATGACTAAATTATACAGAAGTGCTTAAGCTTTAAGCTTAGCTTCTCTAGCTTTGTTCCACTTAGAAATATAATTTCTTAAAATTGCAGCTCCAATTCCAAGAACTACTGCTAATACAACTGATGTAAGTCCATAAAATACAGGAAGGTCTTTTGAATAATCTAAAATAAACTGTGCAATGTTACCAAGGTTTTTAGTTCCATTAACTACGGTTTCAACTATTACATCTTCTTTAATAAAAGTGTCATAAGCAATTGCAATTCCAACTAATAATAAAAGTACTGCTAAGATTGTTTTAAATTCTGAGCTATCAACTTTTTCACCAATTTTTTGACCAAACTGAACACCAATAATTGAACCAAGTATAAGTACAAAAACTAAAACAAGATCAATTGTTCCGTAATTAAAAGCATGAAGAACTGTTACGATTGCACTTACAAATATTGTAACAAACAAAGATGTGCCAGGAATTAGTTTAGTTGGCATTCCAATAATATAAATCATTGCAGGAACTAATATAAATGCACCACCCACTCCCATAATTGCTGCAATATATCCAACAATTAAACCAATAATAATTGGAGTAAATGCACTTTCATAAACTTTTGATTTTTTAAAACGCATTCTAAAAGGTAGTCCATGTATCCAATAATGAGTATGTAATTTTTTTCTAACAACAATTTTTTTTCTAGCCTTATCAATTTCTGATACTCCTTGAATAAGCATTAAAGTTCCAAGTATAGCTAAGATATACATGTAGGCTAAAGAGATAACGATGTTTATTTTTCCAATATCCTGAAAATACGAAAAAGTTAAGATGCCTAGTAAGGTTCCAATAGTTCCTCCCACTACAATCATCAATCCCATTTTATAATCTAATGTACCTTTTAAATAATGAGTAGTTGAACCGGATACCGATGTTCCTAAAATATTGCTTGCTTCATTTGGTACTGCATAAGCAGGTGGAATGCCTAAAAATATTAAAAATGGTGTCATTAAAAATCCTCCGCCTACACCAAATAATCCTGAAAGAATACCGACTGCTAAACTTAAACCAAATATAAAGAGTATGTTAATCTCGACTTGAGCTATTGGAAGAAAATATTCCATACAATCTAACTATTCCTCTCATAATCCAAAGTCAATGATTATAAGAATAAATTAAATAAAATTTTGAAATGTTCCTAGGATAATAATTGCCCAAGTAAAAAATATAAAAAGATAAAGAAAAGATTTAATTATTTTTGAAAGCTGATTTGAAACTAATAAAGGGATTTTCTTAATATTTTGGTTAAAAGCTTGAAGCATACCCGCGAAATACCACAAGTTTTATTAAATGCAAATAATATTTAATTAAATTTAAAAAATAGTTGCCCCGAAGACTTTGACCTCATCTCCCTCTTCTCCAAGGACAAGTCGACCTAAAAAGTCTCCTGGTATCTCTGTACTGTTTTGTTTATAGATAACAGTTACGTACAAGCCTCTTCTTAGACAGCCTATAGCCTTACACCCCTCTTTAAGACTTGAGATTAGCTTGTTGCTTGCCCATTGCTTCCCTAGCTCTACCTCGTTGGCCCCGTAAAGCATTTGTGATGATAAATCCCTGGTAAAACCACCATAATCTTTCATGTTGGAACATCTAACCATGTTATCCCAGATAGGATCAGCAATTTTAATGATTTCTTCGTCTGATTTGTCGACAATACTCATCTAAAATGGTTAGGAAGCTTGCTTCTTCTCTTTATCATCAACGATATGATAAACAGGCTTTTTCTCCATTTCAAATTTTCCAGTTTCAGGATCTCTTCTAGAAACAGTTAAACAATGCCAGTTTTCATCATCAAGTTTCATATGATCACCTCTATAATAATAGCCTGGCCAACGCGTTTCTTCTCTAAATAATGTATGATGAGCAACACATTCCGATGTTACAGCTCTATGCTTAAGTTCCCATGCTCTCATCAATTGGTGATAGTCTTCAGCTCCTACATGATCTAAGTCTTCTTGAAGTAATTGTAACTGTTCTAAGCCTTTTTTAAGTAGATTATCATTTGTCATGTAATTATTTGTTAATCCACCACAATATTCATCCATAATTTTTTGTAGTCTTTGTAGTCCTTGTATAGGTAAAATATAGCTTGGAGAAACAGTTCCTCCAGTAATTTCATTTCTTCCCACCGTATAGTTCTCAATTGGCTTAAATATTTCTTCTTTAAGCTTCTCTAGTTGTGCATCAGAAACTTCGATATCATCAGCTTTTTTATCTTGAATATATTTAACAGCAGCTTTAGACGCTAACCTTCCTTCTGTGAATGAGCCAGATGAAAACTTATGAGCACTTCCACCAACTGCATCTCCTGCTCCAAATAATCCATCAATAGTCATCATTCTATTATATCCCCAAAAATATTCATCAGGTGCTATATCCTCTGGTCCACTAACCCATGCCCCTGAACATGTAGCATGAGATCCCATTACATATGGCTCCGAGGTTGTTAATTCAGGATTTGTATACTTTGGATCAATATTTTGAGATGCCCATACAACCGCTTGTCCAACTGTCATTCCTAAAAAATTTTCCCATCCAACAGTTTCTAGATGTGGATCTTGGAATGCTTCTTTTGTGACCATATGGATTGGTCCACCGCCTGCAGCTGTTTCTTGTATAAATGCGTGATTTCTTAAACAAGTTGGTGTTGGATGATGGTCTATATATTCACCTACTAATTCTTTAGTAGCCTCATACCATTTCTTCTCATAATTTTCGCCATTAGCGTTTTGAGTATAAGTTTTTAAATGTAAGAAATACGCTCCAACTGGACCATAACCATCTTTAAATCTGCAAAGTACAATTCTATTTTCCATTTGAGTCATTTTTGCACCTGCTTGAATGGGTAATGCATAGGCAGATCCATTACTCCAAGGTGCATACCATGTTCTACCCATACCCTCACCAACTGCTCTTGGTTTAAATATATGCGATGCTCCTCCAGCAGAAACAACGACTGTTCTAGATTTAAATACGTGAAAATTTCCAGTTCTAACATTAAAGCCAACTGCACCTGCTATTCGGTTTGGATTTTTTTCATCTTTTAAAAGATGAGTAATCATTATTCTGTTATAAATTTTATCAGCAGATTTTTTTGCAGCTTCAGCTACAATTGGTTTGTAACTTTCGCCGTGTATCATTATTTGCCACTTACCTTCTCTTTGATATCTTCCAGTTTCTTTATTTTTCATCATTGGAAGACCCCATTCATCAAACATGTGAACAGTTGAGTCTACATGACGTGCCATGTCATAACCTAAATCTTCTCTAACAAGACCCATCAAATCATTTCTTGCGTACCGTACATGGTCCTCTGGCATATTCTCACCCCACTGCATTCCCATATAACAGTTAATAGCGTAAAGACCTTGTGCAACTGCACCACTTCTATCTATATTTGCTTTTTCTACACAGATTATTTTTAAATCTCTTCCCCAGTGTCTTGCCTCAAAGGTAGCACCTGTTCCAGCCATACCTCCACCGACAACTAGTACATCACATTCTTCAATGATTGTTTTGTGCTTAGCCATTAATAATAAACGCCTTGCTTAAATGAATTCTTATCTAAAGTTGGTAAATCTTTTTCAGTATTTAAACCATGTGGCTCATTATATAAAATTTGTGAATTAATCTCTCCTTGATTAGGAGTATCAGCTTCAGCTAATTTTGGTATGAATTTTCCCCAAGGTTTTGTTGTTATTGGCGATACAAAATTCTTCTCTGTACCGTTTCTAAATTTAATTCTCCAAGAGATAGTTCCTTTCTCTTCTTCTCTTCTAACTCTAACACTATGACCCATTGGAGCAAAGTCAGCATATCCTCTTACATCAATTGCATGGTTAGGACATGCCTTGACGCATGAATAGCATTCCCAACAAAAATTTGGTTCTATATTTTTTGCTCTTCTAATAGTTTCGTCTATGTGCATGATATCTGATGGACATATATCTACACAATGACCACAACCATCACATCTCGTCATGTATACAAAAGTTGACATATCTACTTATTACCTTTCTTTAAAATTTTATCAATCATATTAATAGTGCTTTGGTGCCTCACGTTTAATTCCAAGTCCAAATTGTTCTGGAGCATCTGCAGGTGGAGGTAAATTATCTCTAGAACCATCTGCTTCTGCTAAATTTTTTTGGATTGCAGCACCTGGTTTGTAGAACATATGAGCAAATTTAGACCAGTAAACTCCTCCAAATAAAACTATGTTAGCAACCGCAAACAAAATTAAAAATAAAATACTTAAACCAGTAGATCCTGAATATTGGAAATACGACCAAGCTAAACCAAACGTAGACGATAATACTAAAGCTAAAACAAATAAATCTGCTTTTATGATTCTAAAAACTGAGTGAGCTTCAGCAGATACATCTACTCTTAAAAAAAACCAAAACCAATAAGCTCCTAAACAAGTTAAAATTGCACCAGCGTGCCAAATGATTGGCCATATAGATGGAGTTACCGCATTAGGAGAAGAATATCCAAATATCATAACACCTGAACCAATCCAAAATAATATTGTTCCATACATTCCTAATACATGTGCAAATCTTCTTTTGCCCAAACCTAATTCAGATGTAGTTCCAATATCATGTACTACTGTTTTAGAAATTATCGCTGTTTTTTCTCCAAGACTTAATTCTCTACTTGCTGCTTTTTTTGCTTTTTTAGCATTATTAAAAAAATATTTTACATTCTTCTTGTGAATAATATCCATCAGTGTTCCAATCACTACTAATGCTAACATCAAAAAAACAAATGCTTGCAAAGCAATTGAAGGAACTGTTGAAGAAAGGACAGCAAATGGATTTGTTGTGAACATATTATTATCTCCGCTAAATATAATACTAATCTAAGTTCTTAATCTATAAAAAATATTAGTTCAACTGACTAATAATCTCATCTCAATAAAAAAATGTTAATAAAAGTTACTTTTTCCTTACATAATGCTGTTTAGAAGAAATTACAGCTCGAACACCACCTTGAGGATTTTTAA
This sequence comes from uncultured Pelagibacteraceae bacterium, assembly GCA_902598015.1. Taxonomy (GTDB): domain Bacteria; phylum Pseudomonadota; class Alphaproteobacteria; order Pelagibacterales; family Pelagibacteraceae; genus Pelagibacter. The sequence goes on from CACJZT010000004.1 coordinate 78,413, forward strand.
CATCATTTTTTCGTCTTGGAATCAGATGAATATGACAATGATTAATAGATTGTCCTGCAACCTTTCCTGAATTGGTACCAATATTAAAACCTTTTACAGATTTATCGTTCATTTCAATTTTTTTTTTCAGTTTCTTTATTAATTTATTGCACGCTAAGATTTCTTTTGAAGTTAGATCAAAATAATTTTTAACACACCGCTTTGGAATAATAAGTGAATGAAATTTTGATACAGGGTAAGTGTCAGTCGTTGCATAAGCTAGTTCGTTTTCAAAAAGATATTCCTTTTTCTTTGTAAAACAGAATAGGCAAGGGTTATTAGGATTTCTCATAAATAATTACTCAATTTTTTTTGTTTTAGTATTTGAGTTTGATATTTACTTACAAAAATTTCATAGGATTTATATTTTTTTCTATTCCAGTTTTTCTCTTTTATAGATGAAACAGTAGAAACTCCCTTACCAGATCCGATTAGAAGTATCTCCTCGTATTGATTTAATTTATTTATATTAATATTAGTTTTTTTTATCTTAAATTGCTTTTCAAAAAACTTTAGATTAACTCCTCGATAAAATTTCCTTATAGGTGAATAATATTTATTATCTTTTATAAAAATAATATTTGAAGTACCTGTTTCTAGAATTTTTCCATTTGAGCAAAGAGCAATATCAGATTTTGTATTATCCATTTTAGATAAATTTTTTAAAATAAATTTATACTTCAGATTTTTATGCTCAGGCTTAATTCTATTATAATTTACTAGATTTAACTGAAGATTTTTTTTAATTTTTAATTTATCTCTTAAAGAAATAGAAATTAAACTTTTGGTAACTGCAATTCGCAATAAATGATTATAATTTTTTTGTTTATTTAAATTCGATTTAATTATTTTAAATATATCTCTTTTTAAATTTCGATCATAAATTTTATAATTTTTAGTAGACTTAATAAGATTTGTTATGTGTTCTTTAAAAAATAAAATCTTTTGAGGCTTTCCATAGATCCACATAGTTGTAAATACCCCATGGGCATTCCATAGATCTTTGAATTCTTTTTCTTTAAGATCTTTTCGACTGTAAGATTTTTTTAATAAGAATTGTACCATTTGTTGTTAAAAAAGATTCTGGATGAAATTGAAAACCATATACATCATCTCTTTTGTTTTCAAAAGCCATAGCAATATTAGTTTTAGCGCATCTCATAGTAATATCAAAATTTTCTTTAATAAATGGCTCTTGAAGCTTAAGTGAATGATATCTTCCGACTTTAAATTTAGAATTCTTTCTAAAGATGGATTTATTCGAAACAACTTTTACTTCAGATTGATAACCATGAAATATTCTCCTTTGTTGAATAATTTTGGCATTTTCACAATGTAATATTTGCTGATACCCTAAGCAAATTCCTATGATTTTTTTTCTTCCTTTAAATTTATTATAAATTTTTGAAGTATTAGGATAATCTTTGGGTGAACCGGGTCCAGGAGATAATACAATTGTATTAGATTTATTTAATAAACTGTTATTTATTTCAAAATAATTTGAACTATAAACTTTATCAAACTGAGAGAATTGATGAACTACATTCCATGTGAATGAATCCTGGTGATCTATTATATAAATCATTTAAATAATTCTAATAATGATTTTGCCTTTATAAAGTTTTCATTAAATTCTTTTTTTGCTGCACTATCTAATACAACTCCAGATGCTGCAGATATTTCTGATGTATTTTTATAATTTAATATAGATCTTATTATTATATTAAATCTCATATCTTTATTAAACTTTATATAGCCAAAACTACCTGTAAAAATGTTTCTATTCTCTTTTTCTTGTTGATTTAATAATTCTAATGTTCTTATTTTTGGACAACCTATAACTGATCCGCCAGGCATCATAGATTTGATAATATTTTTTATAGTCATACCTTTTAATAGGCTTCCAGATATAGTTGTAACATAATGATATAAGTGCCTGTATTCCTCAACATACTTTTCTTTATCAATTTTTACTGTTCCTGGAATACAAACTCTGGATAAATCACTTCTTTCCATGTCAACAATCATATTATGTTCTTTAGTCTCTTTAGAATTATTTCTAAAGAACTTTAAAGCACTAGATCTGTTCGTTTGTTTACTTTTTCTTAATGTGCCAGCAATAGGCTTGGTAATGATTTTGTTACCCTTTTTTAATAATAAAGTTTCAGGTGAGCAACTTACAATAGAATAGTTTTTATCTCTTATCATAAAAGATTCTGGAGAAGCATTAGACTTCATTAATCTCCAAAAAAAATTAATTGGATTTATTGAAGATTTATTACGATATTTAGTGCAAATTTTTATTTGATATGTTTCTCCTTGTCTTATTTTTTTTGAAAAAATATCAAATATTTTTTTGTATTTTTGATATTTAATATTTAATTTAAAGGGTGATAAAATTTTAGTTGGTTTAAAATAATTATTAAATCCTTGCTTCTTTTTATTTGAAAATATTGAAATATTTTCTCTAATTTTAATTATTGTTTCTGGTTTGTAAAAAACTCCTTTATAAAAACCATTATTAGACTGTTTGCTTATTTTAATACCAAGTAAATAATTTAAAATTTCATATCCAAAAAAACCAACATATTGGTCAGTTTCTTTTTTATATTTCGTTTTTTCAAAAGAGTTTAAAAATTTGTGGATATTATTTTTTGATAAGTTAATTTTTTTAGAAAAATCTGTGTAAATGTCGTAACCATTATCGACCTTGTAGATTATCAATGGTTTATCTGATTGATAAAGTTTTTCTAAATACGGGTTAAATTTAAGTTTATGCGATTTGTGGTCTTTCAATTGGCTTCTCTTTTATAGGTAAATGTATCAAACCAGCAAAAATAGATAATGCGATAGATATGTACCAAGCATAATCAAAATTGCCGTTAAGTTCGTAGAAAACTCCACTCAAATAAGCTCCTAAAAAAGATCCAATTTGATGACTTACAAAAACTATTCCATATAATAATCCGATATACTTAGTTCCAAATACCTTGCCTATTATTCCATTTGTTGGTGGAACTGTTGATAGCCATAACATCCCAAAAGTAATTCCAAAGATTACTGAATTAAATACACTTGGTGGTAGGAATATGAAATAGATTATTGATACTCCTCTTAGTAAGTAAATCGCACTTAATAAAATTTTTTGACTGTATCTGGTTGCGAGATATCCACTTGTAATTGTTCCGACCATATTAAAAAGTCCGATTAAAGCCAATACCATTGCTGCACACCAATCTGGTAATCCTTTATCAATCATGTACGTGGGTATATGAGTTGCAACTAAAGCAATGTGCCAACCACATACAAAGAAACCTAATGTAAGATAGATATAACTTTTATTTGAAAAAGCCTCTTTTAAAGCTTCTCTAGCTGTTTGATTGTTATTTTGATTTGTACCAACAGGTATTTTTGGTGTTGAAACAAATAATGCTACAATTAATCCTAAACCTAAAAAGAAACAGAAAAATAACATTGTATTTTCCCACCCATGTTCAACAAGTGAATATCTAGTGATTAGCGGTGATATAAAATATCCAAAAGATCCTGCTGATGTTACAATGCCTGTTGCTATTGTTCTGCTTGATACTGGGAAATGTTTTGCAACAACTGAAACAGGTATACTAATAGCTGTGGATCCCAGTCCAACACCAACCAATATTCCAATTGTTATAGTAAAATAATAACCAGTATTAAAACCTGAATAAAATAATAAAATCGCTAATAAATAAAAAACAAAACCAATAAAGATTGCAATATTACCACCATACTTGTCAGTAATAATTCCAAACATAGGACTGAAAACACCCCACAATAAGAGCTGTAATCCCATTGTAAAACCGAACTGTGTTATCGTGATGTCTAAATCAGTTGCAAAATCGAAATAAAACATTCCAAAAGTTTGTCTTATTCCTAATGCAATAATAACAACAACAGATGCAGCTATTACAGTAACTAATGCTTTTTTTGTTGGAAAAAATTTGGTGTCATTCATCTTACTGATTTAATAGCCTGTTTAATGTCAGCAATCAAATCATTTGGGTCTTCTAAACCAATATGTAATCTTATAATATGTTCGTTATTACTCAGCTTTGTGTAGCTCCTATTACCCAGTGCCAATTTGTCTTGATACAAAGCAAGACTTTCAAATCCTCCCCAGCTGTAACCATGGGCAAATAATTTTAGTTTATTCAAAAATTTAATTACAGAGTTTTTATTTTTAGAAATAATTTTAACACCCATTAAACCAGATGATCCTGAGTAATACTTTTTCCACATTTTGTATTGTTTAATATTTTTTTTAATTGGATAAAAAACCTCTTTAACTTTTTTTTGTTTGCTCAAAAAATTAGCTACCTTGATGGTATTTTCTTGATGCTTGTCTAACCTAATATCCAACGTTCTCAGTCCTCTCATAATTAAATAGGCATCATCAGGACTTAGTCTTAAACCAACTGCTTTTTGACTTAATTCAACTTCTTTAATAAGTCTTTTTTTAATAGCTAAACTGCCACCCATAACATCTGAATGACCAGAATAATATTTTGTCGCTGAAACTATAGACATATCAAAACCTAAGTCTAAAGGCTTGATTAAATAAGGTGTTCCCCAGGTATTATCAATAGCTGTATAAATATTCTTATTCTTAGCAAAAGATAATATTTTTTTTAAATCTTGAAATTCAAATGTGTTACTTCCTGGGTTTTCAACAAAAATAAGTTTAGTCTTATTTGTAATTTTTTTTTTTAAGTCATCTAAGTTTTTTGGATCATAAAATACTGCTTTAATATTGAATTTTTTTAAATAGTCTTCGGTTAAAAATCTTGTTGGAGAGTAGACTGAGTCCGTAATAATGATTTCATCACCAGGTCTTACAACACTAATCACTCCAAGAAAAACTGCACCAAATCCTGTTGGAGTTAAATAAACTTGATAAGCATTTTCAATTTTTCTTAATAATTCTTGTAATGCAAAAGTTGTTGATGTTCCTTTTCGACCATAATCGAAATTTTTGCTTAACGGATTTTTTTTATAATTACTTTGTGTTTTCTTTATATCTTGAAGAGTTTTAAATATTATTGTTGAAGCTCTTACTACTGGCGGATTAACTGACTGATTTTGATAATCTTTTCCTACTTGTTTTAAAAAAGTTTTAACTGAATTAACCATAAAAAAATTGATTAGTTATATTGACAATGCTATATCCCTCAAATAAGTCAATAAAATTGTAAAACTAAGGAGATTATGGGATACCCTAAAAAGCATAGAGGCCGAAGAAAAATGGGCTCAAAAAAAAGAAGAGCCAGAAAGAAAAACAAAAAAAAGTAGGCTTTATTTATGAAACTTGTTTCCAAATCCAGAATATTGGGTTTGGTTATATTTGTAATCCCTTTGTTAACTATTAATTCTATTTTATTATTTTCACAAAGTTTTCAATTTAAATACGAACCAGTACCTGGAAATTATTATAAAGACATAAAAATTTATGACGCCGGTAAAGCCCTTAGAGACAAACAAGATGTTCAAAGACTTGGTTTTGCAATACCTTATATTGATGGCGCGACTTCAATAAGTCGATTAGGTAGAGTATTTCCAAATTGGCTAGTATTCAAACCTTTGATGATATTTACAGGAATTTTATTATGCTTCTTCTGGAAAAATCAAAAAAAAATTTTTACAGATCTAGATACTGACCAAAAAATGGTCAATAAATTTTATTATTTTGGATTAATAAGTGGAATAACTTTAATAATTCACAGTATATTTTTAGGTATTAAATTCGATAACGATTTATATAAGTTTTTAGTAAGATTAAACCTTACATGTTGTGTACTATTTGCAATATCAACGAAATTTTATTTTGTAAAATGTGTCAAAAAAGTTTCTGAAACTTATCTGGAATTAAAAAACATATATTTTAAAATACAATATTTTTTAGCACACTTACTTTTAATTATTTTATTTTTAAGCCTATTTTTACTTTTATTTGAAAACTCAAAAACTTTTATTCTAATCGTAGAATGGAATTATTTTTTTGCAATTTTCTTATTTTATTTACTTTATTCTTTAAGTTGGAGAAAAGTTACTATTTAATCCAACCCCCACCAAGCACTTTGTCACCAAATTGATCTTTTTTATAAAAAACACATGCTTGTCCGGGAGATATACCATCTTCTGGATTTTTTAAACTGACCTCGGCTTCATTTTGATTTAATAAACTTATTTTTGCATCTAATAGCTTGCCAGTAGATCTAACTTTAACTAGCACATCTTCAGCTAATTCACTCTGATCTGATAATAAATTTATATTTTTCAAATTAATTTTCTTTTTCCCAAGGTGCTCTCTTCCACCGACAATAATCTCATTATTTTTAGCATCAATTTTTATTACATATAATGCTTCTTTGTCGGCAACTTTTATTCCTTTTCTTTGCCCAATAGTAAAATTAACAATTCCATCATGCACACCGATTACTTCACCATTTAAATTTTTAATATTGCCTTTTTTAAATGATTCTGGTTTAAATTTTTTTATTACAGATGAATAATCTCCGTTAGGAACAAAACATATGTCTTGACTATCCGGTTTATCTGCAACATTTAAATTTAGATTTTTCGCTATATCTCTAGTTTCTTTCTTTAGCATGCCTCCCAATGGAAAACGTAAATAATTCAATTGTTCTCTAGTTGTATTGAAAAGAAAATAACTTTGATCTCTATTTTCATCTATTGCCCTATACATATTATTTTTTTCATTAATTGTTATATTTTTTACGTAATGACCTGTAATCAAAGCATCGGCTTTTAAATCTTTAGCAACATCAAATAAATCTTTAAATTTAACAGTTTGATTGCACTGTACACATGGTATCGGAGTTTCTCCTTTTAAGTAACTTTCTACAAAATTATCGATAACTCCTTGCTTAAATTTATCTTGGTAATAAAGAATTTTATGATCAATATCTAATTTATGAGCAACTCTTTTTGCATCTATAACATCCTGTCCAGAACAACATACTTTTGATTTAACAACTTCTTTACTATCGTTGTATAGTTTTAACGTTATGCCGGTAACATTATATCCTTGCATTTTCATCAAACCTGCAACAGTAGATGAATCTACGCCACCAGACATAGCTACAATTACTTTTGTATCAGAGGGTTTTTTATTTAATCCAATTGAGTTCAACTCTAAATTCATGTGGTGGTATTTATACTCATTTCTATTATAAGTAAAATCAAATGATTTTAGATTTTGAACCAGGTGATAAAGTTATAAATCCTAATAATAAAGATTGGGGAATAGGACAAGTACAGTCAATTATTAAAGAAAAAGTAACTGTAAATTTTGAAAATGTGGGAAAAAAAGTTATCAATGCTAAAAATATCGAATTGGAAAAGTTAGAATAAATGAAACAAATCGAAATAAAGGCAGCTATAGAAAATCTGATTGACACTTTTTTATACGCAGGCAAAGTTTCAATAGAATTAAGGGAAAAAGGATTAACAAAAAAAATTAAAGAAGATAATACGCCTGTTAGTAATGGTGATCTCGAGGTAAATAAAATTTTAACTGAAAAAATAAATGATTTAACTCCTCAAATACCTATTGTATCAGAAGAAACTAGTCATAATAAATCCAAGAAAGATTTAAAAAATTTTTGGTTAATAGATCCAATTGATGGTACTTATGATTACATTAATGATCTTGATGAATTTACATTAAATGCTGGTTTAATAATTAATAATAGAGCAGTAGCAGGCATAATATATGCGCCAGCTAAAAATAGATTATTTTATTCTTATGAGAAAGGTTGTTCATTTGAAATAATTAATAATAAACATGTAAAATTAGACTGTTCAAAAATTTCGAATAATAAACTTAAATTTGTATCATATTCAAATAAACTAAAACCTGAAATTAACAAAATATATCAATCAATGAATGTTAGCGAATTTAAAAGGATGAAAAGTTCTTTAAAATTTTGTGTAATAGCTTCAAATGAATACGACGGCTATGTTGCTGAGCCTAGAGCATGTGAATGGGATATAGCAGCTGGGCATGCTATTCTTGAAAATGCAGGGGGTATAGTTACAGATTTTGAGGGAAATGAAATACTTTACGGAAAAGAAAATTTTAAAAATCCTAGTATAATTTTGAAAAGAAATAAAAATATTTAATGAGTGAACAATTAAGAATAATATTAATTATAATAGTTTCTGTATCAATTTTTGGATTAATAGTATTTGTGATGGTAAAAAACTATATCAAAAACAAAATTCAGTATTATTTAGAAGAAAAGAATAAAAAGTCTAAAGAAGATTTATAATTTTCAAATATTCCTCTTTATCTAGTTCCATTACTCTCCTGGAAACTTCAAAATCAAATCCAGATCTTGCTAATATACCAATATCTTTTTTATAGAATAAAGGTCTATTATCTTCAGTTCTTGAAGGACCAATTCTTTTTTTTTTACAAACTTTTATAGCTGAAAAAAAATCTTGATCTTCATTATTTTCATTAATTTGTTCAATTGTATTTTTTATATATTTTTCTCCAACTCCTTTACTTATTAAATAATTTCTAATCTTATTTATTGATGAACCTCTTTGGATTAGACTTTTCGCTTTTGTTTCTGAATAAAATTTATCATTTATAAATTTAGATTTTTCTAAATCTTCAGCTACTATCTCGATCAGATCTGAAATATTGCTTCTTTTAACGTTATCAACTTTAGATCTTAAATATTTCTTTAAAAGATATGTTTTTAGCTGTTGTTTTGATGGCGCAAATTTTTCTACATAATTAAGTGCAAAGTTGCGCATTTCATCAATTGTCGCTTCTAAGTTTTTTTTTTTATTTTTTATAGGAATCATTATTGCATTTAATATAATATAACCCTGATGATTGAACAAATATCTGCATTTTTTACAGTAGAAATGATCTATATGTGGTTGAATATAGGTGTAATACCTTTTTGGTTAATGCTTATTATTTTTCCACAAACTAAAGTTTGTGGTTTATTTGTTACATCAATAATTCCAACATTTATTTTGGCAAGTGTTTATGTTTATCTATTATATATATTCTTTTTTGCCGGATATGATTTTGATAAAAACTTTATTTTATATTTAAGTTTTTATGATCTTGCTGAGCTTTTTGAGAATAATGAGTTTTTAATTTTATTTTGGACGCACTTCTTGGCTATAAATTTGTTTTGTGGATCTTGGATTGTTAGAGATAGCCAGAGGTTTTATATGTCAAAAATTCTAGTCTTTTTTCCTTTAATAATCACATATTTTATTGGTCCTTTAGGATTATTTATATACTGGGTGATAAGAATTTTTTTCGCAAAGAGAATAAGTTTGTTTGATTAATTTTTATTTCTCTACTTTAAAGCCACTGCTCTTCATTTGAGAAAAGCCACCGTCAATATGTGAAATTTTTTCAAACCCCATATCTTTCAATGATTTTGTAGCTAGTGCAGATCTTAATCCACCTGCACAAAATAAAACCATTTCTTTGTTCATATCTATCTTGCCTTCTTTAAAGTAAGGACTATCTGGATCCATCCAAAACTCTAACATCCCTCTAGGAATGTGATGAGAATTTTCTATTCTTCCCATTTTCTCAAGTTCTCGAATATCTCTTATGTCAATTAAATTGCATTTATCACTGTTTACCATCTCCAATGCTTCCGTTGGAGAAAGTGTCTTGATTTCTGTCAAAGCTTCTGCGACCAATGTTTGTGCTGATTTAATGCTCATAAAGGTTTAATACATCATTATAAATTTTAATCTACGAAAAAATATGCCAAATAAAGCTCCTAATTTCAAAATCCCATCAACTAATTCAAAACTTTTAGAGTTAAAGAAAATCAAAAGCAAATATAAAGTTTTATATTTCTATCCAAAGGATAATACGCCAGGCTGCACAATTGAAACAAAAGACTTCAATTCTCTACTTTCACAATTTAAAAAACTAGACTGTGAAGTTATTGGTATTTCTAAAGATAGTATGGAAAGTCATGAAAAATTTAGAGATAAATTTAAAATTAAATTTGATTTGGTAGCAGACGTTAAGAAAGAAGCGATTAAAGCTTACAAAGTTTGGGGTAAAAAAAAATTCATGGGTAGAGAATTTATGGGATTAATAAGAAGTACATTTTTATTAAAAGATGACAAAATTATTAAAGAGTGGCGTTCAGTAAAAGTTAAAGACCACGCAAAAGAAGTGTTAGAATTTTTAAAAACAGTTTAATAAAAAAAGGCCCCATTTACGGGGCCTTTTTAGTTTAACTTAAGGGAGGGAGTTAAATTTAGTCTCTTATAGCGTAAGCTATTACACCAGTTTCAGTTACGTCTGTACCTTTCAGTTCAGCCTCTTTACTTAATCTGATACCCATAGTGTTTTTCATAATTGCCCATACAATGTATGATACTACAAAAACAAATGCGTTGATCGAGATTACACCGATTAACTGTGCACTAAAGTTTGCATCAGAGTTTGTCAGTGGAACAGCTAATGTTCCCCAAACTCCAGCAAATAAGTGAGCTGGTATTGCACCAACAACATCATCAATCTTAAATGAGAATAATAGTTTTGTTCCAAACACTACTATTAATCCACCGATTGCACCGATGAATATTGCTGCTATAGGTGCTGGCGCTAATGGTTCAGCTGTTATTGCAACTAATCCACCAATCGCACCGTTAAGCATTTGAACTACATCAGTTTTACCATACATTAATCTAGTAATTACTGCTGCTGCTAAAACACCACCACACGCTGCTAAGTTTGTATTAATAAATATGTTTGATACAGCTACTGCATCATCGAAAGTTCCCATAGCAAGCTGTGAACCACCGTTGAAACCGAACCAACCTAACCATAAAATAAATACTCCAACTGTTACCAAAGGTATAGAAGAAGCTGCAAATGGTCTCATTGGTTTAGCTGCACCTGATTTATCAAATCTTCCTGTTCTTGCACCTAACAACATAGCACCTGCTAAAGCTGCAGCACCACCAGTTGAGTGTACAAGAGTTGAACCAGCAAAATCAGAGAAACCTAAAGCGGCTAACCAGCCACCACCCCACTGCCATCCCATGACAATTGGATAAATGATTCCTGATAAAATTGCTGCAAATAAGAAGAAAGGCCATAATTTAATTCTTTCTGCTAACGTACCAGATACAATTGATACTGTTGTTGCACAGAATACCATTTGGAAATACCAATCCGAACCATCAGCATATCCTGTATCAACAGCACTTGCATCAGACCACGGTGTGAATGTTCCTATATAGCCACCTTCTGGAATTCCATATGCTAGATTATAACCAACCATCCAGAACATAATTCCAGCGATAGAAAATAATCCTATATTTTTTGCACAAATTACAGATACACTTTTTGAAGTTACCATTCCTGATTCTAGCATCGCAAATCCGCAAGCCATAAACATGACAAGAAAACCACAAACTAAAAATAGAAATGTATTAAAAATAAATCCAACTTCTGCAGAGACTGTAGATTCGGCATAACCTACACTTGTCATGTTTAGTAAGAAAAACAAACTTACTAAAGGACCGACAAGTTTTTTTAAATGTTTAGTCATTTAACCTCCATTGTTAAAAAGAGGTTCTTATAATTTTAAAAAAAATAAAAACTAATGATTGTTGTTAAAAATAGATATGCAGTTTTTGCATGTAGAAACAGCCTTTATTAAGAATTTTACCATTCCTAATAAAGGCTGTTAAATGAGATTTACTTGTTAAATACTTCTTTAAGTGCTTTAGCAGGTAAAAACTTTACCTTTTGAGAAGCAGCGATTTGGATTTGCTCTCCAGTTCTTGGATTACGTCCAATTCGGGCTTTTCTTTTAGCCACTTTATATGTACCAAAACCTGCAATCTTTACAGAATCGTCGTTTTTCAACGCATCTAGTATAGTATTCGTAATAGTATCAAAAGTACGCTCTGCATCAGCTTTACTTTGATTTAACGAACCAGCTAGCTTTGCTACTAATTGTTTTTTGTTCATTTTAGCTCCGGTTTTAAAGGTTTATGAAACTATACTTAACAAAATCATTGATAATTCAAGCTTTTTTTTAGTATATATTTTTTTTTGAACAACAATATATAGTGGTAAAAAAAGTCAATAAATCCAATGTTTTTTTAGCTATTAAAAAAGCCTTAAAATAAGCCTAAATCTTTAAGGTCGTTAAATGTTGCGAAAAACATCAAAGATAACAATAAAAACATTCCGATTCGAAAAAAACCTTCCTGTGTTTTTTGACTTAAAGGACGACCTAATACTTTTTCAAATGCATAAAACATCAGATGTCCTCCATCTAATAAAGGTATAGGAAATAAGTTAATTAGTCCTAAACTTATAGAAATATATGCCATCATACTGACAAAAGGTATAATTCCAAATTCTGCAACTTGGCCAGAAATTTTAGCAATTCTAATTGGACCACCCAATTGAGAACTGTCCCCTGCCCCTGTAAACATTGATCCAAGATATTTAAGTGATGAAGTTGTTACAAAATAAACTTCATTAAATGATTGAAGTAAAGCTTGTGCAGGTCCAAGTTTTTTATGTGTTATTTGATTGTTATAAGGACTAAGTTTAATACCTACCATCCTTTTCTTTAGTTTGTTTCCTAATTCATCAACGCTATCAACAAAATTTGGCTTTACTTTTAATATTAACTCCTGGTCATATCTTGAAACTTTAAAATCGATAAATTCTGATGTTGACATTGCTATTAATTTAGAAACATCAAGAATACTCTCTACTTTTGTATTATCTATTTCAATAATAACGTCATTTTTTTGCATTCCAGCAACTTCTGCTGGACTATCTTTTAATACTTCATCAATTACAGCAGGTGTAAAATCTTTACCTGCAAACATGTATATAAAAGTAAAAATGACTATAGCTAATATAAAATTAGCCAATGGTCCTCCAGCAACAATTAAGGCTCTTTGGTAAAGAGGTTTTGTTACAAATAATTTATGTTGGTCTTCTTTGCTATATTTTTTTAGTAGTTCCTCTTGATCTGCTTGTGAGAATACATTCCTATCTCCGAAAAATTTTACATAACCGCCTAGTGGTATCCAACAAACTTTCCATCTTGTCCCTGATTTATCGTTCCATCCAAATAATTCTCGACCAAAACCTATCGAAAAATCTGTTACACCAACACCATATCTTTTTGCAAAATAGTAATGTCCATATTCATGAATGAAAACAACAACAACAATTAATACAATAAATGGTAATATAAAATTGAGCATTTATTAAATTATACAATAATTAGGTTTTTAATAAACATCAATTATTTCAATTTCCATGCAATTATTGGTGATAAAGTTGCCGCAATAAATGAACAAAATAAAAGAGATTGAGAAATATACAATGGTGCTAAATCCATTGGCAAAATTATGCCAAATAATATTGATATAGAAAAATCAGGACTTGGAAAAAATAATAGTCCTGCAATTAATCCTATTAATATAGAAACATAAGCATTTTTTTCATCATAAGATTTTGAATAAAAAGTATAAAAAACACTTAGAACAGCCGCACAACAAAATAAATCTGCAATTAAGAATAAATAAAGAATACTAAATCCTTTTGATGCAACTAAAAAAGCAATGACCGAAAGAAAAATAACAAATTGTTTTGAAATATTTAAATGATTATTTTTTAAATTTAATACTTTATCTACATCTACTATTACCAAACTTGAAATAGCATTTATTAAAGTATCAATACTACTTATTGTTAAAGAGATAGCTAAAATTATTACAATGACTGAAAATATTATTAAATTTTCTTTTAATAAGATTGAGAAAAATGCAAGATCAGGTATCACATTAGAGTCTTGAGAGACAGCTACTAAACCACTAAATCCCATAAAAAAGACTATTGGTAATATTATTAAAAATGAAAATATTAAACTTTTTTTTAAAACTTCGTAACTTTTTGCAGCATAAACTCTCTGCCAATTACCTTGATGAAAAAGATTAGTTGCAGCAACAGCTATAAAGAAAGTTAAACCGGCAGTATAATTTGGGAGATAACTAAAACTTAACAAATGCGGATTATTATTTTTAATAATTTCAAAGTTAAAATCGTTTGTTTCAATTGAGGTAATAAAAATCAAACTAATTATTAAAAGTCCTGTAAATACAAAAAATTGAATATTATCTGTAATTAAGGATGCTCTTAAACCTCCATATAATGTGTAAAGTAACGAACATGATATTACTATTAAAGAGGTAATCCACAACTCAGTACCAGATATGTAATTAATTAAAAAAGCTACAGCAGTAACTTCAGCGATTAAAAAGATTGTCATATAAAAAATGGAAAAAACTAAAATAAGTTTATAAAGATTTGGTCCAAATCTTAATCTTATTATTTCAATAATACTTTTGCCTTGCGGATAACTAGTTCTAAATTTTTTACCAAGATAAATTAAAATAAAGAGTGGAAATGCAGTTCCTAGTGAATAACCAATCACTGCACCAATTCCTCCCCATGTTGCTGCTGATGCGGGTCCAAATAAAATCCAAGCACCAAGTGCTGAAGCAACAAGACTTGTTGTTAAGGATAAAGTTCCAATCGAACGGTTTGCAACTAAATAATTATTAAGTCCTTTAAATTTTTTTGAAAAATAAATTCCAATAAAAACAAATATTAAAGAAATTGAAATAATTAATATTATTGCTGATGATTGATTGATTATATTTAAATTATTCATTTTCCCTTTCTGAATTACCGGACAGGTTCTAAGGGTATTTCTCAGCCATCTGGCACCCCATTTACAACTTATTTCAAAGATTAAATGAAATCAATTATTAACTTAGCGCTACTAACAAGAATTAAAGCGTAAATGATATTATAAAATAAATTTTCCTCAATTATTTTAAGTAATTTGTAACCTATAAAAATTCCAATAAGCGCTAGGGGAAAGAGAGTAACTGATTGATATAAAGTATCAAAATTCATCATAGATAAATAAACATACAGAGGAAGCTTAATTAGATTAACACAACTAAAAAAAATAATTCTTGTGCCAACATAAATTTCTTTTTTCATTCTTAGTGGAAGCAAATAAAGACTTGTTGGAGTTCCTCCCGCGTGAACACAAAAACTTGAAAAACCAGCAATGGATGAACAAATAGCCCCTTTAAAAAAGTTTTTTTTTGCCGGTATAGTTTTTTCTTTTTTAAATAAAAAATAATGACCAGAAAATAAAAAACCCATTATTCCAACAATTAACTTAAGCAAATCCTCAGAAAAATAAGTAAATGTAAATGAGCCAATTATTATTCCAATAGCTGCAAATGGAACTATTAATTTAAGTGTTCCAAAATCAAACTCTCTTCTAAATCTATAAACTGCAATAATGTCTGAAAAAATTAATATTGGTAAAATAATTGCAAGTGCTTGATTTAATGGCATTACTACTGTCATTAATGGAACTGAAATTAATGATATTGATCCACCTAAACCTGATTTAGCAATTCCATATAATACAATAGCTGGAACAACACTAACAAAGAATAATAAATTTATCTCCATTATAAATTAGAAATATAGTAATAAAGATAAAACCACTAATATTAAAACTAATATAATGACAGCTATGTAATTGAGTTTAATTTTAAATTTGCTTAATAAAAATTCATTAATTTTTTCCCAGAAAATAATAATTAAAATTAATAGTACTGCTGGAAGAATAAATTTAATCATAAATCTATTTACATCAAAAAATACATCAATCCAAATATAACAAGTATAATTATTATCCAAATTGAAAAATTAGATATCAATTGTTTAATATTTGAGTTTGATCTGAGAAAATTAGGTAGAACTAATATTAAGACTAATATTAAAAATATTGCAGGAATTATCTGGTCAACAGTCAAATTAATTTTTTATATTATAACCTTTTTTAAGTATAATTGAGACAAGAGTTACACATGCAATTAAAAATATAAACATTGTTGAAATACTTATCCAAATATCAAAATCAGAAACTCCATAAAATGCAAACCTCAGCCCATTAATTAAATATACAACAGGATTAAAATAAGTGACTGTTTGCCAGAAACTTGGGAGCATATCTAGCGAATACAAACTTCCACCTAAGAATACCATTGGTGTTATGACAATTGTTGGTATTATAGACATTTGCTCGAAATTTTTACTAAGAAGTCCAATTAAAAACCCAAACAAAGCAAAAGTAAAAGCAACTAGAATTAATAAGAAAATCATTAGTAAAGGAAACTTTACATTTACTTCTGCAAAGAAAAGTGAAGTGCAGAAAATTACTGCAGCAACAATTAAGGTTTTAGTTGCACCTGCACCAACATAAGCAATTACAATTTCTACAGTAGAAATTGGAGCTGCTAAAATTTCATAAATTGTTCCATTAAATTTAGGAAAAAAAATTCCAAAAGAAGTGTTACTGATAGATTGCGTTAATAATGTTAACATCAATAATCCTGGAACTATATAAGAGCCATAACTAATGCCATCAATTTTTTGTACATAATCCCCGATTACCGAGCCGAATACTATAAAGTATAATGAAGTAGATAAAACTGGAGAGAGAAGAGATTGTATTAATGTTCTTCTAAATCGATCCATTTCATGAAAATAAATTGCTCTTAATGCGTAAAAATTAATCCTCATTATTTTCCTTTACCAATGTCACAAAAATCTTTTCAAGATTATTTTGCTCTGTTTTTAAATCTCTCATCTTCAAACCTGCATTTTTTAAATCTTGAAGCATCTTTGTAATACCTGTTCTTTCAGCATGTAAGTTATAGTTGTAAATTAATGAATAATTATCATTAGATATTGATAGATTATATTCATTAAGTTCTGCTGGAATTTTTTCGACTTTATCTTGTAATTCAATGGTTAATTTTTTATGACCCATCTTTTTTAATAAATCTATTTTATTATCAACAACAATGATTTCTCCTTGATTAATTACAGCAACTCGGTCTGCGATTGCCTCTGCTTCTTCAATATAGTGTGTTGTTAATATTATAGTTACTCCTGTTTTCCTTAATCCCTCTACAACTTTCCACATATCTTTTCTCAATTCTACATCAACGCCTGCTGTTGGTTCATCAAGAAATAATATCGAAGGTTCATGAGATAATGCTTTTGCTATCATTACACGTCTTTTCATTCCTCCTGAAAGCTGATTTAACCTTAAATCTTTTTTATCCCATAAACTAAAATCTTTTAGAACTTTTTCTATATGTTGGGGGTTTGGCTTTTTTCCATATAAGCCTCTTGAATATGAAACATTGTTAAACACTGTTTCAAATTGTTCTAGTGAAATTTCTTGGGGGACCAGTCCTATTCTTGATCTTGTTTCTCTATAATCTTTTATAATATCAAAACCATCTACTGTAATTACTCCAGAAGTTGGTTTAACTATACCACATACAATACTTATCAGTGTAGTTTTGCCAGCTCCATTTGGTCCAAGCATAGCAATAATTTCACCTTGCTTTATATTTAAATTAACAGTTTTTAAAGCGTTAAATCCATTGTCGTATACCTTTGAAAGGCTATCAATTGTTATTAAATCTTTAGTCATTATCTGAGGTCTTAAATTGATATAGAGATGTTTTTAGTGACAAGCAATATTATATTTTTTTAATCTCCAATAATTGTATGGCCATGGAGTTAAAAATCCAACTAGAAGCATTATTGGTACTACCCACCAATTTAAAATAGCTCCACCTGTTAAAATTACATCTGTAAGGTTCATGGCTATTTCCATACTGACCATTGATATAAAGCTCATACCGAGCGCAGTCTTTAATGCTTTGGAAAAATCAAGTTTTTGTCTTAGTAAAATTATAGTTTCTAAAATAATACTTGTAATCAAACCATTTATAATTGCTAATGTCATGATGGCTAAAACAGGCCAGGGAATTCCTGTTATCTGAAAATACAATATAGTTCCAAAGTCACCAATTGCACAGCCTAGTAAACACCAAGCGGTATTTTTTGCGCTTCTTTTCCAAGTATGTTTGCATGACCAATTAAAATTAATTGCTTCTGAACTCATTGTTTGCTCATTTCTAAATGATATTCATAAATATCATCTTTCCAATAAGATTTAATGTACGAAAGAATGTTATCAATACCTTCATCACTTATTTTATCACCAAAACCCATCATCTTGCCTTCATAATTTTTTATCAATTTAGCAAATCCATACTTTATCATTCTATGTAGTAACTCATCTGTATGATGCCAAGTATGACCAGTTCCATTTAAAGGCGGTGCTTTTCTATGCCCATCTTCATCTAAACCTTGCCAATTTGTAGCTCCAGCTAAATTTGCTTGGTGACAAGAAACACAATATTGATTGTATAATATCTTGCCACTTTTAATTGCTTCTAATGAATCTCTAGTTATGGGGTAGTGCGAATGAGAGAAAGCAGTATCTGCATAAAATAAAACAATAAAAATAAAAAAATACTTTTTCATTAGTGTGGAGCCCTATATCTGCTATGACAAGCTTTACAGCTCGACCACATATATTGTTTCAAAGCTGCTCTAAAATCATCTTGGTCTTCGATAATTGAAGCTAGCTTTATCATTTGATCAGATGATTTTTTCATTAGAGCATTAAATTCATCTTTTTCTTCCCAAATAATTGGTAAAGCCTCTGTTCCGTGTCCCTCTTTTGTATTTTCTGGAAATAAATTTAGTAATTCTAAATAATTATCACTCATTCTAATCATCAGTTTTTTTGAGTCCTCAATTTCAACTTCGTTAAGTAAAATACTAATTCTTTTTGCTAGTTTATAATTTTGACTGAATAAAGACTTTCTTTTCTTTATAATGTCTTTTGCGCTTTCTTCTGATAAAACATTAGAATTAAATGAAAAAGAAAGTGCTACAATAAACATTATTTTGAAAATATTATTTATTTTTATAAAATAGCTCATGTCTGACAGTATAACATTACAATATAGTTGGTTAGCTAAATTTTTTCATTGGTTCACTTTGCTCCTTCTAATTGCTCAGATACCAATGGGGTTTATTTTGGTCAGATTAGATTTTTCGGATTTAAGAATAACTATTGAAAATATACATGTAATTGTAGGAATATCCATATTTTACATAACCTTATTTAGGTTAATTTATAAATTTTTTAGCAAGTCCCCAAAACTAATGCCTGAGGCATTCTTTGGACAAAACTTGATTGCGAAATTGAATCATTTCGCTCTTTATGTCGCACTTTTAACAATAACAACATCAGGAATTTTAAAAAAGCTATTTAATGGTGAAAAACTAAATTTTTTTATTTTTAAATTAAGGATTGAAGATAACTTTGATTTAGCAGATCAATTTTACAATGTTCATGTTATTTCAAATTATACATTAATAGTTTTAATCTCATTGCATATTTTAGCAGTTTTGTTTCATCAAATATTTTTGAAAGAAAACATCTTGAAAAGAATGACCAGATAATTAAATAAAGCTCATGAAAAAATATTTTGTCTTTCTAATTTTATTCTTAATACCAAATATCTCATTTGGTTTTGAAAAAACTACAAATTTTGATCTGAAAAGATTATTAGAAATTCAAAAATCTGGTAAAACAATTGTTATTAATTCTTGGAACGAATATTGTTCAACATGTGCAGCACAAACAAAAGTTTTTGATCAAGCAATGAAAGACTTTAAAGATGTTGAGTTTTTATTCTATGAGCAAACAGAACATGAAGATATTGCTAAAGCTTTAGGTGTTAATTATTGGACCACAATAGTAGTTTTTAAAGGTGAAAGTGAAGTAGCAAGAGAAATTGGTTTAACTGACAAAGACCAAATATATAATTTAATAAACAAAGGGATATAATTCCTTTTTACCTCCCCTTTCGAGGAGGTGAATTCAACAAAAAAGAGAGAAATAAATGAATGTTAAATTCAGGAATAATTTTTTAAATTATGATTGCTATATAGAATTAATTTTTTTTTTGTCAATTTATGAAAAAGCAAGAAAAATTAGGGATTTTAGTTAAGCAATGCTTTTTGAGCTGGCAAATAATCATGACCAAATACATCAGCTACAGCTTTATGAGTAACACCTCCTTTAAACACATTTAATCCTGCTTGAAAATTTTGATCATCATTTAAAGCTTTTAAGTACCCATCTTTTGCTAATTTAGATAAAAAAGGAAGCGTTGCTTTATTCAATGCAATTGTTGATGTTCTTGGAACGCCACCGGGCATATTTGCAACGCAATAATGAATTATATCATCTATTATAAAAGTTGGTTCTGCAAAAGTAGTCGGTTTGCTGGTTTCAACACATCCTCCTTGATCAATTGCAACATCTACAATTACTGATCCCCTTTTCATTTTTTTTAACATATTCTTTGTAACTAATTTTGGTGCCTCAGCACCTGGTATCAAAACTCCACCTACTAACAAATCACATTCAGAAATTAATTTTTCTAAATCAGTTTTATCACTTAAGTTGGGAATTATTTTGTCTCCAAATATTTTGGAAAGTTCGTTTAATCTTTTTTCAGATTTATCTACAATATTAACCTTGGCTTTCATGCCTGTTGCAATTATCGCAGCATTTTCACCTACTACTCCACCTCCAAGTATAACAACATTTCCAGGCTCTACGCCAGGTGCTCCTCCTAACAAAAGACCACGACCTTTTTGATTTTTTTCTAAACAATGTGCACCTGCTTGAACTGACATTCTTCCGGCTACTGCACTCATTGGTGCTAGCAAAGGAAGTCTTCCGTTGTTATCTGTGACTGTTTCATAAGCGATGCATATTGATTTGCTGTCTATTAAGCCTTGTGTCAGTTCCTTGGCTGCAGCAAGATGAAGATATGTAAAGACAACTTGATTTTCTCTTATCATTTTTACTTCACTAGATTGTGGCTCTTTAACTTTAACAATGATGTCAGAGTCATTAAATATATCTTCAGCTGTATTAACTATTTTTGCTCCACTTGATACGTAATGCTCGTTTTCAAATCCTGCTTCAAAACCTCCATTATTTTCAATTAAAACTTCGTGGCCATTAGAAGTTAATGTCTTTACACTTTCGGGAGTGAGTCCAATTCTATTTTCTTGAGGCTTTATTTCTTTTGGAACCCCGATTTTCATAGAATTAAATTAATTTTTTTTGCTTTTTGAATAGTTTGTAATACCAGTTCTTAGTTTCTCGATTATTTCATCAATATGTTTTTTTTCACAGATAAACATTGGAGCAATAATTAAACAATCTCCAGTCGCTTTAAAGTTAACTCCTGCATCATAACAGTGTTTGAAACATGTAAATCCTGCTGCGCCAGGTTTTTTATGCATTTTAATATCAATACCACCCATCATTCCATAACCTCTTATGTTATCAACAACATCAATATCTTTTAAAGACATTAAACCTTCTTGGAAATATGGAGATAAATTTTTTGCTCTATTAAAGATATCATCTTTTTCAAAAATATCTTGAACCGCTAAGCCTGCAGCTACTGAGACAGGAATTCCAGAGTAAGTGTAACCATGAAATAATTCTATTGTTCCTTTTGGAGATCCATCCATAACTGTGTCATAAATTTCTTCTTTACACGCCACTGCACCTAAAGGACTTATTCCATTTGTTGTAGCTTTAGCCATTGTTATAATATCAGGTGTAACTCCGTATTCTTGCGATGCAAAAGGCGAACCTGTTCTTCCCCAACCTGTAATAACTTCGTCAAAAACTAATAAAATACCATGCTTATCGCAAATTTCTCTTAGTCTTTGTAAATATCCTTTTGGTGGAACTAAAGTTCCTGTTGATCCAGCAATTGGTTCAACAATGCAAGCTGCAATATTTTCTGAACCAAAATTTGTACAAATTCTCTCAAGATCTTCTGCCATCTCTGCGCCAGTTTCAGGTTGACCTGAAACAAATTTATGTTCTGGTAAATGTGTATGTCTCATGTGAAGAACACCTGGCATCAAAACATTGGCAAATGTTTTCACGTTGTTAATCATTCCGCCAACAGAAGTAGCTCCGATATTCATTCCATGATAGCCTCTTTCTCTTCCAACAAACCTAAATCTATGTCCTTCACCTCTTGCTTTATGATATGCAACTGCAATTTTTATTGCAGTCTCAACAGCAGTAGATCCACAAATTGTATAAAAAATTCTATTTAAATTCCCTGGTGTATGTTTTGAAATTTTTGTTGCAAGTTCAAATGAACCTCCAAAACCTTGTTGAAATGGTTGAGCATAGTCTAATTTTTTTAATTGATTTGTAATTGCATTAATAATTTCTTCTCTTCCATGACCTAAAGGATTACAAAATAATCCCGAGCTTGCATCTATCTGGGTTTGACCTTGATGATTTTTTAAATAAACACCTTTTGCTTCTACAATTAATCTTGGAGACTCTTTAAAATCTCTATTGGATGTAAATGGCATCCAATGTTCATTTAAAGAATTTGGTATTTGAGGTTTTTCTGAACTCATAATTATGTTTCGATTCATAGACTAATTATATAAATTAACCAGTAAATTTTAGTCATACTTGCTATGTTAAATGACCGCAACTATAGGTTGTAACTTATGACTTTTGAAGCCTGTGTAATTTATTCATCATTTACTTAAAAGAAAATTTAAACTTAAATATCGATAATTAAATTTAATTAACAGGAGATGAAATGAAAAAAATAATTAGTTTCATTTTAGGAAGTTTATTTGCTCTAAACTTAACAATCACAGCAGCAAACTCTGCTGCGAACGAAGTTAGAGTTGCATACTTTCTAGAGTGGCCAAGTCCAAATTTAGAGGACATGCAAAAAAAGAATTTTGCTAAAGCTTTAGGAGTTCCAGTAAAATGGACAAACTTCACAAATGGTGGAGCAATGACAGATGCAATGTTAGCAGGAGATATTGATATTTCTTACTCACAAGGTTTAGTACCATTTATTAATGCTGTAAAATCAAATGCACCTATCAAATTAGTCGATATTGCAATGGAGTACGGAATGGGTGGAACAACTTGTGTAACGTCTAATGCATCAGGAATAACAAAAGCAAATGCAACTGAATTAGAAGGTAAAAAAGTTGCTGTTCCGTTAGGTACTATGGCTGAGTACGTTTTCGACGAAAGTATGAAAGTTGTCGGAGCTGACAGAAGCAAAATGGATATTATTCAAATGGACCCTGAAGAAGGTGCGGCTGCATTAGTAAGTGGAGATGTAGTAATGGCATGTCTATTTGGTGGTAATTCTATCAAAGCTGCAGTTGCTGTAGGATCAAGACTTTTAACTGTTCAAGAAGCAAGAGATGCAGGTATTTTAGGAATAGATATTACTTCTGTAACAGACAAGTTTATGAAGGAAAATCCTGGAATGTTGAGAACTTTTATTGAAGTAACTCATGAAGCAAATGAAAGATATAGAAATGGAAAAAGTGATATGAATTCTATGTCAAAAGCTTCAGAGATGAAAGTTGCTGATATGAAAGAAACTTTAAATGGTTTCAAATTTTTAACTCCAGAAGAAACTAAAAAATCTATGGAAAGCGGAAACTTAGATGCATTCTTAAAAGGAATGGGAACTCCAGGTGGAGCAGTAGACACTAGTTTCTTACCTTTATAATTTAAAGATTAGAATAATTAAATAGGCGCCAATTTTATTGGTGCCTATTTTTTTAAGTAAATATTTTATATAAAGTCAACTAATGAGTGATTTAATATCTCAAAACTTAAACATGATTTTCAAAACTCCAAAAGGAGAGACTGTTCATGCTTTAAAAGATTTAAATTTCAAATTAAAAAAAGGAGAACTGTTAACTGTTCTTGGGCCCTCTGGTTGTGGAAAAACAACTTTATTAAATATTGCAGCTGGTTTCTTAAGACCAACATCTGGAAATATAACTTTGAATGGTAAAGAAATTGATGGACCTGGAGTTGAAAGAGGCATGGTTTTTCAACAAGGTGCATTATTCGAATGGTTGACTGTTGCAGAGAACGTAAACTTTGGTCTTAGAATGAAAAAAAAAGATCCTATAGAAACTTCGAAAAAAGTTGATGAGTGGCTGGAGATTGTTGGCTTAAAAGGATTTGGAAATACCCCAACATATCAATTATCTGGAGGAATGCAGCAAAGAGTAGCTCTTGCAAGATGTTTAATCAATGATCCTGATTTGATTTTAATGGATGAGCCTTTAGGTGCTCTTGATGCTTTAACAAGAGAAAAAATGCAATCTTTAGTTTTGAAAATTTGGAAAGAAACTGGAAAAACAATTATTTTAATTACGCACTCGGTTGAGGAAGCACTACTGCTTGGTGAAAGGTTGTATGTAATGGCACCAAGACCAGGTAGGATACATAAAGAATATAATCTTCCATTTGCAGAGATGGGATTAAAAGAAGATTTAAGAGAAATAAAAAAAAATAAAGATTTTTCATCAAAAAGAGAGGAAATTTTATCCATGATTTGGAACATGGAGGAAGAAATTATGGGAAAAGAAAATTAAATGTTTACTCAAATAATAACAATATTAATTCTCGTATCAATTATCGGGTGCATACTTTATGGAAGACGTTTAATAAAAACTGAAAAAGTTGATGCAGTTTTTGGAAATCCAGAAAGAGCAAAAGGTGGAACTCATTGGATAATTGTCGGAAGTAGTGCAATATTGTTAGTTTGGCTTTATTATTCTTGGGATATTGCAAAAGGATTTTATCCAAAATCAGCAAATGAATTATGTCAGGTCGCAAAAATAAATGAGTCTTTATTAGGATTAAAATATCAATTTCCAATTGAAGAAAGAGAATTCAAAAGTACTTCAATAATAAAAATAGAAAATAAAAATCTTAAAAAAATAAGTTTAGAAATTCAAAATTCGCCAGATTTAAGCAACATACAGAAAACTGCATTAGTTGGTTTTATTAATAAAACAAACAAATTAATTCCATTACTTACTAACGATAATCTAATGGAGATTAACACAAAAATTAAAATAGATGAGATGACTGATGAAATTAGATTATTAAGTACTAATTTTCAAAAGAAAGATTATCCATTTGAAACACCAGAGCAAAAAAATGAAAGACAAAAAGCAATTGCTGAGCAAGGAACCTGGGGCATAGTAACTGTAAGTGCCGGAACAGGATCAATAGAAAATACTATTGAAGTGCCTTTAGTGCCTGAAACAGATAGAGGGTTGAAATTTCACGCTGCAGCTGAACAATTAAAAAAAATTAATGATAAATTTTTTAAATTAAGAAACCATAATCCTCAATTCAAAAATGCAATAAAAGAACTTAAATCAGAGATAAAATTATATAGAAAAAATTTAGATGATACTGAGGAAGTGGCATCTACTTACGCAAAAAACATTGTAAAAATTGCAAGAAGAATTGAATTTGCAAGTATTTATCCACCAAATGCTCTTAATGAAATGCAAAATGCAATTATTGAATTTGATAATCTTCAAAAAACTGAGCAAGGAGGTTTAAGATTAATTGACATTCTTTTATTCCCTGCTGGAACTATAGTTGCAAGTGGTCCTAGTTGTTCTGAGCAAGGTTCGGGTAGATGGTTACCAAAACCCTCGGATACACTTAATAAATTTATTTTAATGTCTAAGCCAAGTGTAGGTTACAAAAATATCCCACTTCTTTGGATTGATATGATGGATGTAAGCCAGATAATTGGCTTTATATTGCCGGATTGGATAGCTGATGTTTTGCCTGGAGAATATCCAGTTCACACTAAAGATGGTGTGGTTAAGCAAAATTTTAAAGGTAAAGTTTTAAAAATTGTTACTGGTGATTTTAAATTATTTAAAATCCCTGTTCCTTATGGTCATATTTGGGATTCATTTTTAAGAGTTTTTCTTGGATTAGTTTTTGGAATATTGATCGGTGTACCATTAGGACTTTTCATGGGCTTAAATAGATTTGCTAAAGGTTTCTTTGATCCATTAATTGAACTTTATAGACCAGTACCTCCCCTTGCGTGGGCTCCTTTAATAATCTCAGTTTTAGGGATTGATAATACTGGAAAAGTATTTTTATTATTTATGGTTTCATTATCTATAATGATTATTTCAGCCAGAGCTGGAGCATCAGGCACGCAGTTATCTAAAATTCATGCAGCACATTCTCTTGGTGCTTCTAAAAGACAAATACTTAGATATGTTATTTTTCCAAATTCTTTACCTGAAATTTTAACAGGTATTAGAGTAGCTGTTGGTATGTGCTGGGGAACTTTAGTTGCAGCAGAATTTTTAGCAGGTACAACTGGAATTGGATTTGTTGAAAATGTTGCCAAAAAGTATTTTCAATATGAAGTAATTTGGATCACAATTTTTATAATGGGTATGTTGGGTCTTCTTTTTGACGTAACTTTGAGAAAAATTATAGATAAGACTATACCTTGGAGAGGTAAAGGTTAATTTCATTCTATTAATGTCTGTAAATAATACAAAAATTAAATCTATTATTAAAAAAATTTTTATAAAAAGAGGGTTGAAAACAAATCATGCTATTATTTGTGCAAATGCAATTATCAATGCAGAGCTTGTAGGTGCGCCTTCACATGGATTGTCTCGTTTAAAAATGTATTGTGAAAGAATCTCAAAAAAAGTAATTAATCCGAGACCTAAAATAACTGTAAAAAATATATCAAAATCTATATCAATAATTGATGCTGATAATTCTATTGGTTTTGTTGCAGCAGATGAGGCTATTAAAAAAACTATTCAAAATGCAAAAAAAACAGGGATTGGGTTAGTTGCTGTAAAAAACAGTGGACATTACGGTCTATCTGGATACTACGTCGAGCGAGCGGTTAAAAAAAATTTAATAACATTCGCATTTACAAATGCTCCTCCAGCTATTGCGCCTTTTGGTGGAAAAAAATCAGTCTTTGGAACTAATCCAATATGTTTTGGAACTCAAACAAATAGTAAGGTTCCATTTATACTGGATACATCAATGTCAATGATTAATAGAGGTAAAATTAGGATTGCAGAAAAGTTAGGAAAAAAAATACCATATGGCGTTGCTTTAAACAAATTTGGAAAACCAACTACAAATGCAAAAGAAGCTCTTGCTGGGGTACAACTTCCAATAGCTGGATTTAGAGGATCTGGATTAGCTTGGATGGTAGATATTTTAACTGGAGTATTTGTTGGAAGTAATCATGGTGGCAAAGTAAAAGACCCATTTGATGATTTTTCTGGCCCGCAAAATATCGGTCACTTATTTTTAGCATTTAAAGACAATCTATTTGTTAAAGATTATAAAAAAGAGATAAAAAAAAATATTAAAAGAATAAAAAAAATACCTAATTTAAAAAGACAAAAAATCTTTTATCCTGGCGAGCAAAAGTTTTTAAGAACAAAAACAAACTCTAAAAAATCTATAAAAATTCCAAAAAATATTAAAAAGGATTTAAATATTCTCTTAGCTAATTAACCTGCAAAATAACCTAGTATTCCGATAGATAAACAGACTGAAAGTATTATTATTTTTGACTGAAGTGCCTCTTTTTTCTTTTCAGTGATTACTCGTTTCTTTAGAACATCTATATTTACTTTACGAGGGGACATTCGAATTACTCTCTGCTTTTTTTCAGGTATTTCAATATTAGATGTTCTATTTAAGCTTTCAGTACTCATTAAATTATTAAAACATATAGTAAAAAAATTTTACAGAATTTAACTGTTCAAAATGGGTTGACTCAAGTTTTAAAATTGTTCAAATTGGGTTTTGATACATTATGAAGCAGCTACCAAGTGTAAATTCCGAACTAGATGATGAGCTTATCGATAAAATTTTCAAAAATCATTTTGATATTTTAAGTCCTTTTTTTTTAAAACTTATGTCTGAATGGACAATCGGTGCTTATAAAGTGTTCAAAGATATAGATACTTACACAATTTTAATTTATTTGATTAGTAAGCAGTTTGATTTTTACAGAAGAAATAATTTAAATATTACTTTCAATGATTTTTATAAGGATAAAACATTAGAGATTGAGAAAATTAACCTTATAAGAATATCAAAGGATCTTAAAATACCAAAAGAAAGTGTCAGAAGAAAAGTTATATCCCTGGAAAAAAAGGGAATAATTAAAAAAAAAGGCAAGAAGATTACAATAGATAGAAGTGCTTACAATTCAACACAGCCAAATTATACATTAAAAAATATATGCACACTTTTGTCTGTTTTTAGTCAAATTTTAAAAGAAGAAAAAGTTATAAAAAATGAAATGTCCAGTAATGAAATTAATAAGTTAATAAAACATAATTTCTCATTTTGCTGGTATCAATTTTATAAATTTTTATTCCCTTACTGTTTGAGGTGGAAAAATTATTTTGGTGATATGGAAATATTTACTATTTTGGCAACTATAATTTTGAATAATAATTCAAAAATTGGAAGGCAACTTAAAGGAGTTGATAGTTATTTAGATAAATGGAGAGATAAAATTATTAATAAAAAAATAAAAGGAATTAATGCAATGTCTATTTCTGAAATAACAGGAATACCAAGACCAACAGTAGTAAGAAAAATCAAGAAATTAACTAAAAATAAATTTATTTCTTTAGACAAAAATAAATTGATAAATTTTGATGTCAGCAAACAAAATTTTAAAGATATGTCGATAATCCAAGATGAAAATTTAAAATCAATAAATGTTTTTATAAAAAGAACCTACAATCAAATAAATCTTAATTAGAATTTTTAAGAATATATATAAATATAAATCCAGTTATATACATTATTAATGCGTAAGCAGCTGTGGGAACCATGTAAGCGACATCATTGAAAATTTGTGTTGCTACAAATACAGCTAAAGTTCCATTTTGTAATCCACATTCTAAAGAAATACATTTTCTCTGTGGTATTCCAGTTGAAAAACCTTTTGCAATGTAAAATGCCAAAGTCATCATAACTACGTTTAATATTAAAACAGCTAAACCTGCTTGACTTAAGTATGATATTATATTTTCTCTTTCCTCAATCCATATTGCTGCAAATACAATAATAAACAAAATACCTGTAATTCTATTTACAATATTAATATTAGAAGAAATAAAGTTTTCAGCAAATCTTCTAATTATCATTCCTAGAATTACTGGTATAGTTACAACTAGTGCCATTTTAAGAGCAATACCAGTCATCGTAATACTTGAGGATAAATCAGTTACACCTAATAATTTTGCTGAAGAAAAAACAATAAATGGAACAGAAAAAATACTAATTAAACTACCTACTGCTGTTAACGAAATAGATAATGCAACATCTCCATTTGCAAATTTTGTTAAGACATTTGATGTTACTCCTCCAGGAGCAGCAGCAATAATCATTAATCCTAAAGCTAATTCAACTGGTAATCTTAATATTAAAAGTAAAATATAAGCGACGATTGGGAGAAGGATTAATTGACAAATTATTCCGACTGTAAAATCTTTTGGATTATTTATAACTCTTAAAAAATCTCTAGTTGATAAGCCCAATCCCAGACCTAGCATTATAAGTGCTAACGCTATAGGTGCAATTTTTGTAACTATCTCCATCGTTTATTCAATTTTAAACTATTTTTATATCGAACGTAATAAAAAATATTGATATTTAGAACCATAACAAATATTTAAACTCATATGTTATCTGATAAATCTACAGTTTGCCCTGTTAATCTACTTAATATAGCCCATCAAAAAAGGGGTGTAAAAGCAGCCATTGTAAATGCAGGCAAAAAATTACCAATGATGTCGGTAATGGATGCTGTCTCTGAAAAATTGATCACTCCAATATTAATAGGTGATAAACAAAAAATACAAGAATGCGCAGATGAGCTTAAATTTGATATATCAAATTTTGAAATAATTAATGAGTCAGTTGAAAATAATACAGCAGGCATTGCAACAAAACTTGCATCAGAAGATAAAGTAAAAATTATCGTAAAAGGACATATCCATACTGATATATTAATGAAAGAAGTTCTTAAAAGAGAGTATAAATTAATAGGAAAAACAAGACTAAGTCATATTTGGCATATGACATTACAAAAAGATGATAAACCATTAATCATAACCGATGGAGCATTGAATGTTTCTCCTAACTTAAAAACTAAAATGCATATTTTAAGAAATGTTATAGATTTTAGTCATAGAATTAATATTCCAAGACCAAAGATTTCTGTCCTTTCAGCAACAGAAGAAGTTATTGATAGTGTACAGAGTTCGGTTGAAGCGAAAGAATTAACTGAATTGGCAATTAAAGAAAATTTTAATGCTGATATTTTTGGACCCTTGGCATTTGACAATAGTATTTCAAAAAAATCTGCTTCTATTAAGGGAATTGAGAATATAGTTGCTGGAGAAGCTGATGTATTATTAGTTCCAAATGTCGAAACTGGAAATGCGCTTGTAAAAATGATGATTTATTTTATGGGAGCATGTGCAGCAGGTGTAGTTGTTGGAGGTAAAGTGCCTGTTGTTATAACTAGTAGATCAGATGATGCGACAGCAAGACTTGCTTCTATAGCTGCAGCTGTTGTTGCTTTAGATTAAACTTCTGTTGAATAAACATCTTTTATAATTTAAACATTTATAAAATTAGAGGAAAGATAATGGCAATTACTTATATAAAAAAAGCTGAAAAAACTGCATTTACAGGTGAAGATGAAACAAGAACTAAAGTAAGTTCAATTTTAAAAGATTTAGAAAAAACAAAGGACCAAGGGGTTAAAGATATTTTAAAAAAATTTGATAATTATGAAGGTGATATAATTGTTAGCAAAGAAAAAATTGAAGAAATAAATAAAACTTTAGATCAAAAGATTAAAGATGATATTCAGTTTTCTCATGAAAGAGTAAGAAAGTTTGCAGAACATCAATTAGAAAATCTTGGAAAAGATTCAGAAGTTGAATTATCACCTGGTTTAATAGCAGGACAAAAATTAATACCTGTAAATACCGTTGGGTGCTACGTCCCTGGTGGAAGATATAACAATATCGCCTCTGCTATAATGAGTGTGACGACAGCAAAAGTTGCTGGAGTAAAGAATGTAATTGCAACAAGTCCACCAAAAGATTCAAATGGTGCAAACCCAATTATAATTTATACAGCTAACCTTTGTGGTGCAGATGTAATTATGAACGTTGGTGGTATAGGAGCAATTGGTGCGCTTGCATATGGTTGCTTTGGTAATCCAGAAGTAGATATGATTGTTGGACCTGGAAATAAATTTGTAGCAGAGTCTAAAAGAATTTTATTTGGAAAAGTTGGAATTGATTTATTTGCTGGACCGACAGAAATAGGCATAATTGCTGATCATACAGCTGATAAAGAAATAATTGCTTATGATTTAGTTGGACAGGCTGAACATGGTCCTGACTCCCCTGCTTGGTTATACACTACTGATAAATCTTTATGTGATTATGTGATGAAAAGAGTTCCAGAAATTATTCATGAACTACCTGAACACAACAGAAATAATGCTGATGCTGCATGGAGAGATTATGGAGAAGTAATTATGTGTGATACTAAAGAGGAAATGTTAAAGGTTAGTGATAAATATGCTCCTGAACATTTAGAGGTTCAGGCTGAAAACTTAGATTGGTATTTAAAAAATTTAAAAAATTATGGTTCATTATTTTTAGGTGAGGAAACAACAGTTGCATATGGTGA
This sequence comes from uncultured Pelagibacteraceae bacterium, assembly GCA_902598015.1. Taxonomy (GTDB): domain Bacteria; phylum Pseudomonadota; class Alphaproteobacteria; order Pelagibacterales; family Pelagibacteraceae; genus Pelagibacter. The sequence goes on from CACJZT010000004.1 coordinate 110,191, forward strand.
CAAATGTTCTGGACCAAATCATATTTTACCAACAAAGGGAGCGGGAAAATATACTGGCGGCTTATACGTTGGAAAATTTATAAAAACAGTTACTTATCAAAAAATGAATAAAGAATCTAATAAAGAAGTCGGTGCTGCTGCAGCTCGAATTTCTAGGTACGAGGGTATGGAAGCGCATGCTAGAACTGGTGATGTTAGACTTCGAAAATATGGTTTTTCAAATTAAAAGAATGATGTAGTCTTTCCTCTATATGAGTAAAGAAAAAACAGTAAAAAACTCATTCAAAGATTTTGCCCAAAAAAATGGTGACTATTACAGTAAAGTATTTGGCTTAATTCAAAGAAACCAATTAAAATTATATCATATAAACTACTCGGCTCTTTTAGGAGGTTTCTTTTGGTGTGCTTTAAGAGGGAACTGGTTTCTTTTTTTTCTAAGTTCATTTTTAGATTTAATAGCGGCAGTAAATATTACTTTATATTTTAGATATGGTGCTGGTATTGAGCAAGCAATATTAGATAAAAAAGATTTTTTGGTTGATAGATACTCAACTTGGCAAGATAGTTCTTTAATATATGCAATTTTAACAATTATCTTGGGTCGAATATTAATTGGTTGGTTAGCAGATAGAGTTTACATCAAACAATTTGATAAGTGGCAAATAAGTAAAAAAACATCATCAGGTTTTAACTTCTCGAGACTTATAAACGTTTTTTTAGTTCTAGCATTAATTTGGCCTTTAACATTATATAGATCATCACAATTCGCTCCTGATGAAAGAACTTGTATCAAACAACATAGGGCAATGGAAAAAGGTGCTGAGGTATCTTTTAAAAAAAGATTTGATTGTTTCTTTATATCTGAATTTCCTATTTTAATTTGGATAGATAGACCAGTTAAAGTTAGCTATCCAAGAAATGAGGATGGCACTAGATATGTAAAGAAAAAACCTCCTAGAGAAGGAATGCCTACAATTACTCTTAATAAATATGTTTCACAAAAAATTGAAGAAAAAGTTGGTTACTTAACTGCATTTCACGGATATGTTTTTGATGCAGCAACCGATGGAATAAGGTCATTATTAAAAGGAATATCTGCTTTATTTGTTGGAACACCTTGGATAATTACGGGAGGAATATTTTTACTTGTAGCTCATAAAATTGCAGGATTTAGAGTTACAATGTTTGTAGCATTTGCACTGATCTATCTCGCCTTATTTGGTTTTTGGAATACAGCAATGGATACTATGGCTTTAGTATTAACCGCTACTTTAATATGTTGTGCTATTGGACTGCCTTTAGGGGTTTTGGTTGGAAAATCAAATAGAGCTGAAACAATTACAAGACCTATTCTAGATGTTATGCAAACGATTCCTTCATTTGTATATTTGATACCAGCAGTTGCTTTTTTCTCTGTTGGAAAACCACCAGGAATTATTGCAACTGTAATATTTGCAATGCCTCCTATAGTAAGATTAACAGCTTTAGGAATTAGACAAGTTCCATCAGAAATTAAAGAAGCAGCTCTTGCTTTTGGTTCTACAGAAAGACAACTATTATATAGTGTTGAGTTACCACTTGCCCTTCCTTCTATTATGGCTGGTATCAATCAAGTAGTCATGATGTGTTTATCAATGGTTGTTATTGCTGCTTTAATTGGTGCAGGAGGAATGGGTCTAATAGTTGTTGAGGCTTTAGCGAACACAAAAATTGGAAGAGGAATTTTGGCAGGTCTTGCAATTGCCTTTATAGCTATGATCATTGATAGAGTTGTACAGAAAGCTACAAAATAATAGAAAAATAGTATTTGATTATCATTTTTAAAAATTAGATAATTCCTTCATTAAATTACAAGAGAGGTAAAAATGAAAAAACTAATATTAGGTTTAATATTTTCTTCAATAATGCTTGTTACGACTTCAGCTAAAGCTGCAGGTGAGAAAGTAATGATCTCAGACTTAAGTTGGACTGGTGCAAAAGTTATTGGACACATTATTAAAGCAGTCATTAATGGACCTCTGAATTCTGAAGCAGAAATTGTTCAGGGATTATCAGACGGTAACTTGATAATGGCTGGAATGGACAAGGGTGATGGAAAAATTGATGTCTATACAGATTTGTGGATGCCGAATAGACAAGGTATTTGGGATCAATATATTGATGGAAACAAAACTGTAGCTGTCAACACACCTTATAAAGGAACTCAAGATATGTATGTTCCTGCATTTTTAAAAAGCAAAGTTCCAGATGTTGCAGCAATGAAAGATCCAAACGTTGCAGCGATGTTTGATACAGACGGTAATGGTAAAGGTGAGTACTGGGCTGGTGATGCTGGATGGAAATCTACAAAAATGTGGCAAGTTAAATTTAAAAGTTATGGTTTAACTGACCTTTGGGAACCAAATATTATTCCACAAGATACTTTTAAAGCACAATTAAAAGATGCAATTGATAATCAAAAGCCAATATTATTTTATTATTGGACACCAGAATGGTTACATGCAGCTTATGACTTACATGAAATTGGTGAGCCTGCTTACACTGAAGGATGTGATTCAAATATGAACTTAGATGCTGAAGATTGGTTAGAAGTATCAGAGTTTCCGTGCAAAAGTAGACAAGCGACTATTTATGTAGCTTACTCAAAATCTTTGGAAAAAAGAAATCCAAAAGCTGCTAAATTTTTAAGTCAAATGGCTATGGACCCTAAAGTAATCAACCAATGGATATTAAAAGTTGGAAGAGATGAAATGGATGCTGACGATATGGCAGAAGAATGGGTTAAAAACAATATGTCTACTGTAAATAAGTGGATAAACTAAAATCTTAAATTTTTGAGGCCGTTAAACTACGGCCTCATTAAAATAAATTCTTACTATTTAAAAATGTCTACTCCGATCTGGCTGAGTATGTGTGCCAAATCTATTGGAACCCAATTTTCTCTAATTTTTCCCTCATCATGATGGTAAAAATCCATAACTCTCATGGTTACTTTATTTTTGTTTGAATTATATCCTAGCCAATCATTTGAACCATACACTGCTTGTATACTGTGCCATCCAGCAGTAAGTGAAAATTTACCATCTCCTAACTCACAATAATGTCCTAATTCCCAGTAATTTCTCTCTTTAAATGTTTTTCTAAAAGGAAGTTGATGATGGTCAATGAAACCTTCCAAAGAGCGCGCCGTTCCTATACCACTAGGTCCATACCAAATCATTTTTTCATGCCAAAAATCTTTTTGTGGGTGATTAAGAAGTTTTTCTTTTAAATCAGAGTCAGATGATGCTTCTAATTCTGGTTTAATGTTTAAACTTCTTTGCATGGTAAGAGATTGATCAAGAGTAGCTTTTGAAACTTCTAAATTATTTTCGTAAAAATTTACACCATCTGTATTTATTGGTGTCATCCAAATGCCCTCATATCCTCTTGAAGGATTTATTGGAAACTTCCCTGCTTGATTTAGAAAATTTATTGTGTCGATTAAAATGTGACTTTCAATAATTTTATCGTTTTTTAATTCGTGTATCTCACAGCATCTTAAATTTACCATTTTAAAATTTGGCTCTACATTAAG